>NZ_JBVJHM010000002.1:0-705271 GCF_055586805.1 Micromonospora sp. NPDC049201 | reverse complement strand
TACATTCCGAACCCGGAAGCTAAGCCCTCCAGCGCCGATGGTACTGCACTCGGGAGGGTGTGGGAGAGTAGGACACCGCCGGACAATCTTCCAGTTCAGGGCCACCCTTCGGGGTGGCCCTGAACTGCGTTCCCGCCCGAACCGGCGGAATCTCCACGGCCCACCCGTCGTGTCTCGTACCGTCGACCCGGGACCGCTCCGCGCGTCCCCCGCCGACCGGGCGGATTCGTCAAACGTGACGTGACGAACGGTGTGTTCGGGATCGGCACGGGCCGACCGGGGTACAGGAGTGGTCATGGAGATCGGAATCATCGGGTCGGGGCACATCGGGGGCACCCTCACCCGTCGTCTGAGTTCACTCGGCCACGACGTCGCGGTAACCAACTCCCGCGGCCCGCAGAGCCTGACCGACCTCGCCGCCGAGACCGGCGCCCGGGCCGTGAGCCTGGAGGAGGCGGTCCAGGGCGCGGAACTCGTGGTCGTCGCGATCCCGCTGAAGGCGGTGCCGCAACTGCCGGCGTCGCTCTTCGACGGCAAGCTGGTCGTGGACGCGAACAACTACTACCCCCAGCGCGACGGCGACGTGGCCGAGCTGCTGGACCGTAGTCTCAGCTCCAGCCGGTGGACCGCCGACCACCTCAAGGGCGCCCGGGTGGTCAAGGCCTTCAACAACATCCAGGCGGCGCACCTGATGGACGCGGGGAAGCCGGCGGGCACGCCGGACCGGATCGGCCTGCCGGTCGCCGGCGACGACGAGGACGCCAAGCGGGTCGTCATGGGGATCGTGGCGGAGCTGGGCTTCGACCCGGTCGACGCGGGCACGCTCGACGAGAGCTGGCGGCAGCAGCCGGACACGCCGGTGTACGGCACCGACCGGGACGCGGACGGCGTACGGGAGGGTCTGGCCGCGGCGCGGCCCTGACCGCACCGCTCACGAAGAAGGCCCCGCTGAGCGGGGCCTTCTTGGCGTCCGGGGTCAGGCCCCCGGCTCGGGGGCGCAGATGAAGCGCGGTTCGGCGTCGTACCGCCAGCTGAACTTCTCCCGCTTGACGACCTTGCCGTCCTTCTTGATCACCCGGAACGCGTCCTGGGCGAATCCCACCCCACCGGCGGCGGAGATGCAGTCCGGACCCGGCTTGAGGTAGACCGTCTTCGGCTGGGTGACGTTCCGGCGCGGGCCGTACTCGGTCTTCACGCTGTCGTAGATCTTCGTGCTCCAGATCGACACGGTGATCGTGCTGCCCGTGTACGAGGTGTCGATGAGCACGCCGTGCGGCGTGTTGTTGCGGAACTTGAAGTCGAGCTGCGGCCAGTAGATGGTCGACTCGATGACGGCCGGGTAGCGGCTGAAGTAGAACGAGTGCGGCTTGTGCTCGACGTCCTCCAGCCCGGCGTAGTAGCTCGCGTTGAACAGCGTGGTGGTGAACTGCGAGACGCCGCCGCCCACGCCCGGCACCAGCTTGCCGTTCACGATCGTCGGCGCGTCCTGGTAGCCCTGGTCGTAGCCGCGTTCGCCGGTGTGCGCGTTGAGCGAGAAGGTCTCCCCCGGCTTGACGATCGTGCCGTCCACGTCCTTGGCCGCCTGGACGATGTTCTGGCTGCGCGGGGAGGAGAGGCCGCCGGTGAACCGGGTGGTGAAGGTGGAGACCCGTTCCTTGATGCCCAGCTCGGCCAGCTTGGCCTCGGTCAGCTCCGGCGCGGCCGGCTTCAGCGCGGCGGTCACCGCGCGGTCGGTCGGCTTCGGCAGCACCGCGAGCAACGCGGGCCCGAGCGCGGCGGCGTCGACCTGGCGGCCGGCCCGGCTCGGTACCACCTTCGGCTTGCCGCCACTGATGGTCAGCCCGGCGTCGCGGGGCTCCACCTCCAGCGTCGCCAGCTTGCCGCCGAGCGCGGCGCGCAGTCGCTTGACGTCGACCCGGGGAGTGATCTTTCCGGCGTCGTCGGTCGGGAAGCGCAGCGACCTGGCGATGGCGGCGGGCGGGATGGTGACCGAGCCGCCGTCGGTGGTGAGCGTGACCGGCGCGGCGACGGCGGGCCGGGCCAGCTCGGTGACGAGCCGGTCGACCTCCTCCCGGGTGGTCGCCGGCCACTGCTCCACCAGGGGCACGGTGACCGGTCGGGCGGCCAGCCACGCCGAGGTGACCGCCGTCGTCGCGGCGGTCGTGTCGACGGTCAGCGCCGGCTTCGGGTAGACCGGCTTCGGGGTGGTGCCGGTCCAGATGATGGTCGGCATCGTCATCTCGCGGCCCTGGTCGCCCGCCGCCGTGCGCAGGGCGGCCGCCAGCCGGTCGGCGTCGACCGTGACCACTGGCTCGACCGCGCGGGAGCCGACCAGTCGGCTGACCGCGTGCGCGTCGGCGGCGGCCGCCGCCGCCACGGTGGCGTCCACGTCGATCGTGAGCCCGACGTCGGCCGGCTTCAGCTCGACCTTCTTCTCGCCCACGGTCACGGTGATCGGGGCGTTCAGCGCGTCGGCGCGGCGTTCCAGCTCGGTGCGCAGCGCGCGGGCCGCCTCGGCCCGGCTCCGGCCGCCCAGCTCGGTGCCGAGCACCGTGGTGCCGCGGGGCACGTCACCGGCGTACGCGTAGGCGCCGACGCCGACGCCACCGGCGAGCACGGCGGCGGTGATCCCGCCGGCCAGCAGCAGCCGGGCGCGTCGGGAGCGCGGCGGCTTCCCCGGGTCGCCGGCGGGCGGTGTGGCGACCGGCTCCAGCTCGACCCCGGGCCAGCTCACCGCCGCCACCTTGATGGTGGGGCGGTCGTCGGCGGCCGGCACCTTCTCGCCGTACATCGTCACTGCAACCTCATCGGAAGGACACGTGCGGGGACCGCTTCCCCCGCGGGAGACACCTACGGTAACCAACGCTCGGGCCGGTCGGGAGTCTCCGGCCGGGCGGTCGTGTCGGGCGGGCGGCGGTGTCGCACCGATCACCCGTTTCGGGGCCCCGTCCACGCCCTGGTCGTGACACGGTGGGCGGGTGCGGGCGGACGAGCGCGGGTTGGCGTACGGCGGTGGCTGGCTGGACCGGGCGGCGGAGCTGCGCGGGGACGTGGACTGGCTGGCCGAGCGGCGGACCGATCCGGCGAGTGTGGTGCTGCCGTGCTGGCGGGACCGGTGCCTGGTGGACGCCGGGCGGGCGCCGGTGCGGCCAACCGTGGTGGATGCGGCCGGGCTGCTCGCCGCCGCCGACGAGACGGTCTTCCTGGGGCTGGACGCGGGCCGGGCGGTGTTCGCCGCCGACCTGTCCGGCCAGGAGGAGGGCGAGGCCCGCGAGCTGGCCGGCGCGGTCGAGGCGGTGGACGTCCGCGCCCTGGTGGGCGGGCTGACGCCGGCGGAGGCGGCGCTCCAGGCGTACGCGAAGGGGTTGCTGCACTGGCATCGGGGCCAGCGGTTCTGCGGTGCGTGCGGGGCGGCGACGGTGGCCGGCTCGGGCGGGCACGTCCGCTCCTGCACCGGGCCGAGCTGCGCCCGGTTGTTCTTCCCGCGGATCGAGCCGGCGGTCATCGTGCTGGTCGAGGCGCCCGGTGAACCGGAGCGTTGTCTGCTGGGCCGGCATCGCGGGGCGGCGGAGGATGCCTGGTCGCTGCTGGCCGGGTTCGTGGAGATCGGCGAGAGCCTGGAGGACGCGGTCCGGCGGGAGTTGGCCGAGGAGGCCGGCGTGTCCGTGCGGGCGGTGACCTATCAGGGTTCACAGGCGTGGCCGTTTCCGGCCGGGTTGATGGTCGGGTTCCGGGCGACGGCGGTGTCGACGCGGGTCCGGGTCGACGACGAGGAGCTGGTGGCGGCGCGCTGGTTCACCCGGGCGGAGCTGCGTGCGCGGGCGGCGGCGGGGCGCCCCCTCGGCCGGGTCGACTCGATCGGCCGCCACCTGCTGGAGTCGTGGCTGGACGAGCGGGGCTGAGCCGGCTCCGGTCGGTGGCGTGGTCCCGGCCGGACGGGTGATTGGCTCCTCACCCACAGCGCCTTGCCAGCTCGCCGTTACCGAACTGTGATGTTTGGCGGTGACGACTACCACAGGTGAAACCTGTTCGGCATCCTGTCGTAATCAGGCCGGTTTGCCCTGACCTCCTTGCCCCGGGGATGTTAACCGTTGGTAACCAGGGACGACCTTGATATCACGTCTGTGTTACCCGTCAGTAGCTTGGGGCTTGTGAGGTCTGTCGCTTCGCGAGAGCATCCAATCCGCGACCGCGCGGCCGTTCGGCACAACGGCATCCGCGCCGCCCCGCAGCTTTCCCGTCCCGCGTCGCGTCCCGCGTCCGGCGACGCACCCCCGTCGAGGAGGACCTTGTGAGTGAATCGGAGAACCGTCAGCCGAGTGGCGGCACCCGCTGGCGGCGCTTCGCCGCGATGATGGTGCCGGCGACGGTCGTGGCCGGCGGCATCGTGCTGGGCATGGCCAACGGCGCCATCGCGGCCTCGTTCGCGGTGTCGGGCCAGACCTTCAAGGTCGGCGCCACGAAGCTGGTCGGCAACGGCTTCAAGCAGTACGGCGGCATGGTCGAGGAGAAGAACGGCACCAAGCACCCGGTCGCCGTCTCCGAGATCGCCGACGCGAAGCTCTACGACCTCTGCCAGTCGGTCAACGCCAGCCTGCCGGGCATCCCGATCGTGCTGACCATCAACGCCGGTGGCGACGGCAAGCCGGCCACCGCCACCAACCTGCTGATCGACATGGACTCGCTCGCGGGCGACGCCACGTTCGAGAACATCCAGATCGGCCGCGACGCCAACGACCTCAACGCGACGAAGGGCCAGCCCGGCGCGTTCGGGCAGAGCGCCGACGTGGTGACCATCACGAAGCTGGAGCAGGTGGCACGCTCCACCAGCGCCGGCGTCTTCACCCTCAACGGCCTGAAGCTGAAGGTCAACGTGGGCAAGGACGCCAAGGAGTGCTTCTGATCTGATGGCGAGGCTCGCGGAGGGCGCCCTCCGCGAGCCTCGGCCATGTCTCACCCCGTCAGCACCGCCAGGAGGAGTACGTGACAACCGCCGAGACGCAGCAGGCCCGACCGGGTCGGCCCGGCCAGGCGTGGCGTGGCTTCCGCCGGTGGCGCCGGGCGCGACCGTTCTGGGGCGGGCTCTTCACCGCGCTGGCCGGTCTGGAGATCTTCGCCACCACCCAGATGAGCCTCAACGGCCTCACGTTCCAGATGGGACCCACCGGTTTCCTGTCCTGGCTCATCCCGACCATCCTCGTGACCTGCGGCATGCTGCTCTGGTTCAGCCCGGCCCAGCGGATGTTCTACGCGGTGGTCGCGGCGATCACCGCGCTCTACTCGCTGATCGGCGTGAACCTCGGCGGCTTCTTCATCGGCCTGCTGCTCGGCATGATCGGCAGCGCGCTCGGCTTCGCCTGGGTGCCGCGCAAGGAAACCTCAGGCGACCCGAAGCCGGCCCAGCCGGTCGACGAGCCGGCGACCGAGCCGGCCGAGGAGCCGGAGCCGGCCCTGGTCGACGAGTTGCTGCCGCCCCGGCAGCGGCAGGACGACGCCACCGGTGTCCTCACCGACACGTTGCCGGAGCCGCGTAACCCACTGCGCGAGGCGTCGCCCGTCGACCCCGCCGGGCCGGACACGCCCCACGGGCCGGGCTACGCGCCCCGGGCGTACGCGATCCTGCTGGTTCTCGCGGTCTCCCTGGCCGGCCTGGTGGCGCTCCGCGACCAGCGGCCGGCGGTCGCCGCGCCGGCGGCCTGCCCGACCACGTCGGCGCCGGCGCCGAAGCCGTCCGCCTCGAAGACCGCGTCGGCGTCGCCGTCGGCCAGCCCGAGCGCCACCGCCACGGCCGCGCCGCCGGCCGAGGACCCGGGTGGCAACCTGCTGACCGACCTCGTCGACGGCATCACCGGCCTGTTCACCGGCGGGGAGGAGGAGGCCGAGCCGTCGCCGTCGCCGTCGACCGTGGCCCCCGCCGCCGCCGCAGCCGCCACGCCGAGCGGGAGCGGCACGCCGAAGCCGAGCGGCAGCGCCAAGCCGTCGACCCCGGCGAAGCCGGGTGCCGACTGCGACGACGCCGACCCCGCCCCGACCAAGCCCAAGCCGGTCGAGGAGGGCAAGCCGCTGCCCAAGCTGGCCGCCGACCCCGACCAGCCGCTCGTGGCCGACCCGCCCTCCCGGCTCACCGGCTCCAAGGTGACCATGACCGGGCTGCGCTTCGAGGGCATCGTCGAGCTGCCCACCTACCGGGGCAAGCTCAAGTGCCTGAAGTTCACCATGGACAAGGCCGTCACCGACGACTTCACGCTGCTGGCCAGCGGCCCGGCGGGCAAGAAGCAGCGGTACGTCACCGACCGGCTCACCGTCTCCGGTGACGTCGCGTTCTACGCCACCCGGTTCGTCGGGCACCTGCTCGGCATCAAGATCACGCTGACACCGGAGCTGCCCTTCCCGGACGGCATCCCGATCACCTCGCCGATCCCGATCAGCTTCGACGACCCGGTGATCGAGCTGGCGTACGAGCACTCGAACTCGCTCACCGCCAAGCCGGTGCTCCGGGTCGACCTGGCCTGATCCGGGCGCACCACGGAAACGGCCGGGCGTCGGAGGTCCCTCCGACGCCCGGCCACCGTCGTCCTCAGAGCCGGCCCAGCGCCCGACGCAGCGGGTCGAGCCCCAGCGCGCCCAGGTCGAGCGCCTGACGGTGGAACTCCTTCAGGTCGAAGTCGGCGCCCTTGCGGGCCTTCGCGTCCTCCCGGGCCTGCAACCAGATCCGCTCGCCCACCTTGTAGGAGGGGGCCTGCCCCGGCCAGCCGAGGTAGCGGTTCAGCTCGAAGCGCAGCGTCTCGTCCGGCACCCGGCAGTGCGCCCGCATGAACTCCCAACCCAGCTCCGGCGTCCAGCGCTCGCCCGGGTGGAAGCCGAACGGATTGTCCGCCGGGATCTCCAGCTCCAGGTGCATGCCGATGTCGACGATCACCCGGGCCGCCCGCAATGCCTGCCCGTCGAGCATGCCGAGCCGGTCCCCCGGATCGGCCAGGTAGCCCAGCTCGTCCATCAACCGCTCCGAGTAGAGCGCCCAGCCCTCGCCGTGCCCGGAGACCCAGCAGAGCAGCCGCTGCCAGCGGTTGAGCAGGTCGGCCCGGACGGCGGTCTGCGCGACCTGGAGGTGATGGCCCGGCACCCCCTCGTGGTAGACGGTGGTCACCTCACGCCAGGTGGAGAACTCGGTGATGCCCTGCGGCACCGCCCACCACATCCGCCCCGGCCGGGAGAAGTCCTCGCTCGGGCCGGTGTAGTAGATCGCGCCGTCGCTGGTCGGCGCCAGGCAGCACTCGATGCGGCGGACCTGCTCCGGGATGTCGAAGTGGGAGCCGTCCAGCTCGCTGATCGCCTGGTCGGCGAGTGCCTGCATCCAGTCGCGGAACGCCTCCTTGCCGCGGACCGTCCGCGCCGGGTCGGCGTCGAGCGCACGGACCGCGTCGTCGACCGAGGCGCCGGGGCCGACGATCCGCGCGGCCACCGCCCGCATCTCGGCCTCCAGGCGGGCCAGCTCCGCGAAACCCCAGGCGTACGTCTCGTCCAGGTCGACCTTCGCGCCGAGGAAGTACTGCGAGGCCAGTTCGTAGCGCTCCCGGCCGGCGGCCTGCTTCTGCCGCCCGACGGGGGCCAGCTCGGTGCGGAGGAAGTGCCCGAACTCGGCGGTGGCCGCGGTCGCGGCGGCGGCGCCCTTGCGCAGCTCGGCACCGAGCGTGCCGTCCGCGTCGAGGCGTTCGGCCAGGCCGTGGAAGAAGTTGTCGCCGTCCGGGTCGACCCAGATGTCGCACTGCTTGGCGACCTCGACGAGCTGCACCTGCGAGCTGACCCGGCCGGCCGCCGCCGCCTCACGCAGCGTGCGCTTGTAGCCCTCCAACGCGGACGCGAAGCGGTTGAGCCGGGTGGCGACGTTCGCCTTCGCCTCCTCGCCGTCGGTCGGCATCAGGTCGAAGACCATCCGCAGCTCGTGCAGCCCACTCGTGATCACGCTGACTTCGCTGGTGGTCTCGCCGCTGTCGTAGCGGGCGAGTTCCAGGCCGAGGCGTTCCTGCATCGCCTCCTGCGCGGTCCGCTCCGCCTCGGTCTCCGCCTCGGTCACGTCGAGCTGGCCCAGCGTGCGCCGGGCCAGCTCGGCACGGGCCGCGTAGCCCTCGGGCGACAGGTCGTCGAGCTGGTCGTCGTAGCCGGCGATGCCGACGTAGGTGGCCCCGGTCGGGCTCAGCGGAGCCCACTGGGCCACGTACCGGTTGGCGAGGTCATCGATTCGTCCCACGGGGCGACCCTACGTGACCGGGTCACCCCGGTGTCGAGCCTGTTTGCCGTGTTCAGGGCAGCAGATCGGCGGGGTCGAAGTCGATCGGGAACGGCAGGTCCAGTTTGAGCCGCTGGCCGCTGACCGCCTGAGCCGTACTGACGTAGCCGCCGTTGTCGAGCGTGAGGAACTCGACGCCGACGTGCCGGAGCTGTCGGGCGATCTGCACCCGCATGAAGTACGGCACCCCGCCTTCGGCGCAGCGGCGGGGCTTGTTCACGAAGTCCTGCCGGCGGCTTCCCGGCGACACGAACTCGACCGCCATCGTGCACAGCCGAACCGGAATCCACCGGTCCTCCTGGTCGGTTCCGGGCAGGGTGTGCAGGATGGTCAGGTCGGGCTGGATCCACCGGTCGGGGGCGAACGTCAGGTTCACCTGGCCGAAGACGTAGAAGCCGGCCTCCTTCGCCGCCGGCTTGAGCAGGTGGAGCAGCTCGCCCTCGGCATAGCTGTTGGTGCCGGTCTCGGCGGGGGTCATGACCAGCCTTCCGTCGATGCACTCGTAGCGCGCGTCGGGCAGCTCGCGCAACGGGAGGTAACGGTCGGCGAGCCGGGTGGTCCACATCCCGTCGAAATCGACGAGCGGATCGAAACGCAGCGGTGCGGCCATCGACTTGTCACCTCCTCGACCGGTCAACGTCCCCACTGTAGGTCGGTTGCTGTGGCGGTCGACACGGCGTCCGAAATCCGCGCGACTTCGTCGTACCGGAGGGGCAGAGTGTCAGGGGTGAACATGGATTCCGCCCCTGACCGGGCACCGCTGCGGAGCTGGCTGCCCGGGTTCGTCGCACTGGCCGCGATCTGGGGTTCCAGCTTCCTCTTCATCAAGGTGGGGGTGGGTGAGCTGCACCCCGTGCACCTCACGCTCTACCGCGTGGCCACCGGCGCGGCCACGCTGCTCGTGGTGCTGGTCGTGCTGCGCGACCGGCTGCCCCGCGAGCCGGCGGTCTGGGGCCACCTGCTGGTGGTCGCCGCGTTCGGCGTCGCGCTGCCGTTCACCCTGTTCGGCTACGGCGAGCAGCGGGTCGAGTCCATGCTGGCCGGCATCTGGAACGCCACCACGCCGCTGATCGTGCTGCCGCTGGCGGTGCTGGTGTTCCGCACCGAGCGGCTGACCGCGCGCCGGGCGGTCGGGCTGGCGCTGGGCTTCGTCGGCGTGCTGGTGGTGCTCGGTGTCTGGGCGGGCGTCGGCGGCGCGCACTTCACCGGCCAGCTCATGTGCCTCGGGGCGGCGGCCTGCTACGGGCTGGCGATCCCGTACCAGAAGAAGTTCATCGCCGGACGCGCGTACTCGGGACTGTCGCTGTCGGCGGCCCAACTGCTCGTGGCGACCGCGCAGCTCGCGTTGGCCGCGCCGCTGGTGGCCGGTGCGCCGCCGGTGCCGACCGACCTGTCGCCCCGGGTGGTGGCCAGTGTGCTCGCGCTCGGCGCGCTCGGTACCGGGCTCGCCTTCGTGATCAACCTGCGCAACATCCGGCTGGCCGGGGCCAGCACGGCGTCCACCGTGACGTACCTGGTGCCGGTCTTCGCGGTGCTGGTCGGCGCCGTGGTGCTCGGCGAGCGGATGAACTGGCACCAGCCGGTGGGCGCGCTGATCGTGCTGGTCGGGGTGGCGGTCGCGCAGGGCCTCGTCGGCCGCCGCCGTCGGCCCGCCCCGCCGCCGGTGGCGCCCGCCGGCCGCCCGGTCGAGCCGGCCGCCCGGGCCTGACCGCTCAGCCCCGGCCCGCCGTCCACTTCACCAGGCGGTCGGCGGTCCATGTGTTGATCACCCGGTCGGCCGGTACGCCGCAGCGCGCCGCCCGTTCGCACCCGAAGCGCTGCCAGTCGAGCTGCCCGGGAGCGTGCGCGTCGGTGTCGATGGCGAACCGGCAGCCCGCCTCCAGCGCGCGGCGGATCAGCCGCTTCGGCGGGTCCTGCCGCTCCGGCCGGGAGTTGATCTCGACGGCGACGTCGTGCTCCGCGCAGGCGGCGAAGACGGCGTCCGCGTCGAACTCGCTCTCCTTGCGGGTACGCGGCCGGTGCCCCTTGTCGCCCGGCCCGGTCACACCGGCCGGCCGGGAGGACACCATCCGGCCGGTGCAGTGCCCGAGGATGTCCAGGTGCGGGTTGGCGATCGCGGTCACCATCCGGCGGGTCATCTTCGCCCGCTCGTCGCTGAGGCCGCTGTGCACCGAGCCGACCACCACGTCCAGCCGGGCCAGCAACTCGTCGGTCTGGTCGAGTGAGCCGTCGGCGAGGATGTCGACCTCGATGCCGGTGAGGATGCGGAAACCCTTCGGCAGCGCCTCGTTCACGGCGGCCACGTGGTCGAGCTGCCGGCGGAGCCGGTCCGCGGTCAGCCCGCGGGCCACCTTCAGCCGGGGCGAGTGGTCGGTGAGCACCACGTACTCGTGCCCCAGCTCGACCGCGGCCAGCGCCATCTCCTCGATCGGTGAGCCGCCGTCCGACCAGTCCGAGTGGGTGTGGCAGTCGCCGCGCAACGCGTCCCGCAGCGTCGCCGCCTCCTCGTCCAGGTCGGTGCCCTCGGTGGCCAGCATCCGACGCAGGTAGACCGGCTCCTCGCCGGCCAGCGACTCGGCCACGCAGCGGGCGGTGACGTCGCCGACGCCGGCCAGCTCGGTCAGCTTGCCGGTGCGGGCCCGCTCGGCCACCTCGTCGGCCGGCAGCGCGCCCAGCGCCGCCGCCGCCGACCGGAACGCCCGCACCCGGTAGGTGGCCTCGTTGGCCCGTTCCAGCAGGAACGCGATCCGGCGCAGATCGGCGAGGGGATCTCGGGCAGTCATGCAGTGGAACCTACGCGCTCCGGCCGCCCGCCGTGCGCCGCCCGACCCGCGCGTCGGGTCAGCCGCCCGCCGCGGACCGGCCCGGCGAGGCCGGGCAGCCGTGCTCGCGCTGCCAGGCGGTGACCTCGGCTACCGGCGACCGGTTGCCGCCCCTGCGCCAGGAGTTCAGGTAGGGCGCCGGCCAGACCACCCCGCGACGGATCCACCAGTCGTCGTGGCCGGAGCACTTCGGGGAGAGCCCGAAATGCAGGTGGCACACGTTGTTGGCGTTGCCGGTGCGGCCCACCTTGCCGAGCTGCTGCCCGGCGCGCACACGGACGCCGGCGTCGACGCCGGACGCGATCGCGCTCAGGTGCGAACCGTAGTAGCGCACCCCGTCGTCGCCGAGCAGCGAGACCGAGAGCCCGCCGTTGTTCGGCCCCATCGGCCCCCGCTTGTCGAACCGGTCCACCCGGCTCACCTCGAGCACCACCCCGTCGGTGACCGCCACCACCGGCTCACCGCAGTCGGCGAAGATGTCGGTGCCCGGGTAGCCGCCGTGCGTCGGGTGGTAGTCGACGTTGCCGGCTCGGACCGGGAAGACGCGTCGCGGCGCGGGGCGCGACGGTGTCGGGGCGACGGTGGCGGTCGGGGCGGCGGAGACGGCCGGTGGGGCCGGGCTCGCCGTCGGCTCGGCGGGTTGCGTCGCCGTCACCATCGGGCTCGGGTCCTGCCACGCGTCCGCGGGCGTCGCGGGCCGGTCGCACCCGGCGGCGAACGCCGCGACGAGCAACAGGACCGGGAACGCCGGACGCGCGCGGCGGCCGATCGATGGCGAGCGCATCCGATCATCCTGGCAGACCACTACCGTGGGAACGAAAGCGCCGACGCGGTCGCACCGGCTGGTCACGGTGGGTGACGTCGGGGTCGATGGGTCGGGGAGGGGAGCAGCGGTGACGAACGGGTGGCACGGGGCAGCCGGAGCGAACGGTCCGGGGGCGTTCCACGCGCCGCCGCGTACCCCGTCGGGGCTCTTCCCGTCCGGCGGGCCGATGCGTCCCAGTTACCGCGAGCCGTACCCGGTGACCGGCGCCGGCGTGGCGCTCGGCGCGGTGGTCACCTTCGCCTGGTTGCTGCTGTTCGGGCTGGTCGGCCGCGACGTGCCCGGCTACGCCTGGTGGACGGTGCTGGCCGGCGGCGTCGCCTGGGCGGTCGCCGCGGTCCTGGTCCGCCACGGCGACCGGGGGGTGGCGACCGGGGTGGCGATCGTCACCGCGGGCGGCTGGAGCATCGCCGCCGCGATCGTCGCGGTGCGGTGGGCGCAGACCGGCGACTGGCCGCTCTGGTGACCTTACGTGCCGCTTTCGCTGCGTAGCGAAGACCATCTTGACGTACGCGCGGTGACGGTTCACGCTCGCCGTATGGCCTGGACCACACCGCCGCGGCTCGACCCCGATCGGAGCCGCCGTCGCCTACAACTCCTCGCCGAGTTGGCCGGTGCCCGTGCGGTACAGCAGCGCGAGCGGCCGCAGCGGGCGCGCAGCGATCGTCTGCGCCAGCTCATCGCCACCCGGCGCCGCGTGGCCGGCTGAGGCGACTTTCTCCAGGAACGGCCGGCCCCTGTCGGGGCGTTGACCGGTCGCCCGCCGACCCGACCGGTTAACGTGCATCGCGTGACGTGTCGGCGTGATGCCGAGGCCAATTTGGGGGGACCGTGTCGTACTTCGCTGCTGCCGTGGCGCGCATCGACGGCGGCTGGACCGCCGGCGAGGTCAGCCTGCGGGGCGTCACCGACATCGAGGAGGCGGCCGACCGGCTGCGTGACGTCGAGCCGGACGCCGACCTTTCCCTGCTGTTCGTCGAGGCGGACGACACCTACCTGGTCGTCCTGCGCCTCGACGAGGGGGAGGACCTGCGGGTCTTCGGCTCCGACTCGGCGTACGCGGAGGAGTCCCGGCTGGGCGCGCTGCTGGTCGGCGACCTGAAGACCTCGGTCACCGGCCTGGAGGACGTCGACGAGCCGCGCCCGTCCGGCGGCGACGACGAGACCGAGCAGCCGGCCGTGGACCCGGAGGCCGACCCGGTGGGCGACGCCGACCTCCTCGCCGACCTCGGCATCCCGGCACCGAAGCTGCTCGCGCTCTGCGCGCACGAGGGCAACATGCCGGCCGACGTGACCGCCGAGATCTGCCAGGTGCTCGGCTGCGCGGACGAGGTCGAGGAGCTGCGTGAGGTCTGAGCCCGGCGAATCCGTGACGCCCGGCGCCGTGGAACCGGCCGACGCCACCGACCCGGCGCTGGAGACGCTGCGACCCGGCCAGCCGACGCCGGGTCGACCCGGACGGGCCGGGCCGGGCGCGGACGAAGGACTGGCCGACCCGGGCGCGGTGGGGCGCCGGCAGCGGCACGAGCTGTGGATGCGGCGGGCCCTGCACGTCGCCGCGACCGGCCCGGACGGGCCGACGCCGGTCGAGGGCGTCGACGACGTACCGGTCGGGGCCGTGCTCTACGGGCCCGACGGCGGGGAGCTGGCGATCGGGCGCAACGAGCGGGAACTGACCGGCGACCCGACCGCGCACGCCGAGGTGCTGGCGCTGCGCCGCGCCGCGCAGGGGCTGGGCCGGTGGCGGCTGGACGGCTGCACGCTTGTGGTGACGCTGGAGCCGTGCACCATGTGCGCCGGCGCGATCGCGCTGGCCCGGGTCTCGACAGTGGTGTTCGGCGCGTGGGAACCGAAGACCGGCGCGGTCGGCTCGCTCTGGGACGTCCTACGCGACCGCCGGCTCCCCCACCGCCCCGAGGTCTACCCCGGCGTCCTGGCCCCCGAGAGCGCAGCGTTGCTGCGTGCGTTCTTTAGGTAAGGCGGGGCCCCCGGTTAACGCCTCCGGTAGAGAAGGGGCCCCTTCTTAACGAGCCGCCGCCCCCGGCACCGGGTGGTGCCGGGGGCGGCGGTGGGTAGCCGGCGGAGGGTCGGTCAGGCGATGGCGGTGTCGAGGGCGATCTCGACCATCTGGCCGAACGTCTGCTCACGCTCCTGCGACGTGGTCTTCTCGCCGGTCTTGATGTGGTCGCTCACGGTCAGGATGGTCAGCGCGCGGGCCTTGAACCGGGCCGCGATCGTGTAGAGCGCCGCCGACTCCATCTCCACCGCCAGCACGCCGTAGTCGGCGAGCGCGTCGTACAGGTCCGGCCGGTCGGTGTAGAAGGCGTCCGCGGCCAGGATCGGCCCGACCCGCATGGTGATGCCGCGCCGCTCGGCCACCTCGACCGAGGTACGCAGCAGCCCGAAGTCGGCGACCGGGGCGTAGTCGATCAGCCCGTCGAAGCGCATCCGGTTCATGTTCGAGTCGGTGGACGAGCCGATGGCCGCCACCACGTCCCGCAGTTGCAGGTCCTCGGTCAGGGCCCCGCACGAGCCGACCCGGATCAGCGTCTTCACGCCGTACTCGTTGACCAGCTCGTGGGCGTAGATGGAGGCGGACGGCATGCCCATGCCGGAACCCTGGACGGAGACGTCGACGCCGTTCCACCGCCCGGTGAAGCCCAGCATGCCGCGCACCGTCGTGTAGCAGCGGGCCTCCTCGAGGTAGGTCTCCGCGATCCACTTGGCCCGCAGCGGGTCACCCGGCATCAGGACCCGCTCGGCGATCTCTCCCGGCTCAGCGCCGATGTGCGTACTCATGGCAAAGATCCTGCCAGGCCGGCCGACGGGATACCGGTTCGGCGTCCGAAGCGGTGGTCCTGTACCCTCGTCGGCGGTGGCGTGTCCGAGTGGCCTAAGGAGCACGCCTCGAAAGCGTGTGAGGGTTTACGCCCTCCGCGGGTTCAAATCCCGCCGCCACCGCCAATTGCCGAAGCGCCCGGGGATTCCCCGGGCGCTTCGGCGTTCAGCAGGGGCCGTAGCCCTCGTCGAAGAGGCGGCGGGCCCAGTCCGCGTACCCGGCGATGATCTCCCGGACGGTGACGCCGTCGTGCAGGAACAGGTACGCGCGGTCGCCGTCGCGGGCGAGCAGCCCGGCGAAGCGGTGGCTGCCGGGCGGCGCCGGCAGCGCGGCGGCGCCGGGGTACGCGGCGCGGACCTCGCCGACCGGCGTGCCGGCGCTGATCCCCTCCGGCGTGGTCATCGGGTCGTCGAGCCAGAGCAGGACGAGCCGGTCGTCGACGAAGATCGGGCTGACCTCGCCGTGCCCGGCCAGTGTGGGCCCGCAGGCCTCCTCGTCGGTGTGCAGCAGGCCGCGCCGGGTGAGGTCCTCCTCGGTGTCGCCGAACCCCGCGTTGCGCAGGCCGTTCAGGCTGACCACCTCGGCGGCGCCGACCGGTCGGGCGGGCACGTCCGGCCCATGTGGATGGACGCCGCTCCCGGCAATGGAAGCGGCGGCGAGCAGTGTGGCGATAAAGCCGAATTGTCGTAGTTTCATGCAATCCCCCAGTCCCCAACGGGACCGGGGCGATGAGGTTGCTGGTGCGGGCCGGATTGGCGCAGTTCCCACTCCTCGGCCAGTTCGTCCCAGTAGTCGGCGGACAGCCCGCGCCGGCCGTGCGCCAACCAACCGGCCGTGTCGCGCTCCAGGTGCAGACCCAGCTCAGCGAACGGGTCGATCCACGCGCCCGGCTCGGCGCCGAGCCGGGCCAGCGCCGTGTTGATCGGCCACTGTGCCCGCGGCCGGTCCAGCGCGCCGTCGTAACGCGGGCCCCAGGTCACGTCGCCGTCCAGCCACACCACCGCCGCCTGGTGGCCGAGCCCGCCGGCGAACTCCGCCTCCAGGTACGCCACCGGCCCGCGCTTCGACCAGCGGGCCAGCAGCCCCGCCAGCGGTGGCGAGAGGACCAGCCGGAACGGGCGTACCGCGCAGGGCTCCTCGGCGGCGAAATCCGGTGGCTCGCCGGTCAGCTCCGCCACGAGCTGCGGGGTGACCGGCAGCAGCGCGAAGTCCTGCCGGAGCGCGGCCAGCACCGCGTGGTCCAGGTCGGCGGTCTGCTCGCGCAGCAGCTCGACGTCGGCGACCACGGCACTGAGCTGGTAACTCATCCGGTCCTCTCGGCGTCCACAGCCTGTGGATGGAACATGTGTACGACGACGGATCCGCTGTCGCCCTGGAACGGTAGCCCGCCGCCGGGGGTGGAAAACCCCCGGACCAGGTCGGATGATTTCCGGCTTACCGCTGCCGAGCGCGCTGCCTAGCGTCGATCCCGTGATCGAACTACGTGAGTTGACCAAACGCTACGGGAACCGGACCGCCGTGGACAGGCTCACCGTCCGGGTGCGGCCGGGCACGGTGACCGGCTTCCTCGGCCCGAACGGGTCCGGGAAGTCCACGACGATGCGGATGATCCTCGGCCTGGACGCCCCGGACCACGGCGAGGCGCTTGTCGACGGCGTCCGGTACGCGGACCTGACCTGGCCGTTGCGGACGGTCGGCGCGCTGCTCGACGCCGGCGCGTTCCACCCCGGCCGCAGCGGGCGGGCGCACCTGGCCGCGCTGGCCGCGAGCAACGACATCCCCGGGTCCCGGGTCGAGCGGGTGCTCCGCGTGGTCGGGCTGTCCGGCGTGGCGGACCGGCGCGCCGGGACCTACTCGCTGGGCATGCGCCAGCGGCTCGGGATCGCCGTCGCGCTGCTCGGCGACCCGGGCGTTCTCCTGCTCGACGAGCCGGTCAACGGGCTGGACCCGGAGGGCATCCGCTGGATCCGGGACCTGCTGCGCGGGCTCGCCGCCGAAGGCCGGACCGTGTTCGTGTCCAGCCACCTGATCGCCGAGACGGCGCTGACCGTGGACCGGCTGGTGGTCATCGGCCGGGGCCGGCTGCTGGCCGAGACGACCGTCGCCGAACTCGCGGCCGGCGGCGACAACCTGGAGGACGCGTTCTTCCGCCTCACCTCGCGGTCACCGACTACCACGGAACGGATGTGTCATGAGCGGCTACGGATTCCGGCACGCGGCCCGGATGGAATGGATCAAACTGACAAGCGTCCGGTCGACGTGGTGGCTGGCGACGGCGGCGGTGCTCTCGATGGCGGCGGCCGGCGTCGGGGTGGGACTCGGCTACCGCGGGCACACGCCGGTGGCCAGCACCGCCCAGATTCTCAACAACAGCCTGAGCGGGGCCATCCTGGCCCAACTCCTGCTCGGCGCGCTCGGCGTCCTCGCGGTGACCGGCGAGTACGGCACCGGGATGATCCGTTCGACGTTCGCCGCCGTCCCCCGCCGCCGGACCGTCCTGGCCGCGAAGGCCACCGTCGGCGGTGGCGCGGCGCTCGTCGTCGGCCTGCTCGCCAGCTTCGCCGGCTACCTGGGCGGGCAACTCGCGATCCGCGGCACCGCCATCCCGGCCGCCTCGCTGGGCGACCCGCGGATCCTGGGCGCGGTCCTGCTCACCGGCGGCTACCTGGCGGCCACCGCGCTGATCGGCGTGGGCGTCGGGACTGTCGTCAGGCACTCCGGTGCCGCGATCGGCGTGCTGTTCGCGTTGGTGTTCGTCCCGTCGTTCGCGGTCGGCCTGTTCGGCGCGGACGGCATCGCGGTCGGCCGTTTCGTCCCGCTGCTGATGCTGCTCAACTCCGTCGCGGTGATCACGCCGGCCCCCGGGCTGTTCGCCGGCTGGGTCAGCGTGCTGCTGATGGGCGGGTACGCGGCCGTGGCGATTCTCGGCGGCGGCCTGCTGCTCCGTCGACGCGACGCGTGACAGGCGACAATGGGCCGGTGACCGCGCTGCGCGCCCCGTTCACCGCGCCGACCCTGCGCCGGGCGGTCTTCTGCCTGGTCGGGGTGGTCAGCGCGATCGCGATCCTGGCGGTGCCGGCGCTCGTACCGGCGCTGGGCGCGCTCGTCCTCCGGGCCACCGGAGGCATGTCCCGGCAGCCCGCGCCGGCCGTCGCACCGATCTTCCTGGTGCTGTTGCCACTCACCGTCGCGCTCCTGGTCGTGCTGGCCGCGCCGGCCGGGCGCGCCACCGGCGCGGTGCACCGCCGGATCGCCGGCCGGCTGCTCGGCGTACACGTGGCGGCCCCGCCACCGCGGGCCTCGAACCGGATCGGCGCCCTGGTCGCCGACGGGCCGGGCTGGCGTGCCGTCGGATACGGCCTGCTCAAGGTGCCGCTGGCCATCCCCCAGGGCTACGGCCTGTTCTGCTACCTGCTCGGCCCGGTCAACCTGAGCTACCCGCTCTGGTGGCCGCTGTTCCGCAACCACCCGCCCGGCACCCGCCTCGGTCCGGTGTGGGCGGTGACCCCGTTCGGCCTCGTCGGCGCGCGGACGTACGCCGGCACGTTCCTCATCGCCGCCGCCGGCCTGGCCATGCTGCTCGTCGCGCCGTGGCTGATGCGGGCCGGCACAACGGCGGACGTGGCCGCGATGCGGCGGCTGCTCGGCCCGCGCCGGCTCGCCCAACGGGTACGCGAACTCCAGGCCAGCCGCGCCCGGGCGATCGACGACGCGGCCACCATGATGCGCCGGCTGGAACGAGACCTGCACGACGGCGCGCAGATCCGGCTGGCCACGCTCGCGATGAACCTCGGCATGGCCACCGAGAAACTCGGGGCCGACGGCCCGCCACCCGACCTCGGGCAGGCCCGTGAACTGGTCGCGCTCGCCCACCGGGGGGCGAAGGACGCCCTCGCCGACCTGCGCGACCTGGTGCGCGGCATCCACCCGCCGATCCTCGACAACGGTCTCGGCGACGCGCTGGCGACGCTCGCCACGAGCAGCGCCGTCCCGGTCGCGGTGCACGTCGACCTGCCCGAGCGTCCGGCGCCCGCGATCGAGACCATCGCCTACTTCTGCGCCGCCGAGCTGCTCGCCAACGCCGCCAAGCACAGCCGGGCGACCCGGATCGGCCTCGGCGTCGCGGGCTCCGGGGAGCGTCTGACGCTGACCGTCGACGACGACGGGACAGGCGGAGCGGACCCGGACGGCCCGGGCCTGGCCGGGCTGGCCCGGCGCGTCGGCGTCGTGGACGGGAGGATGCGCGTGCACAGCCCGGCCGGGGGGCCCACCCGGGTCGAGATCGACCTGCCCACGCACGCGTGAACGGAGGCAACAGTATGCGGGTGGTGATCGCGGAGGACGCCGCGATGATGCGTGAGGGGCTGGTCCGGCTGCTCGCCGACCGGGGCTTCGAGGTGTGCGCCGCGGTGGCCGACGCGGACGCGCTGCGCTCCGCGGTCGCCGCCTCCGTGCCGGACGTGGCAGTCGTCGACATCCGGATGCCGCCGACGCACACCGACGAGGGGCTGCGCGCCGCGATCGACCTCCGGCGCGACCATCCCGGCGTCGGCGTGCTGGTCTTCTCCCAGTACGTGGAGACCCGCTACGCGACCCGCCTGCTCGCCGCCCGGCCGGCCGGCGTCGGCTACCTGCTCAAGGACCGCGTCGCCGACGTCGCCGACTTCGTGGACGCGCTGACCCGGGTGGCGTCCGGCGGCACCGCGCTGGACCCGGAGGTGGTCGGCCACCTGATGCGGGCCGGGCAGGGCACCGCCGGGGTGGCGTCGCTGACCCCGCGGGAGCGCGAGGTGCTGTCGCTGATGGCCGAGGGACGGTCCAACAGCGGCATCGCGGCGGCGCTGGTGATCACGCCCGGGGTGGTGGAGAAGCACGTGGCGAACATCTTCGCGAAGCTCGGCCTGCCGGCGTCGGACACCGACAACCGCCGGGTCCTGGCCGTGCTGCGCCACCTCGGCGGCTGACGTCAGGCGTACGACGGAAGGGGCCGGACCCTCGACGGGCCCGGCCCCCTGGCGATCAGGTCGTCACCACGCGGACATGTCGGGGAGCTGGTCGATCGAGATGGTCTTCGGGTTGGCCATCGCGGTGCGCCACAGCCCGGCCACGTCCTTGCCGCTGCCGTTCCAGTCCCGCGACGCCCAGACCACGTAGTACGGCCACGCCGGGTCGGTGTTGGGGTTGAGCGGGCTGAACGTCTCCGCCACGCCGGTGGTCTTGGCGCCGCTGACCGCCCTGGTGGTGGCGAAGTCGCTGCCGCTCTGGAAGTAGTCCGAGGTGACCAGGTCGACGTAGCCGTCACCCGGGTACCAGGACGCCAGCGAGGTGCCCTGGCCGCTGGCCATGCCGTTGAACACCCAGACGATGTTGTGCGCGCCGGCGAGCTGAGCCCGCTGGTAGATCAGCCGCCAGAGCTGCTTGTAGGCGTCCTGGCCCTTCTTCGCCCACCACATGTAGTTGTTGTTCGCCTCGTGCAGCGGGCGGAACAGCACCGGCACGCCGGCGTCGCCCATCTTCTTCAGCTCGCGCACCACCAGGTCGATGTCCTGGTAGAGCTTCGACGACGGGTTGCTCAGGTCGGGTTGGAAGTCGCAGGGCGCGGAATAGTTGCCGCCGCGCGGGCAGTACCAGTGCCACTGGAACGCGACGATGCCGTTGCGCGCCCTGGCCCAGTCGATGACCTGCTGGGTCTCGATGCTGCCCCGGGTGTACTCCATGAAGTCGAACGCCACGATCGCCGGGTAGCGGCCGGTCAACTGCTGCACCTTGTCCGCGTCCGGCAGGTCGGTCTGGCCGCTGACATAGGTGTGCGTGCGCAGGTAGCAGATCAGGTTGCGGGCCTTCGAGTTCGCCTGCGGGTCGGCCGGGGCCTGGCCGCAGTCCGGGCCGGGCGGGGTGGGCGGTTTGACCGCGTACACCTCGAACTCGTAGAGCGAGTAACCCCAGGCGGTGCCGCGTGCGGTGCCGGACATCCGCACGTACCGGCCGCTGGCCCCGGCCGGCGTCACGTCGTCGGTGCCGCCGTCGCCCGTCGTGGTGCTGAACACCGGGGTCCAGGTGGTGCCGTCGGTCGAGGTCTGGATCTGGTACGCCTTGCCGTACGCGGCCTCCCAGCGCAACCGCACCGTGTTGATCGGGTACGTGGCGCCCAGGTCGACCTGGAACCACTGCGGTTCGGCGTAGAGGCTGGACCAGCGGGTCCCCCCGTTGCCGTCCACCGCCTGGGCGGCGGCGTTCGGGCTCTCCGTCGACGACGCGGTGACCGGCCGGTTGAGCGCCAGGTTGCCGCTGGGGACGCCGGTCGGATCCGGCGTCGGGGTCGGACTGCCGGTGGGGCTCGGGCTGTCCGTCGGGCTCGGGCTCGGCGGCGTGGTGTCGCCGCAGGCCGCGCCGTTGAGCGTGAACGCGGTCGGGGTCGGGTTCGACCCGGTGTAGGTGACGTTGAAGCCGAAGCTCACCGTGCCGCCGGCCGGGACGCTCGCGTTGTAGGAGACGTTGGTGGCGGTGGCGTTCGCGCCGGACTGCGTCTTCGTCGCGTTCCACATGTCGCCGATCACCTGGCTGCCGGGGAACGCCCAGCCCAGCGTCCAGCCGTTCACGGCGGCCCCGGTATTGGTGATCGTGACGTTGGTGGTGGCGCCGCCGCCCCAGTCGTTGGTGACCTGCCAGGTCACCGAGCAGGTGCCGGCGGCGGCATGGGCGGCGGGTGTGGTGACGAGCGTGGTGGCCAGTGCGGTGACGGCTGCTGCCGCCCCGGCCAGGCAGGCCCGCGTGCGGGTGCGCTTGATCATGAGGAACTCCCGTACGGGTGATGGTTGCGGGGAGCCCTCGCCGCCCGGACGGGTCGGACCGTCGGTTGCCCTTCCGGCGTCCGACCCCGGCGAAGATATCCACGATGGTCGGCTTAACCGGTTAACTTTGTCAATCCCTCACCACCCGCTGATGTGCACATCAACCCCCTGAACCGGTAAAGAAACCGTTATCGACACTCCACCCGCCACGGGGGCGGTGGTCGGTCAGGGAGGGAGGGAGGGAGAAGGGGCCGGAGACGGCAGCAGGGCCGGCCCCAGCGGGGCCGGCCCTGCTCACGAGAGCGCGGAGGATACGAGATTCGAACTCGTGAGGGTGTAAACCCAACACGCTTTCCAAGCGTGCGCCCTAGGCCTCTAGGCGAATCCTCCGCGAGCCAGGATACAGGTCTCGCGACGGCGGGCCACCCCACCCTCCCGGAAGATCCACAAGCCTTCGGGTAGGCTTGGCGTCACCTCCCGTGCGGCGGTACCTCGTGAACCTCCCCAGGGCCGGAAGGCAGCAAGGATAAGCGAGCTCTGCCGGGTGCACGGGAGGCCTTTCTGTCTCCGGGGCCGGGTAACGTCGCCGCGGGTCGGGTCACGGGGTGGTGGGTGGTCACCCGGGGCCGACCGGCGCAGAATGGCTCGGTCGAGAGGAGGCGGGACGGGTGGCACTGGCCCTTTACCGCAAGTACCGGCCCCGCACGTTTGCCGAGGTCATCGGTCAGGAGCACGTCACCGAGCCGCTGTCGCAGGCGCTGCGCAGCGGGCGGCTCAACCACGCGTACCTCTTCTCCGGTCCCCGCGGCTGCGGCAAGACCTCCAGCGCCCGGATCCTGGCGCGCTCGCTCAACTGTGAGCAGGGCCCCACCCCGGAGCCGTGCGGGCTGTGCGAGTCGTGCCGCGGGCTGGCCCCCGACGGCCCCGGGTCGATCGACGTCATCGAGATCGACGCGGCCAGCCACGGTGGCGTGGACGACGCCCGGGAGCTGCGCGAGAAGGCGTTCTTCGCGCCGGCCCGCAGCCGCTTCAAGATCTACATCATCGACGAGGCGCACATGGTCTCGTCGGCCGGCTTCAACGCCCTGCTCAAGCTGGTCGAGGAGCCCCCGGAGTACGTCAAGTTCATCTTCGCCACCACCGAGCCGGAGAAGGTCCTCGGCACGATCAAGTCGCGGACCCACCACTACCCGTTCCGGTTGTTCCCGCCGAACGTGCTCCGGCCCTACCTGGAGCAGCTCTGCGAGGCCGAGGGCGTCAAGGTCGACCCGGCGGTGTTTCCGCTGGTGGTCCGCGCCGGTGGCGGCAGTGCGCGGGACAGCCTCTCCGTGCTCGACCAGCTCATCGCCGGTGCCGGCCCGGAGGGGGTCAGCTACGCGCGGGCCGCCGCGCTGCTCGGCGTCACCGACTCCGCGCTGATCGACGAGATGTGCGACGCGCTCGCCGCCGGGGACGGCGCGGCGGCTTATGCGACAGTCGACCGGGTCGCCGAGGCCGGCCACGACCCGCGCCGCTTCGCCTCCGACCTGCTGGAGCGGCTGCGCGACCTGATCGTGCTCCAGCAGGTGCCGGACGCCGCCGCCAAGGGCCTGATCGACGGCCCGGCCGACCAGATCGAGCGGATGGCCGCCCAGGCCCACCGGCTCGGTCCGGCCACGCTGTCCCGCTGCGCCGACATCGTGCACAACGGCCTGGTGGAGATGCGCGGCACCACCGCGCCCCGGCTGCTGCTGGAGCTGATCTGCGCCCGGATGCTGCTGCCCGGCGCGGACGACTCGTCCGGTGGCCTGCTCCAGCGTCTGGAGCGGATGGAACGCCGGCTCACGCTGGGTGGCGCCGAGCCGTCGCCGTCCGCGCCGGCCACCCCCACCCAGGAGGTACGCCCAGCCGCTCCCGCCCCGGGCGCGGCTGCCGCCGCGGTCCAGCCGTCGACCGCCGGCACGCCGGCGGCTGCCGATGCCCCGACCGGGCCCGCCGGTGCTCCCGGTCCGGCCGGTTCGGCCGCGGGTGCCGGCGCCCCGCTGCCTACCGACCGGGAGCCGGCCCCCCCGACCCGTCGTCCGGTGCCGTCGTCGGCGGTGATGCCCGATCCGGCCACGCCCGAGCCGCCCCGTCCGGGCGCGGCGGGTCCGGGTGCGCTGGACGCCGTGGCGGTGCGCCGGGTCTGGCCGGAGGTGGTCGGCAAGGTCAACCGGAGCAACAAGCGGATCGCCGCGCTGATGCGCGACGCCGTGGTGCGTGACCTGGACGGTGACACGCTGGTGCTGACCGTGAAGTCGACGGTGCTGGCGAAGATGATGGCGGATCACGCCGCCGTGCTCACCGACGCGCTCTACGAGGAGCTGGGCGGTCGCTGGCAGATCCGCTGCGAGGTGGCCGGCGAGCGGGGCGGCGCGTCGCTCGGTGGCCCGTCCCGACCCGCCGCGCCGGCCCGACCGGCATCCCCGCCTCCGGAGCCGCCCGCCCGCCCGGAGCCGGGTGGTGCCCACCCGGCCGGTGGGGCCGACGGTGCGGGTCGAGCCGGTGTCGCGCCCGGCGGGTCGGGGCGGGCGAACGGCGCGGGTGATGGTGTGAACGGCCGGAACGGGGCGATGCGGTCCGCCGGCGGCGCTCCCACCGTCGACCCGGCGGAGGACTGGCCCGAGCCGGCGCGCCCGGGTGGCGCGACCGCCGGCGCGGGAGAACGGCCCGAACCGGGTGGTGCGCCCGCGAAGGCGGACGAGTGGCCCGAGCCGGCCCGCCCGGGTGGCGCGCCGAGCACGGACGGGGCGTCGGCATCCGCTCCACCGGCCAGCGCGTCGGCCGCCCACGCCGCAGCAGCTCCGCCGAGACCGGCCGGGTCACCGGCGCAGCCCGCCGCGTCCACGGGTCCGCCGGTGAGCAGCGCGATCGCGGCAGCCCGGGCGGCTGCGGCGGGACGCGGCCCGCGTACCGGGCAGGCGGGCCGGAAGACGGCCGAGGCCGACTGGGCCGGTGAACCGCCGTACGACCCGGACTTCGACGGCCCGGTGCGCGGCGGCGCAAAACGGTCCGGCGGTGCCGCGCCGGCGAACTTCGAGGGCTTCGACCCGGGCGACGAGCCGCTGGACGAGGTCATCGACGAGCGCACCGCGCGCGAGTCCAGTGAGGAACAGGCGGTACGCCTGCTCCGCGACGCGTTCGGCGCCGAGCGGATCGACGAGGTGGACGCCCGGTAGGGCAACCCGCCCCGGGCTCCGGCCGGTGGCTGGAGGCGTTCGGCCGTCGATCGCTTCACCCGGACGAACAGACGTGGTGGCGGCCACCCGGCACGGCCGGGCTGGCGGTGTCAGGGCCCGGCGTGGGCGGCCACGCCGGACGGGGTGGGGTCGGTCCCAGCGGATAGGCTGATCGGCGGCCGAGCAGACGAGTGCGAGAAGGAGCGGTCCGTGCGCCCAGGTGGACAGCCGAACATGCAGCAGATGCTGAAGCAGGCGCAGAAGATGCAGCAGCAGATCGCCGCCGCCCAGGCCGAGCTGGCCGACGCGGAGCTGACCGGCACCGCCGGTGGTGGTCTGGTCACCGCCACCGTCGCCGGCACCGGTGAGCTGAAGGCGATCAAGATCGACCCGAAGGCGGTCGATCCGGAGGACGTGGAGACGCTGGAGGATCTGGTCGTCGCCGCCGTGCACAACGCCGCCGAGGCGGCCCGGGAGCTGACCGAGAAGAAGATGGGCCCGGTCGCGGGCGGGATGGGCGGCCTCGGCCTGCCCGGGTTCTGAGCCGACAGATGTATGAAGGCGCCATCCAGGACCTGATCGACGAGTTGGGCCGGCTGCCGGGCGTGGGCCCGAAGAGCGCCCAGCGGATCGCGTTCCACGTCCTGTCGGCCGATCCGGCCGACGTCAACCGGTTGGCCGGCGCGCTGCGCAAGGTCAAGGAGCTGGTCCGGTTCTGCACGACCTGTTACAACGTGGCCGAGTCCGAGCAGTGCCGGATCTGTCGCGATCCACGGCGTACCGATGAGGTGCTCTGCGTGGTCGAGGAGCCGAAGGACGTGGTGGCGATCGAGCGGACCGGCGAGTTCCGCGGGCGCTACCACGTGCTCGGCGGCGCGATCAATCCGCTGGAGGGCATCGGCCCGGACAATCTGCGGATCCGTGAGCTGATGACCCGGCTGGGCGGCGGTGAGGTCCGCGAGCTGATCCTCGCCACCGACCCGAACACCGAGGGCGAGGCGACGGCGACCTATCTCGCGCTCATGGTGAAGCCGATGGGGATCGCGGTGACCCGGCTGGCCAGCGGTCTGCCGGTCGGCGGCGACCTGGAGTACGCCGACGAGATCACGCTGGGCCGCGCCTTCGAGGGGCGCCGGGCGGTCTGAGTCGCCGGTCCGGTGGTGGGCGGTCTGCCCGCCACCGGGCCGTGATGTGAGGCGGCCTCGGAAGGTGTCGGCTTGATAGCGATTGCCCTTCGCCCGTTCCTCTTCTGTGTGACATGCCATAACCTCCCGCTCACGGACTGAGTCACAGCTCGGCGTGAATACATGCGCATGACAGAGGTGAGAGATGCAGGCGAGCAGGCTGAAAACGGCCGTGGCCCTCGCGGCCGCGGCCGCCCTGGCGGTCGGTGCGTCCGGGTGCGCCAAGAGCGACCGGGACGACGAGGGTGGGAGCGGCGCCAAGAGCGGCGGCACCTTCGTCTTCGCCGGTGCCGGGGACCCGAAGAACTTCGACCCGATCTTCAACGACGACGGTGAGTCGTTCCGGCCGATCCGCCAGATGTACGACACCCTCGTGCAGAACAAGCCCGGTACCGCCGAGCTTCAGGGTGCCCTGGCGGAGAGCTGGGAGCACGACCCGGACGGCAAGGTCTGGACCTTCAAGCTCCGCAAGGGCGTGAAGTTCCACGACGGCACCGACTTCAACGCCGCCGCGGTCTGCTTCAACTTCGACCGCTGGTTCAACATGAAGGGCGCCGCCGCCCAGTCGCAGATGATCTACTACTCGGACACGTTCGGCGGCTTCGCCAAGAACGAGGCCGAGGGCGTGGGCCAGCCGGTCTACAACAAGTGCGAGGCGAAGGACGACGGCACCGCCGTCGTCACGATGAACCAGTACAAGGGCGCCTTCCCCGGTGCCTTCGCGCTGACCGCGCTCTCCATCGCCAGCCCCGAGGCGCTGAAGAAGTACGACGCCGACACGGTGAAGCAGAACGGCGACTCGTTCGAGTACAGCGCGTTCGCCAACGAGCACCCGGTGGGCACCGGTCCGTTCAAGTTCGCGGGCTGGGACAAGACCAAGGGTGAGATCACCCTGGAGCGCAACGCCGACTACTGGGGCGAGAAGGCCAAGGTCGACAAGCTCGTCCTCAAGATCATCAAGGACGAGAACACCCGGAAGCAGGAGCTGCGCGCCGGCACCGTCCAGGGCATCGACTTCCCGGCCCCGGCCGACCGGAAGGCGCTGTCCGGCGAGGGCTACCAGGTCCTCGACCGTCCCGCGTTCAACATCCTCTACCTGGGCATCAACCAGAAGAACCCGAAGCTGAAGGACCTGCGGGTCCGGCAGGCGATCGCGTACGCGCTCAACCGCCAGCAGCTCGTCCAGACCAAGGGCCCGGGTGGTACCAAGGTCGCCGACCAGTTCATGCCGGACACCGTGCTCGGCTACGCCCCGGACGTGCAGAAGTACGACTACAACCCGGAGAAGGCCAAGCAGCTTCTCAAGGAGGCGGGCGCGGAGAAGTTGACGCTCAACTTCTACTACCCCACCGACGTGTCCCGGCCGTACATGCCGAACCCGCAGGAGATCTTCACCGTGCTGGCCAACGACCTGAAGGCCGTGGGCATCACGGTCAACGGGGTGGCCCGGCCGTGGAACGGTGGCTACAAGGACGACGTGCAGCAGTTCGGCAAGCACGACCTGCACCTGCTCGGCTGGACCGGTGACTACAACGACCCGGGCAACTTCGTCGGCACGTTCTTCGGCCGCGGCAAGGTCGAGTTCGGCGACCAGGGCATGACCGAGATGTTCGAGGCCATCACCAAGGCCGACGCCACGGTCGACGAGGCCGGCAAGAAGGCCGCCTGGGAGCAGGTCAACCGCGACATCGCCACCAAGTGGCTGCCGGCCGTGCCGGTCTGGCACGCCCCGCCGGCCATCGTGGTCACCAAGGACGTCAAGGGTCTCGTCGCCAGCCCGCTGACCGACGAGCGGTTCAACACCGTCAGCGTCGGCTGAGGCAGCATCCACCGCTGACGCCGCACGCGGAATCGGCCCGGGCCGGGCTCTCGCTCCCGGCCCGGGCCGACCCGCTGTTCAACCGAGAATCTGGTGTGTGAGAGATGTTGCGAGTCATAGTTCGCCGCCTGTTGCAACTGGTGGTGACCCTGATAGGGCTGTCCGCGCTGGTCTTCGTCTGGCTGCGGAACCTGCCCGGCGGCCCGATCGAGGCGCTGCTCGGTGAGCGGGCCACGCCGGAGCGGCGCGCGCTGCTGGTCAAGGCGCTCGGCTACGACCAGCCGATCCTGGTGCAGTACGCCAAGTTCATGCAGCGGCTGGTGACCGGCGACTTCGGCAACTCGATCCGGAGCGGCGACCCGGTCACCGAGGTGATCGGCCGCGCGTTCCCGGCGACCGTCGAGCTGGCCGCCGCCGCCATGATCATCGCGATCGGGCTCGGTGTGCCGCTCGGCTACCTCGCCGCCCGGCACCGCGGCCGGCTGCTCGACAACCTGAGCATCGGCGGCACCCTGCTCGGCATCTCGATCCCGATCTTCTTCCTGGGCTACCTGCTCAAGGACGTGTTCACCCAGAACATGCACCTGTTCCCGCCGTCCGGCCGGATCAGCACCGGGATGGACAACACCGACGTCACCGGCTTCTTCGTGCTCGACGGGCTGCTCACCCGGGAGTTCGACGCCACCAGTGACGCGTTGTGGCACCTGATCCTGCCGGCGATCACGCTGGCCACCATCCCGCTCGCGGTCGTCGTCCGGATCACCCGGGCCAGCGTGCTCGACGTCCTCAACGAGGACTTCGTCCGTACCGCCGAGGCGAAGGGGCTGCGGCACAAGACCATCCGCGGCCGGCACATCCTGCGCAACGCGTTGCTGCCGGTGGTCACCACCATCGGTCTGCAGACCGGCGCGTTGCTCTCCGGGGCCGTGCTCACCGAGCGGGTCTACAACTGGGGCGGTCTCGGCACACTGATCTACGACTCGATCAGCGGCGGTCGCGACTACCCGGTGCTCCAGGCGCTGATCCTGCTGGCCGCGCTGGTCTTCGTGGTGGTCAACCTCCTGGTCGACCTCTCCTACGCCTTCATCGACCCGAGGGTGCGTGTGCGATGAGCGATCCGATCACCCGGCCCACCGTGGGCTCGCCGCGCGAGAGCGTGGACCCGTCGGCGGTCACCGAGAAGCCCGAGGGCACCCTGCCCCGGGGCCTGGACCGGCTCGGCGAGCGCAAGCGCGCCCGGCTGGAGCAACTGGCCCAGGCCACCGCCGACAAGGGCGGGGTGAGCCTGGTCCGGGACGCGCTCCGCCGGCTGCGCCGCAACCCGACCGCGATGGTCGGCGCGGCGATCGTGGCGCTGTTCGTGTTGGTCGCGCTCTTCGCCCCGCTGCTGGCCCCGCACGACCCGGCGCAGCGCTTCGACGAGCTGACCCGCAACCTGACCGTCGACAACATCCCCGGCGCCACCAGCGGTTTCCCGCTCGGCTCCGACCCGCTCGGCCGGGACTTCCTGTCCCGGATGATCCACGGCAGCCGCCAGACGCTGTTCGTCGGCGTGCTCGCCACGCTGATCGGGCTGGCCCTGGGCGTGCTGGTGGGCGCGCTCGCCGGTGCGTTCGGCGGCTGGGTCGACAACATCCTGATGCGCTTCACCGACGTGATGCTGGCCCTGCCGGCGCTGCTGCTGGCGATCAGCCTGGTGGCCCTGGCCAGCCGGTCCAGCCAGTGGACGGTCATCCTCGCGGTGGCCATCGTGAACGTGCCGATCTTCGCCCGGCTGCTGCGCGGTTCGATGCTCGCCCAGCGGGAGAGCGACCACGTGCTGGCCGCCCGCGCGCTCGGCGTCAGGCGCGGGGCGATCGTGCTGCGGCACATGCTGCCCAACGCGATGACCGCGGTGATCGTGCAGGCGACACTGACGCTCTCCACCGCGATCCTGGAGGCCGCGTCGCTCTCCTTCCTCGGCCTCGGTGACCCCGACATCAACCGCGCCGAGTGGGGGCTGATGCTCGGCGTGGACGGCCAGCGGTACTTCGAGGTCCGCCCGGAGCTGGCCTACTTCCCGGCCGCCGCGATCATCGTGGTCGCGCTCGGCTTCACCCTGCTGGGCGAGGGCATGCGCGAGGCGATCGACCCGAAGAGCCGGCGGTGAGCGCGGTGTGGACCAACGACCAGCACGGTGAGGACGTGACCCGATGAGCCTGCTCGACGTACGCGACCTGAGCGTCGTGTTCCAGCGCAAGGGTGAGCGGCCGTTCACCGCGGTCGACGAGGTCAGCTTCAGCGTGGAGCCGGGGCAGACGGTCGGCCTGGTCGGTGAGTCCGGCTGCGGCAAGAGCGTCACCAGCCTGGCGATCATGGGCCTGTTGCCGAAACGCGGCAACAAGGTCACCGGCGAGGTGAACTTCGACGGCGCCGACCTGCTGAAGCTGCGCCCGGAGGACCTGCGGGACCGGCGCGGCCGGGACATCGGCATGATCTTCCAGGACCCGCTGTCCTCGCTGAACCCGGTCATCCCGATCGGCACCCAGGTGGCCGAGGTGCTCGAACGGCACCGGGGCATGGACCGCAAGGTGGCGCTGAAGGAGGCCCGGGAGCTGCTCGACGCGGTCGGCATCCCGGACCCGACCCGGCGGTTGAAGGAGTACCCGCACCAGATCTCCGGCGGCATGCGGCAACGCGCGCTGATCGCCATCGCGCTGGCCTGCAAGCCGCGGCTGCTGATCGCCGACGAGCCGACCACCGCGCTGGACGTGACGATCCAGGCGCAGATCCTCACGCTGCTCAAGCAGCTCGTCGACGAGACCGGCACCGCGCTGATCATGATCACCCACGACCTGGGCGTGGTGGCCGGGCTCTGTGACACGGTCAACGTGCTCTACGGCGGCAAGATCGTGGAGCGGGCGGCCCGGCACGAACTGTTCGCCCGGCCCCGGCACCCGTACACGCACGGACTGCTCAACTCCGTGCCGAGGCTCGACTCGCCGCGCGGTGAGCGGTTGCACGCCATCCGCGGCTCGGTGGCCGACAACATCCCGTGGACGGAGGGCTGCGCGTTCGCCCCCCGGTGCGACAACGTGGTGGATGCCTGCCTCGACGGGCCGCCCCCGCTGGAGCCCACCGCGAACGGCGGCGACCTGCGCTGCAACAACCCCGTTTCCGAGGAGGTGGCGGTCCCGTGACCGAGTCGACCGAGCGGACGACCGAACCCCTGATCGAACTGCGTGACGTCAAGGTCCACTTCCCGATCAAGAGCGGCGTGCTCGTCGACCGGACCATCGGGCACGTCTACGCCGTCGACGGTGTCTCGCTCACCATCAACAAGGGCGAGACGTACGGGCTGGTGGGCGAGTCGGGCTGCGGCAAGTCCACGCTCGGCCGGGGCCTGCTGCGGCTGGTCGAGCCGACCGCCGGGGAGATCGTCTTCGACGGCACCGACCTGCGCTCGCTCAAGGCCGAGCCGATGCGCCGGATCCGCCGCCGCATCCAGATGATCTTCCAGGACCCGCTGTCCAGCCTCGACCCCCGGCAGTCGGTGGAATCGCTGCTGGTCGAGGGCCTCAAGGCGCACGGCCTGGCGAAGGACAAGGCGGCCGTCGACAAGCGGCTCCGGGACGCGCTCGCCGCAGTCGGCCTGCCCGCGTCCGCGCTCAGCAAGTATCCGCACGAGTTCTCCGGCGGCCAGCGCCAGCGCATCGGCATCGCCCGCGCGCTGGTGCTCGAACCGGACCTGATCGTCGCCGACGAGCCGGTGTCCGCGCTGGACGTGTCGATCCAGGCCCAGGTGCTCAACCTGCTCGACGAGTTGCAGGAGGAGCGCGGCCTCACGTACCTGATCATCGCGCACGACCTGGCGGTCGTCCGGCACATCGCCGACACGGTCGGGGTGATGTACCTCGGCGGCCTGGTGGAGGAGGCGTCCAGCGACGACCTCTACCGGGAGCCGATGCACCCGTACACCCGGGCGCTCATGTCCGCGGTGCCGGTGCCCGACCCGCAGGTGGAGGACCGCCGGGAGCGGATCCTGCTCGCCGGCGACCTGCCGTCACCGGCGAACCCGCCGGCCGGCTGCCGGTTCCACACCCGCTGCCCGTGGGCCCAGCCCACCCGCTGCGTCGACGAGCGGCCCGCGCTGCGCGAGGTGCTCGACGGGCACCGGGTGGCCTGCCACTACGCCGAGGACATCGCGGCCGGGCGGATCCGGCCGCACGAGGTGGAGCCGGAACTGGTCCGGCCGGACGACGGGGCGGCGCCGGGCGACACCGGCGAACTCATCCCCACCCCGTGACCCACCGGACGCGTCGGCCCTTCCCGTCGGGGAGGGCCGACGCGTCCGTCCGGCTCAGCCCTCGGGGCGGTTCAGCAGGCCCACCGCGACCGTGTGCACCGCGTCCAGCGCGGCCGGGTCGGCAAGCGGCGCCGAGCCGCCGGTGACCGCGTACCACTCGTCGGCGTCCTTGTACTGCACCCGCAGCGCCACCCGGCCGTCGGCGTGCTCGGTGCGCAACGTCAGCTCCCCGGTCACCACGCCGACCTCGTCGGTCATCACCCCGCCCGGGCCGGCGGTGATGTCGGCGGCGCGGTTCGCCGGGCCGGCCGGAGCGCCCGGCGCGGCGTCGGCGGACATGCCCGCCCCGGAGACGTCGGCGGGCGCGGCCTGCTGGCCGTCCGCGGTCATGCCGGCCGAGGCCGGACCGGTCGGGGTCGGGTCGGTGCCGGCCGCCGCGGCGTCGTCGCCGGAGGCGTCCGGCGTCTTCTCCGGCGCCGGTGTGCCACCCGCCCCGGTCACGGCTTGCTCGCCCATGTGCAGCCCTCCAGCATGTCGGTGAGGGCGGCCTTCTCGGCGCTTGTCACCGTCAGCCGCCAGTAGTGCTTGACCGTGACCCAGTCCGCCGCGTACTGGCACCAGTACGACCGGTTCGCCGGCTTCCACTGGGACGGGTCCTGGTCACCCTTTGCCCGGTTCGAACGGAGGGAAACCGCGATGAGCTGCGGCCGGGTCTGGTCGTTGGCGAAGTCGCCGCGCTTCGAGTCCTCCCACTCGTCCGCGCCGGACCGCCACGCGTTGGCAAGCGGCACGATGTGGTCGATGTCCACGTCCGACGGGTCGGTCAGCACCACCCCGTCGTAGGCGCTCTCCCACCGCCCGCCCACCACGTTGCACCCGGAGAGCTTGATGTTCTCCCCGTCGCGTTGCAGCACGGTGTCCCGGACGTCGCAGTTCTTGCCGGTGTCCCGCCAGTGCGGGAACCGGGAACGGCTGTAGCCCTTCATCGACCCGGCCGAGGCCACGGTCAGCTCACCGAGCTGCTGGTTCACGTTCCCGGAGGCGCTCGGCGGCGCATCCGGCTCGGTGACCGAGCCTTCGCAGCCGACAGCGCCGAGGGCGAGCACCGCGGTGAGCGCGGCGGTCAGCCCGGCTCGGACTCCTGATCTCGTACGCACAGACGACACCTCTCCAGCTTGCGGGCTCCGGGCGAGTCCGCACAGTACCCGGCGCCGGTTTCCGCGATTCGTGGCGTAGGTGGGGGATCACGGGCAGAGTGGATGGACGTGACCTCTGCCGCTCCCGCACTGCGTACCCGCTCCGCCGCCGGACGCGGCACGCTGCTCGCCGCGATCCTCGCCTCCGGCATGGTGTTCCTGGACAGCACCGTGGTCAACGTGGCGCTGCCGCGCCTCGGCGCCGAGCTGGACGCCACCGTCGCGGGTCTGCAATGGACCGTGAACGGCTACCTGCTCATGCTCGCCGCGTTCGTGCTGCTCGGCGGCGCGCTCGGCGACCGGTTCGGCCGGCGGCGGATCTTCCTGCTCGGGGTGGTCTGGTTCGCGGTCGCCTCGGTGCTGTGCGGGCTGTCCCAGGGCACCGGCTGGCTCATCGCCGCCCGGTTCCTCCAGGGAGCCGGCGGGGCGCTGCTCACCCCCGGCTCGCTCTCCGTGCTCCAGGCCAGCTTCCACCCCGACGACCGGGGCCGGGCCATCGGCACCTGGTCCGGCCTGTCCGGCGTGTCCACCGCGCTCGGCCCACTGGTCGGTGGCTGGCTGATCGACGCGCTCTCCTGGCGGTGGATCTTCTTCGTGAACCTGCCGCTGGCCGTGGGCGTGGTGCTCGCCGCGATGCGCTGGGTGCCGGAGAGCCGGGACGAGGCGGTCTCGCGTACCGGTGGACACGGCGGATTCGACGTGGCCGGCGCGTTGCTCGGCGCGCTGGCGCTCGGCGGGATCACGTACGCGCTGATCGACGCCCCGGCGCGCGGCGCCGCCCCGGCGGTGCTGGCCGCCGCCGTGGTCGGACTGGCCGCCGTGGCGGCCTTCGTGCTGGTCGAGCGGCGGCGCGGGGACCGCGCGATGCTGCCCACCGGGCTGTTCTCCAGCCGACTCTTCTCGGTGCTCAACATCTTCACCGTGGTGGTGTACGCGGCGCTCGGCGGGTTCACCTTCTTCCTCGCCGTCTACCTCCAGAACGTGGTCGGCTGGTCGGCCCTGCTCACCGGCCTGGCCACGGTGCCGATGACGTTGCTGCTGCTGGTCGGCTCGCCCCGGGCCGGCGCGCTCTCCGCGCGGATCGGCCCCCGGCTGCCGCTCACCGTCGGCCCGGTGGTCGCCGCCGCCGGCCTGCTGCTGCTGCGCCGCGTCGGGCCGGGCGCGTCGTACTGGGTGGACGTGCTGCCCGGCGTGGCGCTGTTCGGCGCCGGGCTCACGTTGGTGGTCGCGCCGTTGACGACGAGCGTGCTCGGTGCCGTGGCGGACCGGTTCGCCGGGGTGGCGAGCGGCTTCAACAACGCCGCCTCCCGGGCCGGCGGCCTGCTCGCGGTGGCCGCGCTGCCGTTGCTGGTCGGCCTCTCCGGCACCGGTTACGAGCAGAAGGGCGCGCTTGCCGACGCGTACCGGGGCGCGCTGCTGTGGTGTGCGTGCCTGCTGCTGGCCGGCGCCCTGCTCGCCGCGCTGCTCATCCACCGCCCCCGGGGGAAAGGAGGGGCCCCTTCTTAACGCCTCCGGTAGAGAAGGGGCCCCATCTCACACTCGGGCCATTCGGGCGCGGATGGTGAGAGGGGGCCCCTTCTATGCAGAATGCGTTAAGAAGGGGCCCCTCCTTGCACGTCAGGCGCGGGTGCGGTTGACGGCGCTGGTGACCGCCTTGATGGAGGCGGTGACGATGTTGGCGTCCACCCCGACGCCCCACACCGTCCGGCCGTCCACCTCGCACTCCACGTACGCGGCGGCCTGCGCGTCACCGCCGGAGGCGAGCGCGTGCTCGTGGTAGTCGAGCACCCGTACCGCCACGCCCAGCGACTGCAACGCGTTGACGTACGCGTCGATCGGGCCGTTGCCGACCGCGGTGAGCGCGCGGGTCTCGCCGCCGAAGCCGACCCGGGCGTCGATCTCGACCTTGCCGTCGACGGTGCCGATGGTGTAGCCGGCCAGCGTGACCGCCGGGTCGACCTGGTGGTCGACCAGGTAGTTGCGGGCGAAGATCTCCCACATGGTGCCCGGCTCGACCTCGCCGCCGTCGTGGTCGGTGACCGCCTGCACCACGCCGGAGAACTCGATCTGGAGGCGGCGCGGCAGGTCGAGCTGGTGCTCGGACTTCATGATGTACGCGACGCCGCCCTTGCCGGACTGCGAGTTGACCCGGATGACCGCCTCGTAGGTGCGGCCCAGGTCCTTCGGGTCGATCGGCAGGTACGGCACCGCCCAGGTGAACTCGTCGACCGGCACCCCGGCCGCGGCGGCGTCGGCGTGCAGCGCGGCGAAGCCCTTGTTGATCGCGTCCTGGTGGGAGCCGGAGAACGCGGTGTAGACCAGGTCGCCCGCGTACGGGTGACGCTCGTGCACCGGGAGCTGGTTGCAGTACTCGACCGCGCGCCGGATCTCGTCGATGTTCGAGAAGTCGATCATCGGGTCGATGCCCTGGGAGAACAGGTTCAGGCCCAGCGTCACCAGGTCCACGTTGCCGGTGCGCTCGCCGTTGCCGAACAGGCAGCCCTCGATCCGGTCGGCGCCGGCCAGCAGGCCCAGCTCGGCGGCGGCCACGCCGGTGCCCCGGTCGTTGTGCGGGTGCAGGCTCAGCGACAGGCTGTCCCGTCGGGGCAGGTGCCGGTGCATCCACTCGATCGAGTCGGCGTAGACGTTCGGCATCGCCATCTCGACAGTGGCCGGCAGGTTGACGATCAGCTTCCGGTCCGGGGTCGGGTCGACCACCTCGATCACCGCCGCGCAGACCTCCAGCGCGTACTCCAGCTCGGTGCCCGTGTAGGACTCGGGCGAGTACTCGTAGTGGATGTCGGTGTCCGGGGTGTGGATCTCCGCGTACTTCTGGCAGAGCCGCGCGCCCTGGGTGGCGATGTCGGTGATGCCGTCGCGGTCCAGGCCGAAGACCACCCGGCGCTGGAGCGTCGAGGTGGAGTTGTAGAAGTGCACGATGGCCCGGCGGGCGCCGCGCAGCGACTCGAACGTGCGCTCGATCAGGTGCTCCCGGCACTGGGTGAGCACCTGGATGGTGACGTCCTCCGGGATCAGGTCCTGCTCGATGAGCTGCCGGACGAAGTCGAAGTCGGTCTGGCTGGCCGACGGGAAGCCGACCTCGATCTCCTTGTACCCCATCTGCACCAGGAGCTGGAACATCCGGCGCTTGCGCTCGGGCGACATCGGGTCGATCAGCGCCTGGTTGCCGTCGCGGAGGTCGACGGCGCACCAGCGGGGCGCGGCCTCGACGCGGTGGGTCGGCCAGGTGCGGTCCGGCAGTTCGACCCGGAACTGCCTGTCGTACGGGAGGTAACGGTGCACCGGCATGCGGCTGGGGCGCTGCTGGGCGAACGGATCGGTGACAGGTTGAGCCATCTCGGAGTGCTCCCTGGAACATGTGGCGTCAGCAGATCGGAAGGTGTCGGCGAGGTGCCGGGCGACGGTGCGCGGCGGTGCCGAGGAGAAGTTCGGATGTGCTGGACGGCGCGGTTCAACTCCGCGACGAGGTGCCGGCCGGTCAGGCCTCGTCGCGGCGACCAAGGAGAAGGTACGCCTGCCACATGACAGGGTCACCCTACGTGGTGGGACGGACGGTGGGAAGGCCGGTCCGGACTATGGGACCGGAGTCACCGCTTCGGTGGACGCGGGCGTCGCGCCCAGCCGGGGCGTCCGCTCCGCCCGGGTCACCGCCGGCCCGATCACCAGCCCGACCAGCACGAAGATCGCCGCCGCCGGGTACCAACCCCAGCCGCCGGTGCTCACGCCGAGCGCGGTCAGCCCGGCCGGCGCGACCAGGAACTGCACCTGGGAACCGAGCCCGAACGCGCCGATGTACGCGCCGCGCTGGGCGGCCGGCGGCAGCGTGGCGGTGAGCCCCCACGTGCCCGCCGACTCGATCAGCTCGGCCAGAATGAGCAGCGTCGCGGCGGCCACCAGCACCACCACGGTGAGTAGCCCCCGGGTCTGCCCGGAGACCGGCACGACCACGCAGAACAGGGCGATCAGCAGCGCGCCCCGGCGGGACGCCCGGGCCGCGCCCGGCGCGCTGTCCGCGCCCCGGCTGGCCCGGACCTGGAGCAGCACGATCAGCACGGTGTTGAGCAGCACCAGCGCGGCGATCAGCGTCTTCGGCGCGTCGGTGCGGGTGAGGATCCACAGCGGCAGCACGGTCAGGTAGAGCGTCTGGTGTGCGGTGAGCAGCCCGGACAGCAGCGCGACGGTCATGAACGGGCGGTCGCGCAGCACCGCCAGCCGGCTCGTCGGCTCGGTCGCGCGGGCCACCTCCGGCAGCCGGGGCAGCCGCCGGACGAAGCCGGCGGTCACCAGGAAGACGGTGGCGATGAACCAGACCATCCCCCGGTACGCCCAGATCGTGTCGACGGCCAGCACCAGGCCGCTGATCAGCGCGCCCACCCCGAAGCCGACGTTCAGCGAGGAACGCTGGTAGGCCATCGCGGTGACCCGTTCCTCCGGCCGCAGCACATTGATCGAGTAGACCTGGCGGGCGGTGCCGGCGGCGGCACCCACCACGGCCAACGCGAGCACCACGGCGAGGAACCCGGCGAAGCCGCCGACGAGCGGGTACGAGGCGAACAGCGCCGCGTCGAGCAGCAGGCCCACGATCCACACCCGCTGCGGGCCGTACCTGTCGGTGAGCGCGCCCAGCGGGACGGTGCCGAGCAGGGACGCCCCGGCGGCGAGCGAGAGGCCGAGACCCACCTGCGCCGGACCGAGCCCCAGCGCCCGGGTGAAGAAGACCGCGCTGCCGGCCTGGAACAGGCCGTTGCCGACGGCGTTCACCATGGCCTGCACGGCCAGGGCGCGGGTCAACCCGGCCGGCGGTACGACGTGCCGGACGGCGGTGTTGATGCTCTCTCTGGCCCCCATGGCCGCTGAGCAAACCGGGGCCACGCGCTCCGGTCGAGCCATTTAGGCTGGGCCGAATCCTGCGTCCGGGGGTGCGTGTGTCCGAGTTGCGGTTCACCGTGGCCGACGTCGCCGGCGTACGGTTCGCCGTGTCGCCGGCCAACGAGACGGTCATGAGCATGTGGGCGGTGCGCGACCCGGTCGGACACGCGGTGCACCTGCCCTGGATCGACCGGGCCCGGGCCACGCTGCGCCGTCCGGAGGTGGCCGTCCGGGTCCGCCCGCTGGTGGAGCTGACCCGGCCGCGTCGCTGGCTGCCCGACTTCCTCACCCCGGCGGCCCGGCCCGACGTGGGGATGGCCGAGCAGCTCGACCAGATCGCGGCGACGCCGCCGCAGGTCGTGGTCCAGGATCTGCTGGCGACCGTGCCGAGCGGGCCGCTGAGCCCGTTCGGGGCGGCGCTGCTCGCCGACCCGCGCGGCCTGCTGCCGCAGCTCGTCGACGCGCTACGGGTCTGGCACGACGAGGCCATCGCGCCGGACTGGCCCCGGATGCGGGCGCTGCTCGACGCCGACGTGGCCTACCGGGCGGCCCAGCTCGCCGAGGGCGGCGCGGGCCGGTTGTTCGCGCAACTCCATCCGAGTCTGCGCTGGCTCGGCGACCGGGTGGTCAGCGACGACCCGTTCGAGCGGGACTTCGACCTGCGTGGCCGGGGGCTGGCGCTGAACCCGGGGGTGTTCACCTACCGGCGGGTGCTGTGGAACCTGCTGGAGGACTCGCTGCCCGGCGGGGCGTATCCGGTCGGGCGGTCGGGACGCTCTGGGAGCGCGCCCCGGCCACGCCCGGCGACCCGCTGGCCCGGGTGCTCGGCGTCGGCCGGGCCACGTTGTTGCCGCTGCTCGACGCGGCGGTGACCACGACCGACCTGGCCCGGCTCACCGGGATGTCGGCCGGGAACGTCTCCCAGCACCTGTCCGCGCTGCACGCCGCCGGGCTGGTGGCCCGGTTCCCGTCCGGGCGGCGCGTGCTCTACCGCAACACCGAGGTCGGCGCCGCCCTGCTGCGCGCCGCCCGGGGCACCTGAGCCGGCCGGGTCGGGTGCGGGGCGGTCGCCGTCAGCGCAGCAGCAGGGCGGGGAGGGGCCGGCGGCGGCGGAGCGCGGTCTCCCGGGCGTACAGGTCGGGTGGGAGCGTCGCCGGGTCGCCGAGGCGGCCGACCGCGGCCACCACCAGCGGCCGGACGTCGTCGGGCAGGTCCAACTCGGCGGCGAGACGGCGACGGTCCAGGCGGGTGACCTGGCGGACGTGCAGGCCGAGCGCGGTGGCCTGCACGGTGAGGTGGGCGACGGCCTGGCCCAGGTCGTACGCGCTGCGCTCCGGGTCGCCGCCGGCGTGCGCGGCGAGCAGCAGGGCGGCGGCGTGCCGGGCCCAGCCCTGGTCGGTGTCGGGCAGGCCGACCATGATCCGCTTCCACGTCTCGTCCTGCCGGCGCCCGAGCGCGAACCGCCACGGCTGCGCGTTGCCGGCCGAGGGCGCCCAGCGGGCCGCCTCCAGCAGCACGGCCGCCTCGTCGGCGGTCAGCTCGGCGTCGGGGTCGAACGCACGAGGGCTCCAGCGGAAAGCGAGCAGCGGGGTCAGGTCGGTCATGGGTAGAGCGTCCCTGATGCCCGGTTTGTCGTGCGAATCAGGGTGGAGTGATGTGGGCAAGGCCACCCGTAACGGACAAAGCGCTACGACGTTCCGGGTGTCGGCGCGTCCCGGCCCACCGGCTCCGCCTCGCTCACCGCCCCGGCCAGCTCGACGGTCGCGGGCGCCGGGCCGGGCGAGCCGGTCAGCGTGAGGCTGCCGAGCGTGGCGCGGACCGCCACCGGGGTGCCGTCCTCACCGAAGCAGTAGACGCCCACGTCCAGCGGCGCGTTCAGCGAGGCCGAGGTGGAGTCGACCGCGTAGCACCGGCCGGTGACGCCGGCCGGCGGCGGGGCGGGGGAGACCGCCAGCGGGGCCCGCCGGTCGGTGAGCACCTCCAGCCAGTCGGTGAACGGGTGCTGCACGCGCGGGTCCAGCCGGCGGGGCACCGCGTCGTCGGCGTCACCGAGGCGTACGCAGCCGGCGGGCCCCGTCCAACCGGCCGAGGGCAGGGCGCACTGGAAGAGCCCGTCCGAGGTGGCGGCGAGCGAGACGTCGACCGTGCCGTCCCGCCCCCAGCCGGGCACGTCGACCCGCCAGCTTCCGTCGTTCCCGCTGGTCACCGCCACCGTGCGGGTGGGGCCGTCGGGCGGCGCGAACGCGTACGTGGCGGTGAGGTGCCGGTCCTGCGCGGCGGCGGCCAACCCGGCCAGCTCGTCGCGGGCCGCGTCGACCTGCACCGGCACGGGATCGACGGTGCCGGCCGGCGCCGAACCCGGCGGGTCGGCGACGCAGGCGGCCAGCAGCGTCGGCAGGGTGAGCGCGAGTGTGCCGGACAGCCGGCGGGCCGCGCGTCGATGAGCGTGCACCGGGTCATTCTGCGGTGCGACGGTGGCTCCGGTCAGCCCACCGTACGGCTGTACCGCTTGGCGTGTCGCACGACGTCCGGGCCGGTGCCGCCGGGCGTGCCGCGTGACGCCCGGGGCTGGTGAGCCGCCCCACGCCGGGCCGGATGGTGGGATCACCCGACCCGGCCGCGCGGCCCGCCCGATACCCTGAGGGCGTCTGACACGCGCCGCCGGACCTTCAGACCCGGCGGCGTCGGCACGCTCAGGGTCGTCACCGGGAGGGAGTGCACAGTCGTGGCACTCGTGGTGCAGAAGTACGGCGGGTCCTCCGTCGCCAACGCCGAGCGGATCAAGCGGGTGGCCGAGCGCATCGTGGCGGCCCGCAAGGCGGGCGACGACGTGGTCGTGGTGGTCTCCGCCATGGGCGACACCACCGACGAGCTGCTCGACCTGGCCAACCAGGTCAGCCCGCTGCCGCCCGGCCGCGAGCTGGACATGCTGCTCACCGCCGGGGAGCGGATCTCCATGGCGCTGCTCGCCATGGCCATCCACAACCTGGGGTACGAAGCCCGCTCGTTCACCGGTTCCCAGGCCGGCGTGATCACCACCTCGGTGCACGGTCGCGCCCGGATCATCGACGTGACCCCGGGCCGGCTCAAGGGCGCGCTCGACGAGGGCGCGGTGGTGATCGTCGCCGGCTTCCAGGGTGTCTCGCAGGACACCAAGGACGTCACCACGCTCGGCCGGGGCGGCTCGGACACCACCGCGGTGGCGCTCGCCGCCGCGCTGCACGCGGACGTCTGCGAGATCTACACCGACGTGGACGGCATCTTCTCCGCCGACCCGCGGATCGTGCCGAACGCCCGGCACATCAAGCACATCACCTACGAGGAGATGCTGGAGCTGGCCGCCTGCGGCGCGAAGGTGCTGCACCTGCGCAGCGTCGAGTACGCCCGGCGCGCGGGGTTGCCGATCCACGTCCGTTCGTCATACTCGACCAACACCGGCACCATGGTCACCGGATCGATGGAGGACCTTCCCGTGGAACAGGCACTGATCACCGGGGTCGCCCACGACCGCAGCGAGGCGAAGATCACCATCGTCGGGGTGCCCGACGAGCCGGGCGCCGCCGCGCGGATCTTCGACACCGTGGCCGGTGCCGAGATCAACATCGACATGATCGTGCAGAACGTCTCCACCGAGGGCACCGGCCGCACCGACATCTCGTTCACGCTGCCCAAGGCGGACGGGCCGACCGCGATGGCCGCGCTCAGCAAGATCCAGGAGCCGGTCAAGTTCAAGGGCCTGCTCTACGACGACCACGTCGGCAAGGTCTCCCTGATCGGCGCCGGCATGCGTTCGCACCCGGGCGTCGCCGCCGGCTTCTTCGCCGCGCTCGCCACCGCCGGGGTGAACATCGAAATGATCTCCACCTCCGAGATCCGGGTCTCCGTGGTCTGCCGGGACACCGACCTCGACAAGGCGGTCAAGTCGATCCACGACGCCTTCGAGCTGGGTGGTGACACCGAAGCCGTCGTCTACGCCGGCACCGGGCGGTAGCGCGGATGCCGTCGCTGCCCACCCTCGCCGTGGTCGGGGCGACCGGTGCCGTCGGCACGGTGATGTGCCAGATCCTCTCCTCCCGCCGCAACGTGTGGGGCGAGATCCGGCTGCTCGCCTCCGAGCGTTCGGTCGGCCGCCGGGTGCCGTGCCGGGGTGAGGAGCTGACCGTCCGGGCGCTCACCGCCGATGCGTTCGACGGCGTCGACGTGGCGATGTTCGACCTGCCCGACGACGTCTCGGCCGAGTGGGCGCCGATCGCGGTGTCCCGGGGCGCGGTGGTGGTGGACAACTCCGGCGCGTTCCGGATGGACCGGGACGTGCCTCTGGTGGTCCCCGAGATCAACCCCGATCAGGTACGCAACCGGCCCAAGGGGATCATCGCCAACGCCAACTGCACCACGCTGGCGATGATCGTGGCGATCGCCCCGCTGCACCGCGAGTACGGCCTGCGCGAGCTGGTCCTCGCCTCCTACCAGTCGGCCTCCGGGGCGGGGCGGACCGGGGTGGACGCGCTGCACCTCCAGCTCGGCAAGATCGCCGGTGACCGGGCGCTCGGCTCCCGGGCCGGCGACGTCCGCCAGGCGGTCGGCGAGGAACTGGGCCCGTTCCCGGCCCCGTTGGCGCTCAACGTGGTGCCCTGGGCCGGCTCGCTCGGTGACGGCGGCTGGTCCTCCGAGGAGCTGAAGCTCCGCAACGAGTCCCGCAAGATCCTCGGCCTGCCCGACCTGAAGGTCTCCGCGACCTGCGTACGGGTGCCGGTGGTGACCGGTCACTCGGTCGCCGTGCACGCGGTCTTCGCCACCGAGGTGGCCGCCGAGGGGGCCCGCGAGGCGTTGCGCAACGCGCCGGGCGTGATCCTGGTCGACGACCCGGCCGCCGGGGAGTTCCCGATGCCGATCGACGCGGTCGGCACCGACCCGTCCTGGGTCGGCCGCATCCGCCGGGCGGTGGACGACCCGCGCGCGCTGGACCTGTTCGTGACCGGCGACAACCTCCGCAAGGGTGCCGCCCTCAACACCGCCCAGATCGCCGAACTCCTGGCCAAAGAACTAACCCACTAACCCCCTAACCCCACCCCCTCGCGCGTGCCCCACCCCGCGCCCCTCGCGCGTGCCCCACCCCGCGCCCCTCGCGCGTGCCCCGCCTCGCGCCCCTCGCGCGTGCCCACATTCACGGAAAGAGTGGCTATGCGGAGCCGAATAGCCACTCTTTCCGTGAAACAGGGCGCGGGGCGGGGAGGGTGCGGGTGGGGCGCGGCGCGGGAGGGCGCGGGAGGGCGCGGGGCGGATGGGTCAGGCGGCGGATAGGTGGACGCCGTCTCGGCCGTGCCGCTTCACCGCGTAGAGGGCCTGGTCGGCGCGGTGCAGGGTGCGCTCCGGGGGCTCGTCGGGGCGGGGCAGCGCGATGCCGACGCTGATCGTCCGGCCGGTGCGGCGGGCCGCCTCGGTGAGCCGCTCGGCGATCCGGACCGCCTCCTGCGGATGGCTCACCTCGATCACCGCGAAGAACTCGTCGCCGCCGGTCCGGTACAGCTCGTCGCCCTGCCGCAGCGCGCCTTCCAACGCCCGGGCCAGTCCCACCAGCAGCCGGTCGCCGGCCTGGTGGCCGTACGTGTCGTTGACGTGCTTGAACCCGTCCACGTCGATGGCCAGCAGCGCGGTACGCCCCGGGGTGGCGGTGGCGATCCGCTGCCCGAACGGGCCGGTGTGCCGCAGCCCGGTGAGCGGGTCCGAACTGGCCTGCTCGCGCAGCCGCGCCAGCGTCCGTAGCCGGTCCAGACAGGTCCACGCCTGCCCGGCCAGCAGCTCGATCAGGTTGACCGTGGTCGGGTCGGGCCGCAGCGACCGTCCGTCGGCGACCAGCAGCACACCGCCGCTCGACGGCGTGCCGACCGGCACCGCCACCAGCGTGCGCGCGCCGGCCCGGGTCAGCGGCAGGTACTCCTCGGTCGGCGGGTGCCCCGCCTCGCCCAGCGTGTACGCCGACCCGTAGCGGTGGGCGCGGTCGATGATCCGGTCCAGCGTGGCGGGGCCGGCCTCGGTCAGCTCGGCCCGGATCCGCGCCTCCAACTCTCCCGGGGTGTCGGTGGGCGCACCCAGCCGGGGGCCACCGCGACCGGTGAGCACCAGCACTGCGGCGGAGAGCGCGGACACGTCCCGGGCCGCGGCGATCGCGGCGGTCATCAGGTCCCAGTCGGTTCCGGCGGCGGTGAACGCGGCGGCGTGCCGGAGCAGCTTCTCGCTGCGGCTCTCGGCGGGCGGGCCGCCGAGCGCCGCGATCCGGGCGCCGAGCCGGTCGGCCAGCCGCTCGGCGGTCTCCTGCCAGGGCGCCAGCGTGACCGGCTCGCTCCACTGGAGATCGAGCACGCCGATCGGGCGGCCGGCCGGGTCGCGTACCGGCACGCAGAGTTCCGTGGTGACGTCCGGGCGGATCGGGAGGTAGTCGGGGTCGGCGGCGACGTCGGGCACGGCGGCGGTCTCGCCGGAGGCGTAGACCCGCCGCACCACCGACGGTTCGGGCCGGTGCCGGGCCGGCCCGGCATCGTCGGCCGTCGCCGGGACGTGGGAGAAGACCTGCCAGGCGCCGGTGGCCGCGACGCACCGGAGGCGGTCGTGGACGCGGAGCAGGATGGAGGCGGTCGCCGGGGTGTGCCGGGCGAGCGCGGTGACGATCCACTGGCACGCCTCCGGCACGGTCGACGCCGTGGGAAGGCGCACCGTGACGTCGCGGAGGACTCGCTCGTGATCCACGTCGTTCCTGCTCGGAGGGGGTGGGTTCGCGATCAAGCGTACTCAGCGGGGCCGCCGTCGACCTTCGTACACATGTGCTATCCACAGGCTGTGGACGCGGCCTGTGGGTAACGCGCGGGCCGGGCCGGCGGTAGCGTGAGGGGTCCCGGCCCGAGGAGGCGCCGATGCTCATCGCCCAGCTCAGCGATCCGCACGTGACCACCGGACCGCTCGCCGCCGAGCCGGCGGCCGGCCTGCGCCGGGCGCTCGGCACGGCGCTCGCCCTGCGCCCCCGGCCCGACTGCGTGGTGATCACCGGCGATCTCACCGGCCACGGCCGGCCGGACGAATACCTCGCCCTCCGCGAGATCGTCGGGCGGTTCCCGCTGCCGGTCCACCTGGCCGCCGGCAACCACGACGACCGCGAGTCGCTGCTCGACACGTTCGGCGGCACCCCCTACCTGGCCGGCGGGTTCTCCGCGCACTACCACGTCGACCACCCGGACGCGACGCTCGTGGTGCTCGACTCGCTCACCCCGGGCGGCTCCGGCGGTCGCCTCGGCGACGAGCAGCTCGACTGGCTCGACGGGGTGCTCGCCGGCCGGCCGGAGGCGCCCGCCGTCGTGTGCCTGCACCATCCGCCGGTCGCGGTGGGCCTCCCGGCCGCCGACGCCATCGGGCTCGCCGACGCCGACGCGCTCGCCGCCGTGATCGCCCGACACCCCCATGTCGTACGCGTCGCCGCGGGCCACCTGCACCGCCCGGTGACCAGCGCGTTCGCCGGTACGGTGCTGACCTGCGCGCCGAGCACCTGGATCCAGGCCAGCCTGACCATGACCGACGGCGACGAGATCGGCTGGGTCGCCGAGCCGACCGGGTTCCTGCTGCACCGGGTCGCCGACGGGGGCTGCGTCACGCACACCGTCCAGGTCAGTCACGCAGCCGGCCGGACGTGCGGCTTCTGACCGCTCCGGTGTCCCTGCTCTGGTACGTCGCGTACGGGTCGAATCTGCACGCCGCGCGGCTCGACCGGTACCTGCGCGGCGGGCGCCCGGCGGGCGGGCTGCGCACGTACCCGGGCTGCCGGGACTGCCGACCGCCGCGCCGGACGGTCCCGGCGCTGATCCCCGGCGGCGTCTACTTCGCCGGCGAGTCCCGCGCCTGGACCGGCGGCATGGCGTTCTACGACCCGGAGCTGCCCGGCCGGGCGGCGGTCCGCGGCTACCTGGTCACGGCCGAGCAGTTCGCCGACATCGCCGCCCAGGAGATGTACCGGCCGCCCGGCGCGGATCTGGCCGGGATCCGCGCGGCGGTCGCGACCGGTCGGGCCACGCTCGGTCCGGGCCGGTACGAGACGCTGCTACGGGTCGGGGAGCGCGACGGCCGGCCGATGCTCACGTTCACCGCCCCGCACCGCGCGGTGGCGGTGCCCTGGACCCGCCCCGCCCCGGTCTATCTCGGCATGCTGGCCCGAGGGCTGCGGGAGGCGCACGGCTGGGGTGTGGCGCGCACCGTCGACTATCTGTCCGGCCGGCCGGGTGTCGCCGGGCGGTGGAGCCGGGCGGCGCTCCGGACGCTTGTCGGCGCCGCCCACGTCGCGGTCGCCGCCCCGCCCTCCGGTGTCCAGGTCGAGTTCGGACAGTCCGCTCCGGTCGCCGGACCGGTGGACATGAACGGCCGTTCGGCCGGCGACGGATGGCCCGCCGGGAGTTTTTCCGGTCAGGAAGGTTGCCAGAACAACGTTTTCGGCGTGACATGAGCGACGGCGCCGGCTCCCTGGTCCCTGGGGGCCGGCGCCCTTACCTGGCCGGCGTGCGCCGTGCGGGAATTCACCCGACGGTCATGTCGGACTCGTCGGGCAGACCGGCACGGGTCGCCTGGCGCGGTGAACATTCCGATTGCCACCCCGGTCGACCTGCGGCCCGGTGGATGAGAAGCTACCCCGGGCGGGGCGGCGTTCCCCCGAGTGCCGCCTTCCGCGATCGACCCCTGTCACGGCACGCATCAGGGTCGCCGGGCGAACCATCGTCCGGGCAACCACGCGCCGGTATCTCACGAGGAGTTCCATGTCCGTCCCCGGGATGCGCCGCCGGGCCGCCGTCGGCCTGGCCGCACTCGCCGCGACCGCGTTCACCGCCGTCGCCGTCACCCCCGACCAGGCTGAGGCCCACTCGAAGCCGGTCGACGTCCAACTGCTCGCGATCAACGACTTCCACGGCAACCTGGAGCCGCCGACCGGCTCCAGCGGCACCATCGACGGGCAGGCCGCCGGTGGCGCCGAATACCTGGCCAGCCACCTGAAGGCCATGCGCGCCGCGGCGCAGGCGCAGGGCAAGGGCACCGTCACGGTCGCCGCGGGCGACCTGATCGGCGCCTCGCCGCTGCTCTCCGCCGCGTTCCACGACGAGCCCACCATCGAGGAGATGAACCTCGCCGGGCTCGAGTTCGCCAGCGTCGGCAACCACGAGTTCGACGAGGGCGCCAAGGAGCTGCTGCGGATGCAGCGCGGCGGCTGCCACCCGGTGGACGGCTGCGCCGACGGCACGCCGTTCGAGGGCGCGAAGTTCAAGTACCTCTCCGCCAACGCGTTCAAGACCTCCACCGGCCTGCCGCTGATGCAGCCGTTCGGCATCAAGATCGTCAAGGGTGTGCCGATCGGCTTCATCGGCATGACCCTGGAGGGCACCCCGAACATCGTCAGCCAGCAGGGCGTGGCCGGGCTGCGCTTCACCGACGAGGCCGACACCGCCAACAAGTACGCCAAGATCCTGCGGCTGCTCGGCGTCAAGAGCATCGTCGTGCTGCTGCACGAGGGTGGCGTGCAGAACGGCGGCGGCATCAACGACTGCACCGGGTTCAGCGGCCCGATCGTCGACATCGCCAACCGGATGGACCCGGCGATCGACGTGATCGTCAGCGGCCACACCCACGCCGCGTACAACTGCAACATCAACGGCAAGCTGGTCACCAGCGCCAGCTCGTTCGGCCGCCTCGTCACCGACATCAACCTGAAGATCGACCCGCGTACCCGGGACGTGGTCAGCGCGTCGGCGAACAACGTGGTGGTCACCCGGGACGTCGCCAAGGACCCGGCCTCGACCGAGCTGATCAGCCGGTACAAGACCGCGCTCGGCCCGGTGGCCGACCGGGTGGTCGGTGAGACCACCACCGCGATCACCAAGACCCAGGAGAACCTGTACCAGACCGGGGTCGACGCCAACGGCAAGCCGACGTACCAGACCGGTGAGTCGCCGCTGGGCAACGTGATCGCCGACGCCCAGCTCGCCGCCACCGACACCGAGCAGAACGCGGTCGCCGCGTTCATGAACCCCGGTGGTGTCCGCGCCGACCTCGACGCCGGCCCGGTCACCTACGCCGAGGCGTTCACCGTCCAGCCATTCGCCAACAACCTGGTGACGCTGGACCTGACCGGCGCGCAGCTCTACTGCATGCTGGAGCAGCAGTTCACCGTGGCGCGGGTGCTCTACGCGTCCTCGTCCGTGCACTACGTGGTGGACGTCAACGGCACCACCGCGCCGGCCGGCACACCGTGTGCCGGCAGCCGGGTGGTCCGGGGCAGCCTCACCATCAACGGCACCCCGGTGACCGACACCGCGACCTACCGGGTCACGGTGAACAACTTCCTCGCCGGTGGCGGCGACGGCTTCAGCGTCCTGACCGGCGGCACCAACGCGGTGACCGGCCAGATCGACCTGGACGCCTTCACCGCGTACCTGACCGAGAAGTCGCCGGTGTCCGCGCCGGCGCTGGACCGGATCCAGACCACCGCGGAGGTCCCCGCCGCCTGACCCGTACCGCCAGTGGGCCCCGGAGCACCGCTCCGGGGCCCACTGCCGTCTCCTCCTCCCCCCACCCTCCCCACCCACCGTCCCCCCACCGTCCGCACCCACCTTCGGCGCGTTGATCAAGGAGTTTGCGTCGAGAACGCGCCGCGTGGCGACGCAAACTCCTTGATCAACGAGTGGGGTGGGGAGGGGGTGGGGAGAGGGGGTGGGGAGGGGGGTGGGGAGGGGGTGGTCTGCCATGCTGGGGCGGTGAGTGCGACGTGGCGTCATCTGCCTGCCCCGGCCCGTGAGATCGCCGCGAGCGCCACGGACGCGGTCGACGCGGCCCGGGAGCGGGACGCCGAGGCGTACCGGCCGGCGGTGGAGCGGCTCGCCGCCGCCGACCGGGCCGGGCTGGTGCTCGGCGGCGCGGTGCGGCTGCTGCTGGAGGAGGGGCATCCGGACGGGCTGGACGGCGACGACGTACGCCAGGTGCTGGAGCGTTGCGTCCGGTCGGCCGCGACGTGGTGGTCCGAGGTCGACCCGCACGTGCTGCTGGTGCTGCTGGCCGGCGCGCTCGGCGTCTACGACCCGGGCGACGACGACAACCCGCCCGACCCGGCGGCGGTCGCCCGGCACGCCCCGTTGCTCGTCGCCGACCTGCTGGCGGTCACCGGACGCCCGTTCGCCGACTACCTGAGCGCGGCGTTCGCCGAGGTGGCCCGCACCGAGCTGCACGACTGACGGGGCGGGGCGGACGGTCCCCCGTCCACCCCGCCCCCAACCGGTCAGGCGGTGCCGGCGACCTCGAACGAGTACCAGTTGGCGTACTCGCTGAACGTGCCGTCGGCCTTGACCGCGAAGACCGTCAGGGTGATCCACCCGCTGGTCTGCGGCGTCCACGTCACGGTCGCCCGACCGTCACCGTCGGCGGTCACGTCGGTGAACTCGCCATCGTCGCCGAACGCGTACCGGTAGGTCGCCACGTCGGTCCATCCGGGCGGCGGCGAGAAGGTGAAGGTGCCGGGCACCCCGACCCCGCCCACCGGGCTCCCGTCGGCCGGCTGTCCGTAGACGTCGGAACGCACCCCTGGCCACGGGTCGAAGTAGGCCCACCAGGAACGCTCCTCCGAGACGAACCCGTTGGCGCTGCGGCTGCGCACAGTGACCCGGTAGCCGTTCGGATCGGTGGCCCGGAAGCTGAAGTAGGCGACGCCGTCCTCGTCGGCCCGTCGAGTCTCCGGCGGGTCGTTGTTGAGAGTGATCTCGTACTCTTCCACCCCGGTGAGGCCAGCCGCCGGGGTGAGCCTCAGCAGCACGTCCTTGTTCCACTCCGGCGGTCCGTCCGGCGTCTCCACCTGCGGTGCCGACGACGGCACGTACACCTGGTAGACCACCGGCGTGGAGACGTTGCCGGCGAGGTCGATCGAGCGCACGGTGAGCCGCTGCGGGCCGGCGCCGTTCGGACTGAGGGTCACCGTCGCCGTGCCGCCTGGTGAGTCGGCCCGCACCGTGCCGGGATAGCTCAGCGGGTCGGGGCAGACCAGTTGGCCGAGGTCACCGCTCCACTCGCAGACGTTGACCCCGAGGTCCCCCCAGCGGTACTGGAAGCCCGCCACGTCCTTCTTGCCGTTGCCGGAGAACGTGAAGACACCCGGCTCGCCGGCCGGCACCCACTGGCCGGTCTCCGCGGAGGGGTAGTTCGACGACGTCACCGTCGGCGCCGCCGGCGCGGTGGCGTCATAGCTGAAGTAGCACTTCTTCGACCAGGCGGACGTGTCCGCGCCGTCGCCGACGCGTGCCTGCCAGACGTACGAGGTGCCGTCGGCCAGCGCGTCGGCAGGCAGTTGGACCGTGTTCGCCCGGCCCGAGCTGCCGTGCTCGTCGCTCAGCTCCCGCCGTTGCTCCGGGTGACCGACCGGCCAGAACGCCACGTCGGTACGCAGACTGCGCTGGTCCCACTCGTCGGCGTCGGAGCCGACCGCCTGGAGCACGTGGGCGAAGGAGCCGATCTTCGGGTACGGCCGCAACTGGGTGCAGGCGAAGCCGCCGTTGTAGAGGCGCGTGTTGTCGACCGTGGGCAACGAGTTGTACTGCACGCTGAGCTGGACCTGCTTGTACCAGTTCAGCTCACGCGCGTACGTCGGGTCCGACTCGTACTGCTCCGGCACCCGGAGCAGGAAGGTGATCCGCCGCTGCTTCTGCGCCACCGCCTCCTGGACCGCGGCGCCCACGTCGAAGGAGATGCTGGCCCGGGGGCAGTACTCCGGCGTCAGGATCTCGTCGATCTTGCCGATCGGCTCCGGCTGCCGGTTCCAGGTTGGGGTGGCACCCACCTGCTTCGTACGCCAGATCTCGATCGCCCGCTTCGTGCAGTCCGCCGCGGTCTGCTCCTGGATGAAGACCTTTCCGCCGTAGATCTTCCGGCCGCCCTCGAACTGGGACAGGTCGAAGGTGGCGTAGATCCGCGAGGTGTGCGACGTCCCGGCGTCGTCGACCCGGGTGCCGAGCGGCATGTTGACGCCCTCGGCCCAGTTGTACGCCTTCGCCGGAGTGGCCGAGTCGACCCAGCCGCCCTGCACCTGGGGTGGGGTGGTGTAGTGCGGCGCCGCCACGGCGGCGCCGGCGGTGCTGACGACCGTCAGCCCGGTGACCCCCAGGGTCAACCCGAGCAGGCCGATGAGGTCACGACGTGGCCTGACTTTGAACACAGTGGATTTCCTCCCGTTGCCGTCCGGGCGCCCGCCCGGACAGTTACGGGCATCAAACCGTTCCCGTGCGGGGGCGGGCAACGGCCTTTCGGTCGATCACCGGACGCGCGGGAGACGCACTTCCGACGCGGTCACGGGCTCGCGGCCAGGAAGACGAACGCGGCGAGCAGCACCAGGTGCACCCCGCCCTGGAGCACGGTGGCCCGCCCCGGCACCACGGTGAGCACGGCGGTCACCGCGGTCAGCGCCAGCAGCGTCAGCTGGGTGCCGCCCAGCCCCAGCAGCAGCGGGCCGTCCAGCCAGATCGAGGCGATCGCGATGGCCGGGATGGTCAGGCCGATGCTGGCCATCGCCGAGCCGAGCGCCAGGTTCAGACTGATCTGGACGCGGTCCCGGCGGGCCGCCCGCGCGGCGGCCAGCGTCTCCGGTGCCAGCACCAGCAGCGCGATGACCACACCGACGAACGCCTGCGGCAGGTTGGCCGCTTGGACGGCGGACTCGATCGCCGGGGAGATGGTCTTCGCGTCGCCGACCACCGCGACCAGCGCCACCACCAGCAGCGCCAGGCTCACCAGCGCGGTACGCGTGGACGGCGGCTCGGCGTGCCCGTCGCCGTCGGTGTCCTCCGCCAGGATGCTGCCCTCCTGGGTGACCGGGAGGAAGTAGTCGCGGTGCCGGCCGGTCTGCACCATCACGAACAGCAGGTAGAGCGCGAGCGAGGCAACCGCCGCGAAGGCGAGCTGACCGGGGGAGAACTCCGGGCCGGGCCGGCTGGTGGTGAACGTGGGCACCACCATGCTGAGCGTGGCGAGCGTCGCCACGGTGGCCAGCGCCCCGCCGGTGCCCTCCGGGTTGAAGACCGCCACCTGCCGGCGTAGCGCGCCGAGCAGCAGCGACAGGCCGAGGATTCCGTTGCAGGTGATCATCACGGCGGCGAAGACGGTGTCCCGGGCCAGCGCCTGCGTCTTGTCCCCACCGCTGATCATCAGCGTGACGATCAGGCCGACCTCGATCACGGTGACCGCGACCGCCAGCACCAGCGAGCCGTACGGCTCGCCCACCTTGTGCGCCACCACCTCGGCGTGGTGGACGGCGGCCAGCACGGCGACGGCGAGCAGGGCGGCCACCACGAAGATCAGCGCGCCGGGTAGCTCCCGCCCCCAGGTGAAGACGAGCAGGAGCACGGCGAGCACGGGTACGACGGTGGTCCAATCGGTCAGGCGGGATCGGATCATCGCTGGCATGCGTCTACCTTGCCAGGTGAACCGGGCAACCGCCCGCGGCCGGGAGATCGTCTGCGGTGCGTCTCGCCCGTCGGTCGTCCTCAGCCGGTGCCGAGGCCGGCGGCGAGGTCGGTGATCGTCGTCGGGGCGAGGGGCTCGCGGGCGACCAGGGCGAGTACGTCCTGACCGGCTGGTCGCTGGCGGATCTCGGCCGGCGCGATGCCGGTCGGCCGCGGTCAGGGCGCGGCCGGCGTTGACTGGATCGTGGACGTGGAGGTAGACGCGGGCGGCGTCGATCAGGTACGCGGCCCGGTGTTCGGCGGGCAGCCACCGCCAGCCGTCGTCAGTGGTCACTTTCTCGTGCCGGGCGATGGCCTGTCGTGCGTCGCCCAGCTCCGCCATCGTGGTGATCCGGGCAAGCTCGACCGCCGTGGGTCCGAACCCGGTTCGACAGTGGTCGTGACCGTCGCCCACCCGAGCGGCCATCTCGGCGGCCTCGTCGATCAGCCCGACGGCGGTGCGGTCGTCCCCGTCGCGGGATGCGGCCAGGGCAGCCTGGACGAGGAGCGTTCCGCACAGGGACAACTCGTGCGGGGAGCCGTCCTCGGTCACCGGCGGGGCGATCCGGTAGGCGGCGGCCAGCATCGCCGACGTCGCCAGCCTCGTCCGTGCCGATTCGCGGAGGACCGGGCCGAGCTGCACGGCGGCGGCTGCCACCGAGAGCCGGTCTCCGGTGGCGGCGATCATTGCCCGGTCGACGGCCAGCCACGCCACGTCGGTGGCACCGAGCTTCGTCAGCAGCGACGCCGTCACCCGGTACGCCTCCACCAACAGCGTCCGGCCTGCCTCGGGATCGTGGGCGTGGGTGCGCTGCGCGTCGGTCAGCAACTGCGGCACCAGGTCGACCACCTGGGGATAGCGGGCGTGCTGGAAGGTGCTCCACGCGTGCGCGACCTCCCGCGACAGCGCCTCGACGGACAGCACGGGACGGCGACCGGCCGGACGTCCCAAAGCGATCTCGTAGCTCGACAGCGCCGCGCGGACCCGCTCCACCCCCTCGACGCGCTCGGTCACCCCGAGCGGTTGAGCTTGTCGACCGAGTAGGACCGCCGTGTCGATCCGCAGGGCGGCGGCGATGTCCCGAAGTGTCGACACCTTGTCCAGCGACCGGACACCCCGCTCGACCTTGTCCACCCGACTCTTCGACTTACCCAGCCGGTCGGCCAGCATCTGCTGGGACAGCTTTCGTCGACCCCGCCAGTACGCCACCCGTCGTCCGACCGGCAGCAGATCAGTGTTGTCCATGGCGCCACCGCCGGTCCGGCACCGCCCGGGTCGTCTCCTCGGCCGGTATTCGGTCCGCCTCGGCCTGCTGGAGAAGCCGTTGCCGGGCGGCCTCCCGCTCCGCCTCCTGGATCCGCTCGCCCCGATTTTCGGACGGAACCTTCTGGTTCATCCCTACCTCCGCTGGTAGGGGCGCGACGGTGTGTTCGGAAGGATCGACACCATCGCGCCCGGCTCCAGGCAGGCCACTTCTCGGCGGTACCGGACCGAACGTGATCCGCCCTGATCACAGCATGGAGTGACGGGTCGGTTACTCGAAGGCGACGCGTGTCCGCTGAGCGTTCGGGCTGTCCGCTGTCAGGAGGCGGGCCGGTGCGACTCGTAGACCTCGCGCAGCGCCGACGCGTCTTTCGCGCCGGTCTGCTCGACCCGCCGGAGCACCTCTCGCGCCCGCCACCAGTTCGAAGGCACCACCCGTCCGGAGCGGATCGCCTCGGCGGCGACCACGCTGGCTTCGTCGGGCTGATCAGCCGCGACCAGCGCCAAGGCCAGGTCGAGACGCGCGGAAGCGGAGCGTCTGGGGCGGTCGCCACCATCTCCGCGCGGGTCCAACTCCGCCAACACGATCCGGGCGACCTGTTCCGCAGCCGGGTCGCCCGCCCAGGACAACGTCGTCGCCGTGTACGCCAACGCCTTCGTCGGGTCGTACCGGTAGTGATGCTCGGCCCGCTCCGGCACGGACAGGTTCGCGGTCACCCGCTCCAAGCGGTCCAGCGCATCGCGGGTTCGCCGGACGTCACCGACGCGTGCCCAGACCCGAGCCTCCTGCGCCGTCGCCTGGATGTGCGCCGAGCTTCCCCCGGGTGCCACCCGCTGGGCCTGCTGAGCCAGCTCGATCGCCTGCCGGTGGTCGCCCGAGGTGAGCCGGTCCCACGCCCGGGTCTCCAGGCACCACGCCTGGATCTCCGCATGCTCGCCGTGTTTGGCGAGCTTGGCCGCGGCGGCCAGATGCGCACCGGCCGTGGAGCGCTGCTCAAGATCGATGTGCACCGTCGCCCGCAGCACGGTCAGCCAACCGCCAGCAACGATCAGGCGCCGCCGCTGCGCGAGGGTGCCCCGGCCGTCGAGCAGCCGACCCACGTACGCCAGATGCCGCCGCACCATCGGCAGCAGTTCCACCGGCCGCGTGGTCGCGTAGGCACTCGCCAGGTCGTCGACGCCTGCCTCGATCCGGGCCAGCGTCTCGGCACTCACATCACTGGCGCGCACCCGTGCCAGCAGTTCGTCGGCCTCCGCGTCGTGGTCGACGGGCTGCCCGACGAGCCGCACGAGTGCCCCACCAGCCTGAAGAACCTCATCAAGGTGCCGGGCCGTTTCCGGCGTCGGAGCCTTGGCGGCGGTCTCCAGATCGTGCAGATGACTCTTGCCCCGGTGCGCGAGTTGCCCGAGCGCCCGCAGAGACAGCCCTCGGCTGGCGCGCAGCACCCGTAGCTGGGCCCCGAAACGCGGATCGACGTGCGACACGACGAAGCTCCCAGCGCAGGAAGGAGGAACGCGCCCCACCACATCGGAAGGTACACCTGAACGCCACGCTATGTGACGTCACGCATCCTGGCGGACGGCTCCGTGACCCAGGACGGTCCTCGGAGCGTGGCAGGGCACGCGGCTTTGCGGCCATGCCTCGGCAGTGTCCCAGGGAGAGCCACCCCGACCATGACCGCCATCTCGCCGACGACCCGGTCCCGCTCCTCGTCGGCCCCTTCGATCAGGGTGTGGAAGAGATCGAAGATCACTGGCCGGGACATCTCCTATGTGAGACCCGGTCCTTTTTGCCGCCGTGGTGGCGAGTAGCTCGCATGCCGTAGCGTCGATGCATGACGACGGTGGTGGTATCGCTCGTGGTGTTGGCGGTGTTGGTGCTCGCGGTAGTTGTCTTCGTGAGCCGCCGGGACCGGGATCGTCTCTCGTCCGAGGTGGATTCGACCGCGGTCCGCCAGGCCAGTGCCGACCAGCATCAGCACGAGGCAGAACGGCACTTCGGGTCGGGCATGGCCGCGAGGCATCACAATCCCCCCAGTACGTAGGCCCGCCCGGCTCGAGCCAGGCCGCATGGTGCGGCGTACCTCAGAAATGAGTCAAGGCCCCTCCGTGGAGGGGCCTTGACCGTCACTTACCTCTGGTCGGGGTGGCCGGATTCGAACCGACGACCTCTTCGTCCCGAACGAAGCGCGCTACCAAGCTGCGCCACACCCCGAGGCGTGCCGACAAATAGTAGCCCACCCGTCTCCGGGGTCCAACTCGGTACCCCCCACCCCACGCGACGCCTGGATCTTGGTACGGATTCGCCCATTCGAGGGCCGATCCGTACCAAGATCGCCAGAGGTGGGCGTCAGCGGGGGATCAGGGTCAGGATGCTCGCCTCGGGTGGGCAGGCGAAGCGGACCGGGGCGGTCGGGTGGGTGCCCAGGCCGGCGGAGACGTGCAGCCAGGAGTCCGAGCCGGGCCAGCGGTGCAGCCCGCGCGCCATCGACCGGGGCAGCCCGCAGTTGGTCACCAGCGCGCCGTACCCGGGCACACAGACCTGCCCGCCGTGGGTGTGCCCGGCCAGCAACAGCCCGAAGCCGTCGGCGGCCATCCGGTCCAGCACCGCCGGCTCCGGTGAGTGGGCCAGCGCGATCGACAACGCGACCTCGGCGCCGACCGGCCCGGCCACCGCGTCGTAGTCGTCCCGCTCGATGTGCGGATCGTCCACGCCGACGACCTCGATCGCCCGCCCGCCGGCCTTGAGCGTGGTGCGGGTGTTGTTCAGGTCCGCCCAGCCGGCGCCGGTGAGGATGCCGCGCAGTTCCTCGTACGGCAGCGACACGCCCTCGGTGTACTCCCGGTCGGGCAGGAAGTAGGAGAACGGGTTCTTCAGCACCGGGCCGGTGTAGTCGTTGGAGCCGAACACGAACGCGCCGGGCAGGTCGAGCAGCGGCTGGAGCGCGCGCAGCACGCCGGGCACCGCCTCCGGGTCGGCCATGTTGTCGCCGGTGACCACCACCAGGTCCGGGTCGAGCGCGGCCAGCGAGGCCACCCAGTCCTGCTTGCGCCGCTGGTTGGGCATCATGTGCAGGTCCGACAGGTGGAGCACGCGCAGCGGTTCGGCGTCGGTCGGGAGCACCGGCACGTCGTACCGGCGGAGGGTGAACAGGTTGCGCTCGACGAGCGACGCGTAGGCCAGCGTGGCCGCGCCGGCGGCGGCGGTTCCGGCCGCGAGCCGGAATAGTGTGCGCTTTCGCATGGTGTTCAGGGTAGTTTCACCGTCCATGAGCACGTTGAAGGACCGTCTCACCACCGACATGCGCGCCGCGTTGAAGGCGCGCGACGAGCTGACCACCTCCACGCTGCGGATGGCCCTCGCGGCCGTCGGCAACGCGGAGGTCGCCGGCCGCGAGAAGCGCGAACTCAGCGACGACGAGGTGCTCGCGGTGCTGACCAAGGAGGCGAAGAAGCGGCGTGAGGCGGCCACCGCGTTCGCCGACGCCGGGCGCGCCGAGCAGGCCGGCAAGGAGACCGCCGAGGGCGAGGTGCTGGAGCGCTACCTGCCGAAGCAGCTCCCCGACGACGAGTTGGCCGAGCTGGTCTCGGGGGCGCTCGCCGCGGGAGGCTTCACCGGCAAGGCGCAGATGGGCCCGGCCATGAAGGCGGCCCAGGCGGCGGTGGCCGGCCGGGCCGAGGGGGGCCGGGTCGCCGCCGAGGTACGCCGCCAGCTCGGCCTGTAGACGCGCCTACCGCAACGACAACGGGCGGGCACCCGCTGGGGTGCCCGCCCGTTGCGTTGTTCGCCGGTCAGCCGCGGCCAGGGCGTCCCGGTCGGCCGTTGCCGTTGCCCGGCGGGTTCGCCGGACCGCCCGGCCCGGTGGAATCGCCCGGCTTCGGCGCGCCCTGGCCGGAGCTGACCTCGATCAGCACCACGCCGCCCTTGATGGTGCGCCCGTCCGGGCTGGTGCCGGCCGCGGTGCCCGCCGGGCACTCCGACGGCACCTTGTTGCTGGACACCACCGCCTCGAAGCCGGCGCCCTTGATCCGCGACTTGGCGGTGTCGACGGACTCGCACTTCACGCCGGGGATCGAGCGCTGGTCACCCATCACGATCTTGCCGTCCGGCGGGGTGAAGTTCTTCCGTTCCTTGCCCTTCATGGCGTCCCGCAGCGTCTCGTAGACCGCCGGGTTGATGCCGTTGGGCACGTCGTGGCCCATCTGCTGGTTGGTCTGCGCCCAGTCCGGGTCGGCCATGATGCCGGCCACCGCGTACTGCTTGGTCATGGCGACCAGGGCGGACGTCTTCTCCGAGTCGGTGGTGCCGGACTTGCCGGCCACCGGCGCCTTGACGATGCCGCGGACGTTGCCGGCGGTGGCGGTGCCGCACTTCGAGGTGGCGGAGCGGTCACCGACCGGGCAGCGGGCGGCGTCCACGGCGGCGCGGGCCACCTCGGTGCTGATCCGCTGCTCGCAGCGCGGGTTGGCGATGTCGAGCTTGTCGCCGTCCGGGCCGCGGATCTCCTGCACCGGGATGGGCTCGCAGTACTTCCCGTCGGCGGCCAGCGTGGCGTACGCGTTGGCCAGCTCCAGCGGAGTGGTCTGCGAGACGCCGAGGCTGAACGCGCCCCACTGGTGCGGGTTGGCGGCGAGCTGGGCGTCGCTCGACGAGCGGAAACTGATACCGAGCTTCTGCGCCGCCTTGACCACGTTCTCCGCGCCGACCCGCTGCTGGAGGTCGATGAAGAACGTGTTCACCGAGAAGCCGAAGCCGCTCCACATGGTGTGCATGCCGGCCATCGACTCGTTGGCGTTCTTCGGGCAGTACTTGTTGGTGCCCGGGCAGGCGGCCGGCGAGTTGAACTCGACCGGGTAGTCGGACTTGAAGACCGGCTGCGCGTTGATGCTGTAGCTGAGCGGGTAGCCCTTCTCCAGCGCGGCCACCAGCGTGAAGATCTTGAAGGTCGAGCCGGCCTGGTAGCCGGAGATGCCGGGGCCGCCGGTGACCAGCGGGTTCACCGTGTTCGGGTAGTTGCCCCGGATCTTCTTCTTCGCCTTGCGCGGGTCGCTGGAGAGCTTGTTCTGCGGGTTCTTCGGGTCGTCGATCTTGAACTTCCGGTTCACCGCCACCGCCCGGACCCGGCCGGTGCCGGGCTCGATCGCGGCCACCATCCGGGCCGCCTTGCTGCTCTCGCTCAGGTGGTTGCGGACCGCCTTGTCGGCGGCCTTCTGCGCCTGCACGTCCATGCTGGTGACGATGGTGTAGCCGCCGCTCTTGAGCCGCCGCTCCCGGTCGTACGAGGTGCCGCCGAACGTCTCCTGCTGGAGCCACCAGCGGTAGAAGTAGTCGCAGAAGAAGCCCCACGAGTTGGTGTTGGTCTGCACGCAGCCGTTCGGCGTGCGCTTGTCCCGCACCTGGAGCTTGATCTTCTTGGCGGCGTCCGCCTCGGGCTGCGTGATCGCGCCGGTCTGCACCATGTTCTGGATGACGTAGTCACGCCGACCGACCGCCTCCGGGTAGCCGGCCTTGGTGGTCGGGTCGAACGCGGTCGGCGCCTTCACCATGCCGGCGAGCATCGCCGACTCCTGGATGTCGAGCTTGCTCGGCGGCTTGCCGAAGTAGACCTGGCTGGCGGCGTAGACGCCGTACGCGCCGTTGCCGAACGCGGCGATGTTCAGGTAGCGCTCCAGGATCTCGTCCTTGGAGAGTTCCTTGTCGACCTGGAGCGCCAGGCTCATCTCGCGCAGCTTGCGGGTGCTGGTGTCCTCGGTCGCGGCGACCACGTCGGCCGGGTGGGTGGCCGAGTAGGAGATGGCCAGCCGGACGTACTGCATGGTGAGCGTGGACGCGCCCTGCCGGGACGAGCCGGTGGACTGGTTGTTGACGAACGCCCGGGCGACGCCGTTGAGGTCCACGCCGTTGTGCTTGTAGAAGTCGTGGTCCTCGGCCGCGATGATGGCCTTGACCATGTACGGCGAAATGTCCTTGAGCTTGACGTCCTTGCGGTTCTCGTCGTACATGGTGGCGAGCGGCGTCTTGCCGTCGGAGGCGAGCAGATAGGTGATCTGCGGGGCCCGGGCCACCGTCAACTCCTTGGGCAGCGCGCCGAACGTCTCCGAGCCGGCCTTCGCGGCAAGCCCGGTCATCGCCACCGCGGGGAAGGCCGCCGCGGCGACCACCACGCCGGCCAGCAGGCCGCAGATCAGCAGCGATGCGGCGTTGGTGAAGACATTGTGGTCACGTTTCCGCATCCAGGTCACCTCGACAGGGTACGCGAGCAGGGATCGGCCGGCGCACGGGGAACTTTCCCCATTTCCATCCCGCGCCGTCCTCGTTGTGCTAAACGCACGAACCCTGGCACAGGGTTGCGTGAGATCCGCAGAAGTCTCCGCCGATCGGGGGATCGGCGCGGCGTTTTTCCGTACCGGAGCCGGGTAGACGGCCGGCGAAGGCCCGGCACGCCGGGAGTGTCCGGAAATTAGGGATTTCGCCGACAACGTTGCGTAATCGGGTGACTACACAGCATGATGGTGACGGCGATCGCAGCCACACGTCGTCCGTGCCGCCCTGGGGAGGCCGGCCGGACGACCGGGGGGAAGTCGCGGCTGCTCGCGCGACGTCGGTAAGTACTGCAAGGGGGGACGTGTACAGATGGGCATGATCACTGACTGGCCGTCACTGGCGGCGTGTCAGAACGGGGACCCGGACGCGTTGTTCGTACAGGGCGCCGAACAGAACGTGGCGAAGAGGATCTGCCGGAGCTGCCCAGTTCGGTACGAGTGCCTGGCCGACGCGCTCGACAACCGGATCGAGTTCGGCGTGTGGGGCGGCATGACCGAACGCGAGCGCCGCGCGTTGCTTCGCCGTCACCCGCAGGTGACGAGCTGGCGCAAGATGTTCGAGGCGGCCATGAGGAAGAACGCCAAGGAGAAGGCCGGCAAGGACAAGATCCTGGTCACCACCGCCACCTCCTGACGGGGCCCGGCCGGCGGGTTCACCGCCGGCTGATCGCCTCGCCGATCGTCCGCAGCCCGTCGACGTCGTGCACGTCGGCGGGCTGCGCCGGCACCGACACCGCCGGCACCGCCGGGAACGCCTCGGTGAACCGGGCCGCCACCCGCTCCTCGCGGACCGCCTGCTGGGCCAGCGCGGCGTGCGCGCGCAACACCTCGACGGTGCCCTCGTGCCCGCCGACGCCGGCCAGTCGCTCCGCGGCGGCCAGGCTCCGCTCCGCGGACAGCCCCGGCGCGGCGGGCTGGTGCACCCGGTTGAGCACCAGCCCGGCCAGCGGCATCCGCTCGTCCCGCAACCGGCCCGCGAAGTAGGCGGCCTCCCGGACCGCGTCCGACTCCGGCGCCGCGACCAGCAGGAACGCGGTCTCGTCGGCCTGGAGGATGCGGTACGTCTGCTCGGCCCGCTGCCGGAACCCGCCGAACATCGAGTCGAGCGCGGCGACGAAACCGGACAGGTCGGTGAGCAGTTGTGCGCCGAGCACCTTCTGCACCACCTTGGAGAACATCCCGAAGCTCGCCGTCACCAGGCTGAACATGCTCCGCCCACCGCTGCGCGCCGGGGCCAGCAGCAGCCGCAGCATCCGGCCGTCGAGGAACCGGGACAACCGGGCCGGCGCGTCGAGGAAGTCGAGCGCGGAGCGCGACGGCGGCGTGTCCACCACGATCAGGTCCCACTCGCCGCGGGCGTGGAGCTGGCCCAGCTTCTCCATCGCCATGTATTCCTGCGTGCCGGCGAAGGTGGAACTCATCGCCTGGTAGAAGGGGTTGGCGAAGATCTCCGCCGCCTTCGCCGGGTCGGTGTGCTGGAGCACCACGTCGTCGAACGTGCGCTTCATGTCGAGCATCATGGCGTGCAGCTCGCCGCCGCTGGTCTCGACGTCGAGGCCCTTGACCTGCCGGGGGGTGTTGTCCAGCTCGGTCAGGCCGAGCGACTGGGCCAGCCGGCGGGCCGGGTCGATGGTGAGCACCACCGTCCGCCGGCCGTGCCGCTCGGCCGCCCGCAGCGCCAGCGCCGCGGCGGTGGTCGTCTTGCCCACGCCGCCCGCCCCGCAGCAGACCACGATCCGCACGCCGGGGTCGGCGAGGATCTGGTCGACGTCCAGCGGAGGCGCCGCGTCTTCGGAAGGCACCAATCGAGCGTATCGGTCCCGAGGGGCTCTCTGCTCCGGGCCGGCCCCAGGTGTGAGTCAATCCGCCCGGACGAGCGTCTCGGCCAGCGTCTCCAGCCCGGCCCGGTCGACCCCGTCGGGCAGCAGCGGCAGCTCGATCAGGGGCAGCCCCAACTCCACCAGGTCACCGCGGAGCGAATCCTCCAGCTCGCGGCGTACCCGCTGGTCGCGGGCCTCCTCGGCGAGGCCGGCCACGGTCCGGGCGTCGGTCGGAAGGCCGGCGGCGGCCAACCCCCGCTTCAGCTCGGCCGCGGTCACCGGGCGACCGGCCGGCACCGGCGGACGGACGCCGTTGACGATCACCCGGCCGACCGGGAAGCCGAACTGGGTCAGGTCGGCCACCGCGTCGAGCGTCTCCTGGACCGGCATCTCCTCCAGCAGCGTGACCACGTGCACCGCGGTCATCGGGGAGCGGAGCAGCGCGGAGACACCCTCGCTCTGGGTCTTGATCGGGCCCACCTTGGCCAGCCGGGCGGTCTCCGCGGTGACGTTGAGGAAGCGCCCGATCCGCCCGGTCGGCGGCGCGTCCAGCACCACCGCGTCGTACGCCCGGCGGGACCCCGCGGTGCGGGTGGTGGCCTCCTTCACCTTGCCGGTGAGCAGCACGTCACGCAGCCCGGGGGCGATCGTGGTGGCGAAGTCGATCGCCCCGAGCTTGCGCAGCGCCCGGCCGGCGGCGCCGAGCTTGTAGAACATGTCCAGGTATTCGAGGAGCGCCTCCTCGGCGTCGACCGCCAGCGCCCGCACCTCACCGCCGCCGGGCGCGTCGGTGAGGTGCCGCTCCTCGTACGGCAGCGGGTCGGTGCCGAAGAGCTGGGCGATGCCCTGTCGGCCCTCGACCTCGACCAGCAGCGTGCGCCGGCCCCCGGCGGCCAGCCCGAGGGCCAGCGCGGCGGCCACGCTGGTCTTCCCGGTGCCACCCTTGCCGGTCACCACGTGCAGGCGGCCCGGCCATCTGCCGGCGGACTCGGCCGGCTGCTCACTCGCTGCCATCCGTCGAGCCTAACCAGCCGCCGGGATCAGCCGACCTCGCAGACCCACCAACCCGTCTTCCGCACCACCGTGAAGCGCAGGTCCTGATCGGCGACCTTCTCGTCGGCGGTGGTCATGGTGACCTTGGTGGAGACCGTGGCGCGGTCCCCGGTCTGGTTGTCGACCGTCGGGTTGGTCCAACGGAAGCGGGGGTTCTGGTACTGCCCGGCGTACTTCTGCACCTCGGCGACCTTGGCGGTGATCTTCTTGTCGTCGCGGGCCGCGGAGCAGACGAACGTGGCCGCCTTGTCGGCGTCCCGCTCCTGGTAGACGGCCTTGAGGAAGCCGTCCACCGCCACCTGCGGCTCCGGTGCGCCCTGGCCGTCCGCGCCGTCGCGGAGGGCGAGGAACGCGGCGGTGCCACCGCCGCCGCACAGCAGGACCGCCGCGGCCAGCACGAGCGAGACGATCAACAGGGTCGGGCGTTTGCGCGGCGGCGCGCCGGGCGGGTACGGCGGGTGGCCGAGCCCCGGCGGTGGGCCGGCACCGGGCGGTGGCTGACCGGGCCCGGTCGGCGGGAGGGCCCCGGCGGATGCGGGCTGCGGGATCGGTTCGCCGGGCGTGCCGGTCGGGCCACCGGCGGGCGGTTGGGTCATCGGTCTCCCCCGGGTTGCGGCGCGCCCGTCGCCGCCCCAGGCGACGGGCACGGGGTCGAGGTGGTGGGCGCGCGACCGCGCGCGCCCAGTCCGGAAGGGTAGCGGTCGGCGGGCCACTTGCCAGCCCCGCGTCATGGCGTGCCGGACGCGAGAGCGCCATCGCGTTTCGGACCAGTATTGTGTCACATATGTGACTCGACGTGATCATTCATGCGCGTCCCGTTGTCGGAATGGTCGGCCGCGTCCTACGTTCGTCGCGACACAGCGGCCGGACCGGGGGATTCCGGGCCGCGCAGTGGTGCCCATGAGCAGGTACGACGTCCGGAGGCAGCGGATGCGCGACGCGGAGAACGTTCCCCGAGCCCAGTTTCCCCCCGGTGACCGGGCCGCCCGGCCCGGGGACGCCGACGGCCCCGGCGCGGGCACACCGTTCAACGAGCGCTCGTACCGCCCCCCGGTCGAGGTGGTCCGCACGCTGCTCCGGCCGGCCGGTCGCCGGCGGGACGAGGAGGAGCCGGGCTACGTCATCCACCTGCCGGTGCGGGTGGCCGACTTGGCCGCCGCGACCGCGCTCGCCGGCATCGTGGCCACCTCCCTCGGCTTCCTGGCCGAGCTGGACGCCGGCGAGACCACCGTCTCCACCGCCGACGACCAGAACAACCGGCACCGCGTCTTCTGCGACCTGCTGCTGCCCGACCGCGGTCGCTGCCCGCAGCGCTACGAGCACGAGGGCCCCTGCGGCGAGTCGCCCGCCCCGGAGCAGCGTCCCGCGTCTGGCTGAGGCGGTCGGACCGTAGGCTGTGCCTGACCGAAGTCCAAGTCAGGCAAGGGAGCCTTCCTCCGATGCAGAAGTGGGAATACGCCACGGTCCCGCTGCTGGTCCACGCGACCAAGCAGATCCTCGACAACTGGGGCGAGGACGGCTGGGAGCTGGTCTCCGTGGTGCCCGGACCGAACCCGGAGCAGCTCGTCGCGTACCTGAAGCGTCCGAAGGGCTGACCAATGAGCAACGGACCGCACGCGAAACTCGCCGAACTCGGTCTGACGCTGCCCGAGGTGGTGCCGCCGGTGGCCAGCTACGTGCCGGCCGTCCAGTCCGGGCAGCACGTCTACGTCTCCGGTCAGCTTCCGATGGCCGACGGCAAGCTGCTCGCCACCGGCAAGGTCGGCAACGGTGTCTCCGCCGAGCAGGCGAAGGACCTGGCGGAGCGGTGCGCGTTGAACGCCCTCGCCGCGATCGACGCGTTGGTCGGGCTGGAGAACGTCGTCAAGATCGTGAAGCTGTCCGGCTTCGTGGCCAGCGCGCCCGGCTTCACCGGCCAGCCCGGCGTCATCAACGGCGCCTCCGACCTGTTCGGCGCCGTCTTCGGCGAGGCCGGCCGGCACGCCCGTAGCGCGGTCGGCGTGGCGGAACTCCCCCTCGACGCCCCGGTCGAGGTCGAGGTCATCGTCGAGGTCGCGTAACCCACCTACGTGATCTTGCAGGTTCCGCCCCGGCAGAAGCCTCGAACGAGGACAAACCCGGGGCCGGACCTGCAAGATCGCGGGGGATGGCGGGTGGGGTCGTACGATCGCTGCCATGGGTGGGCGTGTGACGGGGGCCGCAGGGGCGCTGGCGGAAGAGTTGCCGGGATGGGTTTCGCTGCTGCGTGCGCCCAACCCGGGGCCGATGACGCTCGACGGGACGAACACCTGGGTGCTGCGGGCCGGCCCGGACGCGCCGGCCGTGGTGGTCGACCCGGGCCCGGCCGACGAGGGGCACCTGGCCGCGATCGCGGCGCACGGGCCGGTCGGCTGGGTGCTGATCACGCACGGGCACCCGGACCACACCGAGGGCGCGCCCCGACTGCGTGAGCTGCTCGGCGGCGTGCCGGTGCTGGCCGCCGACCCGGCGCACACCGCCGGGGGCGAGCCGCTGACCGCCGCGACCACGCCCGACGCCGGCCTCGGCCTCCGGCTGCTGCCCACCCCCGGGCACACCGCCGACTCGGTCTGCCTGCTGGTCGAGCACGCCGGTGAGCGGGTGGTGTTGACCGGCGACACCATCCTCGGCCGGGGCACCACCGTGGTCGCCCACCCGGACGGGCACCTCGGGGACTACCTCGCCAGCCTGGAGCTGCTCTCGACGTACCGGGGGATCCCGGCGCTGCCGGGCCACGGCCCGGCGCTCGCCGACTGCGGCGCGGCGGCCGAGTTCTACCTGGCCCACCGGCGGGCCCGGCTCGACCAGGTGCGCGCCGCGGTGGCCGCGGGCGCCCGCACCGCGCCCGAGGTGGTCGCCGTGGTCTACGCCGACGTCGACCGGTCGCTGTGGTGGGCCGCCGAGTGGTCGGTCCGCGCCCAGCTCGAACACCTCGGAGTGGAGCAACCGTGACCTGCCCGGTGTGCGGGACCGTCGCCGTGCCCGGGGCGCGGTTCTGCCACAACTGCGGGGCGGCGCTGCCGGCCGCCGCCACACTGCCGGCCGCCGAGCGCCGGGTGGTCACCGTGCTCTTCGGTGACCTCTCCGAATTCACCTCCTGGTCGGAGGACCTGGACCCGGAGCGGGTCGGCGCGGTCACCGACCGGGTGCTCGCCGCGCTGGCCGGCGCGGTCAAGACGTTCGGCGGGCACGTCGACAAGCTCACCGGCGACGGGATCATGGCGGTCTTCGGCGCGCCGGTCGCGCACGAGGACGACGCCGAGCGGGCGGTCCGCGCGGCGCTGTCCATGCAGCGGGCCGTCCGCCGGGTGCTCGACGACGAGCGGGGCGGTGGCGCGCCGCTCGGCCTGCGGGTCGGGCTCAACACCGGGGACGTCATCGCCGGCATCCAGGCCGCGATCGAGTACACCGTCATCGGCGACACGGTGAACACCGCCGCGCGCCTCGCCGACGCCGCCGCGGTCGGCGCGATCTACGCCGGTGCGCGGACCTCCACCGCCACCCGGCACGTCGCCTCCTGGCGGGCGCTGCGCCCGCTGCGGCTCAAGGGCAAGCGCGAACCCGTGGAGGCGTACGAGCTGCTGGGCCTGCTGGACGCGCCGGGCACCCGGTCCGGCCTCGGTGACGAGGCGCCCTATGTGGGCCGGGAGACCGAGATCGGCCGCATGGCCGGCCGGCTCGCCGAGGTGATCGACCGGGGTGAGCCCCGGGTGCTGCTGATGACCGCCGAGGCGGGCATCGGCAAGTCCCGGTTCGCCGCCGAGGTGGAGCGCCTCGCCGCCGGCTACGACGTCGGTGCCGGCCGGTACGCGGCGCACACCGGCGCCCGGGTGCTGTCGGTCCGCTGCGCCGCGTTCGGCGAACGACGCCGGCTGGCGCCGCTGGCCGACCTGGTCCGCGCCGCGGTCGGCCTGCCCGGCGACGCGGCGACCGCGGTGACCCGGCCGGCCGTCGAGGAACGCCTGCGCCGGCTCGGCCAGCGCCTCGCCCGGCTCCCCGGCGACCCGCCGCCGATCGCCGTGGACCAGCTCCTGGCCCTGCTCGGGTACGCCGAGCTGCCACCCGCCGCGGAGAGCGTCGAGTGGAACGCCGCCACCGGACCGGCGGACGCCGAGGTGGTGCCGAACGCGGTCGCGGACCTGCTCAGCGGGCTGGCCGGCGAGGCCCCGCTGGTGATCGTGGTGGACGACCTGCACGACGCCACCGCCGAGACGGTCAAGGCACTCGCGTTGACCCTCAACCGGCTCACCGGGCCGGTGCTGGTGCTGCTGCTCGGCCGCCCCGAGCTGGTGCGTACCGCCGGCGCGCTCACCCGGCTCGCGGACGCCGAGGTGCACGCGTTGCCGCCGCTGCGCGGCGCGGACGCGGCCCGGCTGCTCACCAGCTACCTGGCCGGGGGCCGGCTGCCCCAGGCCGACGCGGCCCGGCTGCTCGCCACCGCCCAGGGCAACCCGTTCTACCTGGCCGAACTGGTCACGCTGCTGATGGAACGCGGCGCGCTGACCGCCGGCGCGGGGCGGGGCGCGGACGTGGCCTGGCGGCTGGCCCCCGGCTCGCTGGGCAGCCGGCTGCTCTCCCGGGACCTGGCCGCCGTGCTCGCGGCGCGCATCGACGCGCTGCCGCCGGACGCCCGCTCGGTGCTGCGTGACGCCGCGGTGGTCGGCGACACGGTGGCCGCCGGCGCGCTGGAGGCGCTGCGCGAGCAGCGGGTCGGGCGGGACGGGCGGCCCGCCGCGGTGGCCGCGGTCGAGCTGGACCGGGCCGTCGAGGAGCTGCTGCAACGTCGCATGCTGCACCGCACCCGCACCGGGTTCGCGTTCGCCACCCCGCTGATGCGGGAGGCCGCGTACACCGGGGTGAGCAAGGCGGAGCTGGCCGAGCGACACGCCGCGCTGGCCCGCTGGGCCGCCCCGGAGAGCGTGACCGAGGCGGGCGCCCCGGCGGGCGGGTTCACCGAGGCGGCCCGCGACGACTTCGTCGCCGAGCACGTCGAGCGGGCCACCGCGCTCGCCGACGCGGTCAAGCTCCGCCCGGACGCGCCGGCCCGCGCGGTCGCCGGCCTGGGCGTGGCCGCGCTGGGCCGGGCCGCCCGCCGGTCGCTGCGCGTCGGCGAGCCGGCGCTTGCCGTCGAGTACGCCGAACGCGCCGCCGAACTGGCCCGTGGCGCGGTGCCCCCGGCCGACCGGGTGGTGCACGCCCGCGCGTTGTTGCAGATCGGCCGCCCGACCGACGCGCTCGCCGCGGCCGAGAAGATCGCCGCGAACACCGGCGAGGCCGCCACCCGGGCCGCGGCGCTGCTGCTGGCCGGGCAGGCCCAGCAGACGCTTGGTGACGCCGAGCGCGCCGAACGCAGCTACTCCGAGGCGTTGCAGGTGGCCACCGCCGCCGACCTGCCCACGCTGCGGGCCTCGGTGATGCGCCGGCTCGGCATGGCCGACTTCATCGCCGGCCGGCTGGGGCAGGCGAGCAGCCGGCTGGCCGCCTCCTACCAGGTCAGTCTCGCCGCGAAGGATCCGCGTGGGCAGGCCTGGTCGTTGCAGAACCTGGCCTGGGTGACCACCACCCGGGGCGACTTCGCCGGCACCGACGCGGTGCTCGGCCGGGCCGCCCGGCTGTTCGCCGAGCTGAAGGACCCGTACGGGCGGGCCTGGCTGCGCGGCACCACCGCGTTCGCCCGGCTGCTCGCCGGCCGGCTGCGCGAGGCGTGCCGGCTGGCCCAGGTGTTCCTGCCGTTCGGGGAGCGGGTCGGCGAGGCGTGGGCGGTGGGCACGCTGCGGGCGGTCGAGGCGTACGCCACCGCCGAGTTGGGCGACCTCGCCGAGGCGGACCGCGCGGCGCGGCGCGCGTACCGGGACTTCGCCGAGGTGGGCGACGACTGGGGGCAGGGCTTCGCGCTCGTGGTGCGTGGGGTGGTGGCGCGCGGGCTGGGCGAGCCGGAGCACGCCGCCGACCTGTTCTCCGACGCGTTGGAGTACGCCGCCCGCACCACCCATCCGCTGCTCACCGGCATGGCCGGCACGCTGCGCGGCTTCGTCGCGCTGGACATGGGCGACTGCGAGACCGCCGAGCGGGAGGCGCGGTCGGTGCTGACCAGTGTGGAGCCGCACAACCCGCAGGCGCCGGCCCAGGTCGCGCCACGGGTGCTGCTCGCGATGGCCCGGGTCGCGGCCGGTGACCCGGGGACCGCGGTGGGACTGCTCGCCCCGGTGGCCATGGTGGCGGCGAACGCACCCTCGCTGCTGATCTCCCGGCGACAGACGATGGCCCGGTATTCTGCCGCGCTGCTCGCCCACGGCCAGCGGGAGCAGGCGTTGGACTGGGCGCAGCGCGCGGTCGCCGCCCCCGCCGAGGACGTCCGCAGCCAGGTGGTGGCCGGGCTGGCGCTGGCCGAGGCGCTGGACGCCGCCGGCCGCCCGGCGGAGGCGCTGGCCAGCGCCGAGGAGGCGGTCCGCCTGGCGTACGCCACCGAGCAGCTCAGCGAGCGGGCCGCCGCGGACGCGCTGCGGTCGCGCCTCGCCGGCTGAGCACCCCTGTTCTGTCGGTTCCGGGGATGTGCTCGTCGGTGGGGCCGGTTAGCGTGGGGCGGCCGGCGAGCGCCGTCGGAGGAGTTCGTGGGGAGGGACGATGAGGCTGCCGCGCTCCGGCGCCGGCTGGACGATCGCGGTCTTCGGGCTCCTGGCGCTGCTGCTCGGCGCGTTGGGTCTGCTCTGGCCGGAGACGCAGCTGCGCCTGCTCGGCTTCGAGGTGCCGGCTGAGCGTGCCCCCGGTGACTACACCGGCACGTTCCTCACCGCGTCCTCGATGGCCTCGTTCAACATGGGGGTCTACTACCTGCTCGCGGTGGCCACCGAGTGGCGTCCGTTCTACCGGTTCACGGTCTGGTTCCGGCTGGTCACGTTCACCGTGTTCACCATCGCGGTGCTCTCCGACGTCGCGCCGGACCGGTTCTTCGGGGTGGCCGCCTGGGAAGGGCTGGGCGCGCTCGCGACCGCCGCCGGCCTGTGGTGGGACGCCCGTCGGGGAGCCGCGGCTCCGACGGTCCCGACCCGGTCGGACGACTCCGCGCCGGCGCCCGCCTCCGACGCGGCGCGCTGACCGACCGGGACCGTTGGGTATTTTCGAGCCGTGACCGAGACCCCGCCCGGCGCCATGCGGCTGCCCATCGTGCCCGGTCTGACCGACCTGTCAGTGTTCGCCCGTGGTGGTTACGCCACCGTCTACCGGGCCACCCAGATCTCGGTGGGGCGCGAGGTGGCCGTCAAGGTCGAGAACCGGACGCTGAACAACGAGCGCGACCAGGCCCGCTTCCTGCGCGAGGCCCGCGCCGCCGGGCGGATGTCGTCGCACCCGCACGTGGTCGACCTCTTCGACGTCGGGGTCACCGTCGACCAGCACCCCTACCTCATCATGGAGCTGTGCGACGGCTCGTACGCGGAACGGATGCGCACCTCGCCGCTCGACGCGTCGGAGACCCGCGACCTCGGCGTGAAGATCGCCGACGCGCTGGCCCACTCGCACGCGGCCGGCGTGCTGCACCGCGACGTCAAGCCGGCCAACATCCTGCACTCCGAGTTCAACTCGGCGGTGCTCGCCGACTTCGGTCTGGCGGTGCTGGCCGAGGTGCGCGACGCCTCGGTGACGCTGGAGGTGCTCACCCCGGCGTACGCGCCGCCGGAGATGTTCAACCACAGCCCGCCCAGCCCGGCCGTCGACGTCTACGCGCTCTGCGCCACGCTCTACGCGGTGATGCACGGCCGACCGCCGCGCTGGCAGTCCGAGCGCAACCCGAGCCTGGTCACCGTGCTGGAGATGTTCCAGCACCCGATCCCCGGCCTGCCCGGGGTGCCCGACGAGCTGATCGACGTGCTGCGCCTGGGCATGTCCAACGACCCGGGCGAGCGGCCGTCCGCCGTGGAGCTGCGCGGCCTGCTCGCCGCGCTCCCGCTCGACCCCGGCACCCCGACGCCCCCGTTCACCGGCGGCCGGTACGACCGCACCGGCGGCCCGTACGACCGTAGTGGCGGGCCGAGCCCGCGGCAGCCGGTCCGGGACGACCACCCGACCGTGCCGGCGCGGAGCCGGCGCTGGCCGAGGCGCTGGTTCCTCGGCGGAGCCGGGGTGCTGGCGTTGGCCGCCTCGGCAGCCGGCGGCGCCTGGCTGGCCGGCGGCACCCCGCCGGTGGTGTCGCCGACCCCGGTGGCGAGCGGTGCGGCCGGGATGACGCCGCTGCCCGGCTGCGCGTCCGCCGACGTCCGCCTCCCGGCCGGTGCGCGCTGTGCGCCCGAGTTGGAGTGCTACGGCCCGGTGCGCCTGCGCCGCGAACGCGCCGAGGCGAGCCGGGTGCCGTGCGACGGCCAGCACACCTGGGAGACCTACGCCGCCGGTGACCTGCCGACCGGTCTGACCGGGGCCGGCCACGACGCGGTCGCCGCCGATCCGGCTGTCCGCAAGGTCTGCAACGCGGGCACGTTCCGGCTGGTCAGTGGCGTCAAGTCGGGGGCCGGGTGGAACCTGGAGGTGCTGCCGCCGGCCGAGAGCGAGGCCGACCGCACCTACCGCTGCCTGGCCGGGCAGGGCGTGAACGCGCTGGCCCGCCCCACGCTCACCGGCCGCTGAGCCCGTTCGTCGCGCTCACCGGTCGCCGATCCCGTTCGTCGCGCCTACCGGTCGCCGATCCCGTTCACCGTCCGCTGCTGTCGCACCGACCTCGGGTCGAGCGCCTCCAGCGTGTCGGCGTCGAGCGCGCCGGCCGCGCGCAGCCCGCGGACCGCCCGGGGGTCGAGCGCCTCCAGCGTGTCCGCGTCGACCGGAGCGCCGCCCGGGGTGCGCAGGTTCCGCACCGCGCGGGGGTCGATCGCCTCCAGCGTGTCGGCGTCCACGCCGTACCCCGGGTCGGGGGTCGGCCAGCCCTCGGCCGACGGTGCGGCGACCCCGCCGCCGGGCGACTGCCGGGCGGCGGTGATCGTCACGCCGGCGACCATGCCCAGCACGACGCAGATCAGGGCCAGCACCACCGACAGGATGCCGGGCGGTCGCCACACCGCCAGCGTCACCAGCGCCGCCACCGTCGCCGCGGACGCGGCGACGGCCTTCACCCGCGCATCGGACCTCGGGAACGAACTCACCCGACAAGCATGGCTTAGCGCGTCGACCTGTCAACCGTCGACCCGGGACGGCTTCCCGTCACTCCAGCTCCACATCGGATCGCGAAAAGCGTCGATCGAGAAAAAATCGTTACATAACTCGGCATTTTGCGGCATCGGTCCGCTTTTGGGGGTCACTTCCGGTCCTGGGGGAATCCTAAAGTGACGGGGTCGAGACGCTCCTCGACGGATCTGTTCCCCACCGGAAGGCAGTCACATGCCCCGTGTAATCCGGCCCCTCGCCGCAACCGGGATCGCCGGGATCCTCCTCGCCGGATCGGCCGTCTCGCCCGCTGTGGCCGCGCCGACACCGCAACCGCCGACGTACGACCGCACCAGCGCGGCCGAGGCACGTCTGGTGGACCGCGTACCGACGCCGAAGCTGGACTGGTACGCCTGCTACGACTACGCCGAGTGCACCACGGTCCGGCTCCCGCTGGACTACGACAACCCGAAGGGCACCACCACCGAGGTCGCGCTGCTCCGGGTCAAGGCCCGCGACCAGCAGCACAAGGTCGGCAGCCTGTTCCTCAACCCGGGCGGCCCGGGCGGCTCCGGCACCAGCATCGCGCTCGCCGCGCCCTACTTCCTCGGCGACGACCTGCTCGACCGCTTCGACGTGGTCGGCGTCGACCCGCGCGGCATCGAGGCCAGCGACAACATCCGGTGCTTCCGCACCGTCAAGGAGCAGACCCGGGCGTACGCCGGGCTGAACGTCGCGTTCCCGTGGACGAAGGCGGAGGAGAAGGCATACGTCGCCGCCTCCAAGGCGGTCGGCACGGCGTGCTCGACCACCGGCAAGCCGCTGACCGGCGCGGCGTCCACCGCCGAGGTGGCCCGCGACATGGACGTGCTGCGCCGGGCGGTCGGCGACCAGAAGCTCAGCTACCTGGGCTTCAGCTACGGCACCGCGCTGGGCCAGTACTACGCCAACATGTTCCCGGACCGGTTCCGGGCGCTCGTCGTCGACGGTGTGCTCAACCCGAACGCCTGGGTCGGCCAGGGCCCGGCCCGCAACCAGCTCCAGGAGACGCGGCTGCGCAGCGCCGTCGGCGCGTACCGGGCGCTGCACGAGATCCTGGTGCGGTGCGGCAAGGTCGGCGCGGAGCAGTGCGCGCTGGCCGCCGGCGGTGACCCGGTCGCCGGGTACGACACGGTGGCGAAACGGCTGCGCAAGAAGCCGGCCGTGATCGACGACCCGGAGTACGGCTCGTTCACCGTCAGCTACGCCGACTTCGTCGGCGCCACGCTCAACGCGCTCTACGACCCGTACGGCTGGCAGTCGGTCGTGGACATCACCATGCAGCTGCTGGCCGCGACCGACCCGGCCACCGACAAGGCCACCGCCACGACGGCCCGCAGGGCGCTCGCCGCCCGTGCCGCGCAGGCCCGGCAGCAGCGGGGGTACGACTTCCCCTACGACAACGGGCTGGAGACGTTCCTGACCGTCGACTGCACCGACGCGTACCACCCGGGGAACGCGGACGCCTGGCCGGCGCTGACGGCCCGGGAGGACCAGCGGGCACCGTACTTCGGGCGGGCCTGGGCCTGGGGCACCGCGCCCTGCGCCCGGGACGCCTGGACGGTGCGCGACGAGGATGCCTACACCGGCCCGTTCAACCGCACCACCGCCGCCCCTGTGCTCGTGGTCGGCAACTACTGGGACCCGGCGACCAGCTACCAGGGTGCGGTCAGCTCGGCCGCGCTGCTGCCGAACAGCCGGCTGCTGAGCAGTGACAGCTGGGGGCACACCGCGTACGGCACCTCGACGTGCGTGACCGGGAAGATCGACGCGTACCTGCTCACCGGTAAGCCGCCGGCCAAGGGTGCGCGCTGCGTCGGTGACGCCCAGCCGTTCCAGGAGGACCCGCCGACCGGCCGGGTGGCCGCGTCCAAAAGCGAGCTGGCCCGCGCCGGCACGCCCGCTCGGGGTGAGCCGAAGCGGCTGCCGCCGGTGAGCACGCCGCGGCCGGCGGTAGGCACGCTGACCGTCCGCTGACGGACCCCCGGGGTACGGCGGGCGATCGGGCGTCCGCCGTACCCCGGGCCGTGGGATGCAGCGCGTTGTGTGGTGGTCGCTACGCTGAGTTCCCCGTCGTCGTGTTCCGCGATCGAGGTGTCCGATGCCCGAGATCTCTCCCCGCCGGCTCCGTTCCCTCGCCACCACGCTGGCCGTGGCGCTGACACTCACCCTGGCCGCCGCCGCCGGCTGCGACAACCGCCGCGAACCCCCGCTGCCCTCGGTGCTCGACAAGCTGCACGAGTCGCACATCGACGGTCAGGCGAAGATCAAGATCGGGGTGTCGGAGACCGAGCCGCTGATGGGCGAGCTGCGCAACGGCGCGCACATCGGCTTCGACGTGGAGATCGCCCGCTACATCGCCGCGTTTCTCGGCTTCCAGGGTGAGCAGCGCATCCAGTGGGTGGCGCTGGCCACCGAGGACCGCATTCCCGCGCTCCAGGGCGGCACCGTCGACCTGATCGTGTCGAGCTTCTCGATGACCGAGGAGCGCCAGAAACTGATCAGCTTCGCCGGGCCGTACTTCGTCACCACCCAGGAGGTGATGGTGCCGACGCGGCTGCGCGACCGGGTCCGCACCATCGAGGACCTGCGCCGGCCGGGGCTGCGCGTCTGCACCAGCGGCGGCTCCACCACCGAGGCGGAACTGGAGAAACACCAGGTCCGGGCGTACGTGGTGAAGACCGTCGGCGACTGCGTACGGGGCATCCGGGAGAAGCGGTACGACGTGGTCAGCTCCGACGAGACGATCCTGGCCGGCTTCCTGTCCCAGTACCCCACCGAGTTCGAGATCGTCGACATGCCGTTCGGCACCAGCGAACTGCTCGGCATCGGTGTGCCGATCGGCGACCCGGCGCTGCGTGACCTGGTCGCGTTCGCGCTTCAGAAGAGCTACCTGGAAGGGCGGGACGGGATCAGCAGCCCGTGGCTGACCGCGTACAACCGCACGCTCGGGCCGTGGCTCAAGGCGGACAAGTCCCAGCCGCAGCCGCTGAACGTGCCGAAGCTCGTCGACTTCGACGACAAGGCGCCCCGGCGATGACCGCCCCGCCGGACGCCGCCCCGCCGGACGCCGCCCCGCCGGACGCGGTCCCGGCGGGCGCTGCCGGCCCGGGTGCTGCCGTGACCGCCGGCCCGGGTGCTGCCGGGACTGCCGGGACCGCCGGCCCGGGTGCCGCCGCGCCGACCCGGGCCGTGCCACCGCCGGCCGACCCGGCCGAGCGTCGCGCGCGGGCCACCCAGTCGTTCTGGACCGCGGTCGTCGGGGTGCCGGCCGTCTTCTCGGTGCTGCGGCTCGGCGTCGAGGCGGGCGGCGAGTTGCAGACCACGCTGCTGCTGGTCGCCAACGTCGGCACGGTGAACCTGCTGGCCGGCTTCCTCACCACCGCCGCCGCGCTGCTCTCCACCGCACTGGTCGCGGTGTTCGCGCTCGGCGCGGTGCTGCGGGTCAGCGTGGACCGGATGCCGCCCGGAATCCGTCGGCCGCTCTTCGCCCGCTGGGTGGACAGCACGCCGGCCTGGTTCGCGGTGGCCAGCTTCCTGCTCGCGCTGGGCACCTGGCCGCTGCTCTACCTGCCGCTGCTGCTGCCGGCGTTCGTGGCCGCGTTCCAGCTCGGCCCGGAACGGCTGCACGAGCAGCGGGTGCCCCGGCTGCTGCTGCTCGCCGCCGGGTTCGCCGGATACCTCTGGCTGCTCGGGCCCACTCTGCTCGACGCCGGCCGGCAGGGGGAGGCGCTGGCGCTGGCGCTGCTTGTCGTACCGCCGGTGCTGGCGTTGTTCGTGACCGGTCCGCTGCCGGCGGCGGTGGTCCGGCCGCTCGCCTCGGTCACCGAGGCGGCGGTGCTGGCCATGCTGGTCTGGGCCGCGCTGCCGGTGATCAGTACGCCGGTGCTGCCGCTGACCGTCACCACCGTCGAGACGTCGCCCGGCGTCACCGAGGACGTCCGCGGTCACGTGGTCACCGTGGACGACGTCGACGTGGTGCTGCTCCAGGAACGTGGCGGCGTCCGCTACCTGCCGGTCGGCCAGGTACGCGCGCAGGTGCTCTGCCCGAGCGAGGACGAGCTGCCCCGGCGGCAGCTCCGGGTGCGTGACTTCCACGTGGAGGATTCACTGCTGGAGGGGCTGGGCCGCCGGGTCCGCCCGGTCCACCGCATCGACGCCGCCTGCCGCACGGTCCGCTGACCGGCGCGGCTCGCGACCCGCACGCAGATCCTGGAAGACGAGGGCCCTTCCGAGGGCCGTGTGCTTCCAAGATCTGCCCGAACCGGGGTCAGCGTGTCTTGCGGAGCAGGTCGGCCAGGTCGGCCGCCTCGGCCAGCTCGTCGCCGAGCGGGGTTCCCGCGTCGGCGACCGCTGCGGCCCACAGCAGCTCGGCCGGGGTGTCGGAGGCCAGCCAGCGGTCCAGCGCGCGTCTCGCCCGATCGTCGGGTGCCGACCATCCGACGATCTCCGTCAGGTGCCGAGTGACCGCCCCGCCCGGCAGCTCGGCGAAGGCCGCCAGGTACGGGCCGAGGTCCAGCTCCAGCGCGGCCACCGCGTCCAGGATGTCCTCCGCCGGATGCTCGGACGGCCACGAGGTCAGCGTCGACCGCCACCAGGCGCGGAGGAAGTCCTCCACCGCGCCCCGCTCGACGGGCGTCCAGTCCGCCCAGTGCCCGGCGATCCGGCGGGCCAGCGTGTCGGGCCACGACTGGTCGACCATCTCGCCGGCGGCGTACGCGGTCAGCAGCCGGGGCACCAGGTGCGGCAGCTCGTTCCCGTCACCCCAGGTGCCGGGGTTGGACAGGTAGCTGCCGAGTTGGTCCGGCGTCAACGCGCGCAGCGGCGTACGCCGGAAGCGGTCGACGTCGGCCGGGTCCACGCAGTGATCGCACGCCGCCATGTCGTCCGGCATCGGGTGCCGGGCGAACACGGCGTACAGCCGTTCACCCGCCCGCTCCACCTCGCCCGTTCCCACCCTGCCAGTCTCGCCGACCGCTCGGGTGGCACGCCACGGCTGTCAAACGGGGCCGGAGACAGCCACGGCGTTCCACCCCCCGAACGGTGGGGACACCCACGGTCAGTAGGACTTGTCCTGGGACAGGACGTGTTGGGCGACGAAGTTGAGGATCATCTCGCGGCTGACCGGGGCGATCCGGCCGGCGCGCACGGCACCGAGCAGCGTCGCCACGCCGTACTCGGTGGTCATGCCGGCCCCGCCGAGCGCCTGGACGGCGGTGTCCACGGCGAGCGCGGCGGCCTCGCCGGCCGCGTACTTGGCCATGTTGCCGGAGACGCCGGCCTCCAGGTCGCGGCCGGCGTCGTAGAGGCTGGCCGCCTTGTAGATCATGAGCCGGGCCAGCTCCACCTGGACGGCGGCATGCGCGAGCGGGTGCGAGACGCCCTGGTGCGAGCCGATCGAGCGCCCGCCCCAGACCTTGCGGGTGGCGGTGTAGTCGGACGCCTTCTCGACGGCGTAGCGGCCGGTGCCGGCGCCCATCGCGGCGACCGTGATCCGTTCCGGGTTGAGCCCGGCGAACAACGCCGGCAGGCCGGCGTCCAGCGACTCACCGACGAGCGCGTCGGCGGGCAGCCGGACGTCGTCCAGGAAGAGCTGGAACTGGTTCTCCGGGGACAGGATCTCCATGTCCAGCTTGGACTTCTCCAGGCCGGGCGCGTCGGTCGGCACGATGAACAACGCCGGCTTGAGCTTTCCGGAGGAGGCGTCCTCGGTCCTGGCCACCACCAGCACATGGTCGGCCTCGTCGACCCCGGAGATGTAGACCTTGCGGCCGGTGAGCAGCCAGTCGTCGCCGTCGCGGCGGGCCACCGTGCCGAGGCGGTGGAAGTTCGACCCGGCGTCCGGCTCGGTGATCGCGAAGACGATCTTCTGGGAGCCGTCGGCGAGGCCAGGCAGGTGCTTCTTGCGCTGCTCCTCCGTACCGTGCTTGTTGATCACGGTGGCGGCGATGGCGGGGGAGACCACGAGCAGCAGCAGCGGGCAGCCCGCCGCGGCCAGCTCCTCGCAGACCAGCGCCAGTTCGGTGATGCCGCCGCCCCCGCCGCCGTACTCGGTGGGGATGTTGACGCCGAGGTAGCCGAGCCGACCGGCCTCGTGCCACAGCTCGGTGGTGTGTTCTCCCGACTTGGCCTTGGCCACGAAGTAGGGGTGGCCGTACCGGCGGCCCAGCGCGCGTACCGCGTCGCGGAGCTGGTCCTGTTCGGGGGTGAGGTCGAAGTTCACTGCGGGTCCTCCTCGGGGTCGACCACGGCCAGCACGGCACCCGTCTCCACCTGGCCGCCGGGCGCGACCGGCAGCTCCGCCACCACGCCGTCGGCCGGGGCGAGCACGGGATGTTCGAGCTTCATCGCTTCCAGCGTCAGCAGCAGGTCACCGGCGGCGACCCGCTGGCCGACCTCGACGTGCACCCGGGTCACCGCGCCGGGCAGCGGCGCGAGCAGCGACCCGGCCGCCAGCTCCGCGGTGGGCTGGGGCAGCCGCGGCAGTTCGGTGAGGCTCGCCGCCCCGTCCGGGCCGTCCACGAAGACCGACGACCCCACCCGGTGTACGCGGAACGCCCGCCGCACCCCGTCCACGTCGAGCACCACCCGCTCCGGCGTGGCCGTCACCAGCTCCACATCGGGAGCGTCGGCGTTAAGAGGGGGCCCCTCCTCTACGCCAGGCGTTAGGAGGGGGCCCGTCCTTGTCCACTCGGCGAGGGTGCCGGTGCGGGTGAGGCGGTAGTGGATCTCCAGGTCGGTGAAGCGGGTGACCTGTGGGACGGCCGGCACGTTGCGCCAGCCCGACGGCAGCCCGGCCAGCACCGGTGCGGCGGCCCGGCGCGCGGCGGCCCCGGCCAGCGCCGCCGCCAACGCGGCCACCGGGAGCTGGTCGGCCGGCAGCAGCGGCGCGAAGACCTCGGGGTGCCGGTCCAGGAAGCCGGTGTCCACGTCGGCGGCGGCGAACTCGCCGCTGCGCAGCACCCGGACCAGCAGGTCCCGGTTGGTGGCCACGCCGTGCAGCTCGGCCCGGGCCAGCGCGCCGGCCAGGGCGCGGGCCGCCTCGGTGCGGGTGGGCGCCCAGGCGACCAGCTTGGCCAGCATCGAGTCGTAGTGCACGCTCACCGTCGAGCCGTCCACCACGCCGGAGTCCAGGCGCAGTGCCCGGGTGGGCCCGAACTCGGCGTCGACGCCGGGGATCGCGAACCGGTGCAGCGTGCCGGTGGCCGGGCGGAAACCCTCGGCCGGCTCCTCCGCGCAGAGCCGGACCTCGATGGCGTGGCCGTCGGGGGCCGGTGTGGTGGTGACCGGCAGCGGCTCGCCGTCGGCGACCAGCAGTTGCAGCCGGACCAGATCCAGGCCGGTGGTCAGCTCGGTGACCGGGTGCTCGACCTGGAGCCGGGTGTTCATCTCCAGGAAGTGCACCTGCCCGTCCGGCGCCAGCAGGAACTCCACGGTGCCCGCGCCGACGTAGTCGACCGTCCGGCCGGCCGCCACCGCCGCGGAGTGCAGCCGCTCGCGCACCCCGTCGGGCAGCACCCCGGGCGCCTCCTCGACGATCTTCTGGTGCCGGCGCTGGATCGAACAGTCGCGTACCCCGAGCGCCACGACCGTGCCGTGGGTGTCGCCGAAGATCTGCACCTCGACGTGTCGGCCACGCTCGACGTACCGCTCGATGAAGACCGTGCCGTCGCCGAACGCCGCCGCCGCCTCGCGGCGCGCGCCCGCGACGGCCTCGCCGAGCCCGGCCGCGTCGCGGACGATCCGCATGCCCCGGCCGCCGCCGCCGGCACTGGCCTTGACCAACACCGGGAACGCGGTTACCTGGTCGGGGTCGGTCCAGGTGGGCAGCATCGGCACGCCCGCGTCGGCGAGCAGCGCCTTGGCCGCCATCTTGTCGCCCATCGCGGCGATCGCCTTGGCGGACGGGCCGACCCAGGTCAGGCCCGCGTCGGTCACCGCCGCCGCGAACTCCGCGTTCTCGGCGAGGAAGCCGTAGCCGGGGTGGACCGCGTCCGCGCCAGAGCGCCGGGCCGCGTCCAGGACGAGGTCGATCCGCAGGTACGTCTCGGCCGGCGTGTTCCCCGGCAGCCGGACCGCGTGGTCGGCCTCGGCGACGAACGGCGCGTCGGCGTCCGCGTCGGAGTGCACGGCGACCGTGGCCACGCCGAGCGCGCGGCAGGTGGCGAAGACCCGGCGGGCGATCTCCCCCCGGTTGGCCACCAGAAGTCGAGTGATCATCAGCGCTGAGCCTGCCTTTCGTTCGCGACTGCGGGACTCCGCTTCGCTGCGTTCCTCGCGCTCACGGGTGCCTGCCTTTCGTTCGCGACTGCGGGACTCCGCTTCGCTGCGTTCCTCGCGCTCACGGCTACATCCGGAAGACGCCGAAACCGTCGGCGCCCTTCACCGGTCCGTTGTGGATCGCCGACAGGCAGAGCCCGAGGACGGTACGGGTGTCCCGGGGATCGATCACCCCGTCGTCGTAGAGCCGGCCGGAGAGGAACAGCGCCCCGGACTGCGACTCGATCTGCTGCTCGACCATCATCCGCATGGCGGTGTCGGAGTCCTCGTCGTAGTCCCGCCCCCGGGCCGCGGCGGCCTGCCGGGCCACGATCGACAGCACGCCGGCCAACTGTGCCGGACCCATCACCGCCGACTTCGCGTTCGGCCAGGTGAACAGGAACCTCGGCTCGTACGCCCGGCCGCACATGCCGTAGTTGCCGGCGCCGTAGGAGGCGCCCAGGTTGACCGTCAGGTGCGGCACCGTCGAGTTCGACACCGCGTTGATCATCAGCGCGCCGTGCTTGATGATGCCGCGCTGTTCGTACTCGGTGCCGACCATGTAGCCGGTGGTGTTCTGGAGGAAGACCAGCGGGGTGTCGGCCGCGTTGGCGAGCTGGATGAACTGGGTCGCCTTCTGCGCCTCCTCGCTGAACAGCACGCCCCGGGCGTTCGCCAGCACGCCGACCGGCCAGCCGTGCAGCTCGCCCCAGCCGGTCACCAGCGCCGTGCCGTAGCCGGGCTTGAACTCGTCGAACGCGCTGTCGTCGAGCACCCGGGCGAGGACCTCGCGCGGGTCGAAGGGCACCTTCAGATCGGCGCTGGCGATGCCGAGCAGCTCCTCCGGGTCGTACCGGGGTGGCAGCGGGGACGGGGTGCGCGGCGGCGGGCCGCCCTTGCGCCAGTTGAGCCGGCGGACGCACTGCCGGGCCAGCCGGATGCCGTCCCGCTCGTCCTCGGCGAGGAAGTCGGCCAGGCCGGACGTGGAGGCGTGCATCTTCGCGCCGCCCAGCGACTCGTCGTCGGTGACCTCGCCGGTGGCCATCTTCACCAGCGGCGGCCCGGCCAGGTAGACCTGCGACCGGTCCCGGATCATGATGGTGAAGTCCGACATGCCGGGCACGTACGCGCCGCCGGCGGTGGCGTTGCCGAACACCACGCTGACCGTGGGGATCTTCGCCGCGGAGAGCCGGGTCAGGTCGCGGAACACCCGCCCGCCGGGAATGAAGATCTCCGCCTGGGAGGGCAGGTCCGCGCCGGCCGACTCGACCAGGTTCACCATCGGCAGCCGGTTGGCCAGCGCGATCTCACCCGCCCGGCGCGTCTTCGCCAGCGACCACGGGTTGATCGCGCCGCCGCGTACCGTCGGGTCGTTCGCCACGATCAGGCACTCCACGCCCTCGACCACGCCGATGCCGGTCACGGTGCTGGCGCCGACCGGGAAGTCCGTGCCGTACGCGGCCACCGGCGACAGCTCCAGGAACGGGCTGTCCGGGTCGAGCAACAGCTCGATGCGTTCCCGGGGGAGCAGCTTGCCGCGCTTGTGGTGCCGGGTCACGTACTTCTCGCCGCCGCCGGCCCGCGCCTGGTCCAGCGCGGTCTCCAACTCGGCGAGGCGCTCCAGCAGCGCCTCCCGGTTGGCCGTGAAGACGGGTGCGGAGGTGTCGATCGCAGTCTGGAGAACGGTCACAGGCCCATGCCCTTCGCGATGATCTCGTTCATGATCTCGGTGGTGCCGCCGCCGATGCCGAGGATGCGGGCGTCCCGGTAGTGCCGCTCCACCTCCGCGTCGCGCAGGTAGCCGAAGCCGCCGTGCAGTTGCAGCGCGGCGTCCACCACGTGGTCGCAGGCAGCCACCGCCACGTTCTTCGCCATCGCCACCTCGGTCACCACCGGCTGCCCGCCGACTGCTCCAGGTCGCGGCGCGGCGCCAGACGCGCCGAGCTGGAGTGGTCGAGCCACCCGCTCGGCCACCTCGTGCACGTACGCGCGGGCCGCCTCGGCGCGGGTGTGCATCTCGGCCAGCCGGTGCCGGACGAGCTGCCGGCTCGCGAGCGGGCGGCCGAACGTGGCGCGGTCCCGGCACCACCGCACCGCCAGGTCCACGCAGCGCTGCGCGGTCGCGTACGCCTGGGTGGCCAGCGACAGCCGCTCGGCGGCGAACTGCTGCATGATGGCCAGGAAGGCGGTGTCCTCCGGGCCGACCCGGTTCGCCACCGGCACCCGCACGTCGACGAAGGACAGCTCGGCGGTGTCCGAGCAGTGCCAACCGAGCTTCTCCAGCCGCCGGCCCACGGTGAACCCGGGCGTGCCCTTGTCGATCACCAGCAGGCTGAGCGAACCGGAGCCGGGAAAGTCGGTGCAGACCGCGGTGGTCACGAAGTCCGCCCGAACGCCGCTGGTGATGTACGTCTTCGCGCCGTTCACCACGTAGTGGTCGCCGTCGCGGACCGCGCAGGTGCGGATGGCGGCCACGTCCGAGCCGCCGTCCGGTTCGGTGATCGCCAACGCGCCGATCATCGTCCCGCCCAGCGTGGGCCGGACGTACGTGTCGATCAGGTGCTCGTCCTGCGCCGCGATGATGTGCGGGAGCGCGATGCCGTGCGTGAACAACGCGGCGATCAGCCCGGACGAGCCGCCGGAGCGGATGATCTCCTCGGTGACCACGATCGAGTCGAGCAGGTCGCCGCCGCTGCCACCGACCGACTCCGGGAAGCCGATGCCGAGCAGCCCGACCTTCGCGGCGGTCTCGTGCAGCGACCGGGGCACCTCACCGGACCGCTCCCAGTCGGCCAGGTGCGGCAACACCTCCCGGGTGACGAAGGCGCGGGTCAGCTCGCGAAGTTGGCGACGCTCCGGGGTGTCCACGATGGTCATGCCGGCACCTCCGCCGGCAGGTCGACCACCCGGGCCCGGAGCAGCTCGCCGAGCGCCTTGGCCTGCGGGTCGAACCGGGTGGACGCGGCCACGCCCTGTCCGAGCAGCCCGCGGATCACGAAGTTGACCGCGCGCAGGTTCGGCAGCTCGTACCGTTCCACGGTCAGCGGGGCGGTCTCCGGCAGCAGCTCGGCCAGCCGCTCCACGGTCAGCCAGCCGCGTAGCCAGGCCCAGGTGGCGTCCGTGCGGGCCCAGACGCCGAGGTTGGCGTCCCCACCCTTGTCCCCCGACCGCGCCCCCACCAGCTCCCCCAGCGCCCCCCGCCGCGTGCGGTGCAAGGAGGGGCCCCCGGTTAACGCCTGGTGCATAACAGGGGGCCCCGGCAAACCACCCGTCACGGAGGGCGGGCGGATCGGCACGCGCTCGCCGGAGGGGAGCACCGCCACGTGCGTCACCGCGTCCTGGGGCACGGTGTCCGAGGTGAACACGCCGTACGGCGTGGCGTCGCCGGGCAACGTGGTCAGCGTGCAGCCCGGGTAGGAGGCCAGCGCCAGCTCCACCGCGGCCGCCGAGAACGCCCGCCCGGCCCGCGCCTTGTCGACGTCACGCAGGTGTACGTGCAGCAGCGCGCTCGCCGCCTCGGTGTCGGCCGCGTCCGGGTGGTCGGTGCGAGCCAGCGTGAATTCCAGCCCGTCCGGGCCCACCGCGTCCGTCACCTGGCCCCGGACCAGGTCCGCCTTGGCCGGGATGTCCAGCCCGCACAGCACGAACGTCATCGAGTTGCGGAAGCCGCCCAGGTTGTTGACGCCCACCTTGAGCGTGTCCGGCGGGGGCGTGCCGCGTACGCCGGAGACGCGTACCCGGTCCGGTCCCGCCTGCTCCAGCCGGACCGTGTCCAGCCGGGTCACCACGTCCGGCCCGAGGTAGTCCGGCCCGCCCACCTCGTAGAGCAGTTGGGCGGTGACCGTCTCGACGGTGACCGCGCCGCCGGTGCCGGGGTGCTTGGTGAGCACCGACGTGCCGTCCGGGTGCAGCTCCGCGATCGGGAAACCGGGGCGCCGGCCGCCGTCCGGCAGCTCGGTGAAGAAGCTGAAGTTGCCGCCGGTGACCTGCGCCCCGCACTCGATCAGGTGCCCGGCCACGGTCGCCCCGGCCAGCGCGTCGAGGTCGTCCCGGGTCCAGCCGAACCGGGCGATCGCCGGGCCGACGGCCAGCGACGCGTCGGTGACCCGGCCGGTGACCACCACGTCCGCGCCCGCGTCGAGGCAGGCCGCGATCCCGAACGCGCCCAGGTACGCGTTCGCGGTCAGCGCGTCCGGCCGCTGGAGCGCGTCGCCCTCGACGTACCCGACCCGCACGTCGAGGCCGAGTCGTGCGGCGAGCGACCGGATCGCGTCGGCCAGCCCGGCCGGGTTCAGGCCGCCGGCATTGGTGACCAGCGTGACCCCGCGCTCCCGCGCGGTGCCGAGCACGCCCTCCAGTTGGCGCAGGAACGTCTTCGCGTAGCCCAGCGACGCGTCGCGCATCCGGTCGCGACCGAGGATCAGCATGGTCAGCTCGGCCAGGTAGTCGCCGGTCAGCACGTCCAGCTCGCCGCCGTCGAGCATCTCCCGCCAGGCGGCGAGCCGGTCACCGTAGAAGCCGGACGCGTTGCCGACCCGCAGCACCCCGCTCATGGGCGGGCCTCCGCCGCCCGGCCGGCGCCCGGCGGGCCGGCGAACGCCTGGGCCACGTCCAGCCACTCGTCGGCGACCGGCCCGGTCGCGACCAGGGACAGGTCGGCGCGGTGCCGGCGCTGCGTGACCAGCAGGCAGAAGTCGAGCGCCGGCCCGGTCAACCGGTCGGTCGCCGCGGCGGGCCCGAAGGCCCAGACCTCGTCGCCCGCCGGTGCGGTGAGTTCGACCCGGACCGGCTCCGTCGGCACCGGGCGGCCGTGCGCGGCGAAGCTGTGCCCGAGGGTACGGAAGCCGAGGTGCGCGACGTGCCGCAGCCGGGCGGTCGGAGCGCGGGTGACACCGAGCGCGTCGGCGACGTCCTCGCCGTGCGCCCAGGTCTCCATAAGCCGGGCGGTGGCCATCGAGGCGGGCGACATCCGGGTGCCGTACCAGGGCAGCTTCTCGCCGGCCGGGGTGGCGGCCAGGGCCGCCGCGAGCGCGGTGCGGCCGTCCCGCCAGCGGGCCAGCAGCGCGGCCGGCGGGGCGAGGAAGGACTCGGCCCCGTCGTCGACCAGCCGGGCCGGGTCGGGCGCGGACAGCACCGAGGCGTAGAACGCGTCGGGGTCGGTGGCGGCGAGCCCGGCCACGTGGTCGGTCCAGGCCAGGTGGGCGATCTGGTGGGCGACGGTCCAGCCGGCGGCCGGGGTGGGCCGGGCCCAGTCCTCCGGCGGCAGCCCGCTGACGAGCGCGTCGAGCTGGTCGGACTCGGCGGTGAGATCCGCGAGCAGTGCGGTCGCGTCGACCATGGTGCCTCCGGGCGGGTGGGCCGGTCAGGGGGCGTCGGGGGTGAGCAGGGTGGCGAGTTGGCGCTTCCACATCCGCAGCAGGGCGGTGCGGCGGGGTGAGTCGTCGCTGAGCAGGTTGGCCACGCCCAGCCCGCGGAGCAGGTCGAGGGTGGCCTGCACGGCCTCGCGGATGCCGGGCCGGCGTTCGTCCACACCGAGCAGCTCGACGGTGAGCCGGTGCATCTCCCGGCCCACCGTGGCCTCCAACGGCACCAGCGCGTCGCGCAGCTCGGCGTCGGTGCGGGCGGCGACCCAGAGTTCGAGGGCGGCGACGAAGAGCGGCCCGGTGAAGGCGGCGCCGAGCAGGTCGATCACCCGGTCCAGCCGTCGCGGGCCGGCCGGCAGCGCGTCCGCCTCGGTGCGCAGCTCCACCGCCCGGCGTTCGGCGAGGTGGGCGACGGCGGCGGTGACCAGGGCGGCCTTGGTGGGGTAGTGGTGCAGCTGGGCGCCCCGGGAGACGCCGGCCCGGGCGGCCACCACCGTGGTCGTGGTGCCGGACCAGCCGTGTTCCACCAGGCACTCGACAGTCGCCTCCAGCAGCCGGGCCTGGGTGGCGCGGCTGCGTTCCTGCTGCGGGACGCGGGTCGGTGCGGTGGGCACGGGGACAGCGTCCCGCCCCGGAAACAAACAGTCAAGCCTGACTTTTTCTGCCGCCGCTATCCGACACCCCTCGGACGGTCCGTTCCGCGATACTGTGCTCGGTTCACGGGGAGGCACGACGATGGATGAATTCGTGCTGGTCGGCGGGTCCGGTTTCCTGGGCGCCGCGACCGCCGAGGCACTGCTGGCCGCCGGTGCGCGGGTGACCGTCGTGGACCGGCATCCGCCGGCCGGCACGAGCACCGGCGCGGCCGACTGGATCCGCGTCGACCTGCTGGTCGACGACCCGCCCGAGCTGCCGCCCGGCCTCGTCGTGGTGCTGCTCGGCGCCAGCGAGCCGCGCCCCCGCCGGCCCTGGACGCTGCCGCTCGACAACGCGATCAGCACCGCCCGGCTGCTGCCCCGGCTGGCCGGACGCCGGGTGGTGCTCACCTCCTCCGTCGAGGTGTACGGCGCCGCGGCCGGTCCGCTGACCGAGGAGACCCCGCCCGACCTGCCGTGGTCGGTCGAGGAGCTCGACGACTGGTGCGCCGCCGCCCGCGAACTGGCCCGGACGCCCTGCCCGCCCTGGCGGGCCGCCCCGCTGGCCCGGGCCATGGCCGACGCCGACCCGACCGGCCGGTGGCCGTACGCGATGGCGAAGCTCGCCCAGGAACGGCTCGTCGCCGGCGTGGTCGACCCCGACCGGCTGACCGTGCTCCGGCTCGCGAACGCCTTCGGCGCGGGACAGCACCGGGTCGCCACCCGGCTGGTCCGCCGGGCCCGCCAGGGGCTGCCGCTGCCGGTCACCGCGGACGCCGTACGCAGCTTCCTGCCCGCCGACGCCCTCGCCCGGATGCTGCTCGACGGGATCGGCCCCGGCGTCTGGAACGTCGGCGGGGAGCCGGTGTCCCTGGTCGACCTCGCCACCTGGATCCGTGACCTGTGCGGGTCGTCGGCGCCGCTGCTGACCACACCCCGGCGTACGCCGGACAGCTCCGGCCTGGTGGTCACCGACAAGTTGACCGCCGCCGGTCACCGCGTGCCGCCGCTCCGCCCGCGTCTGGCCGAACTGGTCGACGCGGTCGACGCCGACCGGGCACCCGTGTTCCGGCCGCCGTTGCCGGTCGTCGTGCCGCCGCCGCCCGCCCACCCCGACCTGGTGGCCGACCGCCAGCAGGCGGCGCTCGCCAGCGGCGAGGTCAAGCACGGCAACCGGTGGACGCGGGAGCTGACCGAACGACTGGGCAAGGAGCTGGAACTCGACGACGACCACCGGGTGCTGGTCACCGCGTCCGGCACCGCCGCCCTACGGATCATGGTGGCCGCCACCGTCGGCCCGGCCCGCCCCGGCGACGTGGCGGTGCTGCCGTCGTACACGTTCCCCGCCACGGCGGAGATCCTGGTCCAGCTCGGGTACGCGCTGCGCTTCGTCGACGTGGACGCCGCGACCTGGACGCTCGACCCGGCGGCCGTCGCCAGCGCCGTCGCGCGGGGCGGCGTACGCGTGGTGCTCGGCGTGGACACCTTCGGCAACCCGTGCGACTACCCGGCCCTGCGGGCGGTCTGCGACCCCGCCGGCGTGGCGCTGCTGGCCGACTCCGCCGCCGCCCTCGGCAGCCTGCACCGGGGCCGCCCGGTGGCACAGCAGGCGCTGGCCCACTCGTACTCGATGAGCTTCGCCAAGGTGGTCTCCGCCGGTGGGGCCGGCGGCGCTCTGGTGCTGCCCGCCGACGCCGCCGAGGCGGTGCTCGCCGCGCCGGCCGGCTGGACCCGCTCGGAGCTGATGAACGAGCTGCACGCCGTCGTCGCGGTCGACCAGCTCGCGGAGCTGGACACGCTGGTCCGCCGGCGGGGCGAGGTGGCCGAGGTGTACGCCGCCGCCGCCCGCACCCTGCCGGTGGAGTTCCAGCAGGTCCGCCCGGGAGACCGGCACTGCTGGGTGCACTGGGTGGCCCGGATCGCCGACCGGGACCGGGTGGCGGACGCGCTGGCCGCGCTCGGCGTGCAGACCAAGCCCTACTTCGCGGCGATCCACCGCGGCCCGCTCGGCGGCGGCGAACGGCTGCCGGTGACCGATCGGCTGGACGCCGAGGCGCTCGCGCTGCCGATGTCGTCGGAACTCACTGTGGAGCAGGCGGAACGGGTGGTCGCCGCGCTGCGCCGCTGCCTGGGCTGAAGCTCGCCGGCACCGGCTGGCGGGCCGGGCGGTCAGGCGGGCGGTCAGGCCGGGCGGCGGCCGGTCACCAGCAGTTGCTTGCCGGCGTCGGCGAGGACCGGGTCGTCGCCGAGCCGGCGCTCCAACGCCAGCAGCGCGTCCCGGTCGGCGGCGAGCCGCCCGGCCAGCCCGGCCCGGCCCAACGGCCCGGCGCTGACCAGCAACCCGGCGCTGCGGACCTCGACCAGGCCGGCGGCGGTGAACGCGGCCGCCAACCGGGCGCGGTCCAGCAGGTGCAGGTCGGCGGCGTGCCCGTCGGCCCGCCAGACGCCCCGGCGCCGGGTCAACCGGTCCACCGCCTCGTCGTCCCGGCCGGCGCCGACCAGCTCCAGCACCAGGCCCACCAGCGAGTCGACGAGCACCGCCAGCACCCCGCCCGGACGCAGCCAGCCGGCCAGGTGCCGGACCGCCCGCTCGGGATCGGCTGTGTATTGCAGCGAACCCATCGCCAGCACCGCACCGGCCGTGGCGGGCAGCGTCACCTCCGTCATCGAGCCCTCGACGAGCGTGAAGCCGGGACCGGGCGGCCGGCGGCGCAGCTCGGCGACCATCCCCGGTGCCTGCTCCACGCCGGTCACCGGATGGCCCAGGTCGAGCAGGCGTCGGGCCCAGCGCCCCACACCGCAGCCGGCGTCCACCACCGGGCCGTCGGGCGGCAGCAGCGCGCTGACCCGCTCCCACGCCAGATCGTCGTACGCGCGCCGGTGCGGCACCGCGAAGTGCTCCTCGTAGCCGGGCGCCAGCGCGTCGTACAGCGGCTGGCTCGGGCGCATCGGCTCAGACAAGGCTGCGCCGCCCGCGCCGCCACTGCCGGTCGGCCAGGTAGGTGCCCGGCCGCCAGCGCAGGTTGAGGCTGTAGTTGCTGCCGCAGCCGACGCACTCCTTGCGGAACAGTCGCGCGTGCTCGGCGCGGTACTCCGGGGCGTCGACGATCTCGGCGATCGGGCGCTGCCGGACCGAGGCGGTCGGGTCGTGCGCCCAACAGCCGCCGATCTCGCCCCGGGAGTGCACCATCAGCTTGAGCTGCGACTCGGCGCAGGGCAGGTCCCGTTGCACGAGATCGTCGAAGTGCCCGCGCAGGTACCGCAGCTCCGAGTAGCGCGGCAACCACCGCTGGTCCGCCCGGGCCATCGCCTCCAACTCGGCCAGCGCCGCGTCGAGCCGGTCGCCGGCCACGTCGGTCTGCCCGGTGACCGCGTCGGTGCGGAACAGGAACGTCCGGTCGGTGACCAGGTTGAGATAGAGCGCCACGCCCAGCTCCTGGGCCAGCGCCGCGATGCCGGGCAGGCTGTCCACGTTGTCCCGCATGACGGTGAAGTTCATCCGCACCTTCAGGCCGAGCCGGTCGCGCTCCGCGATCAGGTTCCGCAGGTGCCGGGTGGTCGTCTCGAACGCGCCGAGCCGGCCCCGGATCCGGTCGTGCACCAGCGCCGTCGGGCCGTCGACCGAGACGTTGAAGCTGCGTACGCCGGCGGCGAGCACCTCGTCGAGGACGGGCGGGGTGAGCCGGATGCCGTTGGTGTTCAGGTGCAGGTGGCGCACCCCCACCTCGCGGGCGTACGCCATCAGGGTCACCGCGTCCGGCCGGATCAACGGCTCACCACCGGTGAAGTTCACCTTGTGGATGCGCATCGCGACGAGTTGGCGCATGACGTCCCGCCACTCCTCGGTGGACAGCTCACCCTTGGTGTTGGTGGTCCAGCAGCCGCAGCTCGTGCAGCGCAGGTTGCAGTTGTCGGTGAGGAACAGCTCGGCGACCAGCGGCCGGACGTGCAGCCGGGGCGCGACCCGCTCCTTGATGGCGAGCCGGCCGAAGAACCAGGCCAGCCGCGCGGTGTCGGCCACGCTCACGGCTGCCTCCGGACGGGGTGGGTGATGCTCACGGCTGCCTCCGGGCGACGACGAAGAGGTTGGCCGCGCGGAACAGCCGGCCGTCGAGGTGGATGCCGCGCTCCAGCAGGCGGCGTACCGGCCCGCCGGTGAGCAGCGCCGGGATCTGCAACCACCGCCAGAACAGGTTGGCGCCGGTCACCGTGGTCGGCGCGAAACCGGCCGCGCGCAGCAGGTCGAGCAGGTCGGCGGTGCGGTAGTTGGTGTGCCGGTCCCGGCCGACCGACATGTCCCCGCGCAGGTCGTTCGAGAGGTCCGCGAACCGGCTGTGCCACACCTGCGACCCGAACCGCCACGAGTAGACGCGACGGTGCAGCCGGGGGAAGTCGAACTTCGCGTTGTCGGGGTCGAGGAAGCTGAACACGTGCCGGCGCGGCACGGTGAGCACCAGCAGCCCACCGGGGACGAGCACCCGGTGCGTCTCGGCGAGCAGCGCGGCCTCGTCGGGCACGTGCTCCAGCACGTCGAGCAGGCTGACCGAGTCGAAGCGACAGTCGGTGAACGGCAGCGGCCGACCGACCCGCAGCCGGTGCAGTGGCAGGTCGGGGTGGCGGGCGGCCAGCCCGGCGAGGTAACCGGGGTGCGGGTCGGCGCCCTCGCAGGTCACGGTGCCGTGTTCGTGCAGCGCGGCGAGGAAGTCACCGGGGCCACAGCCCAGGTCGAGGTGCCGGCCGGTGCGGCCGGCCAGCGCGGACCAGGCGAACGCGTACCGGCGCAGCGGGTGGGTGGCGAAGGGCTGCCGGACCGCTCGGCGGGTCGCCGCGTCGGCCCGGTTCGTCGGCCCGGCCGGGCGCTCGTCGGCGCGGCTCATCGGACCAGCCGGGCGCAGAGCGCGTCCAACGTGGCGGCCAACCGGGCGCCGTCGACCGCGCCGGGCAGTGGCCGCTCGGCCAGCAACCGCCGCTGCCGCTCCGGGTGCGCGGCCACCACGGCCGGCAGGTCGGCCGCGTCCCACACCGCGATCACCCGGCCGGAACGCTCCTCGTCGCGCAGGTAGGCGACCTGGTGGTCGTTGCCCATCTCGCCCCGCGCGGCCTCCCGGGCCACCGCCACCGGCACCCGGCCGAGCCGCTGGACCAGGCGCACGGTGTTCCCCGCGTGGGTGATCACCACGTCGGCGGCGGCGAGCCGCTCCCGCAGGTCGTCCAGCGGCAGGAACGCCTCGTGCGGGCACGGCGGCGTCACGGTCGACGTGCCGGTCTGGACGAACACCTCGTGCCCGGCGCAGAGCGGCGCGACGCCGTGGATCAGGCGGTCGAACGGCCACGGACCCATGCCGACGGTGACCAGGACACGGGCCATGGTCAGTAGAGCTCGCCGATGAGCACCGCGCGGGGGCGGGACGCCAGCAGGGCGGGGCGCTGCACCAGCACCGCGGCGGCGAGCCGGGAGCAGAACCGGGCGGCGGAGCCGGCGGGCCCGGTCATGTTGAACGTCTCCAACCACAGCGACGGCACCCGGAGCAGGCGGGCGGCGAGGAAGACCCCGACGGCCACGCCGGTGCCGGCCGACACCACCACGTCGGGTCGCTCGCGGCGCAGCAGCCGCAGCGCCCGCCAGGTCGCCGGCAGCACCCGCAGCCGGGTGCGGGTCGACAGCTCGGGCTGCCAGTGCACCCGCTGCCCGGCCAACGCCACCTCGGTGTCGGGGGCCCGGACCGCGACCCAGACCGGATCGTGCCGTGCCCACCAGGGGCGGAGCGCCAGCAGGTCCAGCAGGACGCCACCGCTGCTGGAGACGAGAAGCACCCGGTACCGCCGTCCCATCAGGCCACGCTATCGCAGAGTCGGAACTCAGGACGCCCCCGTCCGGCGTGGACGTCGGGTACCCGTCAGCGACCGTCCCGGGGGCCGAAGGCGGTGAGCGCGTCCAGGTCGGAGTATCCGCCGCGCAGGTACTCGTCGACCCACTGCGCCGCCTCCGGGAAGCCGGACCCGGCGACCACCTCGGCACAGGCGGCGTCCACGTCGAACCGGGTGCGGCGCAACTGCACCCCCGGACCGAGCAGCGCCCACCAGGCGCCCGCGCCCCCGTACGGCATGCCGACACTGCCCGGGTTGACCACCAGGCGACGGTCGACCAACCGGGTGTACGGCATGTGGGTGTGCCCGCAGACCACGGTGCCGACCTCGGCCGGCAGGCCGGCGAAGACCTCGGCCCAGCGCTCCGGCCGCGAGTCGACGAGTACGACCTCCTCGTCGTCGCGGGGCGTCGCGTGGCAGAAGAGCACGTCGCCGAGCCCGGCCACCGGCAGCGTGACGTGCGGTGGCAGCGCGGCCAGCCGGGCCACCTGGTCGTCCCGGAGCTGCGCGGCGGCCCAGTTGGCGACCTCGAACTCCGACGGCGTCCCGGCCCGTGCCTCGACCAGCTCCCGCTCGCCGTTCCCGCCGACCCAGCGGGCGCGGTCGCCGAGTGCGGTGAGCCGGTCCAGCACCTCCACCGGCTGCGGGCCGGACGCGATGTCACCGGTGAGCACGATCAGCTCGGCGGCGGCCACGTCCGGCTCGGCCAGGACGGCCTCCAGCGCCGGCAGCACACCATGGATGTCGGAGAGTACGGCGACCCGATCGATCATCGCCCCAGCCTGGACGTCGGCCGCCGGGGCCGTCCAGGAATTCTGCGCCGGGCAGACACGCGCCGGCCCGGACCGCGTGGGCGGGCCGGGCCGGGGTGGAGGTGCGGAAGGTCAGACCCGCGCGCGGCGGGCCAGGCGCTCCGGGTCGAGGATGATGATGCTCTTGCCGTCCAGCCGCAGCCAGCCGCGCGAGGCGAAGTCGGCGAGCGCCTTGTTGACGGTCTCCCGGGAGGCGCCGACGAGCTGGGCGATCTCCTCCTGGGTGAGGTCGTGGGTCACCCGCAGCACGCCGCCGTCGCGGGTGCCGAACCGGCCGGCCATCTGGAGCAGGTTCTTGGCGACCCGGCCGGGCACGTCCGTGAAGATCAGGTCGGCGAGCGAGTCGTTCGTCCGGCGCAGCCTGCGGGCCAGCACCCGCAGCAGCTGCTCGGCGATCTCGGGCCGGTTGTTGAGCCACGGCCGCAGAGCCTGCTTGCGCAGCCGGACCAGCCGGGTGTCGGTGACCGCCGTGGCGGTCGCCGTGCGCGGGCCGGGGTCGAACAGCGACAACTCGCCGACCATGTCCGACGGGCCCATCACGGCGATCAGGTTCTGCCGGCCGTCCGCCGCGCGGCGACCCACCTTGATCTTGCCGGACAGGAGGATGTAGAGACTGTCACCGGGCTCGCCCTCGTTGAAGACGACCTCGCCCTTGCGGACCTCGATCGTCTCCATCTCCTTGGCGAGCGCCTCGGCAGCCTCCGGGTCGACACCCTGGAAGATCCCGCTGCGGGCCAGTACCTCGTCCATCGCGCACCTCCGCCTGCGCGTGCCGTCCGTCGGCCCGGGTCCGCCGTCCGCTGATCCCTCGCGCGCCGCCAGTCTAGGCGCACATGAGCAGGAATCGGAGGTGCACCCCTGGATCCGGCCCCGCGACGCCGGGCCGGGCGCCACCGGTCCCCACCTGATCGTAAGGTGACCGGCGTGCTGTGCGAGCCGATCCTGACCAGCCGGTCCGAAGCCGGGTGGGACATCCCGCTGCTCGTCTGGCGGGCCGAGACGCCGCTGCTGGCGGTCGGCTCCGCCCCGCTGGGCGGGGGGATCGGCGTCCGCCGGTGGGTGGTCAACGCGACCGTGCCGATGACGTACGACCGGGACGACCCCGCCGCCCACCTGGCCGAACTGGCCCTTGACCTGGGCCTGGGCGGGCCCGGGGTCGGGCTGCTCACCGGCGTGGACGTGGCCGAGGTGGTGCACCGCCGCGACGACGGCGTCCGGGTCTGGGCGACGGTCGGCCTGGGCACCCCGGTCTGGGCCGCCGCACCCGCGGCGGCCGGCGGCGACCGGGCCACCGCCGAGAACACGCCGGCCGGGCCCGCGCCGGCCCCCCGGGTCGGCACCGTCAACATCGTGGTGCACGTGCCGGTCCGGCTCGGGGACGCCGCGCTGGTCAACGCGGTGGCCACCGCCACCGAGGCGAAGGCGCAGGCGATCTGGGAGCTGGGACTGCCGGCCACCGGCACCGCCACCGACGCGGTCACCGTGCTCTGCCCGGCCGACGGCACGCCGGCCCCGTACGGCGGCCCGCGCTCGACCTGGGGCGCCCCGCTGGCCCGGGCCGTGCACGCCGCCGTGCGCGCCGGCGGCGCCGGCCCGGTCGTGCCCTGGTCCGACCGGCGGGCCGGCTGACGTGCGCAGGCCGGTATTCCGACCATTCGGCCCTCGTCGCGGCGTCCCCGGGGCGGTAGCGTCGCCGACGATGTACGCTTCCGCCCACTCTGTGCCCCGTTCCCGCCGCGCCACCGGCCCCCACCCGGTCGGTCCCGTGCCGCGCCGTGCCGTCCCCCGACCGCGCCTCGCCGCGCTCGCCGCGCTCTTCGCGGTCCTGCTCGCCGCCGGCTGCTCGGACTCCGGCGACGGCGACGGCCCGCTCTGGCAGACCGGGCAGGGCGGCGGGTCGACCGGTTCGGCCGGCCCGGCGTCCGGCGACCAGCCGGCCGCCTCCGGCGAGTCGACCGAGCCGTCGATCTCGCTGACCGCGACCGGTGACGTGATCATGGGGAACGCGCCGAACCGGCTGCCGCCCAACGGCGGCAAGGGCTTCTTCGACGACGTGAAGTCCGCGCTCAAGGGCGACCTGGTGATGGGCAACCTGGAGGAGCCGCTCACCGACGACACCGGCGCCGGCAAGTGCGGCCCGAACCCGCAGAACTGCTACCAGTTCCGGGCGCCGCCCGGCTACGCCGCGCACCTGCGCTCGGCCGGGTTCCAACTGCTCAACCAGGCCAACAACCACGGCAACGACTACGGCCAGCAGGGCTACGAGAACACCCAGTCGGCGCTGGAGGCGCACGGCCTCAAGCACACCGGCGCGCCGGGCGAGATCACCGTCGTGGACGTCAAGGGCGTCAAGGTGGCAGTGGTCGGCTTCTCGTCGTACCCCTGGTCGAACAGCCTGATCGACCTGGATGCCGCCAAGCAGGTCATCGAGATGGCCAAGGGGATGGCCAAGCTCGTGGTGGTGCAGGTGCACATGGGCGCCGAGGGCGCGGACAAGACCCGCGTCAAGCCCGGCACCGAGATGTACGTCGGGGAGAACCGGGGCGACCCGATGCGTTTCGCCCGTACCGTGATCGACGCCGGCGCGGACCTGGTGATCGGGCACGGCCCGCACGTGCTGCGGGGCCTGGAGTTCTACCAGGGCAAGCTGATCGCCTACAGCCTGGGCAACTTCGCCGGCGGCGGGAAGTCGTTGCAGAGCACCGGCCGGCTCGGCTACGGCGGGGTGCTCAAGGTGTCGCTCACCGCCGAGGGCCGCTTCGTCGGCGGCACGTTCACCTCCACCGTGATGAACGGCGTCGGCCGGCCCTCCGTCGACCGGCAGGACCGCGGCCTCGGGCTGGTGCGCGAGGTGACCCGGGCGGACTTCCCGAACACCGGCGCGAAGCTCGACGCGAGCGGCAAGATCAGCGCCCCGGCGGGTGGCTGAGCGCACGCCACCCGCGTCGACCCACCGGGGCGTCGGCCCCGCGACGTAGGCTGGCCGGCGTGACCACGCGCTCCCCCGAGACCGACCTCGGCCGTACGCGTCGGGCCCGCCGCATCGGGCGGGTGCTGACCGAGACCCACCCCGACGCGCACTGTGAACTCGACCACGGCAACGCGCTGGAGCTGGCGGTCGCCACGATCCTGTCCGCCCAGTGCACCGACAAGAAGGTCAACGAGGTCACGCCGAAGCTGTTCGCCCGCTACCGCACCGCCGCCGACTACGCCGGGGCGGACCGCGTCGAGCTGGAGGAGCTGATCCGGCCCACCGGTTTCTACCGCAACAAGACCAGCTCGCTGATCAACCTCGGCCGCGCGCTCTGCGAGCGGTACGACGGCGAGGTGCCCGGCCGGCTCGCCGACCTGGTCACCCTGCCGGGGATCGGGCGCAAGACCGCGAACGTGATCCTCGGCAACGCGTTCGACGTCCCGGGCATCACCGTCGACACCCACTTCCAGCGGCTGGTGCAGCGGTGGGAGCTGACCACCGAGACCGACCCGGTCAAGATCGAGCACGCGATCGGCGTGCTCTACCCCAAGCGGGACTGGACCATGCTGTCGCACCGGATCATCTTCCACGGCCGTCGGGTCTGCCACGCCCGCAAGCCGGCCTGCGGCGCGTGCACGCTGGCGAAGCTCTGCCCCGCGTACGGCACCGGGCCGACCGAGCCGGCCGCCGCGGCCAAGCTGCTGAAGGGCCCCCGCGCGCGGGACCTCGCGGCGGCCGTCGGCCTCGACCCGGACCTGGTGCCGCAGCAGGCGACCGTGGCGGACGTGCCGTGACCCGCCGACTCGCGTTCCTGCTCGTCCCGCTGCTGCTGGCGGCGGGCTGCACCGCCACGGCCGAGGAGCCGCCCGGCCCGGCGTCGGCCACCCGCGCGGAGCGCCCCTCGCCGTTCGCCGACTGCGCCCCGCTGACCGCGGTGCCGGCCTCGGCCGTGCCGTCACCGGCCGACAAGCCCGGTGATCCGCTGCCCGACCTGGCGCTCAACTGCTTCACCGGCGGCGCGCCGGTGAAGCTGCGCGACGTGAAGGGCCCCGCCGTGATCAACGTGTGGGCGTCCTGGTGTCCGCCCTGCCGCAAGGAGCTGCCCGCGTTCCAGCGGCTCAGCGACCGGGCCGACGGCCGGTTCCAGGTGATCGGGGTGAACAGCCGGGACAGCCGCGGCGGCGCGCAGTCCCTCGGCGAGGACTTCGGCATCGACTTCCCGATGTTGCTCGACCAGGGCGACGCGTTCGAGCGCGCGCTCGAACGCAGCGCGTTCCCGTTGACCGTCCTGGTCGACGCGGACGGCCGGATCCGGCACATCGACGGGACCGGCGCGCTCGACGACGCCCGCCTCGCCGCGCTCGTCCGCACGCATCTCGGGGTGCGGGTGTGACCCGGACGCCGCCCGGATGGCTGGACCCGCTGCTGGGCCGGCTCGGCAGCGCCCGGGCCGAGGACTTCACCCAGCTCGCCACGCCGGAGACCGGCGGCCGGGAGAGCGCCGTGCTGGTGCTGCTCGGCGAGGAGCCCGGCGCCGGGCCGGACATGCTGGTCCTCCAGCGCGCCGCGACGCTGCGCAACCACGCCGGGCAGCCGGCCTTCCCCGGCGGCGCGGCCGACCCGGAGGACGCCGACGCCCGCGCCACCGCGCTGCGCGAGGCGAACGAGGAGGTCGACCTCGACCCGGCCAGCGTCACCGTGTTGGCCGAACTGCCCCGGCTGTGGATCCCGGTCAGCGACTTCGTGGTGACCCCGGTGCTCGCCTGGTGGCACGACCCGCACCCGGTCCACCCGCGCGAGCCGGCCGAGGTCGCGCACGTCGCCCGACTGCCGGTCGCCGAGCTGGTCGACCCGGACAACCGCATGCGGGTACGCCATCCCAGCGGCTGGATCGGCCCCGCGTTCTCGGTCCGCGGCATGCTGGTCTGGGGCTTCACCGGCGGCGTGATCGACCGACTGCTGGAGATGGGCGGCTGGGCCCGGCCCTGGCCCCGCTCGCGGGTCTGGGAGCTGCCGCCGGTCGGTGCCACCCCGGCCCCCTCGGCCGGCACCGACGCGGCCGACGAGAGCCCGGTGCGCTGATCACCCGCACGGATCCTCAGGTCACGTTCAGCGAGCGCTGAGCGGGCCACCGGCCCGGTGCCCGTACCCTTGGGGCGTGTCCGCCGTGGATCTCGTCCTGCTCCTGCTCATGCTCGTGTTCGCGATCAGCGGATACCGCCAGGGCTTCGTCGTCGGAGCGCTGTCGTTCTCGGGCTTCTTCCTGGGCGCGTTGCTCGGCCTCCAGGTCGGCCCGCTGATCGCCCGGCAGTTCGCGTCCAGCGGCACCCGGGTGTTGATCTCCCTGGTGGCGATCTTCGGGCTCGCCGTGCTGGGGCAGGCGCTGGCCGGCTGGCTCGGCTCCAACCTGCGCGCGGCCATCACCGGGCCGGCCGGCAAGAAGGTCGACGACGTCGGCGGCGCGTTCATCTCGGTCATCGCGGTCATGCTGGTGGCCTGGCTGGTCGCGGTGCCGCTGGGTTCCTCGTCGGTGCCCTGGCTGGCCGCCTCGGTCAAGGACAGCGCGTTGCTCACCGTGGTGGACCGGGTGCTGCCCGACCGGGCCCAGGAACTCTCCACCGCCCTGCGGGACACCGTCGACACCAACGGCTTCCCCGACGTGTTCAACGGCCTGGGCAGCACCAACGCCCGGCAGGTCTCGCCGCCCGACCCGGCGCTGGCCAACTCCCAGGTGGTGCAGAACAGCAAGCGGTCGGTGGTGAAGGTGCTCGGCTCCGCGCCGAGCTGCTCCCGCCGGATCGAGGGCTCCGGCTTCGTCTACGCCGACGACCGGGTGATGACCAACGCGCACGTGGTGGCCGGCACCCGCTCGGTGGCGGTGGAACTGCGCGGCGAGCGGTACGACGGCGAGGTGGTGGTCTACGACCCGGATCGGGACCTGGCCGTGCTCTACGTGCCCGGGCTGCCCGGGCCGTCGCTGCGCTTCGCCGCCGGTGCGGCGGCCAGCGGGGCGGACGCGATCGTGCTCGGCTTCCCCCTGGACGGCCCGTACGACGCCCGGCCGGCCCGGGTGCGGGACGTCGACCGGATCACCGGGCCGGACATCTACTCCTCCGGGGACGTGACGCGGGAGATCTACACGATCCGCGCGCTGGTGCGCAGCGGCAACTCCGGCGGCCCGCTGGTCTCCTCGAACGGGCTGGTGCTCGGCGTGATCTTCGCGGCGGCGGCGGACGACCCGAACACCGGCTTCGCGGTGACCGCCGCCGAGGCGCGGTCGGTGGCGCTGGCCGGCGCGGAACGAACCCGGGGCGTGGCCACCGGCGACTGCACCTGAGCCGGCCGACGGCGGTCGGCCGGCCGGCACGGCGGTCAGTTCGCCGGGGCCCCGGCGGGCGTCACGTCGTCGCCCGGCCGGCTCAGCGACAGGCTCGCGCGGCCCCAGGTGAGCGTGCGGTCGAGCACCGCGCGCGCCATGATCGCGACACAGGTGCCGCCGTTGACGAACGAGGCCACCACGTCGCTGGGGTGGTGCATGCCCCGGTACATCCGGGTGAGCGCCACGCCGACCGGCACCAGCACCAGCAGCGTCCACCAGGTGATCTTGGCCGGGGTGCTGCGCGCCCGCAGCGCCAGCAGCACCGCGAGGCCGACGTAGAGCGCGGTCGCCGCCGAGGTGTGCCCGGAGGGGAAGCTGGACGTCGGGGGAGAGGCGTCCATGTGCTCCACGGCCGGCCGGTTCCGGTCGATGACCATGGTGGTGAACAGGAAGATCAGCGCCTGCGCGCTGACCGCCGCGCACAGGAAGAGCGGCTCCCGCCAGCGGTGCAGCACCAGCCGCAGCACCAGCGCGGCCAGCACCGTCACCACGACGATCACCTGGGTGCTGGCCAGCGTGCTGAAGACCAGCGACACGTCGTTCCAGCCGGACGACCGGTCACCGGCGAACTCGCGGTTCACCGCGTCCTCCACGGTGAACGGCCAGGTGTGCGTGAGCACCCGGGTGACCAGCAGGCCCAGCCCCACCATCACGGCGAAGAGCAGGGCCACCGGCAGCAGGACGCGCCGGGCGATCTGGACCGCGACATCGGACATGAGCCGCCCTTTACCCAGGTGGCCGTCTTGTTACGCGTGTCGATCCTCCGGGTCGGCCAGTTCCGGCTCGACCCCCTCGCGCAGCGGGCGGGCCGGCCGCCGGCCGGCCCCGGTGCGCCAGGTGGCGAACGCGGCCGTGGTGGCGGCGACCGTGGCCATCCCCAGCACCCAGCCGCCCACCACGTCACTGGTCCAGTGCACGCCCAGCGCGATCCGGCTCAACCCGGTCACCACCGCGAGCAGCGTCGCTGCCGTCCAGAGCGCGATGCGGCCGGCGCGGTTGTCGCGGGCGAACGGCAGGAAGAGCAACAGCAGCACCCCGGCGGCCAGCGCCGCGTTCAGCGCGTGACCGGACGGGAAGGAGTAGCCGGCGGCCCGGGCCACCGGTTCGAGCAGGTCCGGCCGGTCCCGGCCGACCAGCAGCTTGAGCAGCGCGCCGAGCAGGCCGCCGACAAGCATCGTGGTGACCACCCAGACCGCCAGCCGCGGCGCCCCGCGCCGCAGCAGCCAGACCACCGCCATCGCGGCGGCCACCCGCAGCGGACCCGGCCCGAACGCGTGCGTCCAGACCGTCATCACCCGGACCCACAGCGGATGGTGCACCGCATATCCGTGGAACGCCTCGGTGACCGAGGCGTCCAGCCGGAGTAGCGGCGGCCAGGCGCCCAGCACCAGCAGCGCGAGCAGGGCGAACGGCACCAGCACCAGGACCGCCGCGGCGGCGGCCAGGCTGAGGCGCAGCCCCAGCGAGTGGTCGGGGTCGAGGCGGCGGCTCCGCCACGACCGGTGGCGCGTGGACGCCGGGCCGGTGCTGTTCATGCGCCGTTCACTACCCAGGGAAGGGCGCGGTCAGACTCGCCGGTCAGTGGCGGGCCCGCCGGAACCGGCGCACCACCAGCGCGGAGCCGGTGACCAGGGCGACGAGCAGGGCCAGGCCGATCCAGAGCCGTCCCGGGGCGGGGTCGTCGGTCTGGCCCGCCGCGCCGGCCGACCAACCGGCCGGCTGCGGGCGACCGAACGGGTCGCCGCCCTGCCCCGCCGCCGCGGCCCGGGTGTCCGGGCCCTCGCCCGGGGCGGGACCGAAACCCACCACGCCGGGGGCGGCGTTGTCGTCGAGCGGGTTGCGGCCCACCGGCGCCACGTCGGCGGTGAGCGCGGCCACCGGGTCGACCATGCCGTACCCGAACCGGTCGTCCCGGCCGGTCGGGCCGAGGTCCCGGGCGGTGCTGATCAGCCGGTTGACCACGTCCCCGGCCGGCATCCGCGGATAGCGGGCCCGGACCAGGGCGGCCGTCGCGGCGACCAGCGGCGCGGCGAAGCTCGTCCCCTGCACCCGCCAGTAGCCGCCCCGGGAGCGGGCGCCGTAGAGCGCGGTGGCCGGGGCGCTGAGCGTGGTCTCGTGACCGGTGATCGAGCCGGACCAGAGGTTCTCGCTGTCGCGGTCCAGGCCGGTGACCGCCAGCACGCCCGGCTCGCGGGCCGGGTACCAGACCTTGGTGGTGGTCGAGGTGGCCAGGTTGCCGGTGCAGGCGACCACCACCACGTCCCGGGCGAACGCGTAGTCGAGCGCCGCGGCCAGCGCCGGGCTGTCGCCGCCGCCCCCGAGTGACAGGTTCACCACCCGGGCGCCGTTGTCGACCGCCCAGCGCACCGCCTTCGCGATGATCAACGCGTCGTCGTACCGGTTCTCCGCGTCCAGCACCCGGACCGGCAGGATCCGGGCGTCCGGCGCCAGCCCCACCACGCCGTGATCGTCGTCGGCCCGCCCGGCGATCAGCCCGGCCACCGTGGTGCCGTGCCCCACCGGGTCCGGCTCGTCCGTGCCGCCCGGCTCGACCAGGTCGAGGCCGGGCAGCACCTGACCGGCCAGGTCGGGGTGCGAAGCGTCCACTCCCGAGTCGATCACCGCGACCACCACGCCGCGCCCGGTCGACGTCCGCCAGGCGGCCTTCGCCCGTAGCTCCGCCAACTGCCACTGCTCGTCGCGGACCTGGTCGGCCCGGAACACGCGCTCCGGCGCGGACCAGGCCGGCACCTGGACGGCGGCCGGCGCGGCGTGTGCCGGCGCGGCGTGTGCCGGCGCGGCGTGTGCCGGCGCGGCGTGTGCCGGCGGGGCCAGCGGGCCGGCCGTGACGGCCAACGCCGCCGCGCCGGCCAGCAGCGCACGCCCGGCGAGACGCCGGGACGGCATGCCGGGAAGCCCCTGCCGATCCCTGGTCACATTCCCCAGCCATTCCGTCGCGTCCGACACATGCTGCTCGGAGATTACCGGTAGTCCCGGCCGTCCCGGGACAACTCGGCGTACCCGGCTCATCCGGGCGGGAGATGAGCCAACTGCACCAGACGGACGCCCTCACGCCGGGTGACCAGGCGGGCCCGACCGGGCGGCAGCGGCCCGGCCTTCACCTGGCCGACGAGCGGCCCCTCCTCCGGGCCGCCGGACATCACCAGCCCGGCCGTGGACAGCTCCCGCAGCCGCTGGATGATCGGCTCGTACGCGGTCCGGCCGGCGCCGCCGGAGCGCCGCGCCAGCACCAGGTGCAGCCCGACGTCCCGGGCGTGCGGCAGGTGCTCCTCCAACGCGCGCAGCGGGTTCGTCGGCCCGCCGGCCACCAGGTCGTAGTCGTCCACCAGCACGAACAGCTCCGGCCCGGTCCACCACGTGCGGGCGCGCAACTCGGCCGGGGTCACCTCCGGGCCGGGCTGCCGCCCCTGGAGGTAACCGGCCGCCGACTCGATCAGCTCGGTGGTGTGTGGCGCGGCCGTGCCGTACCCGATCAGGTGCGCGGTCTCGATCACGCCCATCAGGCTGCGCCGGTAGTCGACCAGGATCACCCGGGCCTGCTCCGGGGTGAACCGGCCCACGATCGAGGTGGCCAGCGCGCGCAGGAACGAGGACTTGCCGCACTCGGCGTCACCGAAGACCACGAAGTTCGGCTCGGTGGCGAAGTCCAGCACCACCGGGGCCAGATCCGCCTCCGCCACCCCGACCGGGAACGCCAGCCCGGTCGTCGCGGTCTGGTCCAGTTCGGCGTACGGCAGCACCGGCGGGAGCAGCCGCACCCGGGGCGCCACCGGCCCGGACCACCCGTCGGCGACGGCCTTCACCAGGTCGGCGGTGCCGTCGCCCAACGCGGCCGACCGGGGCTCGGCGGTGAGGAAGTGCAGCCCGCCGGCGGTGATCCCGCGCCCCGGCCGTTCCTCCGGCACGGTGGCCGCCAGCGCGCGCTTGACCACCACCGAGTCGGCCGGGTCGCCGAGGCGCAGCTCCAGCCGGGAGCCGAACAGGTCACGGATCGCCGGGCGGAAGTCCGACCAGCGCAGCGCGCTCGCCACCACGTGCACCCCGTACGCCAGCCCCCGGGTGGCCAGCTCGGTGACCAGCGGTTCCAGGTCCTCGTACTCGCCGCGCAGCGTGTTCCAACCGTCGACGACCAGGAACACGTCCCCGAACGGGTCGACGCCGGCCGCCGGTGTCGCGGCCCGTCGCCGGCGCCACGCCGACATCGACTCCACCCCGGACTCGGTGAAGCGCCGCTCCCGCTCGGCGAGCAGGCCGGCGACCTCCCCGACGGTACGGCGCACCGCGGTGCCGTCGGTCCGCCCGCTCACACCGCCGACGTGCGGCAGGTCCCGCAGCGTGCCGAGCGTGCCGCCACCGAAGTCGAGGCAGTAGACCTGCACCTCGGCCGGGGTGTGGGTGAGCGCCAGCGCGCAGACCAGCGTGCGCAGCACGGCGGACCGGCCGCTGCGGGTGGTGCCGACCACCGCGACGTGCCCGGCCGCGCCGTCCAACGCCAGCCAGAACAGGTCCCGCCGCTGCTCGAACGGCTTGTCCACCACCGCCACCGGCACCTGCAACGCGCCGTGCAGCTCGGGATTGGCCACGGTGAGCCCACGAACCGGGTCGACGCCGGCCGGGCCGAGCAGCTCGTCGAGCGTGGGGGAGGCGTCCAACGGCGGCAGCCACACCCGGTGCGCCGGCGGGCCCTGCCCGGCCAGCCGGTCGACCAGCAGGTCGAGCAGCGTCTCGCCGCTCTCCTCCTCGGCCGGGAGCGCGGCCGGTGTCGTCGGTTCGGGCACCGGCGCCAGGTGGGTGGAGAACGCGAGCACCCGCGCGGCGCCGACGCCGGACGCACCCGCCGGGCCGATGCGTCGACGGACCGCGCCGGAGACGTACGCCGCCCTGAACCGGACCAGCGGCTCGGTGCCGGAGCGCAGGTACCCGTGCCCCGGGCTGCGGGGCAGCTCGTACGCGTCCGGCACGCCGAGCACCGTCCGGGACTCCAACGTGGAGAACGTGCGCAACCCGATCCGGTACGACAGGTGGGTGTCCAACCCCCGCAGCCGGCCCTCCTCCAGCCGTTGACTGGCCAGCAGCAGGTGCACGCCGAGCGACCGGCCCAGCCGGCCGATCTGCACGAACAGGTCGATGAAGTCGGGCTTGGCGGAGAGCAGCTCGGAGAACTCGTCGCAGATCAGCAGCAGCGACGGCAGCGGGGCGAGCGGACTGCCGGCCGCGCGCGCCCGCCCGTAGTCACGCACGCCGGCGAAGTTGCCGGCCCGGCGCAGCAGCTCCTGGCGGCGCATCAGCTCCCCGTTGATCGCGTCGACCATCCGGTCGACGAGCGGCAGCGCGTCCGCCAGGTTGGTGATCACGGCGGCGGTGTGCGGCAGGCGCTCGAACGGCGCGAACGTGGCACCGCCCTTGAAGTCGACAAGCACGAAGTTGAGCTGCTCCGAGCTGTGCGTCGCGGCCAGGCCGAGCACCAGCGTGCGCAGCAGCTCCGACTTGCCGGAGCCGGTCGCGCCGATCAGCAGCCCGTGCGGGCCCATGCCGTCGAGCGCCGACTCCTTGAGGTCGAGGTCGATCGCCCCGCCGTCGGCGCCCACCCCGATCGGCACCCGCAGCCGGTCCCGGGCGGCGCGGGGCGCCCAGCCCTGCTCGGCGGTGAAACCGTCCGGGTCGCCGAGACCGAGCAGCTCCGGCAGGCCCGGCTCAGCGCCGGGCGGCGCGTCCGACCCGCGTACCGCGCCGGCCAGCCGCAGCGGCGCGAGCCGCCGCGCGACCGCCTCCGCGTCGGCCGTCGGCAACGCGTCGGCGGCGCCCACCTCGGCGGGCCCCTCCGCCGAGTGCGAGTGCAGCCGGCCGTCGACCAGGTCGAGCAGCAGCGCGTACCGGTCGAGCAGCCGGGGCGGCGGCGTGTCCAGGTCGAGCACGGTGACCGCGTCGATGCCGCCGTCGCCGGCCAGGTCGGCGGCCCCGGTCAGGTCGCCGCCGTCGAGCACCACCACGACGTGCGGCCCGTCGGTGGCCGGGCCGTGCGGGCTGAACCGGGACCGGCTGCCGAGCACGTCGTCGAGGAGCCGTTCCAGGTCGGCGGCGGCGCTGGTGACCAGCCGCACCGGGCCGAGCGCGTCGGTGCGCGCCGGGTGGTGGGCGTGCGGCAGCCACTTCACCCACTCCCACCGGTCCCGGCGCTCCGGGCCGGCGCAGACCGCGATCAGCAGCTCGTCCGGGGCGTGGAAGACGGCGAGCTGGGTGAGCACCGCCCGGGCCAGCGCCCGGGCGGCCGGCGAGCCGGTGCCGCGTACCTCGCCGGCCGGGCCGCGCACGAAGACCCGGGCGAAGCTGCGCAGCGACAGCGCCACCGGCAGGTCCGGCACCACCGAGTACGCGTCCAGGAAGCGCCGCAGCGCCCCGGCGGTCATCGGCTCCAGCTCCTCCAGCGGCCGGGTGACCGGCGGGACCAGCGGGGTGGCCAGCGTCTGCGGCCCGACGCCGACCCGGACCACCGCGAAGTCCGGGTCACCCGGCCGGCGTTCCCAGACCCGGTGGCTGTCGACGGTGGACCAGAGCCGCCCGGGCTCCGGATGGCGGTAGGCGAGCCCGGCGCGCTGGGCGCCGGCCGTCTCCCGGACCCGGCGACGCAGCGTGGCCAGGTGCCGCAGGTACTCCCGACGGGCGGCCATCAGCTCGGACTTCTTCGGGCCGGCGCTGCCCCAGGTGGTCACCAGCATGGCCAGCGAGGAGAGCCCGAACATGCCGCCCACCACGTACGAGTAGGCGCCGCCGCCCCGGCCGAACATCATCGCCATGGCCACCGTCCCGCCGAGCATCGGCAGCACCATCAGCGCCTGCTGCCAGCGCCCGCCGGTCGCCACCGGGATCTCCGGCGGCGCCTCGACGGGCAGCTCACCGACCGGGATCTCCGGGGCCGGTCGGCGCGGCGGTCGCTTGATGACGACAGTGGACACACGGCCTCCCATGGCTCTCGGTAACCCGAGCCTGGCTCATAGTAGGTAAAGTCCTTCCGTCCGTCAGCCCACCGTTCCGGCTCGATGATGGAGATACGTCGATGACAAGCGGGCTCGCCCGGGTCACGATCAGCGCGCCCCGGCGACGGGTCGACGTGGCCCTGCCGGAGCAGGTTCCCCTGGCCGAGCTGCTGCCCGAGGTGCTCCGGCACGCCGGGGAGGGGCTCGCCGACGACGGCGAACGGCACGGCGGCTGGGTGCTGCGACGCACCGACGGCGCGGTGCTGGCCACCGCCCAGGCACTGCTGCCGCAAGGCGTCCGCGACGGCGAGGTGCTGCATCTCGTACCGGCCCGCGCCGAGTGGCCCGAGCTGGAGTACGACGACGTGGTCGAGGCGATCGTGGACGGCGCCCGCCGCCGGGGCGTCGCCTGGTCGGCCGGGGCGACCCGGGCCGCCGCGCTGGCCGGCGCCGCCGTGCCGCTGGCGGTCGGGCTGGTCGCGGTGCTGTCCGCCGGTCCCGGCGGACGCGGCTGGACGGTCGCCGCGGCGGGCGCCCTGATCCTGGTGCTCGCCGCCACCGCGGCCTCCCGGGCCTACGGCGACGGCCCGGTCGGCGTCACGCTCGGCGGGTACGCGCTGCCCTGGGCGGCGGCGGCCGGCGCGCTCGCGGTCGGCTCCGGCGACCCGGTCGGCCCGATCCCCGGCCTGCGCTGGGTCGGCGCCCCCGAACTGCTGGTCGGCTCGGTGGCGGTGCTGCTGGTGGCGGTGCTCGGCCTGCTCGGCGTGGCGCACCGGTCCCGGGTCCCGGTGGCCGGCGTGACGGTCGGCGCGGTCGGCGCGGTGGCCGCGCTCGGCGCGCTGCTGCTCGACCCGGCCGGCACCGCGGCCGTGCTGCTCGCCGTCCTGGTCTTCGCGCTCGGCGGGCTGCCGCTGCTGGCCATCCGGGTCGGCAAGCTGCCGCTGCCGCCACTCACGCTGCCCGCCCCCGCCGGCACCCGTGACCTGCCCGACCGGGGACGGGTGCACGCGGCCGTGGCCCGCGCCGAGGAGGCGTTGACCGGGATGCTGCTCGGGCACGCGGTGCTGGCCGTGGGCGCCGCCGTGGTGCTCGTCGCCGCCGGGGGGACCGCCGGGCGGCTACTGGTCGCGGTCGCCGCCGGGGTGTTGCTGCTGCGCTCCCGGCTCTTCGTGGCGGTGCGGCACCGGGTGCCGGCCGTCGCCGCCGGCCTGGCCGGGTACGCGCTGCTCGGCGTGGTGCTGGCGGACCGGGCCGGGCCCGGGGGCCGCCTCGCGCTGACCGTCGGCGGGCTGGCCCTGGCCCTGGTCGCGGTCACCGCCGGCGCCACGTACGCCCGTCGGCCCGTCTCGCCGTACCTCGGCCGGCTGGCCGACCTGACCGACACCGCGCTGGTGGTGGCCGTGGTGCCGGTGGCCTGCGCGGTGCTCGACCTCTACGACCGGGCCCGCGGCCTGCTCGCCTGAACAGCGAAAGGCCCGGGCCGCCGATGCGACCCGGGCCCCGGAAGTCTCGCCGTCAGTGCAGCGTCTCGCCGCGCTCCGCGGCCTCCTTGGCCCGGCGGTACGAGTTCACGATCTCCGCCTCCGCCTCGACCCGGCCGACCCAGGTCGCGCCCTCGACCGACTTGCCCGGCTCCAGGTCCTTGTAGACCTCGAAGAAGTGCTGGATCTCCAGCCGGTCGAACTCGCCCAGGTGGTGGATGTCGCGCAGGTGCTCCTGGCGCGGGTCCTCGTAGGGGACGCAGAGGACCTTGTCGTCGCCGCCCTTCTCGTCCGTCATCCGGAACATGCCGATGGTGCGGCAGCGGATCAGGCAGCCCGGGAAGGTGGGTTCGGGCACCAGCACGAGCGCGTCCAGCGGGTCGCCGTCCTCGCCCAGGGTGCCCTCGATGAAGCCGTAGTCGGCGGGGTACTGCGTGGAGGTGAAGAGGGTGCGGTCCAGCCGGATCCGGCCGGTCGCGTGGTCCACCTCGTACTTGTTGCGGTGACCCTTCGGGATCTCAACCGTGACGTCGAAATCCATCTCCCACGCTCCCTCGTTTGCCCACGCTGGCTAACGGAACCACCGGCTCGCCGCCCGCACGGGAGAACGCCCCCGCCGGCTCCGGCCGCCGCATAGTGTTCGGACCGAAGTAGTGTCACCCAAGGTGATTTCGAGCGGGGAGGAGGGGGCCGTGGGGAGGGAAGACTCACACTACCGCCCCGGAGGGGTTGACGGGCGGCGGTCCGTCGGATCCGGTTCCGGCCCGGCCGGCGCCACCGGCCGGGTGTCCGTGCCGGGCGCCAACCTCACCCACCGTACGACTCCGCCCACCGGCGCGGCCCACCCCGACGGCCGGCCGGCCGGGAACTGGCCGGCCCCGGTGCCGGTGAGCCCACCGGTCCCACCGGTCGGCACCGTGCCGCCCCCGCCCACCCCGCCTCCGGTCCCGCCGCGCCGCCGCCGCGGCCGGCTGGTCGCGGCGCTGGCCGGCGTGCTGGTGCTGGTCCTGGCCGTGGCCGGGCTGGCGGTGCTCCGCCCCGGCCCGGTGGCCGGCTGGCTGGGCAGCGGGGGCACCTCGTCCGGCGCGACCGCCGCACCGCCCGAGCCCGACCCGCCGGCGGTGCTGGCCGGGCCGGACGGCAACGCCCCGCTGCCCACCGTGGCCGGGCTCCGCGCCGCGCTGGACCCGCTGGTGCGCGCCGCCGCACTCGGTGACCGGGTGAACGTCTCGGTGGCGGACGTGACCACCGGCCAGGCGCTCTACGGCAGGCAAGCGGACGCGCCGACGGTGCCCGCCTCGGTGACCAAGCTCGCCACCGGCGTCGCGGTGCTCGCCGCGCGCGGCCCCGCGTACCGGATCCCCACCCGCGCGGTGGCCGGCCCGAACCCGGGCGAGGTGGTCCTGGTCGGCGGCGGTGACCCGACCCTCGCGGTGGACCGGAAGAACGCCTTCTATCCGGGTGCGGCCCGGCTGGACGACCTGGCCGCCCAGGTGCGCACCGCGCTCGGTGGCACCGCCCCGACCAAGGTCATCGTGGACGCGACGCTGTTCAGCGGCCCGGTCTTCGAACCCGGCTGGGACGCCGACATCCCCACCGGCGGGTTCGGCGCGGCGATCACCGCGCTGATGACCGACGGCGCCCGGAAGGACCCGGCGCAGGCCCGGCGTACCGCGGAGGAGACCAACCACGCCGCCGAGCGGGTTGCCCAGCCGGACCTGACCGCCGGCCGGCAGTTCGCCAGGCTGCTCGGGCTCAGCGGGGGCGCCGCACAGGTGACGCGGGGCACCGCGCCGGCCGCCGGCGGCTCCGGCACCGCGCCCGGCGCCGAACTGGGCACTGTCGAGTCCCTGCCGGTGATCCGGCTGGTCGACATCATGATCAGCGACAGCGACAACGTGATCGCCGAGGCGATGGCCCGCCAGGTGGCGCTGGCCAAGGGCCGGCCCGGGTCCTTCGTCGGCGGCGCGGCGGCCACCGACGAGGTGCTCGGCGGTCTCGGCCTGCCGGCCGGTGAGATCAGCCTGGCCGACGGCAGCGGGCTGTCCCGCACCAACCGGATCAGCCCGTCGCTGCTCACCGACCTGATCACGCTCGCCGGCAACGGAAGTCACCCCGAGTTGGCCGCGATCTTCGGCGGCCTGCCGGTCGGCGGCTGGTCCGGCACGCTCGACGAGCGTTACCAGGTGGCCGCGACGCGGACCGGCGCCGGCGTGGTGCGCGCCAAGACCGGCACGCTGTCCGGGGTGAACGCCATCGCCGGCACGGTCACCACGGCCGACGGCCGGCTGCTCACGTTCGCCGTGCTCACCGACCGGACGACGGGCTCGCTCGACGAGACCCGGCAGGCGCTCGACCGGATCACCTCCGCGTTGGCCGGCTGCGGCTGCCGCTGACCGACCGGTGTCGATCCGTCCGGGCGAGCCCGGGTGGGGGTGTCGCGGCGCGGGTACGGTGGGTTCATGGCGCAGTTCGTGGACTGGGATCTGGCCGCCGCTACCGCGGGGGCGCTGAGCAAGTCGGGCCCCCGGGTGTCGTACGCCGAGGCCACCGACGTGGTCGGCGACCTGCGCCGGCTGACCGAGGAGGCCGCCGGGCACGTCGCCGACTACACCGGCCTGCGGGCCCAGGTGGCGCACCCGCCGGTCCGCGTGGTCGACCGCCGCGACTGGGCGGCGGCCAACATCGCCGGGCTGCGTGAGGTCGTCTCGCCGCTGGTGGAACGGCTCTCCGGGGACAAGCGGCCGGGCGCGCTCACCGAGGCGATCGGCTCCCGGGTGACAGGCGTGCAGGCCGGCACCGTGCTGGCGTACCTCTCCGGCCGGGTGCTCGGCCAGTACGAGGTCTTCGCCGGTGACCCCGGCCAACTGCTGCTGGTGGCGCCGAACATCGTCGAGGTGGAGCGGAAGCTCGGCGCCGACCCGCGGGACTTCCGGCTCTGGGTGTGCCTGCACGAGGTCACCCACCGCACCCAGTTCACCGCCGTGCCGTGGATGCGGGCCTACTTCCTGGGCGAGGTGCAGGCGTTCGTGGACGCCTCACAGGGCGGCGAGCACCTGCTGGAGCGCCTGCGCCGTGGCGTCGCCACGCTCTCCGACGCGGTCAAGGACCCGGAGAGCCGGGCCAGCGTGCTCGACATCGTGCAGACCCCGGCGCAGCGCGCCGTGCTGGACCGGCTGACCGCGCTGATGACGCTGCTGGAGGGGCACGCCGAGTTCGTGATGGACGGCGTCGGCCCGCAGGTCATCCCCAGCGTCGGGTCGATCCGGGCGTCGTTCAACCGCCGCCGCGAGTCCGGCAACCCGCTGGAGAAGGCGATCCGCCGGCTGCTCGGCATCGAGGTCAAGATGCGCCAGTACGCCGAGGGCCGGAAGTTCGTGCACGGCGTGGTGGACCGGGTCGGCATGGCCGGCTTCAACAAGATCTTCTCCTCTCCGCTCACGCTGCCCCGGCTCGACGAGCTGGGCGACCCGGACGCCTGGGTGTCCCGGGTGCACGGGCCGGCCGGTGCCACCCCGACCGCCGGCTGAACCAGCCGCGCCGGCTCTCCGGCCACCGGTGAGCCCGGCACCGTCAGTGGCCGCCGTGCGGCTCGCCGTACGCCGGCTGCTGACCGACCTGCCTGGGTCCGGACCGGTGCTGGTGGCCTGCTCCGGCGGGGCCGACTCGCTGGCGCTCGCCGCGGCCACCGCGTTCGTGGCGCCCCGGCTCGGTCGCGCGGCCGGCCTGGTGACCGTCGACCACGGCCTGCAGGCCGGTTCGCCCGAGCGGGCCGCCGCGGTCGCCGGCTGGGCCCGCGCGGCCGGGTTCGACCCGGTCGAGGTGGTTGCGGTACGGGTGGCCGGGCGCGACGGCGGCCCCGAGGCAGCCGCCCGGGAGGCCCGCTACGAGGCGCTTGTCGCCGCCGCCCGGCGGCACGACGCGGCCGGGGTGCTGCTCGGGCACACCCGGGACGACCAGGCGGAGACCGTGCTGCTCGCGCTGGCCCGGGGCGGCGGGCCACGCGGCCTGTCCGGGATGCCGGAGCGGCGCGAGCGGGACGGGGTGCCGCTGCTGCGTCCGCTGCTCGACGTGCCCCGGTCCGACACCCGGGCGGCCTGCGCCGCGCTCGGGCTGGCGGCGTGGGCCGACCCGCACAACACCGATCCCGCGTACGCCCGGGCGCGGGTCCGGGCCGACGCGTTGCCGGCGCTCGTCGACGCGCTCGGGCCGGGCGTGGTGGCGAACCTGGCCCGGACCGCGCGCCTGCTCGCGGCGGACACCGCCGCGCTCGACGCGCTGGCCGGCGACGCGCTCGCCGACGTCCGGGCGGCCGGTGGCGGGCTCTCGGTCGACGGGCTGGCCGCGTTGCCGGCGGCGGTCCGCACCCGGGTGCTGCACGCCTGGGCACGGGAGCTGGGCGCCGCGCCGGCCGCGCTGTCCCACCGGCACGTGGCGGCGCTGGACGCGCTGGTCACCGCCTGGCGTGGCCAGGGCCCGGTCCACCTGCCCGGCAACCACCAGGTGCACCGGCACGCCGCCCGCCTGGTGCAAGGAGGGGCCCCCGCTTAACGCCTTCTGCATAGGCGGGGCCCCCGCTCAACACCAGGGGCTCACGCGTCGGCGCGCTCGCGGAACGTGGTCCGGTACGCGTGCGGCGTGGTGCCGACCCGGCGGGTGAAGTGGTGCCGCAGCGCCGCCGCGTCACCGAAGCCGGCCCGGTCGGCGACGCTCTCCACGCTGAGTCGGGTGTCCTCCAGCAGCCGCCGGGCCAGCAGCACCCGCTGGTTGGTCAGCCAGTCGTGCGGCGTGGTGCCGGTCTCGGCGCGGAACCGGCGGGCGAACGTACGCGGGGCCATCCCGGCCCGGGCGGCCAGCTCGTCCACGGTCACGCCGCGGTCGAGGTGGCCCATCAGCCACTCCAGCACCGGTTCGAGCGTGGGCGCCTCCGGCGCCCTCGGGATCGGCGCCTCGACGTACTGCGCTTGGCCGCCGTCGCGGTGCGGCGGGACCACCATCCGCCGGGCCAGCCGGGTGGCGGTCGCCGAGCCGTGCTCCTGGCGGACCAGGTGCAGGCAGGCGTCGATCCCGGCGGCCGTGCCGGCGCTGGTGAGCAGCCGGCCGTCCTGGACGTAGAGCGAGTTGCAGCGGACCCGGGCCCGGGGATTGCGACGCTGCAACTCGTCGACGTAGAGCCAGTGGGTGGTGCACTCCCGGTCGTCCAGCAGGCCGGCCGCGCCGAGCACGAACGCGCCCGAGCAGACGCTCAACACGTACGCCCCGCGGGCGGCGGCCCGGCGCAGCGCCGCCGGCACGGCGGGCGGGATGGCCCGCAGGTCGTCCTCGCCGGGCACGGCGAGGCCGCTGAAGTGCGCGGGGACCGCGACGAGGTCCGCGTCGTCGAGCGGGGCCAGGTCGGCGTGCGGCTGGAGGTGGAACCCGGACGAGGTGCGTACCGCCCCGCCGTCGGGCGAGCAGACCTGGAACCGGTAGGCGGGGAAGCCGTCGTCGGTGCGGTCGGTGCCGAACACCTCCGCGAACACGCCCAACTCGAACGTGGCCACCCGGTCCATCGCCAGCACCGCCACCGAGCGCAACATGTGACGAGGGTAACCCGGCGAGTGGCAGGAAATCGATGCTCGCGGGCATTTCTGCCACTGTCCGGGTCGGACGGCGGGTCGCAGACTTGGTGGTGTCCGGTGCGCACCGGCGGCGAAAAGCGAACCAACCATACGAAAGCGAGCGCCGCCATGACCGTCCTGCTGCTCCTGCTGTTCCTGCTCCTGCTGGCCGGCGCCAGCGCCCTCGGGTTCACCGCCGACACCCGCGACTCGGCCGACTGGAAGCCGACCGACGACGGGCGGCGCTGGCGCTCCCGTACCTGCTGAGGTGAATTGTTCTGTTCGCGCCGAAGATCCCCGGCGGGACCGCGCCAAAAGGGGCGGCCCCGCCGACGGTGACCATCCGGCGTACGGCAGGCTAGGAGCATGGCTGACGGCTCCTGGTACGACGCCGACATCGACCACGTGATCATCTCCGAGGCGCAGATCCGCGAGAAGACCGCGGAACTCGCCAAGCAGGTCTCGGCGGACTACGCGCACGTCGAGGACGGTCTCCTGCTCGTCTGCGTGCTCAAGGGCGCGGTCATGTTCATGGCCGACTTCGCCCGCGCGTTGGGCCGCCAGGGCCCGCCCGCCGAGCTGGAGTTCATGGCCGTCTCGTCGTACGGCCAGGGCACCACCTCGTCCGGGGTGGTCCGCATCCTCAAGGACCTGGACCGGGACATCGCCGGCCGGCACGTGGTGGTGGTCGAGGACATCGTCGACTCCGGCCTCACCCTGTCCTGGCTGCTGCGTTACCTGGAGTCGCGCTCCGCGGCCAGCGTCGAGGTGGTCGCCCTGTTCCGCAAGCCGGACGCGGTCAAGGTGCAGGTGCCGGTGAAGTACGTCGGCTTCGACATCCCGACCGAGTTCGTGGTCGGCTACGGGCTCGACTTCGGCGAGCGCTACCGCGAGGTGCCGTACGTCGGGGTGCTCAAGCCCGAGGTCTACGCGCGGGCCTGAGCGCCGCCGCCGAGCCGCTCGTCAGCGGACGTTCAGCGGGCTCTCAGCCTTTCGGTCTACGGTAGGGGCCGGTGACGTGGAGGCACTCTCCACGCCCGACCCTCCGAGCCGCGTGACCGTGCGGCATGGGCCGGTCGGGTGCGGAGCTCCCCGCCACGCCGGCTCAAACCCTGGTTCGCCGTACGCGTAAGTGCCGGGCTCGCAAGCTCACACCTCGCTCGTACGGTGTACCGTCGAGTGACCGTGGTGCGGCAGTTCGCGCGCCCCGGGGGTCGGGCCGGCCCGCACGGCGGCCCCGGCCGCCGCCCGAGGCGGCGACACCATTCAGACGGTCAGGACGTCGATCAGGAGGATGCGGGCGCCTCGGTGCCCGACGACAGCATGGAACGTACGCGTTTCTTCCGCCGACCGGTGGTCTGGATCATCCTGGTCATCCTCGGCGCCGTTGTGCTCAGTCAACTGTTCACCGCTGGTCCGAGCTACCACCGGGTGGACACGTCCGTCGCGCTCGACCAGCTCAACAAGGGTGGTATCGAGAAGGTCGTCTTCCAGGACAAGGAGCAGACGCTCCAGCTCGACCTGAAGGACAAGGCCAAGTTCGACGACACCACCACCGACAAGATCGAGGCGCAGTTCCCGTACGAGGTCGGCGGCCAGGTCTGGAACCAGGTCCGCGAGGCCGAGGCGGCGGACCGGATCACCGGCCCGGTCGACACCAAGGTGTCGTCGGACAGCATCTGGGTCAGCCTGCTGGTCAATCTCCTCCCCATCGCGCTGCTCGTGCTCCTGCTGCTGTTCTTCATGTCGCAGATGCAGGGCGGCGGCTCGCGGGTGCTCAACTTCGGCAAGTCCAAGGCGAAGATGATCACCAAGGACACGCCGAAGACGACCTTCGCGGACGTGGCCGGGGCGGAAGAGGCCGTCGAGGAACTGCACGAGATCAAGGACTTCCTGCAGAACCCGGCGAAGTACCAGGCCCTGGGCGCCAAGATCCCGAAGGGCGTGCTGCTCTTCGGCCCGCCCGGTACCGGTAAGACGCTGCTGGCCCGCGCCGTGGCCGGTGAGGCCGGCGTGCCCTTCTACTCCATCTCCGGCTCCGACTTCGTCGAGATGTTCGTCGGTGTCGGCGCCAGCCGGGTCCGTGACCTGTTCGAGCAGGCCAAGTCGAACGCGCCGGCGATCGTCTTCGTCGACGAGATCGACGCGGTCGGCCGCCACCGTGGCGCCGGCATGGGCGGCGGCCACGACGAGCGGGAGCAGACGCTCAACCAGCTCCTGGTCGAGATGGACGGCTTCGACACCAAGGGCGGCGTCATCCTGATCGCCGCCACCAACCGGCCGGACATCCTCGACCCGGCGCTGCTGCGCCCGGGCCGGTTCGACAGGCAGATCCCGGTCGACGCCCCCGACATGGAGGGCCGCAAGGCCATCCTGCGGGTGCACGCCAAGGGCAAGCCGTTCACGCCCGACGTCGACCTCGACGCGGTGGCCCGGCGTACCCCGGGCTTCTCCGGCGCCGACCTGGCCAACGTGATCAACGAGTCCGCGCTGCTCACCGCGCGCAAGGAGCAGCGGGCGATCTCCAACGACTCGCTCGAGGAGTCGATCGACCGGGTGATCGCCGGCCCGCAGCGTCGCACCCGCGTGATGAGCGACCAGGAAAAGAAGATCACCGCGTACCACGAGGGTGGGCACGCGCTGGTCGCCTGGGCGCTGCCGCACGCCGCGCCGGTGCACAAGGTGACCATCCTGTCCCGGGGCCGGTCGCTGGGGCACACGCTTGTCCTCCCCACCGAGGACAAGTACACCCAGACCCGGGCCGAGATGATCGACACCCTGGCGTACGCGCTGGGCGGCCGGGCGGCCGAGGAACTCGTGTTCCACGAGCCGACCACCGGCGCCGGCAACGACATCGAGAAGGCCACCCAGTTGGCCCGCGCGATGATCACGCAGTACGGCATGAGCTCCAAGCTCGGTGCGATCAAGTACGGCACCAGCGGCGACGAGCCGTTCCTCGGCCGCAACATGGGCCACGAGCGGGACTACTCGGACTCGGTGGCCGCCGAGATCGACAGCGAGATGCGCGCGCTGATCGAGCTGGCGCACGACGAGGCCTGGGAGATCCTGGTGGAATACCGGGACGTGCTGGACACCATGGTCCTTGAGCTGATGGAGAAGGAGACCCTCTCCACCGCCGATATGGCGCGGATCGCCGCCCGGGTGGTCAAGCGCCCGCCGATGGCGCCCTATCACGGCTTCGGCAAGCGCCTGCCCTCCACCGAGCCGCCGGTGCTCACCCCGGCCGAGAAGGACGCGCTGCAGAAGCAGGCCACCGCCGACGGCATCTCGGTCGGTGGCGCCAGCAACAACTCGGACGGTTCGCACTGAGCACCGACCCGACGGCCGGCTCCCCCCACCGGGAGCCGGCCGTTTCCGCGACCGAGCCCGACGGGGACGACGCGCTCGACTACGTGGCCGCGCGCCTGATCAGCGGCAAGCTCACCGGCGGCCCGGTCGAGGACAGCGTCGACCTGGGCCGGATCGAGAAGGCGGTCCGGGAGATCCTCATCGCGGTCGGTGAGGACCCGGACCGGGACGGCCTCCAGCAGACACCGGCCCGGGTCGCCCGCGCGTACGCCGAACTCTTCGCCGGCCTGCGCGTCGACCCGGCGCAGGTGCTCCGCACCACCTTCGAGGCCAACCACGAGGAGCTGGTGCTCGTCCGGGACATCGACGTGATGAGCCTGTGCGAGCACCACCTGCTGCCGTTCCGGGGCAGCGCGCACATCGGCTACATCCCCGGGCCGGACGGCCGGATCACCGGCCTGTCCAAGCTGGCCCGACTGGTCGAGGTGTTCGCCCGCCGGCCGCAGGTTCAGGAGCGGCTCACGTCGCAGATCGCCGACCTGCTGATGTCCAGCCTCGCCCCGCGCGGCGTCATCGTGGTGCTCGAGTGCGAGCACATGTGCATGGCGATGCGCGGCATCCAGAAGTCCGGCGCCAAGACCATCACCTCGGCGGTCCGGGGCGGCCTCCAGAACGACGCCAAGTCGCGGGCCGAGGCGATGGCGCTGATCATGCACCGCTGACCCGACCGGCATCCACGCTTCCCGGCGCGGCCGTGGTCGTCCCCGGGGCCGGTCAGCCGGGCAGCATGGCCAGCAGCAGACCGGCGGCGGTGAGCACGGCCGGGACCAGGCAGACCAGCGCGCCGAACCGGGGCGTCCGGTCCACCCGGTCGGTCGGGCGCGGACGGAACACCCGCCCGACCGCCAGCCAACCCAGCATGAACGCCACCGCCGGCAGCGGCAGCCCCACCAACAGTGCCAACACGGGCACCGGCCCGGCACCCGCGACCGCGTAGAGGACGAGCTGCAACAGCGGCACCACCAACGCCAACGGCCCGTACACCAGCAGGTTGCGCGGGCGGGCCGGCCAGCGGGCCAACCGGGGCAGGCCGTGTGCGGCCAACGTGTCGTCCGCGGCGTCCGCCCAGCCGCCGGCAGCCCGCAGCGCCGCCAGGACGGCGGACGGCCCACCCGCCATCGACCGGGCCGCCTCGCTCACCTCCGGCGGCGTCGGGGCCAGCGAGATCGCCGGTACGCCCAGCTCCCGCAGCCGGGACTGCTGCGCGGCCAGCCGCTCGCGTACCCCGGTCAGCTCCTCGCGGGCCGCCGTCACCGACCGGGCCTGCTCCCCGGCGGCGGTCGCCGCCGCCCGGCGTACGCCGTCGAGCTGCCGCGCCGCCGCGACGTACTCCGCCCAGGCCGACTCGGCCTGGTCCACCGGCACCGTCGGATCACCCACGCGCGGCCCGGGAACCGCCGTCGAAGCCCCGCTCATCGGGCCGCCTCCCCGGCGCCGAACGGCACGAAGACCATGCCCTGCTCCTCCGGGCCGTCCCACAGCACCGCGCGACCGGGCCGGGGATGCCACCACACCGGCCGGTCGAAGAGTCGCTCCAGCCGCCCACCCGGCACGTCGGTGACCGCCACTGCGGTGAGCTTGTCCACCTCGCCCCCGGGCCCGAGCAGCCCGGCCAGCGGCGCCGGGGTACGCCACCAGCCGAGCAGGTGCCGGCCGGCCGGCGGGCCCTCCAACAGCAGCGACCGCAGCAGCTCCGGCGGCAACTCGGCGGCGTCCGGCACGTCCAGCCCGAACACCACCAGGTAACCCGGCTCGTCCGCCTCGATGGCCGCGCGCAACCCGCTGGCGTCGACCGTCTCCACCCGGTGCCGCCCGGCCAGCTCGGCCGCCAGCACGCCGGCCGGCTCGGCCGACCCGTTCGCCAGCGGCGCCAGCACGAACCGCCCGGCGTCGGGGTGCGCCGCCGCCGCGCTGCGCACGGCGGTGACCAGCAGCCGCTCGGCCTCCTCGTCCCCACCCAGCACCGCGAGGTTCCGGCCCGCGACCGGCCCGAGCGGCACCGCCACCGTGGTGCGCCGCACGTCCACCGCGCGGCCGAGCAGCGCGGCCGGCGCATGCACCCGCCCGGCCAGCGCGGCCCGGTGCCGCGGATCGTTGGCGAGCAGCGGGCGGGCGTAGCCGGCGAACACCACAGGCGGAACCGCCGACTCCGGCCGCGCCGACCACAGCCGCCGTCGTAGGTCGGCGAGGACGTCCGGATCCCCGTACGGGTCCGGGAAGCGGATCATCCGCTCGTGGCCGCGGGTCGCGCCACGCGGGCCGCCCAAGCCCCCGGCCGTGTTCACCACCGCGCTGCCCACCGGCAGGCCGGCCGCCGAGTCGTTCGCCGGCTCCAGCACCGCCGAGCCGCCGGGCAGCGCCACCCGCACCGGGAACTGGCCGAGCAGCGGATCGCGCGGCCCACCGATGCCCAGGTCACCCTCGCCGGCCAGGACCAGATGGATCCCGTACGCGCGGGCGACCCGGGCCAACGCGTCCAACCGGGCCAGCAGGTCGGTGGCGAGCCGGTCCCCGTCGCGCAGCACCAGCGGGAAGTTGTCGATCACACAGACGATCCGGGGCAGCGGTTGGTGCTGGCGCAGCTCGGCGTACCGCTGCCCGCCGGCCCGCCGGGACGCCTCCTCACGGCGGCGCGCCTCCGCCTCCAGCTCACCGAACAGGTCCGCGACGTACTCCCGGTCGGCGGCCATCCCGGCGGCGCGGACCTGCGGCACCCAGGAACGGTCCCGCTCGGTCTGGAGGAACTCCACGAAGGACTCCCCGTCGCCCAGGTCGGCCAGGTAGAACTCCAGCTCGTCCGGGCCGTACCGGGCGGCCAGCCCGAACAGCGTGTCGGTGAGGAACGCCGAACGCCCGGCCTGCGACCGGCCGCTCACCAGCCAGTGCGGGGTCAGCTCGGTGAACCCGAGACTCACCGGGCGCCCGGCCGCGTCACCGACCGTGGTGCTGAGCCCGTCGGCCGACCCGTCGGCCCAGAACCCGTCGGCCGGCAGCAGATCGGCCAGGGCCAGCCGCGACCCGTCCTCGATCTGCCGGGCCAGCCGCCGGCACACCTCCGCGACCAGTTCAGCCGGCGGATCGTCGTCCAGGAACACCGGCGAGTTCAACCCGCCGGGCGCCTCGACGCCCGGGCCGCTGAACCCGACCGCCGGCGGGTCACCGACAAGCGCGTACGCGGTGCGCACCGCGAGCGGCGTGGCCCGGGGCAGCGGGACGCCGGCCGACCAGCCGGCGACCACCAGGTGCAACCCGGCCCGGGGACCGCGCTCGGCCAGGTCGGCGAGCCGGTCCACGTCGGCCGGAGCGGTGCCGTCGGGCGTGGCGGCCACCACGAGCAGCAGCGTCCGGTCGTGGCCCCGCTGCCGGGCGGTGCCGGCGGCCACCCACTGCTCCGCCTCGGCCAGCACCGCACCCAGCCCGGCCAGATCGGTGACGGGCGGCGGCAGCAGACCGGCGTCGGCCAGTGCCGCGAAACCCGCGAACGTGTCACCCGGGCCCCCGTCGACCACCCGGGCCAGCAACGCGCCCGCCGGCGTCGCCGCGAACAGACGCAGCAGCAGCGCCCGGAGCAGCCCCGCCACCCGCGGGTCGGTGGCGTCGGTGTCGACACTCAGGTGGCCGCTGCCGAGCAGCGGCACCAGCGCCGGGAAGCGGGCGTCGTCGAGCGGCGCGGCGCTGCCGACCCGTACCCAAGCCGGCGGACCGTCGCCGGGTGGGGTGACCGGTGCCAGCGACTCCAACGCAGCGCCGGCCCAGCCGGGCGCCGCCCGCTCGGCCGCCGCACGCAGGCGCTCGGCCAGCTCGTACTGCCGGTGATGGTCGGCGGGCGCGGGCCGGATCTCGTCGAGGATGCCGGCCGCCGCGGTTGCCGCGGCCTCGGCCCTTCGGTGCAGCGCGGCGGCCCGGCCGGCACGCGCCTTCGGAGTCGCCACCACGTCCACCTCTCTTCCCGAGGCCGACATCTTCCCCCCGAGCTGTGACGGTAACCCAGCCGGGAGCCGTCCACCGGGATGTCGATCGGCGCGGTGAGCTGCGCGCCGGTGAGCAGCCTCACCCCGTCGCCGGGCGAGGTCCGCCCGGCGGTTCGCCACGATCCGCCAGTTCTGAGGCATTGGGTACGCGGCCCGCAGCCGATAGCCTCAGGAGGTGGAATCAGTGCAGCCCCCCGCCGGTTCCCAGGTCTCCCGAGTACCGGCGCAGCGGACCCCGCCGGAGCAGTTGGCGCCCCCGGCGCCCGCGCCGGCTCCGGCCCGTCCCAAGCGCCCGCTGCGCACCGTGCTCGCGGTCGTCGCGGGAGTGGTGGCGTTGCTCTGCGCGGGCGGCGCGGTGGTCGGCTTCGTGCTGTACGACCGGGCCACCGCCCCGGACCGCAGCTCTCCTGAGGTGGTCGTGGCCAATTTCGTCCAATATTTTCTCGCCGAACGCAACGAGACGAGGGCAGACGAATTCGTCTGCAAGGACGGGGCCGACTTAGGTGAGCTGAGATCTCTCCGGGACGATCTTGTGGCGCGAGAGCAACGGTTCGGAACTGCGATCTCCGTGGGCTGGGAAAACCTCGATGTGCGGCAGAACGGGGGCCAAGCACAGGTGCATGCTGATCTTGTGATGTCGGCCCTCGTGGACGGATTGAGGCAGAGCGACCGTCAGAGCTGGCGTTTTGAGGTTCAACGTCATGACGACTGGCGGATCTGTGCGGCTAAGCGTCTCTGATCTGCTTGTGGCTACTCCAGCCAGAGCAGGTGGACCGGCACCTCCAGGGTGGTCGGCGCCTGTCCGCGCCAGGCCCAGCGGTACCACTCCAATTCGGGTGCCACCCGGACGCAGATGTCGCCGTCCGCGCCGGAGTAGGTCTCGGTGACGGCCCGCAGGTCACGCCGCTCGGCGCCGCCATCGACGTGCACCACGCGTCGTCCGGCCACCGCGTCGGTCTCGAAGACCGGGGTGGGTGGCCGGCGGGTGGGCGCGTCCAGCGAGACCAGCCGGATGCCCGCCTCGGCCGGACCAGCCGGCGGTCTCCGTCCGCCGACCGTCTCCACCCAGACGCGTTCCACCGGCACCAGCGGCGCGAACACCTCCACCTGCTCGGACTCGGCCCGGTACCACTCGTGTTCCGGGATGACGGGCACGTAGGTGCGGCTGCCCTGCACCACCCGCTCGTCGGCGCGCAGGTCACCGCGCCAGCCGAGGCCGGGCAGGCCGACCAGCACCCGGCGGCCGCGCAGCTCGGTTCCGCCGGTGGCGGGCACGATCTCGATCGGACGGGGCGGCAGGGGGGCCCAGTCGGGTCGGTCCGCGAACGGGTCGGGCAGCGGATTGCTCATGGCGGAGGACTCATCCGGTCCCGGTGAGGGGCGCGCCGCGCTCGCGCATGAACGGCACCGGGTTCTCCGCGCCGCGGCTGGACCGGTCGCTGTCGTGGTGCACCTCGAAGTGCAGGTGCGGGCCGGAGGAGTTGCCGCTGGTACCGGAGAGCCCGATCACCTCACCGGCCGCGACCTCCTGACCCGGACGTACCCGGGGTCGTTCGATCATGTGGCAGTAGCGGGTGATGAAGCCGCCGGCATGCAGGATGTCGACGAACCACCCGCAGCCACCCTTGTCCGGCCAGCCGTCCCGGTCGCAGTCCCGCCGGCCGGAGTGGTCGGGGTCGCACCTGGCGACCAGCACGCGGCCGGCCGACGCGGCGTGGATCTCGGTGCGCTTGTCCGCGGCCAGGTCCACGCCGTCGTGGCTCGGGCGGGCATCGGTCCGGAAACCAGAGACCACCCCGCCGGGCAGCGGCGCGGTCCAGCCGGAGGCGGCGATCCGGGCCCCGGCGGCGGCGTCACAGACCGCCTTGCCGGCGATCTCCACGGTCCGCGCCGCGCCGCCGGCGAGCGCCTCGACGATCCGCCCCGCCAGTTCCTCGTGCTTGGCATAGGCATCCGGGAACGCGCTGACCTGAACCCGCTGCGCCACCACGGACAGCGGCCGTTGCTGCCAGTTCGGCACCTTCACCATCTTCTGGTAGAACTTGCGCGCTGCGTACGACGGTGTCATCCGCTGTTCGACGCTGCCCCAGCCCGGCCGCTGCTGGAACAGGCCCACCGAGTCGTGGTCGGCGCCGACCCCCTCGTGTGGCAGCGCCAGCGAGGCCGCCACTCGGCTGTTGGCCAGGTTGCGCAGCGCCGACTCCTGCATCGCGGTGGCCAACGCGATCACCCACCCCCGGGCCGGCACCTTCATGTCCTGGCCCGTCTTGATGATGGCGGCGGCATTGCGCAGCTGGCCGTCGCCGTACTCGGCGAAGCGCGGCATGTCCCCGGTCAGCGTCACCTGATAGGTGGGGTCACAGGTCAGGCCGGCGAGCTTCGGGTCTTCCCGATCACCGCCCAGTTCGGTGAGGAAGAAGGCGGCGGCGCCGCCCACGCAGCAGAGCAGGGCGAGTACGCCGGTGACCGCGGTGGCCAGCACGCCGACCCGCACCTTGCGGCGGACCTGCCCGACGGCGCTCACGACCGCTCCCAGTCCACCGCGTCCACCAACCACGGCCCGTCCGGGGCGACCAGTTCGAGCCGGAGCGTGCCGTCGTCCAGCGGAATCAGTGCCTCCACGAAGGTCTCGGTGCGGGGGCGGAGCGTCGGCGGGCCGGTGGTCCGCCGGGCCGGCACGGTCTCCGGGTCGGCCCCGGCCATCTTCTCCACCAGCGCGGGCGTGGAGAGCGGACGCAGCCGGGCCTGCCAGGCGTCGCCGGTGCTGCCCGGACCGGCCAGCCAGGCGGTGGTGAAGCGTCCGGCCACCTGCTCGGGGGTGGGCTCACCGGGGCGCGTCTTCGGGGCGACCGCCGCCGGCGGGCTGGACAGCACCCCGTCCTCACCTGCCTCGGGATCCACGGTGCTGATCGGCTGGGTGGGACGGACGGCCACGCCGACGCCCCCGTCGCCGGCCCCGGAGACCAGCCGGGCCGCGCCGATCACTCCGAAGACGAGAACGGCGATCACCAGCGCGATGCCGAGCCGGGACCGGAGGACCCGGGTGAAGAGGAACTCCAGCGCCCGTCGCATCGGAGGTCACCTGGCCTCGGAGCGGATCCGCGGCGCCGGCCGGGTGGCCGGTGCGGTCGCCCGGTCCGCCGAGTCTGGCCGGTAGACGGCGTAGGAGGGAACCTCCTCGGGCACGTCCGGCTCGGTCCAGGTGGACGGTGCGCGGCGCGGCCGGGGGGCAGTGGTGGGCCGTCCGCCGGTGCGCTCGGGCGTGGGCGCCTCGTCCGGCCGTTCCCGTCCGTCCGGCCGCTCTCGCTCGACGGGCGTGGCGGCGTGCGCCGGATCCTCGTGCCGGGCCTCCGGTCGGAGGCTGCGCTGGTCGGCGACGACGCCGCGACGCCGGCCGAACGCCGGCTCGTTGGTGCCGCCGGGCTCGGCGACGTCCAGCCGGGCGGCGACCCGCATGTCCCGGAAGAACCGGCGGTGCCACGAGCCGGCCGAGCTGACCGCCTCGCTGCTGTCCTTGCCGCCGAGTTGGGTGATCCGCCGGTACGGCCGCAGCAACAGCCAGCCCACCACCCCGCAGAGCCAGACCAGGACCACCTGGAGCCAACCCGGCAGGGTGGCCGTGTTCATGATCAGGTCGACGGCGAAGAGGTAGATGGCCGCGCCGGTGCCGAAGATGGCGATGTTGAACACGGCGGCCACCACGGCGTTCGCCAGCCGGCGGAGCCCGGCGCTGGCCGGGCGCATCAACCCGACCGTGCCGAGGATGGGCGCGGCGATCACCGCCCACCGGAAGATCAGGAAGCCGAGCAGCACCAGCACCGACGCGGTCAGGTCGAACATGGCGAACAGCAGCGAGGCCAGCACCGCGATGAAGCCGGCACCGATCCGGTCCATGTCCTTGGTGCCCTGGAGGTATTCGTACGCCTCCGGGTCCTCCGACTTGATCTGCTCGGCGACCCGGGCCCACTGCTGTTGCTTGGCCTTGATCACGACGTCGCGCGTCGCCGGCTTTGCGCGAATCGATTCGGATTCCCCCCACGTAAGCGACTTGGCGTCGTAGAGGGCAGGGCCGTACTTCTTGGCGGTTTCACTGTCCGCGGAGCCGAGTACGCCGCGCAGCCAGTTGCGGTAGAGCATGGTCTCGGTCGCGGTGTCGCTGGCCCGTACGGCCGGCGGACGCTTGTCCACGCAGGCATCCGGGTTGGGAAGTACGCACTTGTCCGGCGGAATGTCCTTGGTGGATGGACCGACCGCGTCGTGTACCACGCCGAGGGTGGTGATCAGCGTGCTGTCGGCGATGTTCGCGGACTTCACCGGCCAGGCGGCCAGCGCGGTCACCGCCACCATCACCAGGATCGCCCAGCCGGCGGTGGTCATCGCGTTGCTCATGTCCGACTGGCGGGAGCGCCAGAGCAGGTAGAGGCCGACCACGCAGATGGTGATGATGCCGAAGACGCTGAACACCTTCTGGTAGACGGCCTTGGTGGCCTGCTCCACCAGTGGGTCCGCCCAGCGCCACATGGTCCGTGGGTCCCACGCGCGCTCCCGCAACGCGTTCGACGCGCCGATCACCGCGTTGGCGAACATGAACTCGCCGTTCGCCACCATGGTGGTGAAGCGGTAGTCCGGGTGGAGCACGGACGAGGCGCAGCCGCCGTCCACGTCGTACGTGGTGTAGCTGTAGCCGGCGTACCCGTAGTCGCTGTAGAGGCCCTTGGGGCCGGGCTGCTTGGCGGAGTCGGGGCGGGCCGCGAACCAGCCGGCGAGGCCGGAGTCCGGCGCACCGGGCACCGGTGCGTTACGGCATTCGACCTGGTCCTCGCTGACCGCCTTGAGCTTGCCCACGCAGGCCCGGAAGTCGGCCTGCCACTCCTTGGTGCTGCACAGTTCGGCCCGCGCCTGGGTGACCGGGCCGGCCGCGTACGCCGGTGTGCCCCCGATCAACGGCCAGGAGATCGTGGCCCCGGCGAGTACGCCGAGGGCGATGAGGAGCGCCGTGATCCGTGCCCGGGCCCTCGCCATGTCACGCCTCCAGATCAGCCAGCACGGTCGGCAGTTGGCCGGCGGCCTGGGCGACCGCGGCAGGGGTGGTGTCCAGGTGCTTCAGCAGCCCGTCGACGTACGACACGTCGACCCGGACCTTCTGCACGCGTCCGTCGACGTCGCGCATGACGAACTCACGGAACCCGAGCCGGTTGGCGGAACCGCTGTCGGCCTGGGAGAGCGAGGCGAGGGTGGCCTCGTAGCCGTCGTCGACCGGCACCCGGAGCAGCCGCAGCGCCTCGGAGGCGATCTCGCTGTCCTCGGCGATCCGGCCGACGAAGACGGTGGAGACGAGGTTCTGCACGTCGAGGCCGAGGATGTCCTTCGGGTTCTGCGAGGCGACAAGCGCGGCGAGGTTCCACTTCCGGGAGTCGCGGGCGAGCCGGACCAGGAACGACCGTCCGGAGCGCCAGCCCTCCATGAAGTGCGCCTCGTCCAGGCCGACGAGCTTCCGGGAACCCATCGACCCGCCGTAGCAGCGGCGGACCGCCAGCCGGTGCGCGGTGTGCAGCATCGGCAGGGCCAGAGCCTCCTCGGCTGACCAGTACTCCCGCTCGATCTTGAGGTCGGGCAGCCGGAGACCGGCCATGGTGATCACGGTGAGGGCGGCGTCGGCGCCGAGCAGTCCTTCCGGCGGGCGGCCGAAGAAGAGCATGGCCAGCGGCATCTCGGCGGTGTCGAGCAGCAGGTTCGCCAGCTCACGGCCGGCGTCGTCGTCGAGCCCCTGGAGGCAGGTGACCACGTCGTCCAGGGTGGAGGCCTCCTCGGCCGGCACCTGGCGTACGGCGTGCCGGAACAGGGTGGCGGTGGACGCCTCCCGGGCCACCTGCGGCGGCACCAGCATCATGCAGATGTCCTGCACCAGCATCCGGCGTTCGGCGCGGGCGTTGGAGACGGCGATCTCGAACTCCCGGTCGCCGGCCGCCCCGGTGCCGAACTCGCTGCGCAGCGGCGTGGGGATCAGCGCGTACGGGGCCAGGGTGCCCTGTTCCGAGCCGGTCAGGTTGAGCACCCGCGAGTAGGGCGCCAGCTCGGGCATGGCGCAGAGGCGGGCCAGCGGGCCGGACGGGTCGAGCAGCGTCACCTGTACGCCGCGCCGCGCGGCCAGGTAGCCGAGCGCGCCGAGCAACGTGGACTTGCCACCGCCCGGTTCGGCGACGAAGACGGCGAGCCCGGAGCGTTCGCGGACCTCCATCGGGAAGTGCAGGTCGAGGAAGACCGGGCGGCGGCAGGTGCCGGCGGTCCGGCCGATCAGGTCGCCGCGCCGGTCGCCGACCGTGGACGCGGCCTGGGGCAGCGCGGCGGCGAGCAGTTGGACCGGCATCCGTCGGACGTATCCGGTGTTGGCGATGGGCTCGCCGGGGATGAACTCGCGGGCCAGCCAGTCCTGGTTCTTCGGGTGCTGGAGCGAGATGCGCAGCTCGCGGGAGTAGAGCTGGATGAGGCGGCGGGCCCGCTCCAGGCATTCCTCCCGGGTGCGACCGCCGACCGCGATCCGGTGCCAGCCGTGCGCCCGGGCCGAGTCGACAGGCAGCCCGGTGGTCATCTCGTCGCCGATCACCAGGGCCCGTTTGGCCAGCCGCTCCAGCTCGGGCGGGGCGTCGATGCCGTGCTCGGCGTAGTCGAGCTGCTGGGAGCGGATCATCCGGAGCCGGTGTTCGAGGTTCCGGAAGGAGTCGTTGGGGCCGAGGAGGTCGACCCGGGTGGAGAGTTCCATCGGCCACGGCAGCCGCTCGTGGAAGTGCAGCCAGGGCTCGTGCCGCTCGGGGATCTCCAGCGGTTCCATCCGGCCGACCGCGAGCACGGCCACGTGCCGTTCCTCGCCGGTCATCCGGTTGACCAGCTTCACGGTGGAGCCGTACGGGGTGCGGTAGCGCTCGACCTGCTCGGTGAGGGCCAGCAGGTCGCCGCGTTCCCACCGGCCGTTGGTGATCGGGGAGAGCACGCCGGGCGGCGCCATGCAGAGCGCCACCGAGCGGTAGAGCAGCCATTCCAGCTCGGGCGCGGTGACCCGGCGGCCGCGCATGCCGAACGCGCCGAGCACCTCGTCGAACTGCTCGACGGTGCGACCCAGTCGACGCCGTTCGCCGTCGGCGGTGCCCCGGCCGAACGTGCGCAGCAGGCGCTCGGTGAGCGAGTCGCCGAGCGACCGGCGGGCGAAGGTGACCCCGAGGTAGGTCTGGCCCTCGGCGTGGTTGACGGACATGAGGTGTCGCTGGGCGGCGACCAGGTGGTCGGCCCAGCCGGCGGTGCCGGGGACGTCGGGCAGCGGGGTGGCGGTGTGCGCGTCGATGGTGCGCGCCCACTCGTCGGCCGGGAAGGGCCGGGTGGTGCGGCGCAGGTGCAGCCGGAATCCGGCCAGGCCGGCGTACTGCTCGGAGATCGCCGAGAGCAGCGCCTCGCGTTCCGCGTCGGGGCGGAACGCCCAGCGCACCTCGGGCAGCCAGTACCAGGCGGTGACCGTGTTGGGGGTGAAGGTGAGGTGGCCGGCGATCTCGGTGATGGCCAGCTCGACGGCCGGGTCCCGGTCGCCGAACTTGATCTTCGGGGCGCGGACCCGGACCGGCTTGGCCGGCTTGTTCCGGCGGTCGGCCGAGCGTTGCCGGGGCGGCGTCACCTCACGGTGCGCGGGCCGGCCGACCTCCCGGGACGGCGCCGGCCGGTCCAGCAGGTCGGGTGCCGCCTCCCGCGGGTCGGCGCGGTGCGCGGCGGCTCCGAGTTCGGCGTGCGCGGGCGGCGGGAGCACGGGTTCGGCTGTCGGCTCCGGCTCGGCGGTGGGGCGGAGCGCGAGCCGGTCGCCAGCCTGGAGCGGCACCCGGCTGCGGGTCGCCGGCGGCGGGTCGAGCGCGGGCGGCGCGGCGGGCGCGGCGAGCGCGTGCTCCGGCCGCTGCCGCTCCACCGCGCGTACGCCGGGGGCGGGCTCCCGGGCCGGCGGTTCGGGCCGGGCCGGCGGCACCGGTTCGACCGGCGCGGCGGGCTGGTGCGGGATCGGCAGCGCGTCGCGCCCGACGCCGCCGACGCCGCGTCGGGGTGGGGCCACCACCGGTTCGACCGGCAGGGCCGGCGGGGTGGCGGCGGCGGGGCGGCGGATCCGGGGCTGCGCGCCGCCGAACAGGTCGAGGAACGGCGAGTCGATGTCGCCGTCGGGGCGGACCGCCTCGCGCGCGTCACCACCGCGCGGGCCGAGCGGGCGTGGCGGCTGGAACACGCCGACGCGGCCGTGGCCGGGGCTGGTGACGAGCGCCGGGTCCAGCACGACCTCGTCCAGATCCTCGTCCGGTGGGTAGTCGAACGATCGCGCACGGTTACCAGGCGTGTCGGCCGGGCGTCCGGCCGGGGAACCCGGCGTGGAGGAGCGACTCATGCGACCGCCTCACCCGCGTCGTTCGTCTGCGTCGTCGGCCTGCGCCCGGTCATGCCAGTTCCTCCCGGATCCTGATCCGGCTCGCGACGAGGCGCGGGTCCCGCAGCTCGGCGGCCGGCTCCCGGGTGCGTCGCCAGTCGGTCAGCGCGGTCCGGATGACCATGCGCGCCGGCCGGTCCGGGTCGACGTACCGGAAGATGAACGAGGTCGTCACGATGGCGAGCGAGATCTCCCAGGCGGGGAAGAGCTCGACCTGGAGCGTGAACAACCAGTGGATGAACACGTAGAGGGGTACGAGCAGCATGAACAGGCCGTACTGGGCGTACGGCAGATGGACGGGCAGGGTGTAGCCGGGCGGCCCCAGGTAGACGAGGCGAGCCCGGTAGATGTCGTCGTCGGTGCGCAGCCGCATCGTCGCCCAACGCCCTACTCGAAGATGAGGTTGATCAGGTAGTCGCCGACGAAGAAGAGTGTGGCCGCGCCGGCGATGAAGGCCAGCCCGATGATGGCGATGGCGGAGCTGGTCAGGACCTTGGAGATCTCACCCCGGCTGGCCCGGCCGATGAAGATCACGCCGAGCACGGCGAGCAGGATCGGCGCGACCTTGCTGGCGAAGAACGTGACGACGTTGTCGGTGTCGATGCCCTTCGGAGCCGGCTCGGCGAGTGGAGTCGACGCCAGGGTGTGGAGCGCGTGGTCGACGGCGGTGGACGCCGTTGCCATGAGCTCGATGGCGATCACTGGAAACCTCCCCAAAGGTCGCGGCCGGCGGCGCCGCGATGGTGCAGTTAGGCAAGCCTGGCGGGATGGTGCTCGACGGGAACAGCGCCGTCGACGCTGCGTCCGTCACCCACCACGAAGAGTGGTGAGCTTTGGGCGGATTCCTCCCGCTTCGGCCCTCCCCTCCGGGCTTCGCCATCTCGATGCTGGGCAATTCCAAAGCGTACGGGCCGGCCACCTTTGCGACAAGCCGCGAAGAGTGGACCTGCTTCGACCCGGACGACCGATCGTACACCTGTTCCAATGCGCACGTCAGGGGCGTCGTACCCGGGTCGCGCCCGGTCGCCGGAAGCCCTGCTGGCGAACGGTACTGTCGGGTCCGTGACCGATCTGGTACGAGCGGACGCCCCGGTGGTGATGGGCGTTCTCAACGTCACCCCCGACTCCTTCTCCGACGGCGGCAGATACGCCGATCTGGACGCCGCCGTCGCACACGGGGTGCGACTCCGCGAGGCCGGCGCGGACCTGGTCGACGTCGGCGGCGAGTCCACCCGGCCCGGCGCCGACCGGGTCGACGCCCAGACCGAGACCGACCGGGTGCTGCCGGTGATCCGCGAACTGAGCGCCGCCGGCATCCCGGTCAGCATCGACACCAGCCGGGCCCGCGTCGCCGAGGCGGTGCTCGCGGCCGGCGCGGACGTGGTGAACGACGTCTCCGGCGGGCTCGCCGACCCGGACATGGCCCGGGTGGTCCGGGACGCCGGCTGCCCCTGGGTGCTCATGCACTGGCGGGGCCACTCGCGCGGCATGCGCGACCTGGCCACCTACACCGACGTGGTGGCCGACGTCCGGGCCGAGCTGGGCCAGCGGGTCGACGCGGCGCTCGCCGCCGGCGTCGCCGCCGACCGGATCATCGTCGACCCCGGGCTCGGCTTCGCGAAGATCGCCACGCACAACTGGGAACTCAGCGCCCGCCTGCCCGAGCTGGTCGACCTCGGCTTCCCGCTGCTCTTCGGGGCCAGCCGCAAGTCCTACCTGGGCCGGCTGCTCGCCGACCCGGCCGGCGAGCCGCGACCCACCGCCGGGCGGGCGGCCGCGACCATCGCGACAAGCGTGCTCGCCGTCGCCGCCGGCGCCTGGGGGGTACGCGTGCACGACGTCCGCGGCACCGTCGACGCGCTCGCGGTCTGGCGGGCCACCGGCCGGCCCCGACTGGCCACCACGAGCGCCGGCCCGGCCGGGGGAGGACACCGATGACCGACCGGATCGAGCTGACCGGCCTGCGGGCGCACGGGCGGCACGGGGTCTACGACTTCGAGCGGGCCCAGGGGCAGGAGTTCGTGGTCGACGCGGTGCTCGAACTCGACCTGGCCCCGGCTGCCCGGTCGGACGAGGTGACCGACACCGTGCACTACGGCGAGCTGGCCGAGCGGCTGGTCGCGGTGCTCACCGGCGAGCCGGTGAACCTGATCGAGACGCTCGCCGACCGGCTGCTCGCGGTCTGTCTGGCCGAGCCGCCGGTCGTCGCCGCGACGGTGACCGTGCACAAGCCGGAGGCCCCGATCCCGCACGCCTTCCACGACGTGGCCGTCACCATGCGGCGTACCCGGTGAGCCGGGCCGTGCTGTCGATCGGCAGCAACCTCGGCGACCGCCTCGACCACCTGCGCGGCGCGGTGGCCACGCTCGGCGGCGACGTGCTGCTGGTCTCCGGGGTCTACGAGACTCCACCGTGGGGGGACGCCGACCAGCCCGCGTACCTGAACGCCGCGGTGATGGTCGCGGACCCGGCGGCGGCGCCGGCGGACTGGCTGGCGCGGGCCCGGGCCGCGGAGGCGGCGGCCGGCCGGACCCGCGACCCGGCCCGCCGGTACGGGCCGCGCACGCTCGACGTGGACGTCGTCGCGGTCTGGGACGCCGCCGGGCAGCCGGTGCTCAGCGACGATCCCGAGCTGACCCTGCCGCACCCCCGGGCGCACCTGCGCGCGTTCGTGCTGCGGCCGTGGATCGACATCGAGCCGCACGGCCGGCTGCCCGGGCACGGCTGGCTGACCGACCTGCTCAACGCCGAGCCGCTGGCCGCCGACGCCCTGGAACTGAGCCCACGGCCCGATCTGACGCTAGAGTCGGACGCATGAGTACGGCCCGGCCCCCGCAGGACCCCGACCGCTTCCGGATGGGGCCGACCCGGGTCTCCACGCTGGTGGTGGCCGGTCTGGCCGCCGCCGCGGTGGCCTGGCTGCTGATCAGCGGTTTCTACTACGACTTCGCCCCCGACCTGCCGTGGCTGCCGGTGATCACGCTGGCCGGGCTGGCCGTGCTGGAGGGCTACGCGGCGGCCAACACCCGCGCCCGGGTCGAGCGCCGGCCCGGCCGGGAGCGGGTGAACCCGCTCCTGGTCGCCCGGTTCGTGGTGCTCGCCAAGGCGTCCGCGCTGGCCGGGGCCATCTTCGCCGGCTTCTACGCCGGGCTGGTCGGCTGGCTCTTCGTGGAGCGGACCAACGCCGCCGTCGGCGACCGTCCGGCCGCGGTGGCCGGCCTGGTCGCCGCGCTGGCCCTGGTCGCCGCCGCGCTCTGGCTGGAGCGCTCGTGCCGGGTGCCCGAGCAGGAGGACGACGAGGACCGGGAACCGGGCGACCGGGAGACGCCGCGCGGGCGCCGCTGAGCACAGGGTTTCCCCCGTCACCGCCCGCAGGTACCGTCCCTGGCGACCGGAGAGCGACGGCCGCCGCCGGTCCGCCCGCCGAGTGGGCCGGACGCGGCCACCTGGGAGGCACGGGCCAATGGGGTACGACGAGTCGGGCCGGACACTGCCACCGGACACGCCGTCCGGCGTGCCCGCCGCGGTGCTGGAGAACGTCTTCGACGACCCCTCCCACGGCGAGCCCGGCCGGGACCGGATCGCGGTGCACGTGGTCTGGGAGTTCCTGCTGCTGGCCGGCCTGATCACGGTGACCTGGCTGCTCTGGCGCGAGGATTCGGGCGCGCTGCGCGGCGGCGCGCTGAAGATGCTGCTCGTCGACGTGGCCGGGCTGGGCCTGCTCACGTTGGCCGCCGGACTGAGCCTGCGGGCCGCCGCGGTGAACCTCGCGGTCGGCCCGGTCGCGCTGGCCGCCGCGTTGCACTTCGCCGAGCAGGGCGACCGGGGCCTCCGCGACGCGCTGCTGCCGGCGCTGGCGGTCGCGGCGGTCGGTGGGCTGGCGCTCGCCCTGGCCGTCGTGGTGCTGCACGTCCCCGGCTGGGCGGCGAGCCTGGCCGGCGCGGCCGGCGTGATCGTCTGGCTGGAGCGCCGGACCGCCCCGGTCGCGGTCCAGGGCGACTACGACCCCCGCCGCACCGCGCTCTACCTCTTCGTCGGCTTCGCCGCGGTGGCCGTCCTCGGCGGTCTGTTCGGCGCGATCAAACCGGTACGCCGGCTGCTCGGCCGGTTCCGTCCGGTCGCCGACCCGGCGCGGCGGCGGGGCGCGGTGGCCGCCACGGTGACCGCGCTGGCGCTCGTCGGCTCCACCGTGCTGGCCATGCTCGGCGGTGTGCTGATCGCCGCGAACGGGCACGGCCCGGTTCCGCCCGGCACCGGGCTGGGCTGGTCCGTGCTGGCGGTCGGCACCGTGCTGCTCGGCGGCACCAGCGCGTACGGCCGGCGCGGCGGCATCTTCGGCGCCCTGCTGGCGGTCTGCCTGGTGGTGGTGTTCCAGATCTGGGCCGACGCGCACGGCTGGACGGTCAGCCGGTGGGCGGTGGGCGGCGCCGTCCTCGGCGGTGGGCTGGTGGTCACCCGCCTGGTGGAGACGTTCGGCCGGCCCCGCCCGGCCGGGCCCGCCGCGGGCGCGCCCGCGCCGATCCGGCCGCCCGGCGACGGCACGATCAGTGGCGGTTGGGTGATGCCGCCGAGGCCCGAGCCGACCGACACCTGGCCGTCGGTGCTGCCGGTACGGGACACCGACACCCCGGTCGACGCCTGGGAGGCGCCGCGCTGGGAGAACGAGCCGCGCCGCTGGGACACCGAGGGCCGCTGACGTCGGCCGGCGGCGTCGCGTCCGGCGGGCCGGAGCTGATCTCGCCGGTTAGGCTCGGCGGCATGACGGAGACTCCTGCCCCCGGCGGCCGTACCTTCGACGAGCTCGACAAGCTCTCCACCGAGGAGCTGCGCGAGCAGGCGTTCCACCTGGCCCGGGAGCGTCGCGACGTCAGATTCTTCTGGTCGGTGCTGCGGCACCTGCCGAACGCCGACGAGGCGGCGGCCCTGGACGGCGCGCCCAACTCGGTCGGGCCGACCATCGACGAGGCCAACGCGCTGTGGCGCGAGCTGACCGGGCACGGGTACGAGGAGTCCGCGCCGCTGCTGCGGGCCGCCTTCATCGACTACCTGATGAAGCACTGACCCGATGGCCGTACGCCGGCCGGCGGCGGTCCGGCGACCGGGCAGGTTTGCCCGCCGCGGTGCCCCGGGAACTGGCCGTGCCATGGCCCTCACCAACCGCCCCCGCACCGTCAGCCGGCACGGCCGCCGGCACCGGCACGCTCGCCGCGTTCCTGCTCGTCGCGGTCGGCGGCAGCCCGATGTACGTCGGCTGGGCGCAGCAGCACACCGACCCGACCGGCGCCGGTGGCTGGTTCATGCGGCTGTTGGCCTGGCCGGCCTGGCGGTGGCACGCGGACGAGGGAGTGCTCGCCACCAACCTGCGGGCGATCCTGTTGATCGTGCTGGCCGCGGCGCTGCTCTACCTGCTGCCCGGCCCGCAGGTCGACCGGGTGGCTGCCTCGGGCAGCCAGTTCCTCTCCGGTTGGGGCGCGTACGCCCTGGCCGCCGGGCTCAGCGCGCTGCTCGCCACGCTGCTCGGGCCGCACGGCACGCTCTACGCCGCGTTCCAGGCCGCGAGCACCGGCGCCGCCTACGGCTTCTTCGCCGGCTGGATCGTCGGCCTGGCCAGCCTGGGCGGCCGGGCCTGACCGCACCGGGATTGTCGGCCTGGCCAGGTCGAGCCGGCCGAGGCGGCCGGGCCTGACCGCACCGGGATCGTCGGCCTGGCCAGGTCGAGCCGGCCGAGGCGGCCGGGCCTGACCGCACCGGGATCGTCGGCCTGGCCGCTCAGTCGACCGCGCCCAGGGTCAGCACCCGGGTGCGGGCGAGCAGCCCCAGTGGACGGCCGTCCTCGGTGACCACGGCCCGGTCGGCCCCGGCGGTGAGCAGCGTGCCCAGCGCGTCGTAGGCCGAACTGCCCAGCGCCACCGTGGGCAGCCCGTCGGTGTCGCCGGCCGGGAGCGGGTCGAGCACCGCGCGGGTCACCGGGGTGACCGCGAGCTGCCGGATGCCCCGGTCGGCGCCGACGAACTCGCGGACGAACGCCGAGGCGGGCGAGCCGAGCAGCGCGGCCGGCCGGTCGTACTGCTCCAGCACCCCGCCCTCGGACAGCACCGCGATCCGGTCGCCCAGCCGGACCGCCTCGTCGAGGTCGTGGGTGACCAGCACGATGGTCTTGCGGACCTCGGCCTGCAACCGGAGGAACTCCTCCTGCAACCGGGTCCGGACGATCGGGTCGACGGCCGAGAACGGCTCGTCCATCAGCAGCACCACCGGGTCGGCGGCGAGCGCGCGCGCCACCCCGACCCGTTGCCGCTGGCCACCGGAGAGTTCGTGCGGGTAGCGCTTGCCGAACTGCGTCGGGTCGAGCCCGACCAGCTCCAGCAGCTCACCGACCCGGGCCCGGGTCCGGTCCCGGGACCAGCCCAGCAGCCCCGGCACGGTGGCCACGTTGGCGGCCACGGTCTGGTGCGGGAAGAGGCCGACGTTCTGGATCACGTAGCCGATGCGGCGACGCAGCGTCACCGGGTCGACCCGGGTGACGTCGTCGTCGCCGAGCAGGATCCGACCGTCGGTCGGCTCGATCAGCCGGTTGATCATCCGCAGCACGGTGGACTTGCCGCAGCCGGACGGGCCGATCAGCACCACCAGCTCGCCGGCCTTCACCTCTAGGCTCAGCTCGCGGACCGCCTCGGTGCCGTCCGGGTAGCGCTTGCGGATGCGCTCCAGCGTGATCGAGGCGGCGCCGTGACCGGCGGGGGTCTCCGGGGTAACGTCCACGTGTGTTCCTCCACCTGAGCTACCGGGCCGCCCCGGGTAATCCGTGGTTCTCCTGGCGGTACGTGCGGGACAACTCTGACAGCATCCTCGCCGCGTTGCGCGAGCACACCTGGCTGACCGCCCGGGCCGTGGTGATCGCCGCGCTGGTGGCGCTGCCGCTCGCGGTGGCAGCGTACTGGTTCCGGTCGTTGGCCGCGTCCATCCTGGCGCTGACCGGTGCGCTCTACACGATCCCGTCGCTGGCGCTGTTCGCGTTCCTCGCCCCCTACCTCGGCATCGGCGCGGTGACCGTGCTCACCGTGGTGGCGTTGTACGCGCTGCTGGTGATCGTGCGCAACACGCTGGCCGGCCTGAACCAGGTGCCGCCCGAGGTGCGGGAGGCCGCCGAGGGGATGGGGTACGGCCGCTGGGGCCGGCTGTTCCGAATCGAACTGCCGCTGGCGCTGCCCGGCATCCTCACCGGCGTACGCCTGGCGACCGTCTCCACGGTCGCGCTGGTCACGGTCGGGGTGGTGGTGGGCCGGGGCGGGCTTGGCCAGCTCATCTTCGCCGGCTTCCAGAACAACTTCTACAAGGCGCAGATCATGACCGGCACGGTGCTCTGCGTGCTGCTGGCGCTGGTGCTCGACCTGGTCCTGGCCGGCGTGGGCCGGCTGCTCACCCCCTGGCTGCGCGGGAGAACCTCGTGAGCGTGAGGAGTGCAGCGCGGCGGAGCCCCGCGGTCGCGAACGGAAGGTCAGTCCGGTGAACCCGGTCGAGGCGGCGGTGACCTGGCTGAACGACCCGCTGAACTGGACCAACCCCGGCGGCGTGCTGGACCGGCTGGGCGAGCATCTGAGCATGTCCGCGCTGGCGGTGCTGCTCGGCTGCCTGGTGGCCTGGCCGATCGGCCTCTGGCTCGGGCACAGCGGTCGGGGCGGCGGCGTGGTGCTGCTGGTCTCCAACGTCACGCTGGCGATCCCCACGCTGGCGTTGCTGACCATCCTGCCGCTGACCTTCCTCGGCTTCGGCCGCGCCTCCGTGGTGGTGGCGCTCGCCGTCTTCGCGGTGCCGCCGCTGCTGGCGAACGCGTACACCGGGGTCCGGCAGGCCGACGCGGAGGCCCGGGACGCCGCGCGCGGCATGGGGCTCTCCGGCGGGCAGGTGCTGCGCCGGGTGGAGCTGCCGCTCGCGGTGCCCTACCTGGCGGCCGGCTTCCGGACCGCAGCCGTGCAGGTGGTGGCCACCGCCGCGCTGGCGTCCTTCGTCAACGGCGGCGGGCTGGGCCAGATCATCCGCGCCGGCTTCGGCCTCGACATCGCCGCCGGCGGCGGCCAGATCATCGCCGGCGGCGTCCTGGTGGCCGGCCTGGCGCTGCTGGTCGAGGGCCTGCTCGCGGTCGTGGAGCGGTTGGTCACGCCGCGCCCGCTGCGGCGGGTCCGGCGGCGCGCGAACCGCCGCGCGGCGGCGGCCACGGCCGGCGGCTGAGCCGTCCGCCGGCCCTCGCCGACGCGGCCGTGAGACGCCGGTCACCGTGATGTCGACGGTCCGGTGACGATCGGATGACGAAAACGCCTTCGGGTTTGTCGGTCGGTTCCGGAAGATGTTGGGTGAAGTCGCGGGCGGCGTTCGGATCGCCCGTCGGACACGCGGCCGGCCCGGAGGGTCGCGCCGGGACACGGAAGGCGGGCGCTGATGCGCGCACGTTCACGGCTGGTCGCGGGGGCCTTCGGCGCCCTCGTCGCGGCGGGTCTTCTCACCGGCTGCGGCGACGCCGGCTCGTCCGGCACCGACGCGCCCGAGGCGGGCGCCTCGGGCGCCGGTTGCGCCCCGGTGGCGGGTGACCAGCTCGTCGTCCTCACCGACGACAAGAAGCTCCAGAACACCGACAACGTCCTTCCCGCGATCAACAAGAAGGCGGCCACCCCGCAGTTGGTCGCCGCGCTGGACAAGGTCTCCGCGAAGCTCGACACCCCGAAGCTGATCCAACTCAACCGGGCGGTCGACGTCGACCGGAAGACGCCCCAGGTGGCGGCGCAGGAGTTCGCCGGCGCCAACGGCGTGACCGACGGGATCGAGAAGGGGCCGGGCGGCCAGGTCACGGTCGGCGCCGGCAACTTCAGCGAGAGCCAGACCGTCGCCGAGCTCTACAAGATCGCGCTCACCGCGGCCGGATACCAGGTCAAGGTGCAGACCATCGGCAACCGGGAGCTCTACGAGCCGGCCCTGGAGAAGGGCCAGATCCAGGTCGTCCCGGAGTACGCCGCCACCATGGCGGAGTTCCTCAACACGAAGGCCAACGGCAAGGACGCCCAGCCGATCTCCTCGCCCGAGCTGGAGAAGACGGTCGCCGCGCTCAAGACCGAGGGCGACAAGTCCGGCCTGGTGTTCGGCCAGCCGTCCCAGGCGCAGGACCAGAACGCCTTCGCGGTCACCAAGGCCTTCGCCGACAAGTATGGCGTCTCCACGCTCTCCGACCTGGCCGCGAAGTGCTCCGGTCAGGCCACCGTGCTGGCCGGCCCGCCGGAGTGCCCGCAGCGGCCGAAGTGCCAGGCCGGGCTCGTCGAGGTCTACGACTTCAAGGCCGGCTCGTTCAGCTCGCTGGACGCGGGCGGCCCGCAGACCAAGAACGCGCTGAAGACCGGTTCCGCGAGCGTCGGTCTGGTCTTTTCGTCCGACGCCGCACTCGCCACCAGCTGACGGCTCGCCGTTGCCGCCGGCCGGTGTGGCCGGCCGGCGGCGCGGCGGAACCGGCGACCCGGCCGGCGGTGCGGGCATCCGACTGTGCCGACCCGTTCCACTCCGATGGAACTCTCGGTAGTCTGCTCACCCATGCCCGCCTCGGTCACCCCCGCCGACAAGCGCACCCCCACGCCGCTGACGATCCTGTTCTGGATCGGTGTGGGGTTGGCCCCCCTGGCGGCGTTGATCCTGCTGGTCGCCGACGGCAACGGCACGCTCCGGTTCGGTGCCGTGCTCGCGATCCTCGCCGTCGTGCTGATCGGCCTCTCCATCGCGCTGCGGGCCGACAACGGCGGCGACGCGGCCGTGTCCGAGGGCTTGCGCGAGGAGTTGGAGCAGCTCCGCCGGGAGTTGCGGGCCGAGATCGTGGCCGCCGCCCAACGCGGGAACCAGGCGCTCGACCAGGCGCGACAGGCGGAGGAAGCGGCCGGCGCGGTGCGCCGACGGCTCGACGCCGCGGCTGCGGGCCTGGCCGCCCCACCCCCCGAGGAACGCCCGGGCGGGCGGGCCCGGGTCTCGGTCGCTGGCGCGTACGACGCGGGACGGGCGCATCCGGCCGGCCCCGACGAGGACGAGCCGAACCCGGCGACGGGGGGTCGCTTCGGCACCGACCAGCAGGTCGACCCGCCGTGGGCCGGCCGTCCGGACGCCGTCAGCAGCCACGCCGTCAGCAGCCACGCCGACGATCGGGCCGAGCGGTCCGTATCCGACGCGTACGCCGTGGCGGGCCGGGCGCGACCCGGGCCGACCGGCGTCGACCGCGACCGCCCGGCCGGTGAACACGCGGAGTCCGGCGGCCACGCGGCGGGCCCGGCCCGGCCGCGAGCAGAGCGCTCGGAGTTCGGCAGCTACGGCACGGAGCCGCCGCCCACCGGGCGGGACGCGGAACGGGCCGCCGGCGGTGGGTTCGGCGTGGCGCGGGTACCCGGACCGGGCGCCCCACCGGAATCCCGTCCGGTCGGGGTGGTCCACCACACCGAGACCGTGCACGTCACCACGCGGCACACCTTCGTGAATGGTGGCGGCGACCCGGCCGGGACCCGGTACGGGGGGTACGCCGGCCGCTGGTCCCCGTCGGCGGAGGACCGGACGAGGGGCGCGGAACCGGCCGGCCGGCGCGGTGCCGGCCACCGTGAGCCGGCCGGGGACGACCACGCGCGCGCCGGTTGGCCGGGCGCCGGGCAGGACGCCTGGCCCGGGCCCTCGTCGTCCGGCCCGGAGCGGGCGTGGCCCGACAGCCGGGACGACGGCGGACCGGACGGTGGCGCGTGGCTGCCGGGTTCGCGGGATCGCGGCGGTGCCTGGCCCCCTGCCCGGGACGGCACCGGCACCGGCACCGGCACCGGTGACGGGCGGGAGCATCCCTGGGCCGGCGTCGGCCGTGCCGCGGGCAGTGCGCGGGGCTGGCCGGCGCGGCCGGCGGAGGACGGGTGGTCGACCGGCTCGCGGCCGGGCCGGCCGGCGGACGAGCAGCCCCCCTGGTCCGGGTCGGCTGACGAGCAGCCCCCCTGGTCCGGGTCGGCTGACGACCGGGCCGGTCGCCCGTCGCCCGCGCAAGCCGGTTGGCCGCCGACCGGAACGCCCGAGCGGACGGCGTCGCCCGAACCGTACGGCCGGGCGGCGGTGGGCGAGCCCGACAGCGGCCACTGGTCCGAGTTGCGTGCCGGCAACCGCTGGGCCGAGGTCCGCGACGACGGTCAGGGACGGGAGGTCCGGGTCGGGGAGCGGCGGGCCGCGGCGCACGCCGACGGCGGCGGCACCGGGTACCGGATCGAGGACCGGTGGGCCTCCGTCCGCGGCACGCCCACGCCACCCGGCCACGACGGCACCGGCCCGACCCGCCACGACCGCGAGCCGGCGTACCACGATGTCGGGGCGCCGCGGCACGAGCGGGAGTCGTCGCCGGGCGGCGGCTGGTCGGGGGAGGGCCAGCCGGTGCTGCCGGCCGGTGGGGTGCCGATGCCGGACGCGTGGCGACCGCCGACCCAACGCAGCGGCCAACCGGAGTGGCGGCAGCCCCAGCCCGAGTGGCAGCCCCAGCCGGAGTGGCAGCAGCCCGGGCCGGAACGGCAGCCCGAGCCGGAGTGGCGCCGCCCGGAGCCGGACGGTTACGGCCCCCCGCCCCGGGACCCCGCCGACCGCTGGCGCTGACCGCGCCGCGCCGGACGCCGACCCCGACAGCGCCGACAGCACTGACACACCGCCGCGGGCGGTGTCGCCGCGCCGGAGGTCACTTGTCGATGTCGCCCACCACGAAGAACATCGAGCCGAGGATGGCGATCAGGTCCGGCACCAGGCAGCCGGGCAGCAGCGTCGACAGCGCCTGCACGTTCGCGTACGAGGCGGTGCGCAGCTTGAGCCGCCACGGCGTCTTCTCGCCCCGCGACACCAGGTAGTACCCGTTGATGCCGAGTGGGTTCTCGGTCCAGGCGTACGTGTGCCCCTCGGGCGCCTTGACGACCTTCGGCAGTCGGGTGTTCACCGGCCCGCTGATCCGGTCCACCCGGTCCAGGCACTGCTCGGCGAGGTCGAGCGACGCGTACACCTGGTCGAGCAGCACCTCGAAGCGGGCGTGGCAGTCCCCGGCGGTCTTCGTCACCACCGGCACGTCGAGCTGGTCGTACGCCAGGTAGGGCTCGTCGCGGCGCAGGTCGAGGTCGAGGCCGGAGGCCCGGCCGACCGGCCCGGACGCGCCGAACGCGGCGGCGTCGGCCGCCGAGAGCACGCCGACGCCGACGGTACGGGCCAGGAAGATCTCGTTGCGCCGGATCAGGTTGTCCAGGTCCGGCATCCGGCGGCGGACCTCGCCGATGGCGGCGCGGGCGCGGCCGGTCCAGCCGGCCGGCACCTCCTCCTTGAGGCCGCCGACCCGGTTGAACATGTAGTGGATCCGGCCGCCGGAGACCTCCTCCATCACCGCCTGGATGGTCTCCCGCTCCCGGAACGCGTAGAACATCGGCGTGATCGCGCCGATCTCCAGCGGGTACGAGCCGAGGAACATCAGGTGGTTGAGCACCCGGTTCAGCTCGGCCAGCGCCATCCGTAGCCAGGTGGCGCGCTCCGGCACCTCCATGCCCATCAGTCGTTCCACCGCGAGCACCACGCCCAGCTCGTTGGAGAACGCGGAGAGCCAGTCGTGCCGGTTGGCGAGCACGATGATCTGCCGGTAGTCGCGTACCTCGAAGAGTTTCTCCGCGCCCCGGTGCATGTAGCCGACGATCGGTTCGGCGGCGACCACCCGCTCCCCGTCGAGCACCAGGCGCAGCCGGAGCACACCGTGCGTCGACGGGTGCTGCGGCCCGATGTTGAGCACCATGTCGGTGCCGAGCTGCTCACCGCCGGCGCCGGTCCCGACGGTCAGTTCGCGGAGGTCGCCGGCGTCCGTGGTCATGCCCGTCATCGTGCCAGAAGCGGATCGAGGTCGACGCCGACCGGCTGCCACAGCCACCAGTGCCCGCCGAGGCCGGTCGGGTCGGTCAGCTCGGCCACCGCCGACGCCGCGGCCAGCGCCCGCAGGTACCCGGCCGGGTCCCGGGAGGCCAGGCTCAGCGGCGGTCGCCCGCCGTCGGCCCCGAGCGCCCGCAGCGCCGCCCGCTGCGACACCAGGGTGTACGCGCACCGCGCGACCCGCTCACCGGCAGAGGCGACCGAGTCCATGGCGACGTGCGCGGTCACGTCGCACGACCCGTCCGGCACCGGCGGCACCTGCCGCCCACCCCGATACCCGGTCAACGTCCCGCCGACCGGCCGACCGTCCCGCAGGTGCCCGTAGTCGACGGCCAGCGCCGCCCCCCGCCGCACCCGCCCCACGGCCTCCGCCCACACCTCGTCCCGCCCCCGCCCGATCTCCACCCGCCCCCACCCGCCCTCGTCGATCAAGAAGTTCGCGTCCGGGTCGGGGCCTCCGCCCGACGCAAACTCCTTGATCAACGGGGTGGGGGTCGGGGCGCGGGGCCACCAGTGGGTCAGCCAGGTTTCGTCGGCTTGGGGAAGGGCCGGACCCGCGGTCTCCTCGCCGGTGGCGGGGTCGACCAGGACGTGACGCCAGCCGTCGGGGGTGTGGGTGGCGACGTCCAGGGGGACGTTGTCGAGCCACTCGGTGGCCAGCAGCAGGCCGGTGATCTCCGGCGGGAGGTCGGGCCGCCATTCGATCTCGGCGGGCAGGTCGGCCGGGCGGAGGGCTCTCTCCACCGCGACGAGCCGGATCCGCTCCGCCAGCGACGGCTCGGTGGGCGTCGCCACGACGGCGCCGAGCAGCGCGCGGAGCAACTCGGCCCGCCCGGCGCCCACATCGACCACGTCCAGCCGGGCGGGATGGTCGAGCGCGAGGTCGAGCGCGGTGAGGACGTGCCGCAGGCAGGACGCGAACACCGGGGACGCGTGCACGCTGGTGCGGAAGTGGGCGGCCGGCCCGGAACCGGAGACGAAGAAGCCGTCTGGGCCGTAGAGCGCGGTCTCCATCGCGTCGCGCCAGCGCAGCGCCGTCAATTCATTCCTCGTTCACGGGACGTCACCGTGCCGACCCTACGGTGACCGGCCACGAGGCGGACCGCGACGGTGCGCGCCAGCCCCTACCGCACCGGTGAAGGTTTTCACACCTTCTTGTTCCGGCTCCGTGACCACGGCGCATACTTGCCATCGACCGGTACCCCCTTCGAGGACTGGATCGCTGCCATGAGCGCACCGCTGCGCCCGCGGGTCCACCGCGCCCCGCTCGCCTTTCCCCGTACCCTCACCGTCGGTGTGCTCGGCGCCGGCCGGGTCGGCGCCGTGCTCGGCGCGGCGCTCGCCGCCGCCGGTCACCGGGTGGTCGCCGCGTCCGGCGCGTCCGGCGCCTCGCGGGCCCGGTTGGCGCTCCTGCTGCCGCAGACCCCGCACCACGCCGCGCCCGCCGTGGCCCGCGCCGCCACCGACCTCCTGCTCGTGGCGGTCCCCGACGACGCCCTGGCCGCTGTGGTCGCCGACCTGGCCGCCACCGGCGTGCTGCGCCCGGGGCAGGTCGTGGCGCACACCTCCGGCGCGCACGGGCTGGCCGTGCTGGCCCCGGCCGCCGCGGCCGGCGCCCGGCCGCTCGCGCTGCACCCGGCGATGACCTTCACCGGTACGCCGGACGACCTGTCCCGCCTGGCCGGCAGCTCCTACGGGGTGACCGCCCCGGCCGAGCTTCGCCCGTTCGCGGCCCGGCTGGTGGCCGACCTGGGCGGGGTGCCGGAGTGGGTGGGCGAGGCCGACCGGCCGCTCTACCACGCGGCGCTCGCGCACGGCGCGAACCACCTGGTGACAGTGGTCAACGACGCGGCCGACCGGCTGCGCGACGCCGGGGTGGACCGGCCGGAGAAGGTGCTGGCCCCACTGCTGCGGGCCGCCCTGGAGAACGCGTTGCGGCTCGGCGACGACGCGCTGACCGGCCCGGTCTCCCGGGGCGACGCGGGCACCGTACGCCGGCACCTGGACCGGCTGGCCGCGACCGCGCCGGAATCGGTGCCGGCCTACCTGGCGTTGGCCCGACGGACGGCGGACCGCGCCGTCGCGGCGGGTCGCCTGCACCCGGCGGACGCGGCGCCGCTGCGGGACGTGCTGGACGGGATGGAGGTGGCCTCCTCGTGGTGAACGTGGTGCACACGCGTAAGGAGTTGGCGGTGGCCCGGGCCGGGCTGGCCGGCAGCGTCGGCGTGGTGATGACCATGGGCGCGCTGCACGCGGGGCACGAGACGCTGCTGCGGGCCGCCCGGGAGCGGGCCGACCACGTGCTGGTGACGATCTTCGTGAATCCGCTCCAGTTCGGCCCGAACGAGGACTTCGACCGCTATCCGCGCACGCTCGACGCGGACCTGGAGATCTGCCGCCGGGCCGGGGTGGACCTGGTCTTCGCGCCCACGGTGAACGAGATGTATCCGGAGGGACAGCCGACGGTGCGGCTCGACCCGGGTCCGCTCGGCGCGGACCTGGAGGGCCTGAGCCGGCCCGGCTTCTTCCACGGCGTGCTCACCGTGGTCCTGAAGCTGCTCCAGCTCACCCGCCCGGATCTGGCCTTCTTCGGCGAGAAGGACTATCAGCAGCTCACCCTGGTCCGCCGGATGGTCCGCGACCTCGACGTACCGACCGAGATCGTCGGCGTGCCGACCGTACGCGAGCCGGACGGCCTGGCGCTGTCCAGCCGCAACCGTTACCTCTCCGCGTCGGAGCGGCGGGCCGCGCTGAGCCTCTCCGCCGCGTTGCGCGCCGGTGCGGCGGCGGCGGAGCGGGGTGACGACGCGGGCGCGGTGCTGGCCGCCGCCCACCGGGCGTTCGACGTGCCGGAGGCCCGCCTCGACTACCTGGTGCTCACCGACACCGACCTGGAGCCCGGCCCGGTCTCCGGCGCGGCCCGGCTGCTGATCGCCGCCTGGGTGGGCGCCACCCGCCTGATCGACAACACGGCGATCCACCTCGCGCCGCGTCCCTGACCCTCCACGAACTGCGGAAAGGCAACCCGATGCTCCGGACCATGCTCAAGTCGAAGATCCACCGGGCCACGGTGACCCAGGCCGACCTGCACTACGTCGGCTCGGTGACGGTGGACGAGGATCTGCTGGACGCCGCGGACCTGCTCCCCGGCGAGCAGGTCGCGATCGTCGACATCACCAACGGGGCGCGGCTGGAGACATACGTGATCCCGGGTCGCCGGGGCAGCGGCGTGATCGGCATCAACGGCGCCGCCGCGCACCTGGTGCACCCCGGTGACCTGGTCATCCTCATCTCGTACGGGCAGATGGACGACGCCGAGGCCCGCACCTGGCAGCCCCGGGTGGTGCACGTCGACGCCGACAACCGCATCGTCGACCTGACCGCCGACCCCACCACCGCCGCCCCCGGCACCGCCGGCACCCCCATCCCCAACCCCCTCGCCGCCGCCCTGACCTGACCGACCCGACCCGACCCGACCCGGCCCCCCGTCCCCGCTCCTCTCTGCGATCTTGCAGTTGGTGCCCCGCACCTGCCCTCTTTGCCTCATTTGTCGGGGCGGCAATCGCAAGATCGGCGAGCGGGGTGGGTGAGCGGGGTGGGTGAGCGGGGTGGGTGAGCGGGGTGGGGGTGGGTCAGCGCGGGCTGTTACCGGAAGGTCATTTTCGGCTACCCTGGGCGGGCCGTCGGAATCGACGGTCGTCGGGCTGGGGGAGGCGCGATGGGCCGTGCGATGCGCAGCCTCGTCGCCGCGGTGGTCGCGGGCGTGGTGCTGACCGGGTGTGCCTCGTCGGGCGGGGTGGACGGGGACCTCGCCGACGACTGGCCGGCGCTGGGCCCCGCCGGGCCGTTCACGCCGGTGGCCGGCGTCTGCCAGGTCGCCGACTTCACCCCGACCGTGGGCCTGGCCGGGTACGCGCCGGTCGGCTGCGAGGTGCCGCACCGGGTGGAGACGGTGCACGTCGGCGCGTTCACCGTCGACCGGGCCGCTCCGCCGGCGCTCACCTCACCGGAACTGCGTACCGCGTTCGCCGAGTGCGACACCCGCGCCCGGGGCTACGTCGGCGACGACTGGCGTGCCGGTCGGCTCCGGCTGGCCGTGGCGACGCCCACCGGCACCGGGTGGACGGCCGGTTCCCGCTGGTTCCGGTGCGACCTGACCGAGCTGAACACGACCGAGGCGGCGGCCACCGTGGTGACCCGGACGGGCAGCCTGCGCGACGCGCTCAAGCAGCCCTCCCGGCTACGCCTCGGCTGCCAGCGCACCGGCCAGGACCGGCGGCGGGTGCAGACGCTCACCGCGGTCGACTGCACGACCACGCACGACGCCGAGTTCGTCGGCGTGTGGGCGGCGCCGGACCGGCCGTACCCGAAGAAGCCGGCGGACTGGGCCCCGCTCTACGCCGGCTGCTACGCCGCCATCGCGCGCTGGACCGGCGTGCCCGGCGACCCGGTGTTGCGGTACCGCAGCGACGTGGTGGTCCGGCCGCCCGGCCCGGGCCGCTGGGCGGTCGGCGACCGTGGGGTCCGCTGCTACCTGTGGCTCAGCCACCGCAAGGTGAGCGTCTCGTTGAAGGGCGCCGGCCCGGCCGGGATGCCGGTCCGGACGAGGTAGCCGGAACCACTCGTCCCGCCCCCGCCGCCCGGGACGAGGATGCTTCGGGTTGACTGTGCTCATGGACCTTCCCACGGTCGACCTGCCGGCACTGCCCCGGCTGCTCGCCGCGCCCGCGCCCGGTTGGGTGGAGACCACCGACGTGATCGTGGTCGGCTCCGGGGTCGCCGGGCTGACCGCCGCGCTGCACCTGCGTGAGGCCGGCCTGCACGTCACGGTCGTCACCAAGGTCGACATCGACGAGGGCTCCACCCGCTGGGCGCAGGGCGGCATCGCCGCGGTGCTCGACCCGGCGGACAGCCCGGCCGCGCACGCCCACGACACCGAGGTGGCCGGCGTCGGCCTCTGCGACCCGGCGTCGGTACGGGCCCTGGTGGAGGAGGGCCCGACCCGGCTGCGCGAACTGATGCGGATCGGGGCGGAGTTCGACCGCAACCCGGACGGCTCACTGATGCTCACCCGGGAGGGCGGTCACCGGGCCGACCGGATCGTGCACGCCGGCGGCGACGCCACCGGCGCGGAGGTGCAGCGGGCGCTGCACGCCGCGGTGCGCCGCGACCCGTGGATCCGGCTGGTCGAGCACGCCCTGGTACTGGACCTGCTGCGCGCGCCGGGCGACGGCCCCGGCGGGCTCGGGCCGGCCTGCGGCGTCACGCTGCACGTGCTCGGCGAGGGCAGCGAGGACGGCGTCGGCGCGATCCTCGGCCGCGCGGTGGTGCTGGCCACCGGCGGGATGGGGCAGATCTTCGCCGCGACCACCAACCCGGCGGTCTCCACCGGCGACGGGGTGGCGCTGGCGTTGCGCGCCGGCGCGGTCGTCACCGACCTGGAGTTCGTCCAGTTCCACCCGACCGCGCTGATCGTGCCGGCGGGCGGACCGGGCGCCGGTCTCGCACAGCAGCCGCTGGTCTCCGAGGCGCTGCGCGGCGAGGGCGCCCACCTGGTCGACGACGACGGCAAGCGGTTCATGGTCGGTCAGCACGAGTTGGCCGAGCTGGCCCCCCGTGACGTGGTGGCCAAGGGCATCCACCGGGTGCTGCTCGCCAGCGGGGCTGACCACGTGTTCCTGGACGCGCGGCACCTGGGCGGTGACTTCCTGGCCCGGCGGTTCCCCACCATCGTGGCGTCCTGCCTGGCCATCGGCGTGGACCCGGCGACCGACCTGATCCCGGTCGCGCCGGCCGCCCACTACGCCTCCGGCGGCGTCCGGACCGACCTGCACGGCCGTACCTCGATCCCCGGCCTGTACGCGTGCGGCGAGGTGGCCTGCACCGGTGTGCACGGCGCCAACCGGCTGGCCAGCAACTCGCTGCTGGAGGGGCTGGTCTTCTCCCGCCGGATCGCCGAGGACATCGCCGCCGGGCTGCCCGAGCAGGCCCGCCCGGCGGAGACCGGCGCGTGGGTGGGCGGGCCGGGCCGGCTGGTGCCGGCGGCGGGCACGCCGGAGCTGCAACGGGCGATGACCCGGGGCGCGGGTGTGCTCCGCTCGGCGGAGACGCTGGCCGCCACCGCCGCCACGCTGCGCGCGCTGGGCGAGGGGGCGGGCGTGCCGCGTACCGCCGACTGGGAGGCGACGAACCTGCTCACGGTGGCGTCGACGCTCGTCGCCGCCGGGTACGCCCGGCAGGAGACGCGGGGCTGCCACTGGCGGGAGGACTTCCCGGTGGCCGACGACCGGTGGCTGGGGCACCTGGTGGCCGAGGTGGGCCCGGACGGGCTGCTCGCCGAGCGTTGGGAGGATCCGGTTCGGTGAGCCCCACAGTCGCGAACATGGTGAACGAGGAGAAGAAATCATGATCGAGTCGACGGTGCGGGCGCTGCGCGAGGGTGGCCTGGATCCGGAGCGGGTCCGACGGGTCGTGGTCGACGCGCTGGCCGAGGACCTGGGCCCGGACTTCCTCGACGTGACGAGCGTCGCCACCGTCCCGGCCGAGCAGCGGGACACCGCCGACCTGGTGGCGCGCGCGGACGGCGTGGTGGCCGGGCTGCCGGTGGCCGCCGCCGTGTTCGAACTGGTCGGCGACGTGACCGGCGCCGGGCGTACGGTCGAGGTGTCGCTGGTGGCCCACGACGGGCAGCGGGTGGCGCGCGGCGACGTGCTGGCGACCGTGACCGGGCCGACCCGGCTGCTGCTGACCGCCGAGCGGACGGCGCTCAACCTGCTCTCCCGGATGTCCGGGGTGGCGACCCACACCCGGGCCTGGGCGGACGCGCTGGCCGGCACGAAGGCCATGGTGCTGGACACCCGCAAGACCACGCCGGGGCTGCGGGCGCTGGAGAAGTACGCGGTCCGGGCCGGCGGTGGCACCAACAAGCGGATGGGCCTGCACGACGTCGCCATGATCAAGGACAACCACAAGGTGGCGGCCGGCGGGATCGCGGCGGCGTTCCGCCGGGTGCGGGAGGCGTTCCCCGACGTTCCGGTGCAGGTCGAGGTGGACACGCCGGCCGAGGCGGTGGAGGCGGTCGAGGCCGGTGCCGGGTTCCTGCTGCTGGACAACATGACCCCGGCGCAGTTGCGCGAGGTGGTGGCCACGGTGGGCGACCGGGCGGAGCTGGAGGCGACCGGCGGACTGACCCTGCCGGTGGCGGCCGAGTACGGGGCGACCGGCGTGGACTTCCTGTCCGTCGGCGCGTTGACCCACTCGTCACCGATCCTCGACATCGCCCTCGACCTGCACGCCAGGTGACCGTCTAGGCTGCCGCTGTGCTGCTCTGCATCGACATCGGAAACACCAACACCGTGCTGGCGACCTTCGAGGGCGACAAGCTGGTGCACTCGTGGCGGATCAAGACCGACGCCCGTTCCACCGCGGACGAGCTGGGTCTGATGTTCCGCGGGCTGCTGGCCGGTGACGCCGTGGAGATCACCGGAGTGGCCGCCTGCTCGACCGTGCCGGCCGCGTTGCGATCGCTGCGCACCATGCTGGGCCGCTACTACGCCGACCTGCCCAGCGTGATCGTCGAGCCCGGGGTCCGCACCGGCGTGCAGCTCGCCATCGACAACCCGAAGGAGGTGGGCGCGGACCGGGTGGTCAACACGCTTGCCGCGTACACGCTCTACGGCGGGCCGTCGATCGTGGTCGACTTCGGCACCACCACCAACTTCGACGTGATCAGCGATCGGGGCGAGTTCCTCGGCGGGGCGTTCGCGCCCGGCATCGAGATCTCCTTCGACGCGCTGGCCGCCCGCGCCGCGCAGCTACGCAAGGTGGAGGCCACCCGGCCGCGCTCGGTGATCGGCAAGAACACGGTCGAGTGCCTCCAGTCCGGGCTCTACTTCGGCTTCGCCGGCCAGGTGGACCGGATCGTCGAGCGGATGTCCGAGGAGCTGGGCGAGGTGCGGGCGGTGATCGCCACCGGCGGCCTGGCCTCGTTGGTGGTGGGCGAGTGCCGCACCATCACCCACCACGAGCCGATGATCACGCTGATTGGCTTGCGAATGGTCTACGACCGCAACCTCTGAAAGGAAGGGCCCCTTCTTAACGCCTCCGGTAGAGGAGGGGCCCCCTCCTAACGCCGGTGTGCCCGGAGCACCATCGTGCGGTAGGGCAGCTCCACGGTGGCCCGGCCGGCCAGCTCGGGGTGGGTGGCGAACAGCTCGGCCAGCCCGCCGTCGACCCGGGCCCGTTCGGCCGGGGTGGCGGTCAGCCAGTAGGAGCGGGTGTGCAGCATCGCCACCAGGTCGTCCGGCGTGAGCGTGGTGGCGTGGTCGAACTCGCCCACCTCGACCGGGGTGAAGGCGGGGCCGAAGTCGGCGTACCGGCCGGTCACGTCGCCGGCGTTGTGGTCGAGATGGGCGATCCGGGTCAGCTCGGCCACCCAGCCGACCCGTTCGTCACGCACGTTCCACACCGGCGCGAACGTGCCGCCGGGGCGCAGCACCCGGGCCACCTCGGTGTGCGCGCGGTCCCGGTCGAACCAGTGGTAGGCCTGCCCGGCCAGCACGGCGTCCGCGTCGCCGTCCGGCAGCGGCACCGACTCCGCGCTGCCGGCGAGCGCCGTCGTGCCCGGCGTGGCGGCGGCCAGTTGCGCCCGCATCCCCGGATCGGGTTCCACGGGTACGACGTGATGCCCGAGCGCGGTCACGCCACGGGTGAGGATGCCGGTGCCGGCACCGAGGTCGACCACCCGGGCCGGGGCCGGCGACCCGTCCAACGCCCAGCGCAGCGCCGCCTCGGGATAGCGGGGCCGGAACCGGTCGTACGCGGCGGCGGCGGCGCCGAACGAGAGCGCCGCAGTGGGGTCGGTCATGGCCGGCAGGTTATCCCGTAACGGCCGGCACGACGCTTGAGTACGCTCATGGGCTGACCCCGCCGATGTTCCCCAAGGCCTGAGGAAGCGTGCCGTGACCGAGCAGAACGCCCTGCCAACAGATCCCGCCGACGACCTTCCCGAGCAGATGAAGGTCCGCCGGGAGAAGCGGGACCGGATGCTCGCCGAGGGCGTCGAGCCGTACCCGGTCGGCTTCCCCCGGACCACCACGCTGGCGCTGCTCCGGGAGCGCTACGCCGACCTGCCCACCGACACCGCCACCGGGGACCGGGCGTCGGTCACCGGCCGGGTGATCTTCATTCGGAACACCGGCAAGCTCTGCTTCGCCACGCTACGTGACGGCGACGGCACGGAGCTCCAGGCGATGCTCTCGCTGGACCGGGTCGGCCCGGAGCGGCTGGCGGACTGGAAGCGCCTGGTGGACCTCGGTGACCACGTCGGCGTGACCGGCGAGGTGATCACCAGCCGGCGCGGCGAGCTGTCGGTGCTGGCCGACGAGTGGGTGGTCACCGCCAAGGCGCTGCGCCCGCTGCCGGTGGCGCACAAGCCGCTGAGTGAGGAGTCCCGGGTCCGTCAGCGCTACGTCGACCTGGTGGTCCGTCCGCAGGCCCGGCAGATGGTGCGGACCCGGGCCGCCGCGGTCCGCAGCCTGCGGGACACCCTGCACGGGCAGGACTTCATCGAGGTCGAGACGCCGATGCTGCAACTGCTGCACGGTGGCGCGACCGCCCGGCCATTCGTGACCCACAGCAATGCGCTCGACACCGATCTGTATCTGCGAATCGCACCGGAACTGTTTCTCAAGCGGGCGGTCGTGGGTGGCGTCGACCGCGTCTTCGAGATCAACCGCAACTTCCGTAATGAGGGCATCGACTCCTCGCACTCGCCCGAGTTCGCGATGCTGGAGGCGTACCAGGCCTACGGCGACTACGACACCATGGCCGCGCTGACCCGGAATCTGGTGCAGCAGGCCGCCGTCGCGGTCGCCGGCTCGACCGTGGTGACCCACGCCGACGGCAGCGAGTTCGACCTGGGCGGCGAGTGGCGGTCGGTGACGCTGTTCGGTGTTCTTTCGGAAGCGCTCGGTGAGGAAGTCACCGTCCGCACCGAAAGGTCACGCCTGGTCGAGTACGCGGACAAGATCGGCCTCTCGGTCGACCCGAAGTGGGGTCCCGGCAAGCTGGCCGAGGAGTTGTTCGAGGAACTGGTGGTGCCCTCCCTGCAGGCGCCGACGTTCGTCCGCGACTACCCGGAGGAGACCAGCCCGCTGACCCGGGCGCACCGGAGCGAGCCCGGCCTGGCCGAGAAGTGGGACCTCTACGTGCTCGGCTTCGAGCTGGGCACCGCGTACTCCGAGCTGGTGGACCCGGTCGTGCAGCGGGAGCGGCTGGTGGCCCAGGCGCAGCTCGCGGCGCGTGGCGACGACGAGGCCATGCGACTCGACGAGGACTTTCTCCGGGCGATGGAGTACGGAATGCCGCCGGCCGGCGGTATGGGAATGGGAATCGACCGGCTCCTGATGGCGCTGACCGGCCTGGGAATTCGGGAAACCATCCTGTTCCCCTTGGTCCGGCCCGAGTAGGGCCGCAAAGCTTCTCCGGCTTGTTACGCCATCCTATTGACGGAGCAAGCATCGGGCAGGTTATCGTGCTCTGGGTAATGCAGGAGCGCAACCCTGCTCGAAAGGAATGTGGGACGTGGCCAAGCAGATCATTCACAAGCTGGTCGATGACCTGGACGGCGGGGACGCTGACGAGACTGTCAAGTTCGCGCTGGACGGCGTGCAGTACGAGATCGACCTCTCGGCTTCCAACGCTGAAAAATTGCGCGATGCATTCGCGCAGTACATCGCGCACGGAACGAAGGTCGGCCGCGGGGGAGTGGTCGTGGGTGGCCGGGCCGCACGTGGCCGGGGCGGCGCGACCGCGGACCGCGAGCAGAACAAGGCAATCCGGGAGTGGGCCAAGAGCAACGGCAAGGACATCTCCGACCGGGGCCGGATCCCGCAGGAGATCGTGGACGAGTTCCACGCCAAGGCGGGGCGCTGACGCCGACCGCACGCGACGGCGACCGACGCCGGCCGGGAGGACGACTCCGGGCCGGCGTCGGCGTTTCGTCCTCTTCGTCGCCGATGTCTCTTTCCCGGCCAGAGGTCGGCGGGTGGGTCGGGACCGGCCGCCGGCGCGGGAAGAATTCGGCGTCCGGGAGAGTTGTCCACAGGCGGTGGAGATTCCGTCCACAGGCTGTGGACGACCGTGGTGGGCGCCTCGACGCCGCCCGAGCCCTCTCGACCGGGCCTTCCGCCGACGGTCGAATTTCGCTCTGCGCGTACAGGCAGGGGTCCCGGAACACCTCCTGAGCGTGGACGGTTGGCAGAAACGACGTCGGAACGGTCATCGGCGGGGTCACACGACCTCAGCGGAGACGGTCCGCGGCGATAGAGTAAGGAGGCACGGACGCCCGTCCCGGACGTCCGCGCACCGGCCCCGCCGAGATCTGACCATCAAGGCGCACGGCATGTGAGGAGCACGAGGGCATGTTCGAGCGGTTCACCGACCGAGCGCGACGGGTTGTCGTCCTGGCCCAAGAAGAGGCCCGGATGCTCAACCACAACTACATCGGTACGGAGCACATCCTGCTGGGCCTGATCCACGAGGGTGAGGGTGTCGCGGCAAAGGCCCTGGAGAGCCTCGGCATCTCCCTGGAGGGCGTCCGCCAGCAGGTCGAGGAGATCATCGGCCAGGGCCAGCAGGCGCCGAGCGGGCACATCCCGTTCACGCCGCGGGCCAAGAAGGTGCTGGAGCTGTCGCTGCGCGAGGCGCTGCAGCTCGGCCACAACTACATCGGCACCGAGCACATCCTGCTCGGCCTGATCCGCGAGGGCGAGGGCGTGGCCGCCCAGGTGCTGGTCAAGCTCGGCGCCGACCTCAACCGGGTCCGCCAGCAGGTGATCCAGCTGCTCTCCGGCTACCAGGGCAAGGAGCCGGCCGCGGCGGGCGCCGCGCCGGGCGAGGCCGCGCCGTCGACCAGCCTCGTGCTGGACCAGTTCGGCCGCAACCTGACCCAGGCCGCCCGCGAGGGCAAGCTCGACCCGGTCATCGGGCGCGAGAAGGAGATCGAGCGGGTCATGCAGGTGCTGTCCCGCCGCACCAAGAACAACCCGGTGCTGATCGGCGAGCCCGGCGTCGGCAAGACCGCCGTGGTGGAGGGCCTGTCCCAGAAGATCATCAAGGGCGAGGTGCCCGAGACGCTCAAGGACAAGCAGCTCTACACGCTCGACCTCGGTGCCCTGGTGGCCGGTTCGCGTTACCGCGGTGACTTCGAGGAGCGCCTCAAGAAGGTGCTCAAGGAGATCCGCACCCGCGGCGACATCATCCTGTTCATCGACGAGATCCACACCCTGGTCGGCGCCGGCGCCGCCGAGGGCGCGATCGACGCCGCCAGCATCCTCAAGCCGATGCTGGCCCGTGGCGAGCTGCAGACCATCGGCGCCACCACGCTCGACGAGTACCGCAAGCACCTGGAGAAGGACGCCGCGCTCGAGCGCCGCTTCCAGCCGATCCAGGTGGGTGAGCCGTCGCTGGCCCACACCATCGAGATCCTCAAGGGCCTGCGGGACCGCTACGAGGCGCACCACCGGGTGAGCATCACCGACGCCGCGCTCGTGGCCGCCGCGACGCTGGCCGACAGGTACATCTCCGACCGCTTCCTGCCGGACAAGGCGATCGACCTGATCGACGAGGCCGGTGCCCGGATGCGCATCCGCCGGATGACCGCGCCGCCGGACCTGCGTGACTTCGACGAGCGCATCGCCCAGGTGCGCCGCGACAAGGAGTCCGCGATCGACGCGCAGGACTTCGAGCGGGCCGCTCAGCTCCGCGACAAGGAGAAGCAGCTCCTCGGCCAGAAGGCCCAGCGGGAGAAGGAGTGGAAGGCCGGTGACCTGGACGTCGTCAGCGAGGTCGACGACGAGCAGATCGCCGAGGTGCTCGGCAACTGGACCGGCATCCCGGTCTACAAGCTGACCGAGGAGGAGACCTCGCGCCTGCTGCGCATGGAGGACGAGCTGCACAAGCGCGTCATCGGCCAGGAGGACGCGGTCAAGGCGGTCTCGAAGGCGATCCGGCGGACCCGGGCCGGCCTGAAGGACCCGAAGCGCCCGTCCGGCTCGTTCATCTTCGCCGGCCCGTCCGGTGTCGGTAAGACCGAGCTGTCCAAGGCGCTCGCCGAGTTCCTCTTCGGCAGCGAGGACGCCCTCATCCAGCTGGACATGTCCGAGTTCCACGACCGCTACACGGTCTCCCGGCTGGTGGGTGCCCCTCCCGGCTACGTCGGCTACGACGAGGGCGGCCAGCTCACCGAGAAGGTGCGCCGCCGGCCGTTCTCGGTGGTTCTCTTCGACGAGATCGAGAAGGCCCACCCGGATGTGTTCAACACGCTCCTCCAGATCCTGGAGGACGGGCGTCTCACCGACGGCCAGGGCCGGATCGTGGACTTCAAGAACACGGTCATCATCCTGACCACCAACCTCGGCACGCGGGACGTCGCCAAGGCGGTCTCCCTGGGCTTCCAGGCCTCGGAGGACTCCGAGTCGAACTACGACCGGATGAAGCAGAAGGTCAACGACGAGCTCAAGCAGCACTTCCGGCCCGAGTTCCTGAACCGGATCGACGACACCATCGTCTTCCACCAGCTGCGCGAGACCGAGATCCTCTCGATCGTGGACATCATGATCCAGCGGATCGAGGGCCAGCTGCGCAACAAGGACATGGGTCTGGAGCTGACCGACAACGCCAAGAAGTACCTGGCGAAGAAGGGCTTCGACCCGGTGCTGGGCGCACGGCCGCTGCGTCGCACGATCCAGCGCGACATCGAGGACAACCTGTCCGAGCGGATCCTCTTCAACGAGCTGACCCCGGGTCAGATCGTGGTGGTGGACTGCGAGGGCGACCCGGAGAACATCGACAAGTCCAAGCTCGTCTTCCGGGGCGCGGACCGGCCGGACGCCGTGCCGGACGCGGTCCCGGCGGATCTCGGCGCCGCCGCCACCGGCGCGGACGACGCCGCCGCGTAAGGCGGGCAACTGTTCCAGGGCGACGGCCCCGGTCGGCGAGAGCCACCGGGGCCGTCGCCTTTCTCCGCCCCGGACGGGTGGGGCGCGGTGCGTCAGGGCAGCGGGATCGGGGGGCCGTCGCCGGCCAGTCGGAAGGACTCCGGGCCCACCGGCTCCACCAGTCCGTCGGTGACCAGCCCGGCCAGCGCCCGGGCCCGCTGCACGTCGTCGTGCCAGACCTGGTCCAGCCGCTGGTGCGGCACCGGCCCGGTGGTCTCCCGGAGCACTGCCAGGAGCAGGCCGCGTACCTGCCGGTCGGTGCCGGCGTAGCGCTGCGGGCGGCGGGTCGGCCCGTCCGGGGCGGCCTGCCCGGAGGCCCGCCAGGCGCAGCTTGACTCGACCGGACACACCGCGCAACGGGGCGACCGGGCGGTGCAGACGACCGCCCCGAGTTCCATGAAGGCGGCGCTGGCCAGGGCCGCCGCGGCCGGCTCGATCGGCAGCAGTTCCTCGGTGGCGACCAGGTCGGCGGGTCGGGTGGTCGGGCCGGCGTCCGGCTCACCGGCGACCGCCCGGCACACCACCCGCCGGACGTTGGTGTCGACCACCGGGTGCCGCTGCCCGTACGCGAACGCGGCCACCGCCCGGGCCGTGTACGTGCCGACGCCGGGCAGCGCCAGCAACTGCTCCAGCCGGTCGGGCACCACGCCGCCGTGCCGCTCCACGACGGCCACCGCGCACTCGCGCAGGCGTACCGCCCGGCGGGGGTAGCCGAGCCGGCCCCACATCCGGATCGCCTCGGCCGGGGTGTCCTCGGCCAGCGCGCGCGGTTCCGGCCAGCGGGCCAGCCACGCCTCCCACGCGGGCACCACGCGGACCACCGGCGTCTGCTGGAGCATGACCTCGCTGACCAGGATCGCCCAGGCGCCGATGCCGGGCTTGCGCCAGGGCAGGTCGCGGGCGTTGCGCTCGTACCACCGGCTGACCTGGGTGGCGAAGGTGGGCTCAGTCATGGCGGTGCCGATGATGCCACGGGCGGGGATCCCGCTGATTGGGCGGGCCGGGTGGGCCGACGCGGGGGGCACTTCGGTGGCGCGGCAGAATGTCCGAATGAACGAGCTCGCGATCACCGTCATCGGCCGGGACCGGCCGGGCATCGTCGCCGACGTCGCGGAGGCCCTCGCCCGGCTCGGCGCGAACCTCACCGACTCGACGATGACCCGGTTGCGCGGCCACTTCGCGATGACGCTGATCTGCGTGGGCCCGGCCGCCGCCGACGTCGAGGCCGCGCTGGCCCCGCTCGCCGCCGACGGGTACCTGCTGGCCACCGTACGCGCGGTCGCCCCGGACAGCGCCAGCGTGCCGGTCGGCGAGCCGTACGTGCTGGCGGTGCACGGCGCGGACCGGATGGGCATCGTCGCGGCGATGACCCGGGTGCTGGCCGACGCCGGCGGCAACGTGACCGACCTGAGCACCCGGCTGACCGGCTCGCTCTACGTGGTGGTCGCCGAGGTGGAGTTGCCGCCGGGCAGCTCGGACGAGGTGGCCGGCCGGCTCACCCGGGCGGCGGCCGAGCTGGGTGTCGGCGTCAGCCTCCGCCCGGCGGACTCGGACCTGCTGTGACCGGCGAGGGGTACGCCGGCCTGGGTGGCTGGACACCGGAGAAGCTGGGTGTCCCGGGCGAGGTCCGTCCGGTGGTCGCCGCCCCGGAGCCGGTGCTGAGCCGGCCCGGTCCGGAGGTCGACCCCACCTCGGACGAGGTGGTGCGACTGGCCGCCGACCTGGTGGCCACCATGCGCGTCTCGCCGGGCTGTGTGGGCCTGGCGGCACCGCAGATCGGGGTGAACGCCCAGGTGTTCGCGGTGGACGTGACGGGGCATCCGAAGGCGGTCACCGTGCACGGCACGTTCGTGCTGTGCAACGCCCGGGTGGTGGAGGCGAGCCGGTGGAAGGCCGGCCGCGAGGGCTGCATGTCGGTGCCCGACCTGACCGGCGACGTGAAGCGGGCCAGTCGTCTGGTGGTGGAGGGGTCGCTGCCGGGCAGCGGCGAGCCGGTACGGCTGGTGACCGACGGTTTCGAGGCGCGTGCGCTCCAGCACGAGATCGACCACTGCGCCGGGTTACTCTTCCTCGACCGGGTGGCCGGGGCGCACGCCGTCTACCAGCGGCAGGTCTATCTCTGACCGACCCCGTGGGATGCCACAGTGGACGTCCGGATCGGGGTGACGCGCGGTCACCGGCGCGTCGGACCGGCACACCGAGCGTCGCGCGGCTACGGTAGGCGCATCATGCGTCTGACGGTCGGCCCCCTGCCCCCCACCGTGTATTGGCGGCGTCGTGCCGTCGTGCTCGGCGCGGGCCTGCTCTTCCTGATTGTCCTGCTCTACTCCTGCACCGGCTCGGACCGTAACGCCGGCGGGCCGGGCGGGGGTGACCCGTCGCCGGGCGGCTCCGCCGGAGCGGCCCCGGGCCCGTCCGGCTCGGTGCTGACCCCGCAGACGGCCAGTCCGTCGCCGGCGCCCGACGTCTCCGGTGGTGACGCCGGCGCCGACGGTGGCGACACGAGCAGCGGCGGGGGCACGAACACCGGGGGCGGTACGAACACCGGCGGCGGCTCGGGCCCGGGCGACGGCGGCGCGTCCGGCGAGCCGGTCTCCGGCGACGGCGCCTGCACCGACGCCGAGCTTCAGGTGACGCCGGTCGCGGTGCCGGCCACCGCCCAGCGGGGCACGGTGGTCACGCTGCGCCTCAAGGTCAAGAACGTCTCGAACCGTACGTGCAGCCGGGACGTCGGCGCCGATCTCCAGGAGCTCTACGTCAAGGCGGGCGCGGAGAAGATCTGGTCGTCGGACACCTGCGGCACCGGCAAGGGCTCGGACGTGCAGTCGTTCACGCCGAACTTCGAGCGCGCCTACGAGTTGGGCTGGAACGGACGGGACACCACCCGCTGCGCCGACGGGCTGGCCGCCGGCCCGTACGCCCCGATCGGCACGTACCAGGTCTTCGCCCGGGTCGGCACCAAGATCAGCGAGCCGGTGAAGCTGACCGTCACCGGCTGAGCCGGGTCAGACGTACCGCTCCAGGATGGACGCCTCGGCGAGCCGGGACAGGCCCTCGCGGACGCCCCGGGCGCGGGCGTCGCCCACCCCGTCGACCGCCTGAAGATCCTCCACTGTCGCACCGAGCAGCCGCTGGAGGCTGCCGAAGTGCACCACCAGCCGGTCGACCACGGCCACGGGCAGCCGGGGCACCTTGGCCAGCAGGCGGAACCCGCGCGGGCTGACCGCCGCGTCGAGCGCGTCCGAGGCGGACGGGTAGCCGATCGCCTTGGCCACCGCCACCAGGTCGATCAGCTCGGTGGCGCTGAGCAGGTCCAGCTCGACGAGCGCCTCGTCGAGCGTGCGCGACTTGCGGCCGACCGGCAGGTAGTCGCGGATGACCAGGGTGCGGTCGGCGTCCACGCCGGCCATCAGCTCGTCGAGCTGGAGCGCCAGCAGTCGGCCGTCGGTGCCCAGCTCCACCACGTAGCCGGCGATCTCGTCGGCGATCCGCCGGACCATCTCCAGCCGCTGCACCACGGCGACCGCGTCGCGGACGGTGACCAGGTCCTCGATCTCCAGCGCGGAGAGCGTGCCGGAGACCTCGTCCAGCCGGAGCTTGTAGCGCTCCAGCGTCGCCAGGGCCTGGTTGGCCCGGGACAGGATCGCCGCGGAGTCGTCGAGCACGTGCCGCTGGCCGTTGACGTAGAGGCTGATGATCCGCATCGACTGGCTGACCGAGATGACCGGGTAGCCGGTCTGCCGGGCCACCCGCTCGGCGGTGCGGTGCCGGGTGCCGGACTCCTCGGTGGGGATGGACGGGTCGGGCATCAGGTGCGCGCCGGCCTGGACGATGCGGGTGCCGTCGCTGGAGAGCACCACGGCGCCGTCCATCTTGCACAGCTCGCGGACCCGGGTGGCGGAGAACTCGACGTCCATCGGGAAGCCACCGGTGCAGATCTGCTCGACCACCTTGTCGTAGCCGAGGACGATCAGCGCGCCGGTGCGACCGCGCAGGATCCGCTCCAGGCCGTCGCGGAGCGCGGTGCCCGGAGCCATCAGGGCGAGATTGGCCCGCAGCGGGTCGGCGCCGGCCCCGCCGACGCTGCCGGCGACGCTCACGCTGATGGCGCGGGTGGGGTTGCCGCTCACGGCGCCGGTGCGGGCCTGCGGCGTCGCCGTTGCGGGCTTGGTGGCATCGCGGTCGATCGGCACGGGCACAGTCTACGGACTGCGGTGCGGTGGGTGCTCTCGTGGTTACTGTGATGTGTCGTGATGTCGGGCGCGACGGGCCGGCCCGGGGCGGCGCGACCTGTCCGGAATCGTCCGCCCGCGCCCGGCACGTGACTACCCACGGTCACTCCGCGGATGCTCGGGCGGCGGCCTGGAGCGCCGCGCGCACGTCCGTGACCTCGATCACCCGCATCTGCTCGGGGGCGACGCCGCCGCTGCCGGGGCCGGCGCCGGGCGGCACCAGGGCCAGCCGGAAGCCGAGCCGGGCCGCCTCGGCCAGCCGCCGGGACACCGCGCCGACCCGGCGCACCTCACCGGTGAGCCCGACCTCGCCGATGGCGACCAGGTGCGGGTTGAGCGCGAGGTTGAGCCCGCCGGAGGCCACCGCGAGCGCCACCGCCAGGTCGGCGGCCGGCTCGACCACCCGGATGCCGCCGACGGTGGCGGCGAAGACCTCGCGGTCGTGCAGCGTCAACCGCTCGGTGCGCCGCTGGAGCACCGCCAGGACCATGGCCAGCCGGGCGCCGTCGAGACCGGAGACGGTGCGTCGCGGCGAACCGGCGACCGTGGCCCCGATCAGCGCCTGCACCTCGGTGACCAGCGCCCGCCGGCCCTCCATGGCGACCGTGACGCAGGTGCCCGGCACCGGCTCGGAATAGCGGGTCAGGAACAGGCCGGACGGGTCGGCCAGGCTGCTGATGCCGCCCTCGTGCATCTCGAAGCAGCCCACCTCGTCGGCGGCCCCGAACCGGTTCTTCACGCCGCGCACCATGCGCAGCGAGGAGTGCTTGTCGCCCTCGAAGTGGAGCACCACGTCCACCAGGTGCTCCAGCACCCGAGGGCCGGCCACCTGGCCGTCCTTGGTGACGTGCCCGACCAGGACGGTGGCGATGCCGCGTTCCTTGGCCACCGCGACCACCGCCGCGGTGACCGCGCGCACCTGCGTCACGCCACCGGGCACGCCCTCGGTGCCGGTGGTGGAGATGGTCTGCACCGAGTCGAGCACCAGCAGGCCCGGCTTGACCGCGTCGAGATGGCCGAGCACCGCCGCCAGGTCGCTCTCGGCGGCCAGGTAGAGCTGGTCGTGCAGGGTGCCCATCCGCTCGGCCCGCAACCGCACCTGGCTGACCGACTCCTCACCGCTGACCACCAGCGACGGGCTGCCCGCGCCGGCCGCCCACTGCTGGGCCACGTCGAGCAGCAGCGTCGACTTGCCGACGCCGGGCTCACCGGCCAGCAGCACCACCGCGCCGGGCACCAGCCCGCCGCCGAGCACCCGGTCGAGCTCGCTGACGCCGGTGGGCCGGGCCCGGGCCGGCGCGGCGCTGATGGTGGCGATCGGCCGGGCCGGCTCGGCCGGCATCCGGGAGCTGACCACCCGGCCGGAGACCAGCGGACCGGTGACCGTGGACTCGACCACCGAGCCCCACTCGCCGCACTCGGGGCACCGGCCCATCCACTTGGGCGGCTGGTGGCCGCAGGCGTCGCACTCGTAGGCCGGGCGGGGTTCGCGGGCGGCGGCGCGACCGCGGCCGGCGCCGGCGCGGGACGGGGTCGATCGGGGCGTGGTCACCACCGGACGCTATCCGGCCGGTACGACGAACGCCCACCGCCGAGACGACGACACCGCCGCGTGGCGCTGGCCACCGCGGCGGTGTCGGACGGAACGGGGGTACGGCGTCAGCCGTGGCTGCCGCCCTCGGTGCCACCCTCTTCGGCGGAGTGCTCGCGCGGGTTGACGATCTGGGACGGCTGCGCCGGCGGGGTCAGCGGGACACCGATCGGCGCCGGGGTCTTGATCACCTTGCCGCCGCCGAAGTCGAAGGTCAGGTTGACCTGCTGGCCGACGAGGAGCTTCTGGTTCAGGCCGACGAGCTGGAGGAACCGCGGGTTGCCGCTGTTGAGCTGCGCGTAGCCGAGCGCCGGGATCTCGATCCGGGCCGGCTGGCCGGCGGGCGCCGACGCGCTCTCCGACGGCGACGCGCTCTCCGACGGCGACCCGCTGGGCGAGGCGGACGGCGACGCGGGAGCCTCCAGCGACTGACTGGGGGAGGCGCTCGGGTCGGTGGCGGTGGGCGACGCCGACGCCGGCTCGGTCGGCGAGCCGGTCGGGGTGGCCGCGCCGCTGGAGCCGGCCGCGCCGGTCAGCAGGAGCTCCCGGGCGCTGTCGGTGGTGACGGTCACCGTCACCGGGGACTCGCTGTCGTTGTAGATCACGACGTTCAGCGGGGCGGTCGCGCCGGCCTGGTAGCCCTCCGGGCCGGGGAACTGAACGTAGAGCCCGCGCACCTTGTAGAGGTTGTCGGAGGTCTGGACGTTGACGCCCTGCACCGACGGGATCTTGTTGGCGGTCTCGGCGATCTGACCGGCGCCGCACCCGGACAGCAGCAGGCTCGCCGCCGCCGCCGAGCCGGCCAACAGCAGGGCCGGTCGCCGGGAACCCCTGATCGAGCGCGTCACGTCGGTCCTCCTCGTCACGATCCCCGCCCGGTCGACCCCCGGACACGGGGTGGCCATACCCGCGCAGACCGCGCTCCAGGGTAGTTGGAGCTGATCGAGGCCCGCACGCGGACCCGGCAATGCCATCCTCGGTGGCGACGGCTCAGACCACCCGGCCGTTCGCCACCAGCAGCACCACATCGATGAGCGCCACCACCAGCACCGACCGGAAGGCGGCCACCGGCCGGCCACCGGTGGCGGTCGCGGCGCGCCCGGCGTACCAACCGAGGGCCGGCACCGCGACGGCGGCGGCCACCGCCGACAGGCCGGTCCACGACGGCGGTCCGGGCGGACCGAACACCAGCGCGACGGTGGCGGCGAGGAGCAGCCCGGCGGCGGCCAGCCGGCTGCCCGTGGGGCCCAGCCGGTGGGGCAGCCCGCGCACCCCGGTGCGGGCGTCGTCGGCCAGGTCGGGCAGCACGTTCGCGAAGTGCGCCCCGGCGCCCAGCAGCGCGGCGGCGGCCACCAGCCAGGCCGGCGGCGCGGGCGAGCCGGGCCGGGCCAGCACCACGAACGCGGGCAGCGCGCCGAACGAGACCGCGTAGGGCAGCACCGACACCGCCGTCGACTTCAGCGGCTTGTTGTAGAGCAGCGCGGAGACCAGCCCCAGCGTGGCGCAGGCCGCGGCGGCCGGGCCGCCGGTCAGCGCCAGCAGCGGGGTGGCGACGGCGGCCACCGCGGTGGCCCGGGCCAGCGTCGGCCGGGCGACCGCGCCGGTGGTCACCGGCTTGTCGGTACGCCCCACCGCGGCGTCCCGGTCGGCGTCGATCAGGTCGTTGCTCCAGCCGACGGCGAGCTGGCTGGCCAGCACCGTCAGCGCCACCGTGGCCACGCCGGCGGCGGAGTGCCCGACGCCGGCGGCGAGCAGCGCGGCGACCACGACGACCGCCGCGGCCGGCTCCGGATGGCTCGCTCTGACCAGCCCTAACACCCGCGTCGACATAAGGGAAGTCTGGTCGTTACCGGGGAGTCGTGCCACGCTCGGTCCATGCCCGACGCGTCGCCGGTGTCCAGCCCGCACCGGGCGCTGTCCCGGAACGACCCCCGGCAGTACGACGACCTGGCCGGCGAGTGGTGGCGGCCCGACGGCGCCTTCGCCATGCTGCACTGGCTGGCCCGCGCCCGCGCCGCCCTGGTGCCCCCGGCGTCCACCCGGGACGACCTGCTGGTCGACCTCGGCTGCGGGGCGGGGCTGCTGGCGCCGCACCTGGCCGGCAAGGGCTACCGGCACGTCGGGGTGGACCTGACCCGCTCCGCGCTCGACCAGGCCGCCACGCACGGCGTGACAGTGCTCCAGGGCGACGCCACCGCCGTGCCGCTGGCCGACGGGTGCGCCGCCGTGGTCTCCGCCGGTGAGCTGCTGGAGCACGTGCCGGACTGGCGGCGGGCGGTGGCCGAGGCGTGCCGGTTGCTGCGGCCCGGCGGCCTGCTGGTGCTGGACACGCTCAACGACACGCTGCTGGCCCGGCTGGTCGCGGTGGAGCTGGGTGAACGGCTGCCCACCGTGCCGCGCGGCATCCACGACCACCGGCTGTTCGTGGATGCCCGCGCGCTGGTCGCCGAGTGTGCCCGGCACGGCGTGTCGTTGCGCCTGCGCGGGGTCCGGCCGGAGCTGGGCGGCACGCTGGCCTGGTTGGTGCGCCGGTGGCGGGGCGGTGACCGTCCGCTGCGGACGGAGCCGCGCATCGTGCCGACGCGGTCGACGGCGGTGCTCTACCAGGGCAGTGGGCGCCGGGGCGGATAGCGGAGGTCACCGGGGGTAAGGGACGCCGAGAAGGGGGCGACATGACCGTGTACGCGCTGGAGGCGGCCCGCCGGTTGGCACCGCGACTGGCCGCCCGGGCGGCCGGGCACGACCGGGACGGCTCGTTCCCGGTGGACGACTTCGCCGACCTTCGCCAGGCCGGCCTGTTCGGCCTGATGGTCCCGCGTGAGCTGGGCGGGCAGGGCGCGACCTTCGCCGAGTACGCCGCCGTCGCCACCGAGCTGGCCCGGGGCAACGGCGCCACCGCGCTGGTGTTCAACATGCACGCCTCGGTCACCGGGGCGTTGGGCGCGGTGACCGAGGAACTGGCCGAGGCGCTCGGCGTACCGGAGGAGGCGCTGGCCGCCCGCGACCGGCTGTTGCGCGCGGCGGCCGACGGCGCGTGGTACGCGGTGGCGATGAGCGAGCGCGGCGCGGGCGCGCGGTTGTCCCAGCTCAGCACCGTCTACGAACCGGTCGACGGTGGCTGGCACGTCAAGGGCAGCAAGACGTTCTGCTCCGGCGCCGGCCACCCGGACGGCTACCTGGTGGCCGCGCGCAGCGCCACCGACCAGTCGGTGGTCTCCCAGTTCCTGGTGCCGGCCGGGGAGGGGATCACGGTCGAGCCGAGCTGGGACTCGCTCGGCATGCGCGCCACCTCCTCGCACGACCTGCACCTGGACGTGACCGTCCCGGCCGACCGGCTGCTCGGCGGCGTGGAGGGGTTGGCGCTGGTGGTGGCCCAGCTCATGCCGCACTGGCTGGTGGCCAGCTACGCCGCCGTCTACGTCGGGGTGGCCCGGGCCGCGATCGACGCCGCCGCCGAGCACCTGAACACCCGCGGCCTGGCCGGGCTCCCGGCGGTCCGGGCCCGGCTGGGCCGGGCGGACGCGGCCACCGCCGCCGCCGAGCTGGTGGTCGCCGAGGCGGCCCGCCGGGTCGACGAGGAACCCGGCTCGGCCGAGACGAACCGCTGGGTGTGGCGGGCCAAGCTGCTGGCCGGCACCACCGCCGCGGAGGTGGCGGCGTCCATGCTGGAGGCGGCCGGCACGTCGGCGACCCGCCGTGGTCATCCGTTGGAGCGCCTCTACCGGGACGCCCGGTGCGGCTCGCTGCACCCGGCCACCTCCGACGTGTGCGCCGACTGGCTCGGCATCGCCGCGCTCGGCGGCGACCCGGACCGGGACAGCGCGGTCCCTCGTTGGTAAGCCGGAGTTCGACGGCCGCAGGACTGAGCGAAGCTGAGGTGGGGACGTGGGCGTACCAGTGATCGCGGGTCTGGGCATGGCGCTGCCGCCGGGCGCCGCGCAGGACGAGCTGTGGACGGGTTTCTTCGAGAAGCACTTCTCGGGCACCACGCGGGTGCTGGCCGAGAAGATCTTCGCCAACTCCGGGGTGACCCGGCGGCAGGCGGCGGTGAATCCGCTGCTGGAAGACGTCTCGGAGTGGCCGACCGAGCGTCGGATGCGCCGTTACCAGGTCGAGGCGTTGCCGCTCGGGAAGGAGGCGGTCAGCCGCGCGCTCACCGCCGCCGGCCTGGACGCCGGCGACGTCGGGCTGTTCGTGGTCTGCTCCTGCACCGGTTACGCGACGCCCGGCCTGGACATCCTGCTGGCCCGTGACCTCGGCATGGCCCCGGACACCCAGCGCATGTTCGTCGGCCACATGGGGTGTTACGCGGCGTTGCCCGGGCTCGGCGCGGCGAGCGACTTCGTCACCGCCCGGGGGCGGCCGGCGCTGCTGCTCTGCGCGGAGCTGACCAGCCTGCACATCCAGCCGCCGGGTGCCCGGGTGGACACCCAGCAGATCGTCTCGCACGCGCTGTTCTCGGACGCCGCGGTCGCCGCCGTGGTCGTCCCGGGCGGCCCGGGGTACGCGTTGCGCGAGGTCACCTCCGTCACCGACACCTCCACCGCCGACCACATGACCTGGGACGTCACCGACACCGGCTTCCGGATGGGGCTGTCGCCGAAGGTGCCGAAGGTGCTGTCCCGGTTCGTCCGCGACCTGGTGGACGACCTGTTGGCCCGGCACGGGTGCGACCGGTCCGAGGTGGACGGCTGGGCGGTGCACCCGGGCGGCCCCCGGATCCTCAACGTGGTGGAGCGTGAGCTGGAGCTGCCGCCGACGGCGCTGGCGGCGTCCCGGGAGACGCTCGCCGAGCACGGCAACTGTTCGTCCCCGACGGTGCTGCTGATCCTGGACCGGCTGAGCCGTACGCCGTCGCCGCCGCGCCGGGTGGTGATGCTCGCGTTCGGCCCGGGGCTGACGCTCTACGCGGCGTTGCTGGAGCGCACGGGCTGACGGTTCGCCGTGGCGTCGATACGCTGCCGGCATGGCCTCGGAGGAGCGGATCCGGCGGGCAGTGCTGGTGGGCCTGACCGTGTTGGCGTTGGCGGTCGGCGCGTGGTGGTGGCGGTCGGCGACGCCGTGGTTGGGCACGACGGTCGGCTCCTCCACCGACGACCTCGCCCGGTCCCGGGTGGATCTCGGCGCGGGGGGCGGGTCGACCCCGCCCGAGCGGCCGTCACCCCGCTCCCGGATGGTGGCCGAGGTCGATCCCCGCACCGGTGAGGTCCGTTCGCCGGTGGTGGTCGACGTGGAGCCCGACGGCGGGACGCGCCAGGGGAACGTGTCGCACGTGGTGTGGCGGGAGACCTCGCGGCTGATGCCGGGTGGCCCGCCGGTCGTGCGGCAGGCGAACCCGGCGCCGGGTGACGAGTACCGGCTGTCGGTGGGCTGCGAAGGTGACGGCGCCGTGTCGATGCGGGTGGTCGGTGCCGGCGCCGACGGCGTCGAGCGGGTGCTGAGCTGCGGCGGGCAGGTGACCGTCGTGTTCCTGGACGGCACGGGCGCGCCGGTGTACGTGCGGTTCGCCGCGCTGCGGGGCGAGGTCGAGCTGAACGCCCGGCTGGAGGCGCTCTACTGAGCCGCTGAGCCGGGTTCAGCCGGCCAACCGGGCCAGGTCGGCCTGGTAGTCCGCCGCCGGCCCCAGCTCCGGCACCATCCGGACCAGCGTGCCCCGCCGGTCCACGAGCAGCGCGGCGGCGGTGCCCGGCCGGGCCGAGAGATGCAGGTAGGAGCGCAGGCCGCCGGCCGGGTCGCCGAGCGGGCGTACGCCGGTCGCGGTGGCGGGCGCGGCGCTGCGGCCCTCGGTCACGGTGACCACGGTGACTCCGGCGGGCGCGGTGGCCGCCGCCGTGCCGACCTGCTCGGCGCAGGCGCAGGCGTCGACCAGGATGATCATGGCGGGGAGCAGGCTGCGTAGTGGCACCGGCGTGTTGTCGGCGCCGACCAGGTCGAGCGCGGGCAGCGGGCCGATCGCCGCGGGGGTGGACCGGGGCAGCACGGTCGGCGGGCCGGGGGAGCGGTGGGGGCGTGGCCAGGTGACGGCGGCCAGCCCGGCGAGCGTGATCAGCACCGAGGCCAGCAGCGCCAGCGGGGGAAGCGTGAACCGGGCCGGACGCCCGGCGGGGCGTGGGGCGCGGCGCAGCTCCCGGCGGATCTGCCGGGCCTCGTCGGCGAGCGCCGAGGCGTCGTCGGGCACGACGACGCGACCCCACTCCGGTGGCAGGCCCGGCAGTCCGTCCGCCGGCCCCTGGCCGTCAGCGTCAGGCACGCCCATCGGACCCCCAGGAACGTCTCGGCGAGCGGACGTCACGTCCACCACCAGCGTCCCGCACCGGGGGCCGTACCGCCACACCTGGGCGCGGGTGGAGTTGCGGAGCTACCATGGAAGGAGCGCATTGCCCTAGATCTGATCGCTCCGGCCATCACCCGTACCGGGTAGTTATTTGTTCGTCACGGAGCGTGGTTAAACCATCGTCTTGGCCTCCTGTCAAGCCGAAGAAATACCTCTCACAGGGCCCCTGAGCTGCGCCAACGATCAGGACAGCGGTGAGACATCGGTGCCTGAGCGTGTTACCCTAGACACAGCGAAAGGGGTTTCGAACCTATGGTTTTCAGTGTCGGCGAGACCGTTGTTTACCCCCACCACGGGGCCGCACTCATCGAGGCAATCGAGACTCGGGTCATCAAGGGCGAGCCCAGGGAGTACCTCGTCCTGAGGGTCGCGCAGGGTGACCTGACGGTCCGGGTGCCCGCCGAGAACGCCGAGATCGTGGGTGTGCGCGAGGTGGTCGGCGAAGAGGGCCTGGGCAAGGTCTTCGACGTGCTCCGTGCTCCGCACACCGAGGAGCCCACCAACTGGTCGCGGCGTTACAAGGCAAATCTGGAGAAGCTGGCCTCCGGTAACCCGCTGAAGGTGGCCGAGGTCGTCCGCGACCTGTGGCGCCGGGAGCGGGAGCGGGGCCTGTCGGCGGGCGAGAAGCGCATGCTCGCCAAGGCCCGTGACATCCTCGTGGGTGAGGTCGCGCTGGCCGAGAAGAGCACGAAGGACGAGGCGGAGTCGCTGCTCGACAAGGTGCTGACCGAAGCCTGATCCGCACCGCTGCCTCTACCCGCAGCACCATGAACGAAACCGAGGACCGCGACGTGACCGCGCAGCTCAATCCGCGCGGTGACGTCGCGGTCCTCGTTCCTGCGGCCGGTGCCGGCGTACGCCTCGGTCCCGGCGCTCCCAAGGCGCTCCGGGCGCTCGGCGGCGAGCCGCTGCTGGTGCACGCCGTCCGCCGGATCGCCGCCGCGCCGTCGGTGCACACGATCGTGGTGGCCGCACCGGTCGCCGACGTCGAGTCGGTGCGGGCGCTGCTGGCCCCGGTGGCGCCGGTGACCGTGGTGCCGGGCGGTGCCGAACGCCAGGCTTCCGTCGCGGCGGCGCTCGCCGCCGTGCCGGCCGGGCCGGAGATCGTCCTGGTCCATGACGCGGCCCGGGCGCTCACCCCGCCCGAGCTGGTCGAGTCGGTGGCCGCGGCGGTCCGTGGCGGGCACGACGCGGTGATCCCGGTGCTGCCGGTGGTCGACACGATCAAGGAGGTCGACGCCGTCGAGCGGGTGCTCGGCACCGTCGACCGGGCCGTCCTGCGCGCGGTGCAGACGCCGCAGGGCTTCCGCCGGCCGGTGCTGACCGCCGCGCACCGGGCGGCAGGTGATCCACTCACCGACGACGCCGGCCTGGTGGAGAAGCAGGGCGTCGCGGTGTTCTGCGTGCCCGGCTCCGAGCTGGCCCTGAAGATCACCCGCCCGTTCGACCTGACCCTGGCCGAACACCTCCTGGCCACCGGCGCCTGACCTTCCGCACCCTCCGCCCTCCGGAGTTGACCAAGGGGTTTGCGTCGCCGTCCGACCCGATGGTGACCCGAACTCCTTGATCACGGCGGGCGCGTACGCTCGGCGTCATGATCGTTCCTCGGGTGGCCGTCGGCACCGACGTGCACGCGTTCGCGGCCGGTCGGCCCTGCTGGGTCGCGGGCCTGCACTGGCCGGGGCAGGACGGCCTGGCCGGCCACTCGGACGCCGACGTGGTGGCGCACGCCGCCTGCAACGCGTTGCTCTCCGCCGCCGGCCTCGGCGACCTGGGCGCGAACTTCGGCGTCGACCAGCCGGAGTGGGCCGGCGCCTCCGGGGTGGCGCTGCTGACCGAGAGCGCGCGCCGGGTGCGGGCGGCCGGCTTCGTGATCGGCAACGTGTCGGTGCAGGTGGTCGGCAACCGGCCCCGGATCGGGTCGCGGCGGGACGAGGCGCAGCGGGTGCTCTCCGAGGCTGCCGGCGCGCCGGTCACCGTGTCCGCGGCGACCACCGACGGCCTGGGCTTCACCGGGCGCGGCGAAGGGCTGGCCGGCATCGCGGTGGCGCTGGTGTACCAGGCGCCGACGGCGTGACCCGGCGACCGGGGACGCCGGTCGCCGGGCCGGGGTTCAGTCCACGTCGGTGCAGACGTTGTGGGTGGTGCCGTGGAGCATCGTGATGGTCTTGTCGAAGGTGGGCGTGAACGCCACCCGGAACTGGCCGTCGACGATCCACAGCCCCTTCGGCAGCGTGCCGGCGTTCTCCCGGAAGCCGAGCAACACCGGGCCCGTGACGTACCAGGTCATCGACCCGTCCGTGGCGTGGACGACGAGCGAGGTGCCGCTCGCGTCGGCCGTGGAGGTGGCGCCGGTCTCCAGGTTGGTCACCCGGTCGAGCAGGGCGCCGGTGAACAGCTCCCGCTTCGGTGAGCCGTCCGGGTAGGTCTCCAGCGTCAGCTTCCGCACCTCGTCGACGATCGGCTCCACCCGAACCGCGAACGTGCACCGGGCGCCGGCGGGTAACTCGAACGCCTCCTGCGGCGCCGGCACCCAGGCGCCCGGAGAACGGTCGGCGGCGGATGCCGGGCCGGGAAGGCTCGCCACGACCGCCGCCACGACCGCCGTCACCGCGGCGCTCATCCTGACTCGCATGGTCACTCCATCCTGTTGCTGACCGGGGCCGGACCAGGATCGTGCCGCCGGCTCACCACCGGCTCACCGCTTTCGGCCGGCAGTCGGGTCGATCGTTCGGCCGTCCCCGCCCGGCGACCGGGCCGCCCACCACGCGCTCACCGCCGGGTGACAACCGCCGGCCCGGGTCCCCCCGTCCTGTTCGGTATGGAGTTCCGCCTGCTCGGGCCGTTCGAGGCCCGCCACGACGGCCGGACCGTCGAACTCGGCGTCCGGCGCCAGGAGCGCTGCCTGCTCGGACTGCTGCTGCTCGACACGGGCCGGGTGGTGTCGACCGACCGGCTCGCCGACCTGCTGTGGAACGGCCGGCCACCGGCCGCGGCCCGGGGCGCGGTGCAGACGTACGTCGGGCGGTTGCGGGCCGCGTTGCACCCGTACGGGGTGCGGATCGGCACCCGGGGCGAGGGCTACGTCGTCGACCGGGTCGGGCATCGGGTCGACGTCGACGAGTTCGGCGACCTGGTCCGGGCGGCCGGCGTCACCGTCGAGCCGGACGCGCGGGTACGGCTGCTCGACCGGGGGCTGGCCCTCTGGCGGGGGCCGCTGCTCGCCGACGTGGCGGACGGCGAACTGCGCGACCGGCTGCACGGAACCGTCGAGGAGCTTCGCCTGGTCGCGGTGGAGCTGCGCGCCGAGGCGCAGCTCGCGTTGGGCCGGCACGGGCCGGCGATCGCGGATCTGCTGCCGCTGGCGGCCCGGCACCCCACCCGGGAACAGCTCGTGGCCGTCCTGATGACCGCGCTGTACCGGGGGGCCCGGCGGGCCGACGCGCTGCGGCTCTACCGCACCACGCGGGAGCGGCTCGCGACGGACGTCGGCGTCGAGCCGGGGCCCCGGCTGCGGGAGGTGCACCGCCGGGTGCTCGCCGGTGACGACCGGCTGGAGCGGTCCGGACGGCCGGTGTACGAGGTCCGGGTCCGCGACGAGAGCCTGCCGTGGAGCGTCGGCGGCCATCCCGCGCTCGACTTCTGCAACACCTACGCGGGGTGGGGTCGGGACTCTCCCCTGCCCGGCGCGGAGTGGCTGCGCGGCTACCGGACGCTCGCCGTCTGGGCGGGTCACGTCGGGCTGACCGACGAGGTGTCGGTGAACCGCCTGCTGCACCTCGCCCGACGTGACCCCGACACCGCGGAGGCGGTGCTCGCCGAGGCCCGTACGCTGCGGACCGCGCTCTACGCCAGCCTGGTCGATCCGGCGGACCGCCGGGCCTTCGACGCGGTCGCGCGCGCCGCCGGGGCGGCTGCCCGGACGGCGGTGTTCCGACGGGCGGCGGACGGGCGCGGTCGCTGGTGGATCGACCTCGCCGCCGGGCTGCGGCTGCCCGTGCACGCCGCCGCGTTCAGCGCCGCGCAACTGCTCGCCGAACCGGGCCGGCTCACGGTTCGGGCCTGCCCGGACGAACGCTGCGGGTGGTTGTTCCTGGACGAGAGCGGCCTGCGCAGGTGGTGCAGCCTCGGGACCTGCGGGGGCGGGGCGGGCGCGTCCTGCCGCAGCATCTGACCGCGCTGACGGGTAGCTGGCCAGCCGGGGCGGCTAGGCTCGCCGGGATGCCGAGTGACGCCGCCCCCGACCAGTCCGCCGCCGACGGCTACCTGCGACGTGCCCACCTCCTCGCCGAGCTGGGCCGCTACGACGAGGGGATCGGCGAGCTGACCGCGCTGATCGCGGCGGAGCCCGCGCACCTCGCCGCGCTGACCATGCTGGCCCGGATGCAGCTCGCCGCCGGTCGTCCCGCCGAGGCGCTGACGGTGGCCGAGGCGGCGGTCGCCGCCGCGCCGGGGAACGCGCCGGCGCTTGTCGTTCGCGGGTTCGCGCTACTCGACCTGGAGCGTTGGAAGGCCGCCGCGGGCACCGCGGACGAACTCCTGGCGCTGGGCCCGACCGACGCGTACGCGCAGCGCAGCGCCGCCGCCATCCTGTCCGCCTCGCGCAACGGGCAGCCGGCGCTGGACGCGGCCTGGCGGGGTGTCGAGCTGACGCCGGACGAGCCGGAGGCGCACCTCGTGCTCGGCCTGGTCGCGGTTCGGCTGGAGCTGTTCGACCTGGCCGAGCGGGCCTACCGGGAGGCGTTGCGGCTGGACCCGGAGCTGGCCGGCGCGGGGCGCGACCCGGGTGTGGCCCGGCTGGAGCGACGGCGTTACGCGGAGACGCTGGAGCACCTGACCGAGGTGGCCGACATCTCCCCGCCCGGCCCCGATCCGGTGCGTGCCGTCGACGCGGGCGTACGCCGGCTCGTGCTGTCCGCCGCCGGCTGGTCGCTGGCCGCCACCGTGCTGGTCGCCGCGCTGGGACCGACCGCGCCGGTCGCGTCCCGGCTGCTCGCGGTGCTGGCGGCGGTCGGGGTGGGGCTGCTGGCCTGGCGGCCGGTGAGCCGGCTGCCCGGCGCGCGGGACGCGATGTCCCGGGGGCTGGGGCCGGCCGTCTACGCGGGGGCCGCCGCGCCGGTGCTGCTGGTGGTCTACGCGTTGGTCGGCGGCCCGTGGCCGCTGGTGGGCGCCGTCACGGCCTCGGTGGTCGCCGGATTCGCCCTGCTCAACCGGGGGTAGGAAGGTCGGATGCTGACTGTCAACGCCTACGCGGCGACGTCCGCGACCGACCCGCTCACGCCGACCACCATCGAGCGGCGGGACCTCGGCCCGGACGACGTCCTCATCGACATCAAGTTCGCCGGCATCTGCCACTCCGACATCCACACCGCGCGCAGCGAGTGGGGCCCGACCCGCTACCCGATCGTGGTCGGCCACGAGATCGCCGGCGTGGTGCGGGAGGTCGGCTCCGCGGTGACGAAGTTCGCCGTCGGCGACCGGGTCGGCGTCGGCTGCCTGGTCGACTCCTGCCGGGAGTGCGACAGCTGCCGCAAGGGCCTGGAGCAGTACTGCCTGAAGGGCAGCACCGGCACCTACGCCGGGGTGGGCCGGGACGGCAAGCCGACCCAGGGCGGTTACTCGCAGGCCATCGTGGTCACCGAGGACTTCGTGCTGCGCATCCCGGACGGCATCGAGCTGGACGCCGCCGCGCCGCTGCTCTGCGCCGGCATCACCACGTACTCGCCGCTGCGGCACTGGAACGCCGGGCCGGGCCGGAAGGTGGCCGTGATCGGCATGGGTGGTCTCGGCCACATGGCCGTGAAGCTGGCCCACGCGATGGGCGCCGAGGTGACGGTGCTGTCCCAGTCGCTGAAGAAGCGGGAGGACGGGCTGCGGCTCGGCGCCGACCACTACTTCGCGACCTCCGACGAGGACACGTTCACGGAACTGGCCGGCTCGTTCGACCTGATCATCAACACGGTGAGCGCGACCATCGACATGAACGCGTTCCTGCGGCTGCTCGCGGTGGACGGGACGCTGGTCAACGTGGGCGCCCCGGAGGAGCCGCTGTCGGTACACGCGTTCTCGCTGATCCCGGGCCGGCGGTCGTTCGCCGGGTCGAGCATCGGTGGCATCGCGGAGACCCAGGAGATGCTCGACTTCTGCGCCGAGCACGGGCTGGGCGCCGAGATCGAGGTGATTCCGGCCGAGAAGATCAACGAGGCGTACGAGCGGGTGCTCGCGTCCGACGTGCGCTACCGCTTCGTCATCGACGCGTCCACGTTCTGACGCTCCGACGTGTGCCGAGGGGCCGCCTCCGGGCGGCCCCTCGGCGCGTACGTCAGGGCTTGCGCGCCCAGGTCCAGGCGTAGCCGTCGTCCTCGCAGGCGGTGCCCGCGTCGCAGAGGTCCAGCGGGCGGAACGTGTCCACCATGACCGCCAGCTCGTCGAAGAAGTCCGCCCCGATCGACCGCTCGGCGGCACCCGGCTGCGGGCCGTGGGTGAAGCCGGACGGGTGCAGCGAGATCGAGCCCTGCTCGATGCCGGAGCCGCGTCGGGCCTCGTAGTTGCCGCCGGTGTAGAACAGCATCTCGTCGGAGTCGACGTTGTGGTGGTTGTACGGCACCGGGATGGCGGCCGGGTGGTAGTCGACCTTGCGCGGCACGAACGAGCAGATCACGAAGTTCGGGCCCTGGAACGTCTGGTGCACCGGCGGCGGCTGGTGGATCCGCCCGGTGATCGGCTCGAAGTCGTGGATGGAGAACGCCCACGGGTACAGGTGCCCGTCCCAGCCGACCACGTCGAACGGGTGGTTGGCGTAGACGTACCTCGTCCAGCCGCGCCGGTGCTTGACCAGCACCTCCACCTCCTCGCCGTCGACCAGCAGCGGGGTGTCCGGCCCCCGGACGTCGCGCTCGCAGTAGGGCGAGTGCTCCAGGAACTGCCCGCGTACGGAGAGGTAGCGCTTGGGCGGGCCGATGTGGCCGGACGCCTCGACGGCGAGCAGCCGGGTCGGCTCGTCACCGGTCGGCACCAGGCGGTGGATGGTCGAGGTGGGGATGACGACGTAGTCGCCGGCCACCGCGTCGAGCACGCCGAACGGCGACTCCACCCGCATCGAGCCGGACTCCAGGTAGAGGCAGTGGTCGCCGGTGGCATCGCGGAACAGCGGCGACGGCCGGTCGGCCAGCACGTACGCGATCCGGACGTCGTCGTTGGCGAGCAGGTAACGCCGGCCGAGCACCGGGTCCGCGCCGCCGCCGTCCAGCTTGTGGGTGCGCAGGTGGCGCGGCTTGAGCGGCAGGTTCGGCACCCGGGTGACGGTGGGCGGGGCGAACTCCTCGGCGGCGAGGATCGCGGTCGGCGCGTGCCGGTGGTAGAGCAGCGACGAGTCGGAGGAGAAGCCCTCCTGACCGACCAGCTCCTCGGCGTAGAGCGTGCCGTCGGGCTGCCGGAACTGGGTGTGGCGCTTGCGGGGCACCTCGCCCACGCTGCGGTAGTACGGCATCTCGCCTCCGTTATGTCCCGTTGGCCGGCCGGTGGCGTCCGATAATCGGACGCTGTTGTCCGTTCCTCGTAGCGTCCCGTACATTCTTCTCTCGTGTCAACGCAGGTGCCCCGCCTTCTCGCCGGCCTGGTCGACGACGCCGCGGTCTTTCCGCCCGGCAACGCCGCGCTGCCCGACGCGGTGACCGCGCACCGCCGGCACCGCGACGCCTGGTACGCCGGCCTGGTCGGCCCGCTGCTGCTGCCCGCCTCGGAGATCGAGGACGGCGCGCTGCACGGCCGGGTGGACCCGGCCGAGGGCTTCGTCATCGGGCTGATCGGCGACACCGGCCTCGACCGGCTGCCCGCCGCGCTCGCCGCCCTGACGCCGGACGGCGTCACCGCCCGGCAGGTCGAGGCGCCGGTCGCCAAGCGGGGCGAGGACCCGCAGCCCGGCCTCGCCGAGCTGGTCGCGCTCGCCGGGCGGCTCGACGACACCGCCGTCTACGCGGAGATCCCGCTGACCTTCGGGCTGATGGGGGCGCTGGACGCGCTCGCCGACGCGCGGGCCGGCGGACTGCCGGTGGCGGCCAAGTTCCGCACCGGCGGGTTGGCCGCCGAGCTGTTCCCGACCCCGGTCGAGCTGGCCGCCGTGATCTGCGCCTGCCGGGACCGCGACCTGCCGTTCAAGCTCACCGCCGGGCTGCACCACGCGATCCGGCACCGCGACCCGGAGACCGGCTTCACCCACCACGGGTTCGTCAACGTGCTGGCCGCCACGCTGGCCGCGGTCGACGGCGCCGACGTGGACGGCGTGGCCGAACTGCTGGCCGTCACCGACGTGGTACGCGTGGTCGAGGCCGCCCGGGGCCGGCGCGAGGCACAACGCCCGCTCTGGGTCGGGTACGGGTCGTGCAGCATCTCCGAACCACTTACCGATTTGATCCGGCTGGGGCTGGTGAACGGAGGCTACGACTCATGACGTGGGTTGAGGGGGCGGCGGGTTCGTCGTACGGGGTGACGAACCTGCCGTACGGCGTGTTCCGGCACGGTGACCGTGAGCCCCGCGTCGGCGTCCGCATCGGCGACCTCGTGCTGGACCTGGCCGGCGCGGAGGCCGCCGGTCTGGTGCTGGCCGGCGGCGCGCTGGGCCGGCAGACGCTGAACGCGTTCCTGGCGCTCGGCCGGCCGCAGTGGACCGCCGTCCGGGAGCGCGTCACCGAGCTGCTCACCGATTCGGCGCACCGGCCGGCGGTGGAGCCGCTGCTGGTGCCGGTGGGTGAGATCGAGCTGGTGCTGCCGTTCGAGGTGGCGGACTACGTCGATTTCTATTCCTCGGAGCACCACGCCTCGAACGTCGGCCAGATCTTTCGGCCCGGCCAGCCGCCGCTGCTGCCGAACTGGAAGCACGTGCCGATCGGCTACCACGGCCGGGCCGGCACGGTGGTCGTCTCCGGCACGCCCGTGGTCCGCCCCACCGGGCAGCGCGCCAGCGCCCAGGGCCCCACCACCGGCGCCTCCGTACGCCTCGACATCGAGGCCGAGGTCGGCTTCGTGGTCGGCGTGCCGAGTCGGCTCGGCGATCCGGTGCCGGTGGCCGACTTCGCCGACCACGTCTTCGGCGTGGTGCTTGTCAACGACTGGTCGGCCCGGGACATCCAGGCCTGGGAGTACCAACCCCTCGGCCCGTTCCTGGGCAAGTCGTTCGCCACCTCGGTCGCCGGCTGGGTCACCCCGCTGGACGCGCTCGCCGACGCGTTCGTGCCCGCGCCCGACCAGGACCCGCCGGTGCAGGAGTACCTCCGCGACACCCCGCGCCTCGGACTGGACCTGACGCTGTCGGTGGAGTGGAACGGCGAGCGGGTGGCCGAGCCGCCGTTCGCCACCATGTACTGGACGCCGGCCCAGCAGCTCGCGCACCTCACCGTCAACGGGGCGTCGCTGCGCACCGGCGACCTCTACGCCTCCGGCACCGTGTCCGGGCCGGAACGCGGCCAGGTCGGTTCGTTCCTGGAACTCACCTGGGGCGGGTCCGAGCCGGTGAAGTTCGCCGACGGCAGCCAGCGGACGTTCCTGGAGGACGGCGACACGGTGACGATCACCGCCACCGCGCCCGGACCGAACGGCACCACGATCGCGCTCGGCGAGGTCACCGGGACGGTCCTCCCGGCCCGCTGAGATCCGGCTTTCCGAGCCCACGGCCCTGGTCGCACCCACTGTGCGACCGGGGCCGTTTCCTCGCGCGTTGAGCGACGCGGATCGGGTGCGCCCCGGCGGTGCCGGCCTGGGCGGTGCCGGTCCGGGCGCATCCAGCAGGAAACACAGGAAGGACCGAGCATGACCGAGCTGATCGGTGCCGTGTGGCGCACCAGCAGCCGTTCCAACGATCAGGGCCTCTGCGTCGAGGTGGCCACGAACGTGGTGGCCGCGCACGGCGTGGTGGGCGTACGCGACTCCAAGGACCCGACCGGTCCGGCGCTCGCGGTGAGCCCGCCGGGGTGGAGCGCGTTCGTCTCGGCGTTGCGACGCGACGCCTTCCGCGACTGATCGATTTCGGCGACCCCGGTGTCCCGCCGTGGGGGCACCGGCGGCGGAAATGTCACGGTGGGGCTCCCCCACATCGGTGACGGGCCGTACCGTGGACGACACGGGAGGTGCCATGTCGACGGTGACCGTTTCCGCCTTCATCGAGGCGCAGGACGCCGACCTCTGGCGCCTGCTCACCGACCTCCCGGCGCGCGCCGACTGGCTCTCCGCGGTCGGCGCGGTCGAGGTGCTCACCGCCGGTGCGTTCGGGCCGGGCACCACCTGGCGGGAGACCCGCCTCCGGCCGGACGGCGGGGCCGAGCCGGAGGAGTTCGAGGTGGTCGAGGCCGTCGCCCCGCGCCGCCTGGTGCTCGGCTCACCCGGGTCCGGCGTCGACTACCGGATCACCTTCACGTTGCGCACCGTCGAGCGTCGGCGGCGCGGCTGCACCGAGGTCACCGTCGAGCAGGAGGCGGTGCCGAACCGGCCGTACGGCCGGGTGCTGGCGCTGATCCTCGGCGGCCTGGCCGCCCGGGCGGTGGACAGCGCGCTCCGGCGTGACCTGGCCGACCTGGCGCTGGCCGTCGGTCCCACCCGCTCCACCGAGGCCGCCTGAGCCGCCCGATCGCTCGTCGCCGTAGCGCGCGAGCGGGCCTTCCGGGCCACCGGTCGCCGTGCCGCCCGGCCGTCGGCCGGGCGACCGGATCACGGCTCGGCCCCGGCCGGTAGGGTGCCGGGGCGGAGGTGGCGGATGGCGAAGGCCGGCAGGCGGCGGGCCGTGGTGGCGCTGGTGGCGGTGCTGGCCGTCGCGGCGTCGGTCGCCGTGGTCGCCCGGGTGCTGGCTCCGGCCGAGGTCGAGACCGTGGCCCGGGACCCGTACCCGGAGGCGCCCGCACCGACCGTCGGGGTGATCGGGCGGCTGCCGGTGGCGCCGCTGGTCGTGGACGGCCGGCTCCGCGTCTACGCCGGCACCCGCCAGGTGTACGCGGACCAGCCGGTCACCGGCCGGCACCGGGTGACCCCGTTCTGGTCCTACCGCCGGTGGCCGGCGACGCTGGTCGGGGTGCTCGCCGAGGGCACCACGGTGGTCAGCCGCTGGTCCGACGGGAAGCTGGTGGCGCTGGACGCGCGTACCGGGCGGGTGGCCTGGCGGGCCGACGGCCCGGTGCCGGGGTCGGTGCCGAAGCCCCGCCGCACGTTCGCGGCCACGGTCTGGGACCCGGCCGGCCTGCACGTCGCCCGCACCGCCGACGGCCTCGACGTGCTGCTCGCCGCCGGTCCGGGCGCGGTCGGCGGATACGCGCTGGCCGACGGCCGCCGGCTCTGGCGTGCCAACGTCGGCCGGGGTTGCCGGACCGACGTGGGCAGCACCGCGAGCGGCGACCTGGTCGGGGTGGACAACTGCGCGGGACCGGCCGCGGTCGAGCTGCGGGACGCGGGGACCGGCGCGGTACGGACCCGCTGGCGGCCACCGGACGCACCGGGCCAACTCGTGGTCACGCCGGTCGGCTGCCGCGACGGGCACTCCGGCTGTCGTGGTCTGCGTACCGCCGGGCCGGGCGGTGAGCACAGCCGGGGCTGGCTGGTGACGGATCCCGGCCAGCCGGTGGCCGCGCCGGGCCTGGACGCCCCCGGCTCGGTGCTGGACGGCGAGCGGGTGGTGGACACGTCCGGCGGCGTGGTGGTCGGGCGGTCCCCCCGTACCGGCGAGGAGCTGTGGCGCCGGGCCGACGTCCACCCGGCCCGGGTGCTCGCCCAGGAGCCGGGTCGGGTGCATCTGCTGACCGACCGGCGGGAGCTGGTCACGCTGGACCCGCTCACCGGCGCGTCCCGGTCGGAGTTCGTGCTGGACGTCGGGCGGGACGGGATCGGGTGGCGGCCGGGCCGGGCGTACGCGGTGGACGGCTACGTGGCGGTGGAACGGGTGCGGGAGCACGCCACCGAGGCCGACGACGACCAGGGCTGGTTCCTGATGGCCGAGCCGGTGCTGCTCGTTGCTACCTGAGCCGGCCGGTGAGAAGGGGCCCCTTCTCGACGCCAGGCGTTAAGCGGGGGCCCCTCCTTGCACGTCAGGCGAGGGCGGCCTCGGCGGCCGCCAGGAACGCGTCGTTCTCGGCCGGGGTGCCGATGGTGACCCGTACGCCGTCGCCCGGGAACGGCCGGACGATCACGCCGCGCGCCTCGCACGCCTTGCCGAACTCGATCGCCCGGTCGCCCAGCGGCAGCCAGACGAAGTTGGCCTGGCTGTCCGGGACGTCCGGCACGAACTTGCGCAGCGCCTCGGTGACCCGGTCGCGCTCGGCCACCACCAGCGCGCAGCGCCGCCGCACCTCGTCGGCCTGGGCCAGCGCGGCCAGCGCGCCGGCCTGGGCGGCCGTGCTGGTGGAGAACGGGGTGACCACCTTGCGGACGGCGGCGGCCACGGCCGGCGCGGCCACCAGCCAGCCGATCCGCAGGCCGGCCAGGCCCCACGCCTTGGACAGCGTGCGCAGTACGGCGACGTTCGGCCGGTCCAGGTAGCTCAGGCCGTCCGGCACCTCGGCGTCGGTGACGAACTCCCGGTACGCCTCGTCGATCACCACGAGCACGTCGTCCGGCACCGTGTCGAGGAAGCGGTCCAGCTCGGCCTTGCGCACCGCCGTACCGGTGGGGTTGTTCGGGTTGCAGACCAGGATCATCCGGGTCCGGTCGGTCACCGCCGCCGCCATCGCCGCGAGGTCGTGCCCGTGGCCGGCGTCGTTCGGCACCCGCACGCTCGTCGCGCCGCTGGTCGCCGCGATGATCGGGTACGCCTCGAATGAGCGCCACGAGTAGAGCAGCTCGTCACCGGGCAGACAGGTGGCCCGAACCAGGTGCTCGGCCAGCGCCACCGAACCGCAGCCGGTGGCGATCCGGTCGGCGTCCACGCCGTAGCGCTCGGCGAGCGCCTGGCGCAGCGCGACGACGCCCATGTCCGGGTAGCGGTGCGAACCGGCGACCGCCTCGGCGACCGCCTCCACCACGCCGGGCAGCGGGCCGTACGGCACCTCGTTGCTGGCCAGCTTGATCGCCTCGGTCAGGCCCAGCTCCCGGGCCAGGTCGGCGGGGCTGCGGCCGGGCACGTAGTTGGGCAGCGCGTCCAGGTCGACGCGGGTGAGCCGCAGCGGAGGCTGGTGACGTCCGGTCTCGGTCATGGGGTGTCTCCCGGGGGGTCGGCGCGGTCGCGCGGGGCGGTACGGGGGTCGGGCCGGTCGCGGGGGAGTTGGACCACCACGGTCTGCGCCCGCTTGTCGTGCAGCGCCTGGCGCAGCGGCTGGTCGAACAGGGGCGAGACGGCGTCGACGAACTGGAGCAGCAGGCCCAGCCCGCAGCAGTACCAGAGCAGCGTGGGCAGGCCCATCGTGCTCCACCGCCGGGTGGCCCGGCCGAAGCCGAGCGGCTGGTCCGCCTCGACCGACACCGCGCGTACGCGGGCCACCCGCTTGCCGAACGTCTGCCCGCGCGCCGCCATCGACGGCACCTCGTACGCGAACCAGAGCGCGGTGGCGATCAGCAGGATGGCGACCTGCAACCCGCCGGCCTGGTCGTCGATCTGGGGCAGCCCCTCGGTGGACGTGTCGCCGTTCAACGCCCGACGCATGGTCTCCCGCAGGTAGGGCTCGATCGCCTCGAAGTAGCGGTACACGAACCAGCCGTTCACCACCACGTTGAGCAGGAACACCACGCCCAGGTCGATGAGGCGGGCGACCAGCCGGGCACCGTACGAGGCGAGCGGCAGCCCGTGCGGACGCGGTACCGGCGGCCGGCCCGGCCACTGCGGGTACGGCCACCCCGGCGGCGGCCCCTGCTGCCCGGGCTGTCCGGGCCACGGTCCCGGCTGTCCCGGCTGCCCCGGCCACGGTCCGGCCTGGCCGGGTTGACCCGGCTGTCCGGGCCACGGGCCCGGCTGGCCCGGCTGCCCGGGCTGTCCCCACCCGGGGCCGGGTTGACCCGACGGGACCGACCCGGCCGGCTGACCGGCGGGGCCACCCGGCGCGCCGGAGGTCGGCCGGTGGGCGGCGGAGCCGGCGGCCGGCGTCGTGGCGGCCGGTTCGGGCTCGGCGGGCGGTGGACCGTCGGGCGGGGTGACGTCGACCGGGATCGGCGCACCGATCCAGCCCTCCCCGTCCCACCAGCGGCGGGTCTCCGGTTCGGCGGGGTCGACGTACCAGCCAGGTTCCAGACTCACGGTGCCACCTTAACGACGACCGTGCCGGCGGCCTTGTCGTGCAGGCACTGCTGCCAGGGCTTGTCCCAGAGTTGCCAGAGGCCGTCGAGGTAGTTGAGGAACGGCACCAGCGAGACGGCGACGAACTCGACCAGGTAGCGCTTGCCGAGCATCCCGCGAGTCAGCGTGGCGTCGGGTCGGGCCGGAATGATCCGCAGGTTCATCACCTTCTTGCCGAGCGTCTGCCCGGTTCGGCGGGCGTACTCCACGTGGTAGAGCCAGTAGAAGACCAGCAGCAGGAGGAACAGCCCCAGCTCGGCCAGAAGCACCGGCAGGAGGAAGTCGCCGAAGATCACCAACGGGTCGGGCTCGGCCACGGTGCCGTCCGGTCCGGGCGCCGGCATCCGGTCGATCATGCGGAGGACGAGCCAGATGAAGACGGGCGCGAAGAGCACCATCGCCACCGCGGTGGCGACCGCCGTGTCGATCAGCCAGGCCACCAGCCGCTCGCCGAACCCGGCCAGCGGCTGGCCGTTCGGGGCCAGGGCCGGTGGCACGGGCGCGACGTGCGGGGCGTACCCGGGTGGGGGCGGCGGGTAGCCGGGGAGCGGCGGGTACGTCTGCGGGATGGGCTGCGCGGACACCGCCGGGCCGCTGGGCGGCGCGAAGCCGCCGCCCACGGGCGGGGGCCCGGCGGGCGGCGGCGTCGTGTTCGGGGGAGGCTGGGTCACGCGGACAGTGTCACAGATTGCCGCGCTTCTCCTGCTCCCGCTCGATCGCCTCGAACAGGGCCTTGAAGTTGCCCTTGCCGAAGCCGAGGGAGCCGTGCCGCTCGATCAGCTCGAAGAAGACGGTGGGGCGGTCCTGCACCGGCTTGGTGAAGATCTGGAGCAGGTAGCCGTCCTCGTCCCGGTCCACCAGGATCTTGCGGGACTGGAGCTCCTCGATCGGCACCCGCACGTTGCCGATCCGGGCGCGCAGCTCCGGGTCCTGGTAGTAGGAGTCCGGGGTGTCCAGGAACTCGACACCGGCCGCCCGCATGGCGTCCACGCTGGCCAGGATGTCGTTGGTGGCCACCGCGACGTGCTGGGCGCCGGGGCCCTGGTAGAACTCCAGGTACTCGTCGATCTGCGACTTCTTGCGGGCCACCGCCGGCTCGTTGAGCGGGAACTTCACCTTGCGGGTGCCGCTGGCCACCACCTTGCTCATCAGCGCGGAGTAGTCGGTGGCGATGTCGTCGCCGATGAACTCGGCCATGTTGCTGAAGCCCATGACCCGCTTGTAGAACTCGACCCACTCGTCCATCCGGCCCAGCTCCACGTTGCCGACCACGTGGTCGACGGCCTGGAAGAAGCGCTTCGGCTGGAGGCCGGCGTCGATCATCGGCTGGCGGTCCACGATCGGGGCGCGGGCCACGAAGCCGGGCAGGAACGGCCCGGTGTAGCGGGACCGGTCGACGAGCGTGTGCCGGGTGTCGCCGTACGCGCCGATGGCCGCCATCCGGACGGTGCCGTGCTCGTCGCTGACGTCGTGCGGCTCCAGCAGGCCGGTCGCGCCCTGCGCGGTGGCGTGCGCGTACGCGGCGTCCACGTCCGGCACCTCCAGCGCGATGTCGGAGATGCCGTCGCTGTGCTTCGCCACGTGCGCCTCGCCGTCGGCGCCCGGACGCACCACGCCGGTCAGCACGAACCGGGCCGAGCCGCTGGTCAGCACGTACTGCGCGTGGTCGCGGTAGCCCTGCTCCGGGCCCCGGTACGCCACGCAGGTCATGCCGTAGGCGGTGGAGTAGTAGTGCGCCGCCTGCTTGGCGTTGCCGACCAGGAAGTGCAGGTGGTCGAGGCCCTTGACCGGGAACGGGTCCCGGCTGATGTCGTGGTTGACGGCGCCGACGAGCACGTCGGCGTCGACCTCCTCGGTCAACTGGGGTCGGTCGATCGCCTGGGTCATGGTGGCCTCCCTCGCGTACCGGCCGGCCTCGTGGGCCGCCGTGGATGTGCTTCCGGCGAGCATCTCCGGACCGCCTCCGGTTGGGCAATAGTTAGCGGTTTTCCTGGTCAGGTTGCGCATTCGGTATCGTCAACCACCGTGAACACTGGTCAGGATGTACAGCTCGACGAGTTGGACGCGCGCTTGATCGAACTGCTCGCCGAGGAACCCCGGATCGGGGTGCTGGAGTGCTCCCGGCGGCTCGGCGTGGCCCGGGGCACCGTGCAGGCCCGGCTCGACAAGCTGGTCGGCCGCGGCGTGGTGGGCGGGTTCGGGCCGGAGATCTCCCCGGCCGCGATCGGCTTCGGGGTGACCAGTTTCGTCACCCTGGAGATCAGTCAGCGGCACGGCCACGACCAGGTCACCGCGCACCTGGCCGCCATCCCGGAGGTGCTGGAGGCGCACACCATCACCGGCTCCAGCGACCTGCTCTGCCGCATCGTGGCCCGGTCGAACACCGACCTCCAGCGGGTCATCGACCAGATCGTCGACTCGGCGGCCATCCGGCGCGCCTCCACCATCATCGCGCTGGCCGAGCAGATCCCCTACCGCACGCTGCCCCTCGTGCGCTCCGCCGCCCGCGGCGAAGGAAGGGCCCCCGCTTAACGCCTCCGGTAGAGACGGGGCCCCCTCTAACACCTCGGGCCGGGCAAGAAGCGGCGCGACACGCCCCGCACGGAGCCCGGGGAACGGTGATCGTCGCTACCGTGTCCGGTGTGAAGGGCCTAGGCATACGCGGCTGGTTGCTGCTCGGGCTCATCACCGTGGTCGTGCTCGCCGCCACCGGCGTCTGGAACCCCTTCCCCCGCCTCTGGGACTGGGTCGACCGGAGCAAGCCGATCTCCGAGCCGGACGTGGTCTGGCAGCAACGCGTCGGCGGCACCCCGCGCAGCGTCACCATCGCCGGTGACACCGTGATCGTCGAGCAGCGCACCCGGATCGAGGCCCGCAAGCTCGCCGACGGCAGCCAGCTCTGGGAGCGCAAGGCCGACTGGTCGGCGGTGGCCGGCAGCGGCCGGGAGTCGGTCGTCGCCGTGGGCAAGCTGCTCGACAAGGGGTACGAGGTCATCGACCCGACCACCGGCGTGACCCGCCGACGCGACGAGCGCGCGATCGCCGTCTGGACGTACCGCAACCTGCTGCTCGACGCGTACTGCGTGCAGGCCACCGACTGCACGCTGCGCGCCTGGGACCCGCGCGGCACCGCTCCGCTGTGGAGCGCGTTCCTGCCCGGCGTGCACAGCGGAGTGCTCGCCGACAATCCGGAGCTGCTCGGCACCCGCCGGCTGGGCGCGACCCGTATCGACGGCGGGGTGGCCGGGCCGGAGTCGGTCCCGCCGCTGCTCGGCTTCCCGGTCGACGGCCGGGTGCACGTGGTGGACACCGCCACCGGCCGGGTGCTCCAGAACGTCCAGCCCGGTCGGGAGGAGCGACTCGCGGTGGTCGGCGGCCGGCTGCTCCGGGTCGCGGCCACCTCCCGCGACGGGAGCTGCTACTTCGTCGTCACCGCCGTCGACCCGGCCACCGGCCAGCAGGTCTGGCGGCGGGCCGGGATCAACCTGCGTACCGCGGACGCCGCCGGCTGCGTGCAGCGGGAGGACCCGCAGGGTGCCCGCAACGTGCTCATCGGGGTGGCCCCGGACGGCCGGGAGGCGGTGCTCGACGGCTACGACGGCCGGCTGCTCCAGGTGGGCGCGGAGGGCGAGAAGCTGCTCGCCGTCGACGACCGGTACGCGGTGGTGCGCAGCGCCGACAAGGACTCGCTGCTCGGCCGCGAGCTGTCCGCCGACCGGACCCGGTGGACCCGGCCGGCCGGTCAGAAGAGTGGCGCGGCGCTCACCCCGTACGCGGTGGTGCTCACCGAGGAGAAACCGTCCCGGCTGGTCGCGGTCGAGCCGCGCGGCGGTCGGGTGCTGGCCGAGCTGCGCACGTCGGCGAACGCGCTGGCGGTCGGCCCGAACGGCATGATCGTCGGCGAGGGGCGGGAGATCGGGTACGTCCGCTGGGGCACCGGTGGCGCCGGTGCGCCGCCGGCCGACCAGGGTGCCGTGCCGGCGCCCGACCCGGGCGACACCTGGCGTCCCCCGGGCAACCGGGGCGACTGCGGCCCGAAGAAGGAACTCTGCGCCGACGGGAAGTGACGCCGGGTGAGATCGGCGTCCCAGGACCCCACCGGCGGGTGTCACCGATCGACCGCTCTGCCCTAGGCTTTTCGGTCATGAGCAGTGCCGCCGCCTTCTCGTACGCGCCCCTCCTGCCGACCGGCCCCGACCAGACGGAATATCGCCTGGTCACCGACGAGGGCGTGGACGTCGTCAACGGCCCGGGTGGTCGCCGCTTCCTCACCGTGGAGCCGGCCGCGTTGACCGCGTTGACCGCCGAGGCCATGCACGACATCGCCCACTACCTGCGCCCGGCCCACCTGGCCCAGCTCCGGTCGATCATCGACGACCCGGCGGCCTCGCCGAACGACCGGTTCGTCGCGCTCGACCTGCTGCGCAACGCCAACATCGCGGCCGGTGGCGTGCTGCCGATGTGCCAGGACACCGGCACCGCGATCGTGATGGGCAAGCGCGGTCGGCACGTGCTCACCGACGGCACCGACGCGGAGGCGATCTCGCGCGGCGTCTACCAGGCGTACACGAAGCTGAACCTGCGTTACTCGCAGCTCGCGCCGCTGACCATGTGGGACGAGCGGAACACCGGCAGCAACCTGCCGGCCCAGGTGGAGCTGTACGCCGAGGACCCGGACGGCCACCCGGACGCGTACAAGTTCCTGTTCATGGCCAAGGGTGGGGGCTCGGCCAACAAGTCCTACCTCTACCAGGAGACCAAGGCGCTGTTGAATCCGACGCGGATGATGCAGTTCCTGGAGGAGAAGCTGCGGCTGATCGGCACCGCCGCCTGCCCGCCCTACCACCTGGCCGTCGTCATCGGCGGCACCTCCGCGGAGTACGCGTTGAAGACCGCCAAGTACGCCTCCGCGAAGTACCTGGACGCGCTGCCGACGCAGGGCTCGATGAGCGCGCACGGTTTCCGTGACCTGGAGCTGGAGGCGGAGGTGCTGGAGCTGACCCGCAACTTCGGCATCGGCGCGCAGTTCGGCGGGCGTTACTTCTGCCACGACGTGCGGGTGGTCCGGCTGCCCCGGCACGGCGCGTCCTGCCCGGTCGCCATCGCGGTCTCCTGCTCCGCCGACCGGCAGGCGGTTGCCAAGATCACCCCGTCGGGCGTGTGGCTGGAGCGCCTCGAAACCGACCCGGCCCGCTACCTTCCCGACGTCACCGACGAGACGCTGGACACCGAGACCGTCGTCCGCGTGGACCTGAACCGGCCGATGGACGAGATCCGCGCCGAGCTGTCGAAATACCCGGTGAAGACGCGCCTCTCCCTTAGCGGCCCGCTGGTCGTCGCGCGGGACATCGCGCACGCCAAGATCGCCGAGCGGCTGGACGCGGGCGAGCCGATGCCGCAATATCTGCGCGACCACGCGGTCTACTACGCCGGCCCGGCCAAGACCCCCGAGGGCTACGCCTCCGGCTCGTTCGGCCCCACCACGGCCGGCCGGATGGACGCCTACGTGGAGAAGTTCCAGGCGGCCGGCGGCTCGATGGTGATGCTGGCCAAGGGCAACCGGTCCGCCCAGGTCACCCGCTCCTGCGACACCCACGGCGGGTTCTACCTCGGCTCGATCGGCGGCCCGGCGGCCCGGCTGGCCCAGGACTGCATCAAGCACGTCGAGGTGCTCGAATACCCGGAGCTGGGCATGGAGGCGGTCTGGCGGATCGAGGTGGAGGACTTCCCGGCCTTCATCGTGGTCGACGACAAGGGCAACGACTTCTTCGCCGAGGTCACCAAGCCGGTGCTCACCGTCGGCCGCCGCTGAGAAATTTAAGTTCTCAGGAATCTTTGGTGTTTTGATGCTTGGTGGAGTTTCCCCCTTCTCGTAGCCTGGTCGGGCTGACGAGGAGGGCCACATGCCATCGATCGACATAGACGAAGAAACCGACCGTTACTTGGCGTTCGCCGCCGACATCGCGGGGCTGACCAAGGGGCAGGTCGTGGCACGCCTGGTCAGGGAGGCGAGAGCACGCGCCGAGGCACGGGCAGGCGAAACGGGTGCCGCTGACGAGCCCTCGGCCGTCCAGGTGTATGCCGACTACGCCGGGCATCGCACCTTCGCGTCGTTCGTTCCGGGGCCGGGGCGCATCGAGATCACCTCAGGTCCGCTGGCCGGAAGCGTCTTCAAGACGCCGAGCCAAGCGGCCCGGGAGATTGTCAAGCACTACAACCCCGAGGTGAGCCCGCACCGCAACGGTTGGAGCTTCTTCCTCATCGCGGAGACCGCTGCGCCGCTTCAGACGCTGCGGCATCGGTGAGGTGAGAGGTGGGGCCACACATCTTCGTGGACGAGACCAAGGAACGCGGCCTGATACTCGCGGCAGCCGTCCTCGATCGGCACCGGGTGACTGCGGCTCGTCAGGTCGTATCCGGGCTCACGCTGCGCGGTCAACGCAGCATCCACTTCTGCAAGGAGCGACCTGAACGGCGGCGGGAGATCCTCGTGGCGTTCCGCAAGCTCGGCGCGGCGGTTGTGCTCTACGACGCCTCGAGTCACCGCGACCATCGTGCCGCCCGGGAAGCGTGCCTCCGGGCGTTGATCGCCGACGCCGCCAAGGCCGGTGCCGAGCGTCTGGTGTTGGAGTTGGACGACTCCCGGCGGGTGGCCGACGTGCGCACGCTCAACCATGAGCTACGGCTGGCCGGGGTGGCCGAGCAGTTGCGGTACGACCACCTGCGGGCCCATGAGGACCACCTGCTCGCGCTCCCCGACGCGATTGCCTGGTCGTGGGCCAGAGGCGGCGAATGGAAGGCGATGGCGCGTCCGATGGTGGACGAGGTGCGACCGGTGGGCCACTGAAACTGGGCCACTGAAACGCGAGACCCGGCCCACCCACCGTCCGGAAGGCTGCCGGGTCCACTTCCAGAGGCTACTGCTCCTGGCGACTGCCATACTACCCGCTCCGCGCGGCCCGGTTCCATCTTCCGACATCGGTGCGCTCGCCCGGCCTCGCGACCGGACGGGCGCACCGCCCCCGTCGGATGTCGTCACCGACAACCGCGACGAGTCTGTCCGGCGGCGCTGTCGATCCGCTATCAGATCACTATCGTCTCGGCGCGTCGTGCGGTTACCAGCGGGTTACGCTGCTGTAAGTGCACAAAGGCGTACGGGGGCGGCGCATGCGGTTCGGGATCCTGGGACCACTGCGGGTAGGCGGGGGCGAAGCCACCGTCACCGCAGGTCGGGACCGGACCGTGCTCGCCCTCCTGCTGCTGCGCGCCGGTCGTGTGGTGCCGTTCGACGAGCTGATCGACGCCGTCTGGGAGGACCGTCCGCCGGCCACCGCCCGGGCCCAGTTGCAGATCTGCGTGTCGCGACTGCGACAGCGCCTCGCGGTGCTGGGGTTGCCGCCGGACGTCATCGTCACCGATCCGGCCGGCTACGGCATCCGGGTCGCACCGGACGACCTCGACGCCGACATCTTCGGCCGGGCGGTGGACGCCGCGCGGGCCGCGGTCGCCGCCGGCCAGTCCGAGGAGGCGCGTCGCCACTACCGGGCCGCGTTGGCCCTCTGGCGGGGGCCGGCGCTCAGCGGCATTCCCAGCCGGAGCGTACGCCGGCGGGCACTGGCCCTCGACGAGCAGCGACTGGCGGCGTTGGAGGAGCGCGTCGAGATCGAGCTGCGCCTGCGGCCGGCGACCGACCTGGTCGACGAGTTGGTCGAGAGCGTGGAGCGGAACCCGCTGCGGGAGCGGCTGCGCGGCCAGCTCATGCGGGCCCTCGCCGCGGTGGGCCGGCAGGCCGACGCGCTCGCCGTCTATCGCGAGGGCCGCCGACTGTACGCCGAGGAGCTGGGCATCGAGCCCGGCCCGGAGTTGCAGGACCTGCACCAGCGGGTGCTCGCCGGCGACCTGGCCCTGGGCGTCGCGGAGCACCGGTCCACCGTGCCGGTCCGTTCGCTGCCGCGGGCGATAAGTGACTTCACCGGCCGTCAGCAGACCGTGGTCCGGCTGGTGAAGGAGATCGAGGAGGACCGGGTCCGGGTCCAGCTCATCGACGGCATGGCCGGCAGCGGCAAGACCACGCTGGCGGTGCACCTGGCCGCCGCCCTCGGTGACCGCTACCCGGACGCGCATCTCTTCGTCGACCTGCACGGGCACAGCGAGCGCATGCCGTTGACCCCCTCGGGGGCGGTGGCGGTCCTGCTGCGCCAGCTCGGGGTGCCGCCGGAGCGGATGCCGCTGGATCTGGCCGACCGGTTGACACTGTGGCGTACCGAGCTGGCCGGCCGCCGCGCGCTCGTGGTGCTCGACAACGCGGCCGACAGCGCGCAGGTCACGCCGCTGTTGCCGAACGGCCCGGACTGCCTCGTCCTCATCACGAGCCGCCGCCGACTGGTCGGGCTGGACGAGGGGCGCCCGTCGTCCCTGCCCGTGCTCGACCCGGAGGAGGCGGTGGAGCTGCTCGGCCGGATCGTCGGCCGGGACCGGGTCGCCGCCGAACCGGAGGCGGCTGCCGAGGTGGCGCGGCGCTGTGGGCACCTGCCGCTGGCGCTTCGACTGGCGGCGGCCCGGCTGGCGCACCGGCCCCGCTGGCGGGTCGCGGACCTGGCCGAACGGCTGGCCACCAGCCCGGACCCGCTGGCCGAGCTGGCCGCCGGGGAGCGTTCCGTCGGGCAGGCGTTCGCGCTCTCGTACGCCCAGGTGTCGCCCACGGCGCAGCGGATGCTGCGGCTGCTCGGTCTGCCGCCGGGTGGCGGGTTCGACAACCGGGTGGCCGCCGCGCTGGCCGACATCCCCCTGGCCGAGGCGCAGGATCTGCTCGACGAGCTGGTGGACGCGCACCTGGTGGAGGAGGCCGACCCGGGCCGTTACCGGTTGCACGACCTGATCCGCGAGTACGCCCGGACGCTGCTCGCCGAGCCGGGCCGGGCCGGGGAGCGCCGTGCAGCGCTGGAACGGCTGCTGGACCATCATCTCGACGTGGCCTCGGCGATCGCCCGGACGATCGAGTCGGCGGGCAGCCTGCGGTCCCTGCCCGCCAACCCGCCGCGCCGGCCCGATCTGGTCGACGCCACGCTGCCGCAGGGCCGGGCCTGGTTCGACGAGCACGCGGCGCTGTTGACCGCGCTGATCCAGCTCGCCGAGGCGGAGGGCTTCCGGCGGCACTGCTGGCAGCTCGCCCGGGCCTGTTGGCGGGCCAACTTCGACAGTGGACACCTGGACGACCTGCTGGAGACGCACACCGTCGGCCTGCGCGCGGCCGAGGCGCTCGGGGACGAGGCCGCGGTGGGCACCATCTACAACTACCTGTCCTCGGTCTACTACCGGCAGGCCCGGTTTCCCGAGGCCATCCGGTTGATGCGGCGGGCCCTGGAGATCCGCCGGCGGCTCGGGCTGCGCGACGAGATGCGGGTGTCGTTGTGGAACCTCGGGGTGTCCTACTCGGCGAACGGGGATCACCAGCAGGGGATGGAGTGCCTCGATACCGCGATGCAGATGATCCGTGGCGCCGACCACACGGCGGAGCTGGCCAATCTGATCAACAACGTGGCCTACGCGTTGCTGTCGGCCGGCCGCCACGCCGAGGCGCTGCGGCTCAGCCGGTCTCACCTGGTGTTGGCGCGGCAGAACGGGGACTTCCGGCAGTTGGCGAACGCGGTCGCGCACACCGGCATGATCCGGCACCGGATGGGTCACCTGGAGCCGGCCCAACGACTGCTGCGGGTCGCCCTGCGCCTCAAGAAGAAGTACGTCGGCCGGTACGGCGAGGCGGAGGTGCTCAACGAGATGGGCGCCCTCCAGCGGCGGGTCGGCCGGCCCGAGCGGGCGGCCGACCTGCACCGGGAGGCGTTGGTGGTGGTGACCGATTCCGGCGATCGGATCGGTCAGTGCGCCTCGCGCAATTTGCTCGCCCAGGCGCTGCTCGACCAGGGTGACGTGGCCAGCGCGCTCGACCTGCACCGCCGGGTGCTCGCCGACGCGACCCGGCTCGGGGCCCGCTACGAGCAGGCCCGCGCACTGGACGGCTTGGCCCGGTGCCTGCGCGACTCGGACGCCGGGCAGGCCCGCCGGTACGCCGGCCGGGCGCTGGTGTTGTTCCGGCAGATCGAGTCCCCGGGCCGGCGGGCGACCGAGGAGCTGTTGGCCGAGCTGGGCTGAGGCCCGCATCGCTTTCCCTGCGTACCGGCCGGCGGCGCGGCAGGATGGTACGCGTGACGACTCCAGAGGCGACCGGTTACCGGATCGAACGTGACTCGATGGGCGAGGTGGAGGTGCCCGCCGAGGCGCTGTGGCGGGCGCAGACCCAGCGCGCGGTGCAGAACTTCCCGATCTCGGGGCGCGGGCTCGAACCGGCCCAGATCAAGGCGTTGGCCCAGATCAAGGGGGCGGCCGCCCAGGTCAACGGCGAGTTGGGCGTGATCGACGCGGACGTGGCCGAGGCGATCGCCACGGCCGCCGCGCACGTCGCCGCCGGGGGCTACGACGACCAGTTCCCGGTGGACGTGTTCCAGACCGGTTCCGGCACGTCGTCCAACATGAACACCAACGAGGTGATCGCGTCGCTGGCTAGCCGTGAGCTGGGCCGCGACGTGCACCCGAACGACCACGTGAACGCGTCGCAGTCCAGCAACGACGTGTTCCCGACCTCGATCCACCTGGCCGCCACCCAGTTCGTGGTGGAGGATCTGCTCCCGTCCCTGACGCAGCTCGCCATGGCATTGGAGGCGAAGGCGGCCGAGTTCGAGACCGTGGTCAAGGCGGGCCGGACCCACCTGATGGACGCCACACCGGTCACGCTCGGGCAGGAGTTCGGCGGGTACGCCGCCCAGGTCCGCTACGGCGTCGAGCGGCTGGAGACGGCGCTGCCCCGGCTGGGCGAGCTGCCGCTCGGCGGCACCGCGGTGGGCACCGGCATCAACACCCCGCTCGGCTTCGCGGGCAAGGTGATCGGGCGGCTGCGGGACTCGACCGGCCTGCCGCTGTCCGAGGCGCGCAACCATTTCGAGGCGCAGGGCGCGCGGGACGCGCTGGTGGAGACGTCCGGGCAGCTCCGCACCGTCGCGGTCGGCCTCTACAAGATCGCCAACGACGTACGCTGGATGGGTTCCGGCCCCCGCGCGGGCCTGCGCGAGCTGCGCATCCCCGACCTCCAGCCCGGCTCGTCGATCATGCCGGGCAAGGTCAACCCGGTGGTTGCCGAGGCGATGCGGCAGGTCTGCGCGCAGGTGATCGGCAACGACGCGGCGGTGGCCTTCGCCGGCTCGCAGGGCGACTTCGAGCTGAATGTGATGCTTCCGGTCATGGGCCGCAACCTGCTGGAGTCGATCAAGCTGATCGCCGCGTCCAGCCGGCTCTTCGCCGAGCGGCTGGTGGCCGGCCTGGTCGCGGACGCCGAGGTCTGCCTGGCGTACGCGGAGGGCTCGCCGTCGATCGTCACCCCGCTGAACCGCCATCTCGGGTACGACGAGGCCGCCTCGATCGCCAAGGAGGCGCTGGCCAAGCAGGTCTCCATCCGCGAGGTGGTGATCTCGCGCGGGCACGTCGACTCGGGCAAGCTCACCGAGACCCAGTTGGACGAGGCGCTGGACCTGCTCCGGATGACGCACCCCTGAGGTCAGGGCATGGCCCGTCGTCGCGCCCAGCCGAGGAAGCAGGCGAACAGGGCCGCCGGGTCGAGCCGGTCGGCTGAGCCCGACCGGGTCGCCCGCGTACTCGTCGAGCAGGGTGAGGCGCGCGTCGGCGCACGGCCAGGGCGTGCCGCACGTCCGGCACAGCCAGAGCGGGCGTAGCGGTAGGTGGGGCCGGTCCGGTAGGGGCATGTGCGGTCCCTTTCGAGCTGAGTCGTCGGTGCTATCGCCGCCCCGGCGGGGGTGGACCGCCCGGCCGGGGGAGCGGGAAGGTCCCACCGCGACGCAGTCCTGGGGACCAGGCCCCATGTCTGCCGTGGACCGCCGCATGGCTCGGTTGTCGCTTGCCGAACGAGGACCTCGCCACAGCCGCCATGTTGGAGACCTTTAGTACCTAAGGTCTTGAAGGTGGTTTTTGCTCATGATCCGATGGGGGTGCCGAACGAAGGAACCTCCCATGCCCATACCGAGCGGTGGCTACCGAGAGGTGGCCGAAGACCTGACCAGCCGGATCAGAAGTGGCGAGTACCCGCCGGGTGAGCGGTTGCCGACCTACAAGGAACTTGCCGACCTGTACAGCGTGAGCGTCACGACCGTGCAGCGGGCGATCATCATCCTTCAGGACCGTGGTCTGGTCGTGGGTTTGCAGGGTCGTGGCCTCTGGGTCGCGGAGGCGCTGCCGAGCTGACGCGGTGACCGCAGATCTTGGTACCAAACGGCCCCCGGAGGGGCGCAATTCTTCCAAGATCTACCGTGACCCCAGCCGGGCCACCGCGGCGGTAATTGCCTCGCCCCGGGCGACGGGTCGGCGGGATGATCCGACCGTGCCTGACGACGACGGGGTGTTGCGGGAGACCGGCCGGCTGACGCTGCGCCGGTTCACCATGGCCGACGTGGACCGACTGGTCGCGCTGGACGCCGACCCGGAGGTGATGCGGTTCCTCACCAACGGTGTGCCCACGCCGGCTGCGACGATCCGCGACGAGGTGCTGCCCCGGGTGCTCGCGCAGTACGACCGGCATCTCGGGCTGGGCCGGTGGGCCGCGCTCGACCGGTTCACCGGGGAGTTCCTCGGCTGGCTGGCGCTCGATCCGTCCGATGACGGCGGCGAGGCGGAGCTGGGTTACCGGTTGCGCCGCGCGGTGTGGGGGCATGGGCTGGCCACCGAGGGCGCGCGGGCGCTGGTGCGGCACGCGTTCGACACGGTCGGCGTGCGGCGGGTGTGGGCGCAGACGATGGCGGTGAACGACCGCTCCCGCGCGGTGATGGCCCGTGCCGGGTTGCGCTACGCCCGCACGTTCCACCTGGTCTTCGACGATCCGATTCCGGGTACGGAGCACGGCGAGGTGGAGTACGAGCTGCTCCGGGCGGACTGGCCCGCGATCCGTCAGGAGTGGGACGCCGCCCTGCGGGCCCGGTAGGCGCTGACCGCGGCCCGGTTGCCGCAGCCGGCGTCGCAGAACCGGCGGGACCGGTTCTTGGACAGGTCGACGAGCACGTTGTCGCAGTCGGGGTGGTCGCAGCGACGCAGCCGGGTCAGTTCGCCGGCGCGGACCAGGTCGGCCACGGCCATCGCGGCCTCGACCGCCATCCGGGTGGCCAGCGGCGCGTCGCGGGGCACGGCGTGCAGATGGTACGGCTCGTCGTCGTGCCGGATGAGCTGCGGCAGGGCGTGCGACTCGCGGAGCAGCCCGTTGACGATCTCCACCACCTCGTCGGTGTCGGCGTACCAGATCCGGCGCAGCCGGGGCCGCAGCGTGCGAACCTGGCGTAGTTCCGCCTCGGTGTGCTCGTGCCGGCCACTCCACCCGTACGCGGTGAAGAACTCGTCGAGCGCGGTGACGTCCGGCAGGTCCTCCCGACCCGGGCCGGTGGTGTTCACCAGTGCGGCGGCGGCCACCAACCCGCACTCGGTGTCATGAGCGAAAAGCAACTTGACTCCTGTCGGACGGCACCCCTAACGTCATCAGCGTAACGCTTCTTCACTCATGACCGGGGGAATGTCGATGCGCGAACGGTCCGGCACCGGGCTCGGCCTGGCCCTGCTCTCCGCGCTCACGTTCGCCACCTCGGGCACGTTCGCCCGGCCGCTGATCACCGGTGAGTGGTCGGCGGTCGCCGTGGTGATCGCCCGGGTCGGCGTCGCCGCGCTGGTGCTGGCCGTGCCCGCCCTGCTGGTGCTGCGCGGTCGCTGGCCGGTGCTGCGCCGCAACGCGCTCACCGTGGTGCTGTTCGGGCTGCTCGGGGTGGCCCTGGCCCAGGCGTGCTTCTTCAACGCGGTCCGGTACCTGCCGGTCGGCGTGGCGCTGCTGCTGGAATACCTCGGCATCGTGCTGGTGGTCGGCTGGATGTGGCTGGTCCACGGCCAGCGACCCCGGGTGCTGACCGTGGCCGGTTCGCTCACCGCGCTGGCCGGGCTGGTGTTCGTCCTCGACCTCGCCGGTGCCGGTCGGCTCGACCCGGTCGGTGTGCTCTGGGGGCTCGGTGCCGGCGTGGGGCTGGCCGGCTACTACGTCATCGCCGGCCGCGTCGACGCCGACCTGCCCTCGGTGGTGATGGCCAGCGGCGGCATGGCCGTCGGCGCCGCGATCCTGCTCCTGCTCGGCGCGGGCGGGGTGCTCCCGTTGGCCGCCGGCACCGCCGACGTCAGCTTCGCCGGGCACCGGGTGAGCTGGCTGGTGCCGATCGTCGGACTGTCGCTGATCGCCGCCGTGGTCGCGTACCTGGCCGGGGTCGCCGGGGCGCGGCTGCTCGGCGCGCGGCTCTCCTCCTTCGTCGGGTTGACCGAGGTGATGTTCGCGGTGCTGATCGCCTGGTTGGTGCTGAACGAGCTGCCGAGCGCGATCCAACTGGTCGGCGGGGCGCTCATCGTCGGCGGCGTCGCGCTGGTCCGGGTGGACGAGCTGCGGGCCGGCCCCGGGGAGGCGTCACCAGCCCCGGTTGGGTCGGCGCTGGTCGGTGAGCGGTGACCGCACCCCGGACCGCCGTCGTCTTCGACGCCGACGAGACCCTGGTCGACCTGCGCCCGGCGGTCACCGGCGCGCTGGTGGCCGTACTCGAGGAGATGCGGCGGTGGACCCCGGCGGCGGCCGAGGTGTCGCTCGCGGACCTGGAGGGGGACTGGGGTGCGGTCTTCGGCGCGCTCAGCGCGGCCCCGGTCGGGGAGATCCGCCGCGCCGCGCTGGCCCGGTCGCTGACCCGGGCCGGGCTCGACGCCCACCTGGACGAGTTCGCGGCGCTCTTCTTCGCCCGCCGGTACGCCCTGAGCCGGCCGTTCCCGGACGTGCTGCCGGCGCTGGCCGCGTTGCGCCCGCACCACCTGCTGGGCTTCGCCACCAACGGCAACAGCCGCGCGGAACGCTGCGGCCTCGACGGCCGGTTCGCCTTCGCCCTGTACGCGCACGAGGGTGGCCTGCCGAAGAAGCCGGCACCGGCGTTCTTCGCCGCCGTGGTGGCCGCCGCCGGGCTGCCCGCCGCCCGGATCGTCCACGTCGGCGACTCGCCGGAACACGACGTGGTCGCCGCCCAACGCGCCGGCCTGCGGGCCGTCTGGCTCAACCGGGCCGGACTGCCCCGGCCGGCCGGCCTCGAACCCGACGCCGAGGTGTCCACGCTGGCCGAGCTGCCCGGGGTGCTCGCCGCGTTGACGAGCGCGAATGCCTGATTGTGGCGTATTCCGGGCGCACACCTGGCGAAACCCGCTCCCGTGATGTGGGATGACTGCCACGTCCCTCAACGAGAGGATCTGAATGTGGTGAGCAAGCGCTTCACCGCCGGTGCGGTCGCGGTCGCGGCCTCGCTGGCACTCACGGTGACCGGTCTGGGTGTTCCGGCGACGGCCGCGCCGACCAGCGCCCGGACCTTCACCGTGCTGGCGGAGAGCGGCGTCTCCACCGACGCCGCGATCGCCGCGATCAAGGCGGCCGGCGGCACTGTCGTCTCCCGCACCGACGACGTCGGCCTGTTCCAGGTGCGCAGCGACCGGGCGGACTTCGCCAGCCGCGCCACCGCGGCCGGCGCGCTCCTCGGCGCAGCCGAGGAGAAGGCGATCGGCCGCAAGCCCAAGCTCGACCGGGTCGAGCAGGAGCACCTGGTGGCCGCCGCCGCGACCAAGGGCAAGGTCGCCAAGGGCAACGCCAAGAAGATGGACCCGCTGGACGACAAGCTCTGGGGCCTGGACATGATCCGGGCCGACCAGGCCCGCAAGATCGAGCCGGGCGACCGCCGGGTCACCGTCGGCGTCCTGGACACCGGCGTCGACGCCAGCCAGCCCGACCTGGCCCCGAACTTCAACTGGGCGCTGTCCCGCAACTTCGCGCCGGACATCCCCGACGTCGACGGCCCGTGCGAGGTGGCGAGCTGCCTCGACCCGGTCGGCACCGACGACGGCGGTCACGGCACCCACGTGGCCGGCACGATCGGCGCCGCCGCCAACGGCTTCGGCCTCTCCGGCGTGGCCCCGAAGGTCTCCCTGGTCGAGCTGAAGGGCGGCCAGGACAGCGGCTACTTCTTCCTCAACCCGGTGGTCAACGCACTGGTGCACGCCGGCCGTTCCGGGCTCGACGTGGTCAACATGTCCTTCTACGTCGACCCGTGGCTCTACAACTGCACCGCCAACCCGGCCGACAACCCGGAGCAGCAGGCCGAGCAGCGGACCATCATCGAGGCCATGAAGCGGGCGCTGAATTTCGCCCACCACAAGGGCGTCACGCTGGTCGGCTCGCTCGGCAACAACAACGAGGACCTGGGCGCCCCGCGGACCGACGAGAGCAGCCCGGACTACGGTGACACCCCGCCGTACCCGCGCCCGATCGACAACGCGAGCTGCTGGGACCTGCCGGTCGAGGGCCCGCACGTGATCGGCGTCTCGGCGGTCGGCCCGTCCGGCAAGAAGGCCGACTACTCGAACTACGGCACCGAGCAGATCTCGGTGGCGGCCCCGGGCGGTTGGTTCCGGGACGGCTTCGGCACCGACACCTACCGCACCGACGCCAACATGATCCTCTCCACGTACCCGAAGAAGGTGCTCCAGGAGGAGGGGTCGGTCGACGAGAACGGCAACATCGTGGCCGGCTTCGAGGACTCGGTGTTCAAGCAGTGCACGGCCAAGGGTGAGTGCGGCTACTACACCTACCTCCAGGGCACGTCGATGGCGTCCCCGCACGTCTCCGGCGTGGCCGCGCTGATCGTCAGCCGGTACGGCAAGCAGCAGGGCCGCAACGGCTACGGCATGGCGCCGGACCAGGTCGAGCAGCACCTCTACCGGACGGCGGCCGAGCACGCCTGCCCGGACCCGCGGCTCCAGACCTACACCAACGAGGGCCGGGACGAGACGTACAACGCGTACTGCGCGGGTTCGTTGAACTTCAACGGCTTCTACGGCTACGGCATCGTCGACGCCTACGCCGCGGTGAAGACGCCGCTGAAGCCCAACGCGCGACCGTAACAGCTGTTCTCCCGACGTGGCGGTGTCCGGTGCTCCCGGACGCCGCCACGTCGGCGTCACGGGCCGGGAACCGGTGTGGCTCACGGCCGCCACCCGCGCGCCACCAGCGCGCTGCGAATCTCGCGGACCAGCGCCGGGAACTCCGTGCGCAGGCGGCGGCCGGTCACGTGCAGCACCAACCAGCCGGCCTCGACGAGGTGGTGGAGCCGGCACCGGTCGACGTGCGTGACCTCCGGCTCGGCGGGCCGGTGGACCGCGTACTCGACGGCGACCCGGAACTCCGGCCACGCCAGCTCGGCGTGCCGCACCAGGCCGGCGGACACGCGAACCGGATGCTGCGCCACCGGACGCGGCAGGCCGGCGAACACGAGTCGCACCCGCAGGTGGGACTCGGCTGGGGACCGGGCGCAGCCGTCGGTCAGGCCGAACACCCACGACGCCCGGCGACCACCCGGCCGACCGGCGTTCCGGGCCGCCTCGGTGGCCAGCCCGGACCGGCTGACCGCCCCGACCCGCAGCAGCCCGTCGATGATGCCGACCGCGCGAACCGGATCGGCCCAGACCGCCGTCTCCCAGGCGCAGGCGGCGGGCGCGGTGGCCCGGTGCGCGGTGGCCGGGGCGATGCTCGTCGACGTGGCGGCGGTGGTGGGGCCGCCGGACGGGATGCCGTCGCCTCCCCGGACGGCGTGCGCGGGGAGCAACAGCCCGTCACGAGGGCCGACCAGGGGGGCCTGGTGCACCCGGACACCCGGATGGGAGTCGGCCCGCACCGAGGCCGGCAGGAGGACGTGCACGTCGTCGGTGAAGCCGGCGGCGTGCGCGACGCCGTGCAGGTGGGCCGCCGACGGGCCGGCGATCAGGGTGCCGGCCGGCATCCGGAGCAGGACGGCGCGGCAGGCCAACGCGTGGTCGCGGTCGAGGCGGGCATCGGCGTAGACGTCCTGCCGGAGCCGGACCCAGGACGCGCCCCGGAGATGGTGGCGGGACAGCAGCCCGCGCCGGACCGCGTCCGAGCCGCGGAAGACCTGCCCGGCCAACTGCGGTGGTCGATGCGGATGAGGTGGCATGCGACAAGCGTGCCGACCGGCCGGCATCGGTCGACACCCCTGTGGAAAACCCCGGCCGGCCCCACCAGCCGCGCCTGTGGACAACCCACCACGCGGCCCGTCCGTGTGCTATCGACACCCCAGCGGGTCGGTCAGGAGAGCGCGGCGGCGACCGCCTCGGCGGCGGCGGTCACCTGGGCGCCGACCTCGGTCACGTCCAGCGGGGTCAACGAGACCACGCCGACGCTGCCCTCCAGCCCCGGCACGCCCAGCACCGGCGCCGCCACCCCGTACGCCCCGGACTGGAGTTCGCCGCTGGTGCACACTGGGCCGGACTCGCCGGCCCGCCCGGCCAGCACGGCCCGGCCGGCCGCGCCCCGCTCCAACGGGTGCCGGGAACCGGTCCGGTACGCCACGTGGAACGCGGTCCAGCTCGGCTCGACCACGGCCAGCGCGACCCCCTCGCCGCCCTCCACCACGGTCAGGTGGGCGGTCGCGCCGGTCCGCTCGGCGAGCCGGCGCAGCGCCGGCAGCGCGCCCTCGGCGAGCAGCGGCTGCGCGCGGCGGGCCAGGTGCAGCACGCCCACGCCGAGCCGCAGCCGGCCCTCGCCGTCGCGCCGCAGCATGCCGTGCCCGGTCAGCGCGCCGACCAGCCGGTAGACGGCCGCCCGACCGATGCCGAGCCGGTGCGCGGCCTCGGTGACGGTCAGCCCGCCCGGCGCGTCCGCGACGAGGTACAGCAGGCGCAGACCCCGGTCCAGGGTCTGCGCGGTCTCTCCCGGGCGTGCCGCCGTGTCCACAGCACGCAGCGTACGACCCGGCTCGGGCCAACCCGGAAATGTGTGGAGGGCTACCCTTGGGAGGTGACGCTACGCCTGTATGACACCGCCACCCGATCGGTGCGGGACTTCGTCCCGCGGGAAGCCGGCAAGGTGGGGGTCTACCTGTGTGGTCTCACGCTCCAGGCACCCCCGCACATCGGCCACCTTCGCTCCGGCGTCAACTACGACGTGCTGCGTCGCTGGCTGCTGGGCAACGGGTTCGAGGTCACGTTCATCCGCAACCTGACCGACATCGACGACAAGGTGCTGGCCAAGGCCATCGAGCAGGACCGGCCGTTCTGGTCGATCGCGTACGCCAACGAGCAGATCCTCACCGCCTCCTACCGGGCGTTGAACGTGCTGCCGCCGACCTACGAGCCGCGGGCCACCGGTCACATCCCGGAGATGCACGAGCTGATCGCCCGACTGATCGAGACCGGGCACGCCTACCCGGCCACCGACGGCTCCGGCGACGTCTACTTCGACGTGGCGTCCTGGCCGGCGTACGGCGCACTGTCCGGGCAGGCCCCGGCCGACATGCAGCCGGCCGGCGACGCCCCCGACCGGGGCAAGCGCGACCCGCGTGACTTCGCGCTCTGGAAGGGCGTCAAGCCGGGCGAGCCGACCGAGGCCGCCTGGCCGTCGCCGTGGGGCCGCGGCCGGCCCGGCTGGCACATCGAGTGCTCGGCGATGTGCTGGCGTTACCTCGGCGCCGAGTTCGACATCCACGGCGGCGGGCTCGACCTGACGTTCCCGCACCACGAGAACGAGATCGCCCAGTCGCAGGCCGCCGACCTGCCGTTCGCCCGCTACTGGGTGCACCACGGCCTGCTCGGCATCGGCGGCACCAAGATGGGCAAGTCGCTCGGCAACACGCTCGACCTCGACTACGTGGCCTCGCTCGGGGTGCGCCCGGTGGAGCTGCGCTACTACTACGCCGCCGCGCACTACCGGTCCCGCATCGACTACTCCGAGGACGCGCTGCGCGAGGCCGCGGTCGCGTACCGGAGGATCGAGGGCTTCGTGCAGCGGGCGGTCGAGCGGGTCGGCGTGGGCCGACCCGGTGAGCTGCCCGCCGGGTTCGTGGCGGCGATGGACGACGACCTCAACACCTCGGCGGCGCTCGCCGTGCTGCACGAGGTCGTCCGGGACGGCAACACCGCGCTGAGCGGCGGCGACGATGTGACCGTCCGCACGACGCTGGCCGCCACGCGGGCGATGCTGGATATCCTCGGCGTCGACCCCCTGGATCCGGCCTGGACCGGTGGCGACCGCACGGACGACCTGCGCGGCGTGGTGGACTCACTCATCGCGTTGGCCCTGGAGCAGCGCGCGCAGGCCCGTGGCCGCAAGGACTGGGCCGCCGCCGACGCGGTCCGTGACCAGCTCAAGCAGGCCGGCGTGGTCGTCGAGGACACCCCCCAGGGCCCGCGTTGGACTATTGGAGAGCAGGACTGATGGCCGGCAACTCGCAGCGCCGTGGCCGGCGACTGACGCCGAAGGCGGGCGCCCCCAAGGGCACCGGTGGCAAGAACAAGGACTCCCTCGCCGGCCGGGGGCGCACCCTGCCGGCCGACGAGCGTCCCTGGCACAAGGCCTACTCGGGCACCGAGAAGCTGCCCCAGCGCACCGCCTGGAAGCAGGACAAGGAGCGGCGCGCCGCGGCCGAGGAGGGCCGCGCGCCCAAGATCGGCCAGCCCGGCAGCAAGGACACCACCTGGGGCAGGGGCGGCGGTCGGGGCGTACCCACCGCCAAGGGCCGCGGCGGCGGCAAGCCGGGCGGCCGGTCCGGCGGGCCCCGGGTCTCCCCGGGGCGCAAGTCGAACCCGGCGAAGGACAGCCCCGAGCTGCTCGTCGGCCGGAACCCGGTGCTGGAGTCGCTGCGCGCCCAGGTGCCGGCGACCGCGCTCTACACCGCGCAAGGCATCGACATGGACGACCGGGTCAAGGAGATCGTCCGCACCGCCGCCGACCGGGGCATCGCGATCCTCGACGTGAGCCGCGCCGAGCTGGACCGGATGACCGGTGGGGTGCTGCACCAGGGCGTCGGCCTCCAGGTGCCGCCGTTCGCCTACGAGTCGTTCGACGACCTGGTCACCGCCGCGCTGGAGCAGGCCGCCCCGCTGCTTGTCGCGCTGGACGGGGTCACCGACCCGCGTAACCTCGGCGCGGTGATCCGGTCGGCCGCCGCGTTCGGCGCGCAGGGTGTCTTCGTGCCCGAGCGGCGGGCCGCCGGGATCACCGCGACCGCATGGCGGACCAGCGCCGGCGCGGCCGCGCGCGTTCCGGTCGCCCAGGTCACCAACCTGACCCGGTCGCTGAAGGCGTGCAAGGAGGCCGGCTTCATCGTGGTCGGCCTGGACGCCGACGGGCAGACCGACCTGTACGACCTGGAGGCCGCGGTCGGCCCGCTTGTCGTGGTGGTCGGCTCGGAGGGGCGCGGGCTGTCCCGCCTGGTCGGCGAGACCTGCGACCTGACCGTCAGCATTCCGATGATCTCCGAGGTGGAGTCGCTCAACGCGAGCGTCGCCGCCGCGGTCACGCTCGCCGAGGTCGCCCGCCGCCGCGCGGTCGAGGGCTGACCCGCAAGCACGAAAAGGGGCGGTCCGCCGGTGGCGGGCCGCCCCTTTTGCTTCGCGTACGTCAGATCCGCAGGCCGGAGGCCGCGTGGAAGACGTGGCTGCGGCCGGTACGCGGCTTGACGAACACGGTGTCGCCCATGTTCGGCATGCTGCGCCGGTCGGTGCGGACCACGAAGCGCTCGTTGTGGCCCTCCAGCGCGGCGTGGCCGTAGATGTTGGCGTCGGAGCCCAGGTCCTCGACCAGCTCGACCACGACCGGCATGCCGCCCTCGGACGGGCTCACCAGGTCGCAGTCCTCCGGGCGGAAGCCCACGGTGACCTTGTTGTCGCCGCCCTCGGCGCGAGCCGCCGCGATCTGCTCACGGGTCAGCGGGATGATCATCTCGGCGAACGCGCCGCCCTGTTCGGTCAGCGGCACCGTCTTGATGTTCATGGCCGGGGAGCCCATGAAGCCGGCGACGAAGACGTTGGCCGGGGTGTCGTAGAGCGCCCGCGGCGTGTCCACCTGCTGGAGCACGCCGTCCAGCATGACCGCTACCCGGTGACCCATGGTCATGGCCTCGACCTGGTCGTGCGTGACGTAGACGGTGGTGACGCCGAGCTTCGCCTGGAGCGAGGCGATCTGCGTACGGGTCTGCACACGCAGCTTGGCGTCGAGGTTCGACAGCGGCTCGTCCATGAGGAAGACCTGCGGCTCGCGGACGATCGCGCGGCCCATGGCGACCCGCTGGCGCTGACCGCCGGAGAGCGCCTTCGGCTTGCGGCTGAGGAACTCCTCGAGCTGGAGCAGCCCGGCCGCCTCCTTGACCCGCCGGTCGATCTCCGACTTCGAGGTCTTGCGCAGCTTGAGCGCGAACGCCATGTTCTCGTACACCGTCATGTGCGGGTAGAGCGCGTAGTTCTGGAAGACCATCGCGATGTCGCGGGCCTTCGGCGGGAGGTGGGTGACGTCCCGGTCGTCGATGTAGATGGCGCCGTCGTCGACGTCCTCCAGGCCGGCGAGCATTCGCAGGCTGGTGGACTTGCCGCAGCCGGACGGACCGACCAGGACGAGGAACTCCCCGTCACCGATCTGGAGGTCGAGCTGGTTGACGGCGGGGCGCTCGGTGCCCGGATAAATCCGGGACGCCTTCGCGTAGGTGACCGTAGCCATGATGAAGCGCTTCCTTTCACCGGCAGGAACGTGCCGGACGATCCGAGTGAAGGAGCGACCGGCACCCAGGGTGCCGGCCAACGGGAGCGTCGCCCGGGCAGCCGAGGCCGGCCGGAGTGTCGTCCGTGTCACTGCACCGTAAACGGCTTTCGCGTTCGTGCCAAGACGAGACGCAGCGGGTGGGACGGACGGCATACACATTTCGGTCAGTCGAGCACTGAGAGGCATCAATCTCCCCGCTGTGAGCGCTATCAGTGAACGATCGGCCGGCCGACCCGGTGAGGTAACTGACGTTTTCCGTGCTCGGGAGCCCTGCCAGGCGGGATTTCCCGAGCCCAGTCGCTATGCTGAGCCCGTCACACGCGCCCCTGTAGCTCAGCTGGCCAGAGCACTCGCCTTGTAAGCGAGATGTCGCCGGTTCGATCCCGGCCGGGGGCTCCAATTCCACAAGGCATCCCCCGGCCCCCGCCGGCGCGTGCCCGTGACGGTCAGCCGGCGGCCCGGGCGCCGGTGATGACCGGCGCGGGCCGGAAGCCTTTGACGATCAGGTAGACGCCCAACGAGAACTCCCACACCGCGATCGGGAGGGCCGCGATCGCGGTCACCGGGGACAGCCGGTCCCAGAGGTCGAAGAGCACGCCGATGTCGGCGGCGACGAGCAGGGGCGCCCCGGCGAGCCCGAGCAGCGGCAGAACGCGCGGGACGAGGCGGGACTGGTACAGCAGGGACCCCAGCAACAGCGCGTTCACGGCCGGGATGAGGCTCTGGCTGAGCAGGAACATCGAGTCGTAGAGAGCGACAAGCGCCTGGCCGGTGACCAGCGCGTCGGCTCCGGCGTCGGCCCGCCGCAGGGCCACGACCGTCAGGAGGCTCGCGACGCCGACGAAGATGCCGCCGGCTTCGAGGACGCGGGCCGCGACGAAACCCAAGGCCCGTGCCTCGCCCTGTCGCCGGAGCACGGGGAACAGCGCGACGGCCGTGCCGATGCAGGCGAGCGCGACGATCACCTCAAGGACGCCGCCGGCCACGACCGGGGTCTCCGACGTGCTGCCGACGAGGTAGTCCGCCTCGCGTACCGGGGCGTACAGGGTGAGGGTCGGGATCGAGGCGAAGGTGAGCACGTAGCATCCGCCCGCGACGAGTGAGGTCTTCCGCAGTGCGTCCATGGCGGCTCCGTCCGGCGCGTTCGGTCAATCGACGGATGTCACGCTTCCACCCTGCTGCGGATCGGCGCGTCGGCGGATCGGCCGCTCGGGCAGTCCTCGCCGCGTCATCGGGTGGAACGATGAGTGGTGTTAACAGGGGGCCCCTCCTCTACAGAATGCGTTAACAGGGTGCCCTTCCTTGCACAGCGGGAGGTGGGATGAGTCGGGCGGTGGAGGAGTCGAACCGGGCGATGCTGCGCGCCCGGGACGCGATGGACCGGGCGTACGCGCAGCCGCTTGACATTCCCGCGTTGGCCCGGATCGCGTACGTCTCCGAGGCGCACTTCATCCGCACGTTCCGGGCCACGTTCGGCGAGACGCCGCACCGCTACCTGCAACGCCGCCGGATCGAGCGGGCCATGTACCTGCTGGTGCGCACCGCGGCACCGGTCACCGAGATCTGTCACCTGGTCGGGTTCGGCAGCCTCGGCACGTTCAGCCGGACGTTCCACGACATCGTCGGCGAGTCCCCCTCGGCCTACCGGCGTCGCAAGGCCGCCCCGGCCGACGTGCCGAGCTGCTTCACCAGGGCGTGGATGCGCCCGAGCGCCGCCGTCGGACCGCCCGCCGGGCCGGCGCCGGGGGTGGCCGGCCCGGGGCCGGCGGGCGACGGTCGGGCCCCGGCCGGCGTCAGCGGCCGCGCACCCGCCGTCGCGCCATGACCCAGAGCCGGTCGCCGAGCCGGCTCCGCCGGATCCAACGCAGCCCGGTCAGCCGGCCCTGCTTCGGGGTACGCGGACGCGGCGGCGCGGTGACGCGGGCGTAGGTGGCACCGGTCGGTGGGCGGGTGGCCCCCGGCTCCAACCGCCCGGAGGCGATCGCCAGCGCTGCGAACTGCTGCAACACCCGTGGGTCGGGTTCCTTGCCCCGGGCCGCGGCACGCAGCGCCCGCTCCACGACCGGCCGGCGGATCAGGTCGGTGAGCGGCCCGTGCGCGGTGTCCAGCAGGTCGGCCACGGTGGCGACGCCGTCGCCCTCCCACACCCGGGTGGCCCGGGACGGCCCGGTGGCGGCGCTGACGAAGGGCACCTCGGCCCACTCCGGCACCAGCCGGGCGATCAACGCGGTGTGCAGCAGCCGGGCCCGCTTCTCGGCGACGCCGAACGCGAACGTGGCGGCGACGAAGCCCGGCGCGAGGAACGGGGTGACCATGCCGCTGGTGTAGGCGGAGGTGCACCACCGGCGCATCCGCTCCACCAGGTAGAGGTGGTCGATGACGTGCTCGTCGCGAAGGCCCAGGTCGCGGGCGTGGGCCAGGACGCCGATGACCCGGTGCCGCTCGGCGGCCAGTGCCTCCGGCGTCGCGGCGGCGTGTGGCAGGGCCGCCAGCAGGCGGGTCAGGCCCCCCTGCTCGGGCGTGGGCGCGGGGTCGGCACCGGCCGGGGGATACCAGTAGCCGACCGCAAGTTCGCCCGCCGCGCCGGTGAGGCTCGCCGGGCGGGTGGCCTCCGGCAGCCGGGTGGACACCGCGGGCCGGCTCAGGTAGGTCGACGGGAACTGGTGGTCGTGTCGCTCGGCGAGGCGCTGCGCCCGTTCCCGCAGGCCGACGCCGAGCACGTCGGCCGGGGCGGCGGCCGGCACCGAGCGGTGCGGCAGGGCAAGCCCGCGCCGTTCCGGGAGGAGCCGGACCAGCTCTCGGGCCACCTCGGCCTCGGCGGGTGTGTCGTCGTTGGTGACCAGGTTCGGCGTACGGCCGGCCGCGACCAGCGACGCGGCGATGAGCCGGGAGTCCTTGCCCCCGGACAGACCGAGCGTGACCTCCCCGTCGTGCAGCCGGTGCAGGCTGGTGACGGCGCGGGTCAGCGCGTCGGCGGCCCGGTCGAGCCGCTCGACGACCGGTCGGTCCCGTTCGGCGTGGCCGACGCGTACGACGTCGTCGGTGGCGTACCGCAGCTCGGTGGTGAGCTGCCAGCCGCCGGTGGGGCGGCGACGCCCGGTGACCCGTTCGCCGGGCCGCAGCAGTCGGATGCCGGCAAGTGGCGACAGGTCACCGCCGAAGTGTCCGCAGAGGAGGTACGAGGTCCAGCCGGCGAGGTCGGGGCGCGGGGTGCCGTGCAGGAAGGCGGCCAGCAGGCCGGGCCGGGTGCACCAGGCGGTGACCGCGCCGGCGGTGCCGGTGAACACCCGCGCCATGCCCAGCCAGTCCTGTTGCAGGGCGAAGCGGTCCCGGTCGAGCGCCAGCAGACCGAACGGCGGCACGACCTCCCGGTGCACGTCCTCGCCGGCGAGCAGGCGCCGGGCCAGCGCCACCGGCCCGGGATCGTCGACGCCGACCGGGATGCCCAGCGAGACGGCGGTCACGGGGCCGTCGGCGGCGACGGTCGGCCACCGGTAGGCGCCCTGGTCGGCCGGGTGCAGCACCAGCACACCCCAGTCGGCGCCGCCGGAGCTGTGGCGGTGCCAGCTCTCCGGCACCAGCTCGGCGGCGGCCCGGTCGAACCGGGTGCCGCGGGCCGTCCGCCCGTCGTCCGGGTCGGGCCCGTCGGCGGTCCAGGCCAGCATCACCTGCATCGGCGTTCCCCCGATGTCGTGCATCTGCCGTTTCCGTGACGTTATCAGCACGTAACGTGTGCGTGTGTCGCAGGGGACAAAGCGGGGTAGGGCGGACGTGGACTCCGCCGAACGAACGTGCAGTTTTGGATAAGCAGCAGGCCGGGGGCTTGCTCTAGCGTCCTCGTCATGACAATGACTTCGATCTCCCGCTCCCAGATCTATGTGCTCGACCAGGACGAGGCCCTCGACTTCTACGTGGGCAAGCTGGGCATGGAGGTGAACACCGACCAGGATCTCGGCTTCATGCGGTGGCTCACGGTCAACGTGCCGGGCGACCCCGACCGGGAGATCCTGCTGGAGAAGCCCGGCCCGCCGGCGCTGGACCCGAAGACCGCCGAGCAGGTCCGGGAGTTGCTCACCAAGGGCGCCACCGGCGGATTCCTGTTCCTCACCACCGACGACGCGCACCAGACGTACGCGGACCTGGTGGCCAAGGGCGTGGAGGTCACCGACGAGCCGACCGACCGGCCGTACGGCATCGACTTCGGCATCCGCGACCCGTTCGGCAACCGGATCCGGATCGGCCAGATGCATCCGCGCGGGTGATCACGGGCTGCGGGGATCGCGGCCGGCCGGTTAGGGTCGGCCTCCCGATCCTGACGAGGTGACCGATGGCGAGCCGCCTGCTGTTCCTGGCCCGACACGGCGAGCAGGACGCTCCCGAGCAGGAGGCGGACACCGGCCTGTCGGCGCGGGGCCGTCGGCAGGCCACGCTGCTCGGGCAACGCCTGCGCGGCGCGCGTCTCGACGCGGTGCACCACGGGCCGCTGGCCCGGGCCGCGGAGACCGCCGCGCTGGTCGGCGCGGAGCTGCCGGGTGTTCCGGTCGGCGTCGACGACCGGGCCGGCGACCACATGCCACACGACACCGACCCGACCGGCCTGCCGGAGCGGCACGCGGCGTTCCTCACCCAGTTCTCCGAGCGGGACCGGCGGGACGGGCCGCGCGTGACGGCGGGGGCGGTGGCCCGGTTCGCCACCGCCCCCGCCTCCGGCGACGTCCGTGAGCTGGTGGTGACCCACAACTTCCTGGTCGCCTGGCTGGTGCGGCACGCCCTGGAGGCGCCGGAACGCCGGTGGATCGGGCTCAACCACGCCAACTGCGCGTTGACCGTGATCCGCTACAGCTCGGCCGGCCCGCCGACGGTGGTCGCCCTGAACGATGCCGCCCACCTGCCGCCCGAGCTGCGCGCCACGGGCCTGCCGGACGACTACCGCTTCTGACGCGCGCACCGTGCCGGGCAGCCGGCGTCCCGGCGGGCCGGCCCGACCCGGCCGGCGGGGAGCCGGAGTGGCACCTGCGCGCCGCCACCCGCAGATCGGCACCGCGCCGGGCACGGGCAGCCGGCGCCGGGCCGTCGCTCAGCCGCGCAGCTTCACCACGGCCTCGGCCAGGGCGCGGGCGGACTGCGGGTTCTGGCCGGTGACCAGGCGACCGTCGACCACCACGTGCTCGGTGAAGTTCGGTGCCGGCACGTGCTGCGCGCCGGCCTCGGCGAGCTTGTCGGCGAGCAGGAACGGCACCTCGTCGGTGAGGCCGACGGCGGCCTCCTCGTCGTTGGTGAAGCCGGCCACCCGCTTGCCGGCGACCAGCCGCGAGCCGTCGGAGAGGGTGAGGTTCACCAGCGCGGAGGGACCGTGACAGACGGCGGCGACCACGCCGCCGCGCTCGTAGACGGAGCGGGCGATCCGGGCCAGGTCCGGGTCGTCGGGGAAGTCCCACATCGTGCCGTGGCCGCCCGCGAAGACGATCACGTCGTAACCGGACGGGTCGACGTCCGCCGCCTTCGGGGTGTCCGTCACGCCAGCGGTGGCGAGGAAGTCGTTCTGGGTCTTGTCGTCGCTGTCCCGGCCGTCGGTCGGCGGCTCGCCGCCGGCCACCGACACCAGGTCGACGTCATACCCGGCGGCCCGGAAGACCTCCCACGGTTCGGCGGCCTCGCCCACGTAGTAGCCGGTCTTGCGGCCCGTGGTGCCGAGGTCGGAATGGCTGGTCAGCGCGATGAGTGCACGAGTCATGCCCACCATGCTGACGCGCCGAGCCATAGCTGACCAATAGGCGAGAGTCACGTCGGCGATAGGTTTGCTGATGTGAAGGTGTCGCTGGACCTGCTCCGCAGCTTTCTCGCCGTGCACCGGGCCGGGTCGGTCACCGGTGCGGCCGAACTGCTCGGTGTGGCGCAGCCCACGGTGACCGCGCAGCTCCGGGCGCTGGAGGAGGCGGTCGGGCGACCGCTGTTCGACCGGCTGCCCCGGGGCGTCACCCCGACCGCCGCCGGGGACGAGCTGGCCCGCCGGGTGGCCGAGCCGCTGGACCGGCTCGCCGCCGTGCTGACCGAGGAGCCGGACGCGGCGTACGCCCGGACGGTCTTCCTCGGCGGGCCGGCCGAGTTGCTCGGCGAGCGGGTGCTGCCGGCACTTGCCGGCCTGGTGGCCGACGGCCTGGAGCTGCGGGTGGTCGCCGGGATGCCGGAGCGGCTGCTGGACGACCTGGTCGCCGGCCGGCTCGACCTGGCGGTGACGAGCGTGCGGCCTCGACGGCGCGGCCTGGTCGTCGAGCCGCTCTACGACGAGGAGTTCGTGCTGGTGGCGGCACCGGTCTGGGCGGAGCGGCTGGCCGGCCCGGTGACCCCGGCGGCGCTGCGCGACGTGCCGCTGGTCGCCTACGGCGAGGAGGCGCCGATCCTGCGCCGTTACTGGCGCACCGTCTTCGACACCCGGCTCACCCGCACCCCCAGCCTGGTCGTGGCCGACCTGCGGGCGGTCCGGTCGGCCGTGGTGGCGGGTGCCGGGGCGAGCGTGCTGCCGGCGTACCTCTGCTGGGGTGAGCTGGCCTCGGGTGCGGTGCGCGCGCTGCTCACGCCGCCGGTGCCGCCACTCAACACGATTTTCCTCGCGGCCCGGCCGGCGGCGGCCGGCCGGCGCGAGACGCAGGCCGTGCGGCGGGCGCTGCTCGCGGCGGCGCCCGGCTGGTGAGCGGGCCGGTCAGCCGGTGGCGCGGGTGAGCAGGCCGACCACCTCGGCGGTGGCGGCCGGCGGGGTCGCCTGCGGCGGGCAGTCCACGTAGGAGCTGGTGGTCGGGCCGATGGTCAGCCGGTAGCTGAACGCGTCGGCGCACATGGTCGCCGGCACGGTGACGGCGGCCTCGGCGGTCAGCCGGGGGTCGACGGTGAGCTGCCGCAGCCGGTCGAGGTCGGCGTCGGTGAGCCGGCCGTCGCGGGCGGCGCCGGCCCGGTCGGTCTTCGTCCAGCGACCGTCCGGCCGCACGGTGATGGTGTCGGTCAGCCCGGCGATGCCGCCGGAACGCACGAGGACCACCTCGACGCCGGGCAGTCCGGTGACGGCCGGTCCGACCGGGGCCGGCGTGTCGGCCCGGGCGCAGCCGGCGAGCGGGGTGAGGACGGCGGCGAGGGCGATCGCCGCGGCGGGGGCTGCTCTCATACCGATCGGACGCACGACGGGGCCACCCGGTTCCGGACCACCGCGCCCCCCTCATCCGTTCGGTCAGTGTCTGAGGCGGGAAACCGTCGACCTCTTTCACGGCTGTCGATGTCTCAGCTATATCTACATGAGTGACTACCCCCGTCACAACTTCCTTTCAGGAGGGCATGTGAAAAGAACCGTCGCCGCCGTCAGCGCAGCGCTGCTCACCAGCGGCGTGCTGGCCTGCGTCACCAGCACGGCGCAAGCGGCAGCGCCCAGCGCCCCCAGCCCCGAGCGTGCCGCCGCGGCGCGCGCCGACAGCCTGCTCCGCGCCAACCCCGGTGCTGTGCAGGGTGCCGGCGGGGAGGCGTACCAGGCCGTCCGCACCAAGGTCGACCCCTCCGGGGCGGCGCACACCCGCTACACCCGGACCTACCAGGGCCTGCGGGTATACGGCGGCGACTTCGTCGTGCACACCGCCCCGAACGGCACCATGAGCGGCACCTCGGTCGGCCTGTCCGCCCCGCTGACGCTCGGCACCAGCGCCAAGGTCGGCGCGGACGCCGCCAAGGCCAGCGCGCGCAAGGCGTTCTCCGGCAGCCTCACCTCGGTCGGCGCGCCCGAGCTGTTCGTGGACGCCAGCAGCGGCAAGGGCCGGCTGGCCTGGGAGACGGTCGCCTCCGGCTGGAAGGCGGACAAGCAGACGCCGTCGAAGCTGCACGTCGTCACGGACGCCACCACCGGCAAGGTGATCGGCTCGTACGACGAGATCGAGTCGGTGGTCGGCAGCGGCCAGGGCATCTACACCGGTTCGGTCAGCATCGACACCACGCTCTCCGGCAGCACCTACTCGATGATCGACCCGTCGCACGGCAACGGCCGTACCTGCGACATGAACAACGGCACCTCGACCTGCACCACGTTCACCGACGCCGACAACGCGTGGGGCAACGGCGCCAACTCCAACCGGCAGTCGGCCGCCGTGGACGCCCACTTCGGCGCCGCGAAGACGTTCGACTACTTCAAGAACGTGCACGGCCGCAACGGCATCTTCGGCAACGGTCAGGGCGTGCCGAGCCGGGTGCACTACGGCAACAACTACGTCAACGCGTTCTGGGACGGGTCCCAGATGACCTACGGCGACGGGTCGAGCAACTCCCGTCCGCTGGTCTCGCTGGACGTGGCCGGCCACGAGATGAGCCACGGCGTCACCGAGGCGCTGTCCGGCCTGGTCTACTCCGGTGAGTCCGGCGGCCTCAACGAGGCCACCAGCGACATCTTCGGCAACATGATGGAGTTCTACGCCGCCGCGCCCAGCGACCCGGGTGACTACCAGGTCGGCGAGAAGATCAACATCAACGGCAACGGCACGCCGCTGCGCTACATGTACAACCCGTCGCTGGACGGCTCGTCCGACTCGTGTTGGTCCACCAGCACGAAGAACAAGGACGTGCACTACTCCTCCGGCGTGGGCAACCACTTCTACTTCAACCTGGCCGAGGGCACCGGCGCCACCGCGTACGGCACCTCGCCGGTCTGCGGCTCGGCCCCGGCGGTGACCGGCATCGGTCGCGCCAAGGCGGAGAAGATCTGGTACCGGGCGCTCGACGTGTACTTCACCTCGAACACCTCGTACGTGAACACCACCACCCCGTCGAACACGGCCCGCGCGTACAGCCTGCGGGCGGCGACCGACCTGTACGGCAACTGCTCCACCGAGTACAAGGCCGTCCAGGCGGCGTGGACCGCGGTGAACGTGGCCGGCAGCGACGCGCCGTGCAGCTCCACCGGGAACGACTTCTCCGTGTCGCTCTCCCCGACCGCCGGCTCGGTCGTCCAGGGCGGTTCCGCCACCGCCACCGTCGCCACCGCCACCACCAGCGGGACCGCGCAGACCGTGACGTTCTCCGCGTCCGGCCTGCCGACCGGCGCCACCGCGTCGTTCAGCCCCGCCTCGGTGACCTCGGGCGGCTCGTCCACGCTCACCATCGCCACCAGCGCGAGCACGCCGACCGGCACCTACTCGGTGACGGTCACCGGCAACGCGACGTCGGGTGCGAAGTCCGCCACGTACTCGCTGACCGTCACCGGCACCGGCGGCGGCTGCACCGGCGCCGGCCAGAAGCTCGGCAACCCGGGCTTCGAGACCGGCACCAGCCCGTGGACCGGCACCACCGGCGCGATCGGCGCCTTCAGCGGCCAGTCGGCGCACGGCGGCACCCGGTTCGCCTGGCTGAACGGCTACGGCTACAGCAGCAACGAGAACGTCGCGCAGTCGGTGGCGCTGCCGAGCGGCTGCTCGACCTACAACTTCAGCTTCTGGCTGCACATCGACTCGGCCGAGTCCACCACCAGCGTGCAGTACGACAAGCTGAACGTGCAGGTGCTCAACTCGTCCGGCACGGTGCTGGCGACGCTGGCGACCTACTCGAACCTGAACAAGGCCACCGGCTACAGCCAGAAGTCGTTCTCCCTGGCCGCGTACGCCGGGCAGACCGTGACGCTGAAGTTCACCGGCACCGAGGACGCGTCCCTCCAGACGTCGTTCGTCATCGACGACACCGCGGTCGACGTCTCCTGACCTGACCGCCCGACCCCGGGGCCCGGCGGCCACCCCCACGCGGGTGGTCGCCGGGCCCCGCCCGTTACGGTCGCACCATGTCCGACGCGGAGTTGACCGTCACGGTGGACGGCCCGGTGGCGACCGTGGTGATCCGAAACCCGGCCCGGCGCAACGCCATGACCCCAGCCATGTGGCGGCAGCTCCCGGTGCTGCTCGACGGCCTGGAGGCGGACCCGGCGGTCCGGGTGCTGGTGCTCACCGGCGCGGCCGGCACGTTCTGCGCCGGCGCCGACCTCGGCGACCTGGACGAGCTGCTGGCCGCCGGCGACGGCAGCATCGCGGTGGCCGCCGAGGAACGGCTCGCCGCGTTCGGCCGCCCCACGGTCGCCGCGATCGAGGGCGCCTGCGTCGGTGGCGGCTGCCAGCTCGCCGTCGCCTGTGACCTGCGGCTCGCCACGTCGGACGCCCGGTTCGGCGTACCGCCGGCGCGGCTCGGCCTGGTCTATCCCGCGCCGACCACCCGCCGGCTGGCCGGCCTGGTCGGGCCGTCCGCCGCCAAGCACCTGCTGTTCACCGGCGACCTCGTCGACGCCGAGCGGGCGCTGCGGATCGGCCTGGTCGACGAGGTGCTGCCGGCCACCGCGCTCGCCGACCGGGTGGCGGCGCTGACCGCCACCGTGGCCGGGCGTTCCCGGCTCACCGTGACCGCCGCCAAGGAGATCATCGACGGGCGCGCCGACGCCGACCGGATCGCCTGGTGGCACGCGCAGGTGCGGGACAGCGGCGAGGCCCGCGAGGGGGTGGCGGCGGCCAACGAACGCCGGTCGCCGCGCTTCGGCTGGACGCCGCCGGCCCCTCGCTGACCGTCTTGTGGCCGGCGCTTGCTCGTCCCGTTGACCGGTTCCCGCTGACGTTGGCCATCGGTCAGGCGCTGCTCGGTCTCGCTCCGATCGGGCTGGTCCTGATCGGCATCGCCCTTCGCCGCCCGCATCCACTTGTTACTGTGCGTGACTTCGCGCGATCGTCACCCAGCGTGCCGGCGGGCGCGGGGGTGGGCGTGGTCCTCCGCCCCCCTTTGCTCTGCAACCACCGGCGCATCATGGCGCTGAACAGGGTGTTCGATCCACGCGGCGCGGCGGCGATCGACCTGTCGTTGTCACGGTACGTGCAAGGTGCTTCCGTGGCTGCAGAGCAAAGGCGGCGCGAGGTGAACTCGGCGGCGCAAGGCGTTCTTACGCGGAGCGACACTGGTCAGAGCCGATAAGCGACCGGGGCCTGGACCACCGCCCCTCCCGACCGGGACGCCGCCGGGACCTGCGGATCAGCGCGCGGATCGGCTCGCGCTGACGTGTGCGAGTAGCTCGTCGACCGACCACTGGTCGTAGGCGTGCTCGCCGTGTTTGGCGGCGAGCACCCGGCCGTCGGGGGCGATGAGGAAGTCGGCCGGCAGCCCGAGGCGCCCGCCGTGCGGCGTGGTGGACGGCAGGCGCTCCCGACCGCGCAGCACGTGCCAGGTGCCGCTCGCCACGGCGCGCAGGATCGGCGACCAGGCGCGCGGATCGAGCAGCGACCGTCGCGCGGACTCCACGCCGAACTCCCGGTAGAGGAGCCGCTCGGGGTCGGCCACCACGGCGAACGGCAGCTCGGCGACGTGCTCGCGCAGCTCGTCGGCGGGGGAGTGGAAGAGCACCACCTCCCGTACGCCGGCCGCCTCGATGTCGGCGTGCCGGCGCACGACCGACCGTAGATGGAGGTTGCATACCGGGCAGCCGGCGAAGCGGCGGAACTGGAGATGGACCAGGCGGGCGGCGTCCGGCAGGGCGATCCTGTCGCCGGTGACGCTGGTCAGGTGGCGTGGCGTGATGACGTCCATGCGCGCTCCCGTTGTAGGCGTACGACGTACTCCTACAACCCCCGGCCCAGCTCGCCGACGCGGCGCTCGCGGTGCTCGACCGGGACGGCCTCGCCGGCCTCACCATGCGGGCGGTCGGTGCGCAGCTCGGCACCAGCACGATGGGCCTCTACCGCTACGTCGCCGACCGCGACGAACTGGAGTCGTTGGTCGTCGAGCGGGTTCTCGACCGGGTCGACACGCGTCCGCCGGTAGACGTCCCGTGGCCGGACGGCATCCGGGACCTGGTCGGCCGGGTGCGCGTCGCGGTCGGGGCCCACCCGGCCGTGGTGCCGCTGCTCCCCGCGCACCGCCACCGCTCACCCGGCATCCTGCGCTGGGGCGAGGCGGTGCTCGCGGTGCTGACCCGGGCCGGTCTCGTCGGCACCCGCCGGGTGGTCGCGTTCCGCGCCCTGCTCGGCTACGTGGTCGGCGCGATCCAGATGGAGCACCTCGGCGCACTGGCCGACCCCGGTACGGCGGTCATCGCGGCGCTGCCCCCGGAAGACTTCCCCTGCTGGCCGAGACCGCGCGCGCGGCCGGTGCGGTCGGCCCGGACGACGAGTTCGACGGCGGACTCGACCTCCTGCTCGGCGGACTCGCCCGCCACCTCGACCGGTGACGGTCGAGTCCCGGGGACCGGTGACGGTGGGGCCGGCGGGCGCCGCGCCGGAGGCGTACCCCCGGCGCCGCCCCCTGTGCCCGCCGGCCGTCCGTCACCGCGCCAGCGCGACCCAGCTCGGCGTCGCCGGCTCCCGCCGCAGCGGCATGCCCGCCTCGGCCGGGGTCCGGTCACCCTTGCGCTGGTTGCACGCGTAGCAGGCGGCGGTGGTGTTCCCCCAGGTGTTACGGCCGCCGCGGGAGCGGGGCACGATGTGGTCGACCGTGCTGGCCGGGCGGTCGCAGTAGGCGCACCGCCGGCCGTCGCGGGCCAGCACCCCGGCCCGGGACCAGGCCGGGGCGGCGCTGAACCGCCAGCGCGTCACCACGTACCGGACGAGGCGGACCACCCGCGGCATCGGGAAGACGCCGATGAGCCGGTCCGGCTCGGACTCGTGGATCTCCGCGACCCGGCGGCAGAGCATCCGGATCGCGTGCTGGACGGTGACCCGGTGCAGCGGGCCGAGGTCGGCGTTGATGACGAGGACGGCGTCCACCGGGCTCTCCCTTCACGATCGGTAGGTGGTGCGGCGACGAAAAAGCCGCCCGGTCCACGGGGACCGGGCGGCGACGACGTGGGCGCGCGACGTGCGCGTCAGTCGGGCCGTCCGGACCCGGGGCAGCCGTCGCCGAGCAGCCACGACGTCTTCGTGGTGGCGGATCGCAGCGACATGGACGGCTCCCGGAGCGGTGGTTGACCTTGCGCGTTCACGGTAGGTCCACGCCGGAGACGTGGGCAACGTATTTCGATCTCCCGTCGGAGGGTGGTCGCTGCCGGCCGGCCCGTCCGGCCCGGCGGGCGGCGGTGAGCGGGCGGTCGATCCGGGCGCTCATCTGCGCCACCAGCTCGCTCTCCAGCAGCGGCCGGTTCACCTCGGCGGCCACCGACAGCGTCGGGGTGGAGATCGACCGCCAGATCGCGGTGAGCCCGGCCCCGAGACCGACGAGCGCCACCGCCGCCCGGGTGGTGGGGGAGCCGACCGCCGCGGCGGCGCTGGCCCCGACCACCGCCAGCAGCACCACCAGCAGCGGCGCCAGCACCGGCCAGAAGATGCCCCGGGCCGCCTGCGCCACCAGCTTCCGGTCCCGGATGATCAGGTTCCGGGCTACCACCGCCCAGTTCTCCTCGTCCAGCAGGTCCCGCGGATGCAGGCCGCCGGTCAGCACGTCCTGCCACAGGTCGCCCTGGTTGCGCAGCTCGCGGGCCAGCTCGGCGAGCCCGGCCTCGGTCGGGTCGCCGACCGAGGCGCGACCGACGGCGGTGGTCCAGGCGGCCAGCGAGCGGCGCACCACCGCCGCCGAGTACGGCGGCAGCACGCTGGCCAGCTCCTCCAGCCACCGGCTGAGCTGGATCTGCCGCCCGCCGAACCGCCGGACCAGTTCGGTGCCGTCGCCGCGCCGGACCGTGTCGGCGAGCGAACGGCCGAGCCGGTACGCCACCCCGACCCGGTGGTCGGTGGCCATCGTCCAGCGCAGCACGTCGACGTTCAGCTCGTCGAGCGCGAACAGCAGCGGCTCGCGGTCCACCCCGGCGGCCCGCCGGGCGGCGGCGGTCGCCGGCAGCACCCGGCCGGCCGGGGTCAGCGCGGCGATCCGGGCCAGCGCCACGTCCACGCCGTCCAGGTACATGCCGAGCCGGTGCCGCCCCGACATCTCGGTCAGGTTGGACAGTTTCGCCGGGGCGGTCGCCGGTCGGTCCCCGCCGTCGGTCAGGTCGGCGGTCTGCGCGTGGTGGTAGGCGTCCGCCATGGACCAGCCGAGCCGCAGCGCGGTGACCACGACCGAACGTTCGTCCCGCCGCTCCTCCGTCCGCGTCGCGGTGCTCACCGCTTGACCTTAATGCGTGATTTGACCGTTTATCGACGGATCATCGGGACCGGCCGGCCAGCAGGCCGCGCGGACGGATCGACCGAACCGGCTCGGCCGCCGCGCCCTCCGCCCGCAGGATGTGGTTCGCCGCGATGATCCCGGTGGCCGCCGAACGCTCCATCAACGCGCTCGGGAACTCGGTCCGGATCCCGTCCCCGGCCAGATAGAGCCCCTCGGCGTCGGTGCGAACACCCGGCCGGCCGGCGTGGCTGCCCGGGGTGAACGCCGGGGCCTGCGCCTCGACCCGGGCACGCAGCTCACGCACCCGAAGGTCGGCCACCTCCGGCCAGAGCGCGGTCAGCTCCCGCAGCATGCGGGCGGCCAACTCGTCGGCGGGCACGTCCGGCTCGCAGGCGTACGCGTGCAACTCCACCACCGAACCGCCGGTGCGCTCCGCCCAGCGGCGCGGCTCGGCCTCCAGCCGGTGGTACAGCGTCACCGAGTCCAGCGTGGGCTGGCGGGAGACGCCGCTGAACACCGCCCGGTCCCGGCGGACGTCCCCGTCCATCCAGTAGCGCGCCACCGCGTACGGCGGGCCGGGCCGGCCGAACGCGGGCATCCGCGCCACCAGCTCGGGCGCGGTCGCGACCAGGCCGGGGGAGGCGTCGACCAGCGCGGCCAGCGCCGGCGGGTCGACGGCGAGCACCACATGCCCGGCCTCCCAGCCGTCGCCGTCGACGCCGGTCACCCGCCAGCCCTCCGGCGTACGGTCCAGCCGGGCCGCCGGCGTGCCGGTCAGCACCCGACCGCCGTGCTTCTCCACGTACCGGGTCAGCGGCTCCCAGATCGCCGTCGCGTAGTCCTCGTCCGGGCAGTCGAAGGCCAGCCCTTCCGGGTTGCCGAGCAGATAGAAGTGGAACTGGGCGATCATCTCGGCGGCCGACATCTCCGCCTCGTGGTTGAAGAACGAGTGCGAGAAGACCTCGAACAGCATGGCGCGGGCGCGGTCCGGCAGCCGCAGCGAGGTGAGCAGCTCGTCCGCGGTCCGCTCGTCGAACTCCGCGTAGGTGCGCACCGGGTCGTAGGTGAGCAGCGGCAACGCGGCGTCCCGGTCCATCGCCCGCAGGTCCGTCAGGCGCAGGCTCGGGCTGCGCAGCAGCAGCGCCAGCAGGTTGGCCGGCGGGGCCGGCGGCAACTTGCCGAACTCCTCGGTCGGCCACTGCGCGGACAGGATCGGATAGCCGGGGATCGGCTTGAGGAACCCCAGCGTCGGGTCGACGCGGCGCAGGATCGAGCGCCAGTTCCAGTACTGCCGGAAGAACGCGTGGAACCCGTGCTCGTTCTGCTGGGGGCCGTCCGCCAGCGCCTCCGGCCAGGCGCCGAGCCGGCCGCCGAGGTGCGGCGCGGCCTCCAGCACGGTCACCGACACGCCGCGCTCGGCCAGCACCACCGCCGCCGACATCCCGGCGATGCCACCACCCACCACCAGCGCCGACGCCGGGCGCGGCACGCGCGGCACGCCACCCCCGCCCGGGTCCACCACGTGCTCGCGTACGCCGATGAGCCGACCAACCTTCTGCGACAGCCCCACGCCCCACCCTCCGCTCAACAGTGCTCCTATCCTGCCCGAGGTGTGCGGAAGGGGCTCAGCTACACGAACGAGAAGACGCGTTCCGCCGGGTCCACGACCACGGCCAGAAGCGCCCCGGGCACGAGGGCCGGGTCGTCGGCGCGGACCGCCTCGACCTCGAAGGCGGCGAACCCGGGGCCACTGATCCGCAGGCGGAGTCTCAGCCCGGGTTCCTCCCCACCCAGATAGTTGGCCACCGTGAGAACCTCCGCGGTGGCGGCGACGCCGGTGGCGGCGAGTAGCCGCATGTCGCGGCGCGAGCGGGTGACGAGGCGCAAGCCCCAGCCGCCGAAGCCGACGCCGACGACCGTCATCAGGAGATCCCCGCCGAGTACGCCCCAGAAGTCCACCGTGGACAGGCTCCGGCTGTGCCACACGACGGGCACCAACAGGGCCGGCCCGGCCAGACAGATCGCCAGGAACAGCACTCGGCAGAGCAGCGCGCCGACCGGACCGATGCGCGTCTCCGCCTCCCGCGGTTCGGTCGTCATCCGCACAGCCTAGGCGGGGGCGTCCTATTCCGGCAGACACCGGCGGGGGCGATCCGAGGCGGGCCAGACGTAGTCCAGGTCGGGCGGGGTGTCGGCGGGGAAGAGCGGCGCGTAGTGGGCGGGATCCTTGCGCAGCAGCGACGACCGATGGCTGCGGTGCAGGTCGTCGCGGCCCAGCCAGGGCGGCAGGTCACCGGTGGTGGCCAGCGCGTCCTGGGTTCGGATCGTGGTGAGGCCGCAGGCGGTGGCGAGGTCGGTGGCGAGCGTGGCGGCGCAGGTGTCCGCCCGGCCGGGCTCGCACCACACCGCGCACATGTCCAGCCCGTATCGGGTGAGCGCCTCCTCGTACCCGGCCCACATCTTCACCGCCGGGTGGTTGCGCCAGCCGTAGTCCGGGCGGGTCAGCCCACGCAGCACCTGGATGGCCTCCACGCGCTGCTTGCCCAGCCGCTTCTGGTCCAGGGCCCGGGCGCTGGCCAGGAAGTCCGGATACGGCAGGAACGTCTGCATGGCGGTGCTCTACCCGTACCCGGCGGCACCATGCCTTCAAGATCGCAGGGGGCTGTGCGTGCCGCGAGCGGCTGACTACGATCCGGGCATGGCCGAGCCCCTGCGCGACCGTGCGCGCCGCGCGACCGGGTGGCGGCTCCGCTCGAACGGCGACGAGCGCCCCCACTTCGTGGTCTGCGGCTCCGACCCGCTGGCCTACTGGGTGGTCCGGGCGTTGCTGGGCGCCGGCCCGACCGCCGGTCAGGTGCGGGTCACGCTCGTGGTGCCGGAGCGCCGCCGCTCCGACGGCCCGGACGGGCGGGACGTGCCCGGGGTACGCGTGGTCGCGGCGGACCGGCTCGACGAGGCCACGTTCCGCCGGGCCGGGCTGGCCGACGCGGACGGCCTGGCCCTGCTGCACCAGGACGACGTGGGCAACATGCACGCCGCGCTCTGCGCCCAGGAGGTCGAGCCCCGGCTGCGCCTGGTGGCCCGGATGTTCAACACCAACCTGGCGGACGGGCTGCGGCAGCTCTTCCCCGGCTCTGCGGTGCTCTCCGACGCGTCGATGGCCGCGCCCGCCTTCGTCGCCGCCGCGCTGGGCGAGCTGGCCCCGACCCACTTCCGGCACGCCGGCCGTACCCTCTACGTGGCCCGCCGCGCCGACGTACGCCCGCAGGACGTGGTCTGCGGCCTGGCCGTCACGACCGACCCGGAGCTGGTCCGGGTGCTGCCCGCCGACGAGGCCACGGCCGACGTGGTGCTGGCCGAGGCGACCGGCCGGCCGCCCGGCACCGAGCTGGCCGCGCGCCGGCTGGTGCGGGCCCGGCGACGCCGGCAGCCGGTGGAGGTGCTGCTCCGCGCGATCCGTAGCTTCGCCACCCGCAAGATCGGCATCGCGGTGCTGGTGCTGCTCGGGGTGATCGCGGTGCTGGGCTGGCTGAACGCCCGCGCGGCGGCGGTCACCTGGGGTGAGGCGCTCTACCTCACCCTGGTCACCACGCTCAGCGGCCAGGACCCGGACGTCAACAAGCCGGTCGCCGCGCAGGTCATGCAGGTGGTGCTGAACCTGGCCGGGCTGGCGTTGATCCCGCTGATCACGGCCGCCGTGGTCGACGGCATCGTCAACGCCCGGCTGGCCCTGCACACCGGCCGGATCCAGCCGGACCGCTCCGGGCACGTGGTGGTGGTCGGGCTGGGCAACATCGGCACCCGGGTGATGGCCCAGTTGCACGACTTCGGCGTCGAGGTGGTGGCCATCGACAAGAACCCGGACGCGCGCGGCGCGGCGCTGGCGCACCGGCTCGGGGTGCCGGTGATCGTCGGTGACGCCGGCCTGGAGGAGACGCTCCGCTCCGCCTCGGTCGACACCAGCCAGGCGCTGGTGGTGGTCTCCACCGACGACGGGGCGAACCTGCGCGCCGCGCTGATCGCCCGTTCCCTCGACCCCGACCTGCGGGTGGTGCTGCGGCTGTTCGACGGCGACTTCGCCGAGCGGATCCAGCAGGCGTTCGGCATCGGCATCTCGCGCAGCGTCTCCTACCTGGCCGCGCCGTCGTTCGCGGCGGCCCTGCTGGACCGCGCGGTGATCGCCACCATTCCGGTCGACCGACACGCGTTGCTGGTCACCGAGGTGCCGGTGGTGGCCGGCTCGCCGCTGGACGGGCGTCCGCTCGGCGCGGTGGCCCGCCCCGGCGAGGTGCGCCTGCTGGCGCACACCCGGGCCGGGCAGAAGGGCGACTGGTCGGTCGATCCGCGCGTGGTGGTGCACGCCGGCGACCGGCTGACGGTGGTGGCCCGGCGGGCCGGGCTGACCGCCCTGCTGCGCGAGACCACGCCCGTGCCGCCGCCCAGACACCCGGACGAGTGACCCGGGTTCAGGTCGTGCGGGTGCGGCGGAGGGCGTACCAGAGCGCGCCGAGAGCGAGCACGCCGAAGCCGCCGAGCACGCTGGGCAGCGGCAGGTTGACCGCGAGCAGTAGGCAGCCCGCCAGCCCCAGGGCCGCGAGCGCCCGCACCGGCAGCTTGCGGGCCGGGTCACGGTCGAGCGTCAGCGCGGCGGCGTTGGTGATCGCGTAGTAGACAAGCACGGTGCAGCTGGAGAATCCGATCGCGCCCCGGACGTCGGCGAGCGCCACCACCACGATCACCACGGCGGCCACGGCCAGCTCGGCCCGGTGCGGCACCCGGTGGCGGGGGTGCACGGCGGCCAGCGCGCCCGGCAGGTCGCGCCGGCGGGCCATCGCCAGCGTGGTGCGCCCGACGCCGGCCAGCAGCGAGAGCAGCACCCCGGTCACCGCGACGGTGGCCCCGGCCCGGACCAGCCAGGCCAGTCCGGGGTGGCCGGCGGCGGTCACCACGTCGACCAGTGGCGCCGGGGAGGCGGCCAGCCGGTCGGTGCCCAGCACGCCGAGCGCGACCACGGCCAGCGTCAGGTAGATCGCCAGCACCGCGCCGAGCGCCAGCGGCACCGCGCGGGGGATGGTGCGCCCCGGGTCGCGGACCTCCTCGCCCAGCGTGGCGATCCGCGCGTACCCGGCGAACGCGAAGAAGAGCAGGCCGGCGGCGGTGAGCACGCCGTGCGCCCCGACGTCGGCGGAGGCGGTGAGCCGGTCGACAGTCACCTGCGGCGCGCCGGTCACCGCCACCACGGCCAGCACGGTGAGCACCACCGCGACCAGGATCCGGGTGGCGGTCGCGGTCTTGCCGATGCCGCGCAGGTTCACCGCGGTCACCGCCACCACCGCGAGGACCGCGACGAGCCGCGCCCGCCCCGGCCACAGGTAGGCCCCGACGGTCAGCGCCATGGCCGCGCAGCTCGCCGTCTTGCCGACCACGAACCCCCAGCCGGCGAGGAAGCCGGCGAACGGGTGCAGGCGTTCCCGGCCGTACACGTAGGTGCCGCCGGACTCCGGGTAGCGGGCGGCGAGCCGCGCCGAGCTGGTGGCGTTGCAGAACGCGACGAAGCCGGCCAACGCGAGCGCGACCAGGAGCCCGGTGCCGCCGGCCGCCGACGCGGCCGGCGCGAAGACCACGAAGACGCCCGCGCCGAGCATCGCCCCCAGACCGATGACGACCGCGTCGGGTACGCCGAGCCGGCGTGCCAGCTGTTCCACACCGGCAGCCTAGGGGCCGGACGTGAACGGCCGGTGCCGCCGACGGGATTCCGCCGGCGGCACCGGGATCGAGGTCAGCAGGGGCCGTTGTCGGTCCAGACGCCCTGGCTGTTGGTCCCCGGGACGTCGCCCTGGGTCCACCACCGCGCGGTCCACCGGTGCCCGCCGTGGGACACCACCGCACCACCGGAGTACGCCGTGCCGGCAGCCCAGGCCGGCGCGGTGCAGGTCCCGCCGGTGGGCGTCGGCGAGGGCGTGCCGGTGGGCGTCGGGGAGGCGGTGGGCGTCGGGGAGCCGGCGCAGGCGCCCTGGTCGGCCCAGACCGCCGCGCTGCCCGGCGTCTCGCCCTGGGTCCACCACTTCGCGGTCCAGGTGCGCCCGGCGTACGACACGGTCGCCCCACCGGAGTACGCGGTGGCCGCCGACCAGGCCGGCGCGGTGCAGGTGCCCCCGCCGGGCGGGGTGGAGCCGGTCGGGCTCGGCGACGGGCTGACCACCTCGCCACCGCGCGCCCGGTCCGCGGCCAGCGCGTACGTCTGGCCGCCGAACGCGAGCGTGAAGTTGGCCGGGCCGGAGATCGGGAGCTGGTAGTTGAGCGTCACCTCGGCGTACGCCCCGGGCGCGATGGCGGCCGGCACGGTGAGGCGTACCCGGTTGTGGTCGCCCTTCAGGCCACCCACGTTGCTGCCGGTGTGGCCGGTGGAGACCGTGGTGAGCGCCCAGCCGGACTGCTGGCTGAGCGTGGCCGGGGTGGTGGTCGGGTAGTCGAACTCCAGTTGCGCGCCGGCCGGGATCGGCGCGCCGGTGTTGTTGGTCAGCCGCAGCTCGGGGTTGATCGGGTAGTTGTTGTCGCCGAGCGCGAAGCCGCCCATGTCGACCGCCACGTCCAGCGTCCGGGTGGGCATGGTGATGCCCGCCTTGCGGGCGCCGTACGCCGGTGCGGTCTTCAGCTTGTCGTAGAGCAGCGTGGTGAGCGTGTCGCCCATGCCGTACCGGCCCTTGGCGGCGTCGTAGCCGTAGTCGCCGGCCAGTTCCCAGATCATCACGCCGCCGATGCCCTTGGCGGCCACGTAGTCGGCCTTGGCGGCGAGCGACTGGTCGTCCTCGGTGGAGAGGAAGACCTTCTTGTCGGCGTTCCACAGCCAGGGCGCGGCCAGCGCGGCCGAGTAGTTGCGGGTGTAGCTGCCGCTGATCCGGTCGGCCGGGTCGGTGGCCGGGGTGAGGCCGTACCCGGTCAGGTAGTCGCCGGTGATGCCGGCCTGGAGGTTCTTCGCGTGCCACATCGGGTTGGCGCCGCCGGGCACCTCGTTGCCGGCGGCGTCGAGGTCGTGCCAGAGGTTGTCGATGCCGACCGCGCCGTTGCCGCAGGGGGTGGTGGAGCCGATCGAGCCGCCGGTGCCGGCCGGGCACTTCGTCTGGTCGGGCAGCGCGGCCCGCCCCCACAGCCCGTTGGTGCCGCCGGTGACGCCCTGCCAGCCCCGGGTGTAGTAGGGCACGCCGATGTTCACCCGGCCGCTGGGCAGCGCGCCCCGGAAGTAGTGGTACGCCCAGTCGGTGTTCAGGTAGCCGATGCCGGAGTACGCGCCGTACACGCCGCCGGCGGCCAGCTCGGCGTCGTCGCCGTTGTCGTGGAGCGCCGCGTTCGGCCCGACGAAGTGGTTCCACGCGCCGTGCAGGTTGTAGGACATCGCGTTGACGTAGTCGAGGTACTGCAACGCCTGGTAGGACTCCATGCCGCGCAGCAGCCAGCCGGACGCGGGCGCGGCCACGGTGAGCAGGTAGTGCCGGCCGTCGGTGGCGGCGGCCCGGTCGAGCTTCTCCCGCAGCGTGCGCATCAGCACCTGGTACGAGGCGTTGAGGCCGGCCCGCTTGGCGTCGGCCTGGGCGAAGTCGAGCGGGTTGCCGGCCTTGTTGTTCGAGGTGGGGTACTCGTAGTCGATGTCCACCCCGTCGAAGCCGTACGTGCGCAGGAACGTCACCACCGAGTCGGCGAACGTGGTGATGCCGGCGGTGTTGACCGTGTTGGTGCCGGTGGTGGTCATCCGGTAGAAGCCGCCGGAGTCGAGCCGGTTGCCGCTGTCGTCGATGAAGCCGCCGGTCTCGGCCCAGCCGCCGACGCTGATCAGCGTGCGGACGTTCGGGTGCTGCTTCTTGTACTTGTTGAGCAGGTTGAAGTGGCCGGTGTAGGGCAGGGCCGGGTCCATCTCGGCGCCGGCCACGCCGGGCCAGGTCATGTTCGTGGCCGGGTTGTTCGCGGCGGCCGGGTTGCCGACGGAGATCTTGTTGGTGCCGTCGACGTGCGCGAACGCGTAGTTGATGTGGGTGACCTTCTGCCACGGGATCTGGTTGACCAGGTAGGCCGGGGCGCCGTTGCGGCCGGTCCGCCAACTGGTGAAGTAGCCGATGATCCGGCGGGTGTGGTCCGCGCCCATCTTCTCCCGGCCGGCGGTGTCGTAGACGGTGCAGTAGGGCACCGACACCCCGGGCGTGCGGTAGAGCCCGTCGGGCCGGCACGCCTCGTCGTCGGCGACGGCCGACCGGGCGTCCGGGGCGGCCACCACCACCGCCATGGCCGCGGTCAGCAGACCGGCGGCGCCGGCCGACAGCCAGCGGCTGAGTCGTCTCGCCAACACGTGCACCTCCTACATTTAACAAACTTAACTGTTAAGGTTGCTAAATGTATACCGGCGTCGATGCGCCGGGACAAGAGGCGGATTTTCAGTCGAGCTGGTCGACCGGCCGGGCCCAGCCGCCGAGCCGCGCCGGCAGCGGCAGGGCGTTCCAGGGCACCCGGCGCAGCAGCCGGTCCAGCAGCAGCCCGAGCAGCAACCCGGCGACCGAGTCGGTGAGCCAGTGCCAGCCCAGGTAGACGGTGGTGCAGAAGACCACCGTCGGGGGCACCACCCGGACCACGGTGACCAGCCCGGCCGGCACGACGCGGCCGACCGTGCGCAGCAGCGGCACCAGCAGCAGGGCGAGCACGCCGTACCAGACGATCGCGTTCGCCACGTGCCCCGACGGGTACGACTGGGCGAAGCGCACCGGCAACTCGTGCTGGAACAGCGGCAGCGTCTGCTCGGGCGGAAGGAACGGCTCCTTGACGCTGGCGCTCGGCGCCGGGCGGGCCGTCCACACCTTCAACGGGCCGATGGTGAAGAACGTCAGCACGAACGCGGTCACCGGCGGCAGCACCGCCCGCACCGAGCGCACCCGCCACGCCAGCAGCACGCCCAGCCCGGCCGCCAGCAGCGTCAGCGGGGTGCCCTGGCCGAGCAGGTTGAACGCCATCGCCACCCACCGGGCGGCGGTCGGCCGGTGCGCGGCCGACCAGTCGGCGACCGCCCGGTCCAGCCCGAACAGGTGCCCGGCGGCGAGCGCCACGGTCAGCGCCACCAGCGCGGCGAGCAGCAGCCCGTCGCACCACCAACCGGCCGGTCGGACGGGCCGCAGCCGCAGGTCGCGGCGTACCCCTGAGGTCTGGCGCACGCGACCACGCTACCGGCCGGCGACGGCGGCCGGGCATCGGCGGTTGTGTGCCGAACCACGAAGGGAAGCGCTCCGCCGGGTCAGCGGTCACACTGGTTGCCGTGCGGATCACCTCGGCCCTCGTCGACCCGGCGCTGCTCGACCTCCCCTGGTCGACCCCGCTGGAGCAGTGGCCTGCCGAGCACCTGGTGGCGCTGCCCCAGGGCATCTCCCGGCACATCGTGCGGTTCGTCCGGCTCGGCGGCTTCGTCTACGCGGTGAAGGAGACCGGCGAGCGGGTCGCCGAACGCGAGTACGACCTGCTGCGGGCGCTGGAGCGGATCGACTTCCCGTCGGTCGAGGCGATCGCGATCGTGGCCGACCGGCAGACCGACGACGGCGAGCCGCTCGACCCGGTGCTGATCACCCGGCACCTCCAGTTCTCGCTGCCCTACCGCGCGCTGTTCTCCAACACGCTGCGCCCGGAGACGATGAACCGGCTGCTCGACGCGCTCGCCGCGCTGATCGTGCGGATGCACCTGACCGGGTTCTTCTGGGGCGACTGCTCGCTGTCGAACACGCTGTTCCGCCGGGACGCGGGCGCGTTCGCCGCCTACCTGGTCGACGCCGAGACCGGGGCGCTGCACCCGTCGCTCTCCAACGGCCAGCGCGGCGAGGACCTGGAGATCGCCCGGGTCAACATCTTCGGCGAGGCGCTCGACCTCCAGGCCGCCGGCCTGCTGCACGAGTCGATCGACCCGGAGGTGGTCTGCGAGGAGGTCGTCCGGCGCTACGAGCGGCTCTGGCACGAGATCACCTACGAGCAGCAGGTCGAGCGCGCCGCCCGGCACGACATCGAGGGCCGCATCCGCCGCCTCAACGAGCTGGGCTTCGACGTGGCCGAGGTGGCGCTGTCGACCGTCGACAACGGGCGCTACCTGGTACGGCCCAAGGTGGTCGACGCCGGCTACCACACCCGCCGGCTGCTGCGGCTCACCGGCCTGGACGCCGAGGAGAACCAGGCCCGCAAGCTCCTCAACGACCTGGACGCCTACCGGGTGGAGAGCGACCTGACCGACGAGCAGCAGGCGGCGCACCGCTGGCTCACCGAGGTCTTCGAGCCGGTGGTCCGGGCGGTGCCGGCGCACCTGCGGCGCAAGCTGGAGCCGCAGGAGCTGTTCGCCCAGATCATCGAGCACAAGTGGCTGCTCTCCGAACAGGCCGGCCGGGACGTCGGGATGCGCCGGGCCGTCCACTCCTACCTGGCCGACGTGCTGGTGCACCGCCCGGACGAGCAGGCCGTGCTGGGCGTCGAGGTCCCCACCCCGACGCCCTGACTACCGTCGACGACGCGAGCGCTCGAACTCGGCGACGTCCGACACCCAGGGGCCGTGCCGGTCGAGTGCGGCGTAGCCGCCACGGACGAAGGCGCTCACCAGCTCCCGGTACCCGCCGATGCCGTCGACCAGGCGGTACTCGACCCGGTACTGCGGATCCGAGCCGACCTCCCCGGGCCGCACGGTGGTGATCCGGGCGATGGAGTCCGCGTAGAAGTGCAACTGGATCCCCTCGCCCATCTCCTCGTCCTCGATGGTGAACACCTCGTTGTCCCCGGCGGAGCGGTCGGCGACGAACTGCCAGAACTCGGCGGAGGCGGTACGCGTACCGTCCCGTCGCCACGTCTTCTCGCCACCCTTGTCGTCGGTGAACGACAGGGCCGTCTTTCCCGCGCCCTCGTCGGGCGCGGCGTCGCCGTCCTCCACCGGGGCGTTCCGCGACCGGGCCGCGGCCTCCGAACACATCAGGAAGCTGACCGTACGCACCGCGTCATCGGCGAGCCCGGGATGTGCGCGGCGCACCGCGGCCTCGACCGTCGCCGCCATCGCATCCCAGTCGCGCTTGTCCGTGCCCCGGTTCCCCCGCCGCGGGTCGAGGCCGATCCGCATCCCCGCGCACGCCTGCTCGGCGGTCGCGATCACGTGCATGACCTGCGGCAGCAGCGCCGGGTCGACGGCCTCGGGCAGCCGTCGGGGAATCGTCGCGCCGTGCAGGTACTGGCCGGTGTACCGCAGGACCCCCGCGTCGAGCGGCCCGAGGACGACTCCGCGTTCGGCGCGACGCCGGTTCGCGTGATGCTCCTGAGCGCGCCTCTCGTTCGGCGCCTCCGTCGCCGCGCGCATCGCCTCGCAGACCCGACCGCGCTCCAGGAGACCGAGGTCGGCACCGTGGGCGACGAGCCGGCTCCGTTCCCACGGGATGCGCCGGAACAGCGCGTCGACGTCCCCGGGCGGGGCGAGCAGGACCGGGTCCAGGAGCGCGACGGCGGCGTCCGCGTCGAGCCGACCCCGGGTCCCGGCGGCGTCGCACAGTGGAAGGACCGCGCTCCAGAGCAGCAGGTGCCGGGCCAGGTCGTCCCGGATCACCGTGAGATGGGCCTCGGAGATCGGGAACGTGAACGTGCGGGGCTCGTGGTTGGCGTCGGCCCCGGCGCCGAGCATGAGCCTCAGCTCGCCGTCCTCGTGGACCACGCTCGGGATCCAGCCGCCACGCGCGAAGACGATGTCTGGCGTGGACTCGTTCACGCCCACCGGGCACATTCGGCGTCCAGTCGTGGCTCGGTACGCACCCAGACCTCGCCCTCGCGGGCCCCGGCCGGGGCGTCGACGCGTTCGAGACCGAGGAATGCGATCAACTGGAGCAGTTCGGCCCGCTCGGCCCGGTCGTCGTCGAGATCCTGCGACTCGAAGAAGACGTGGTACCTGTCGGTCGGGTCGACGATGCCGGAATCCGCCCAGATCCGGCCGACCTCGCCGATCGCCGCCGCCTCCGTGGCGAACATGGCGGCGCGGGCGGCGCCGCGGGTCTCCGGTGACGCGTCGAGGTCGGCGGGGTCGGGGAGCCACTGCCCGAAGTAGTCGAGGCCGGCGTATCCGTTCTCGAAGAACAGCATGGCGCTCGGCAGGTAGCGGTTGCCCCGGTCGACCAGGAGGTGCGCCGAGCGGGGTGGGTCCGCGTCCGCGAAGCGGGAGATCGCCCCCCGCCGGGGCATGAGCACCAGCCGCTGCCCCGCCGCCTTGTCCCTGATCGTGTAGGTGTCGGCCTCGCGACCCCGGAAGAACGCGGAGAACGCCTCGTACGCCTCCTGCGGGTCATCCACCGAGACGGGTTGGTCGTTGCCGTCTCCGGCCGCGAAGACGAACTGCTTCGGTCCGGGATGGTACGGGCGGGCCATCTGTGTCCTCGCTCAGTCGGGACAACTCCACCGGCGTGGCGGAGCAGATCCCGATCATAGGTGTGCGGCGCGTGCCGGCCCGCCGGGCGACCGGCCGCCTACCGCACCCACTCGCCGGCGCGCATCACCCGCACCACGTTCAGGTCGTCGTCCAGCACCACCAGGTCGGCGCGCAGCCCGGCCCGGAGCGCGCCCACCCGGTCGCCCAGCCCGAGCGCGCGGGCCGGGGTGGTGGCGGCCATCCGGACCGCGTCGGGCAGCGTGACGCCCGCGCCGACCGCGTGCCGCAGCGCGGCGTCCATGGTGAGCGTGCTACCGGCAATGGCGCCGTCCCGGCTGAGCCGGGCCTCGCCGCCGGTCACGGTGACCGCCTGGCCGCCCAGCTCGTACTCGCCGTCGGGCATGCCGGCGGCGGCCATCGCGTCGGTGATCAGGGCGGCCCGCTCCGGGCCGGCCACCGAGCTGGCGAAGCCGAGCATGCCGTCGTGCAGGTGCACGCCGTCGGCGACCAGCTCGCAGACCACGTTCGGGGCCTCCAGCAGCGCCACCACCGGGCCGGGCTCACGGTGGTGCACCGGGCGCATCCCGTTGAACAGGTGGGTGCCGACACTCGCGCCGGCGGCCACCGCCGCGCGGGTCTGCGCCCAGGTGGCGTCCGTGTGCCCGACGGCCGCCACCACGCCGTTCGCCACCAGCAGCTCGATCGCCTCGGTGGCCCCGTCCCGCTCCGGCGCGATCGTGACCATCCGCACCGCGCCGCCGCCCAGCTCGATCAGCTCGGTCAGCTCGGCGGTGGACGGGTCGCGGAGGAACTCCGGGTTCTGCGCGCCGCAGCGGTCCGCCGACAGGTAGGGGCCCTCGAAGTGCAGGCCGGCGAGCACGCCCGCCTCGACCAGCGGCCGGAACGCGGCGGTGGCGTCGCGCATCAGCGCGAACGGGGAGCTGACCAGGCTGGCCAGCAGCGTGGTCGTGCCGTGGTCGAGGTGGAACGCGGCGGCCTGCCGGGCCGACTCCGGGTCGCCGGTGGTGAACGTGTGCCCGCCGCCGCCGTGGGTGTGCATGTCCACGAAGCCGGGCACGATCCAGTGCCCGTCGCGTACCGAGGGGTAGTCGGCGACCGCGGTGATCCGGTCGTCCCGGACCTCCACGCAGCCCTGCCGGATGACCCCGGTCGGGGTCACCACCTTGCCGGTCACACGCCGGGTCATCGACTCTCCTTCGACAGGGTGTCCAGGGCCAGCAGGGCGGCGCCGAGGCAACCGGCCTCGTCGCCGAGCGCCGCCGCGACCAGGCGCGGCTCGCGGTGGAACGTCAACCGCTCGCGCAGCGCGTCGCGCAGCGGGTCGAACAGCCGGGGACCGGCCTGGGCCAGCCCACCGCCGATCACCACGGTCGCCACGTCGTACAACGCCTGCCCGGTGGCGAGGCCGTCGGCGAGCGCCTCGACCGCCTCCCGCCAGACCGTGCCGGCGAGCGGGTCACCGGACGCCGCCCGGTCGACCACCTCGGCGGCGGTCGCCGGCGCGCCGGCCAACTCGGTGTAGCGGCGGCCGATCGCCGAGGCCGAGGCCACCGCCTCCAGGCAGCCGACCCGACCGCAGCCGCAGCGCGGGCCGTCGGGGCGTACCAGGATGTGGCCGATCTCCCCGGCGGCGCCGTGCGCGCCGGCGGCGGCCGACCCGTCGACCACGTGCGCGGCGGCGATGCCGGTGCCGATCGCCACGAAGAGCACGTGACCGGCGTCCCGGCCGGCGCCGAGGCGAGCCTCGGCCAGGCCGCCGACCCGCACGTCGTGGCCGAGCGCCGCGGGCAGGCGCAGGCGGGTGGCCGCCAGGTCCCGCAGCGGTACGTCCCGGAAGCCCACGTTCGCCGACCAGACCGCCACGCCCCGGGCCTCGTCGACCACGCCCGGCACGGCGATGCCGCAGGCCACCGGCGTGAACCCGTCGGCGCGGGCCTTGTCGGCCAGCCCTTCGGCCACGTCGAGGATGGTGCCGACCACGGCGTCCGGCCCGCGCTGCGCGGCGGTGGCGTGCCGCTCGGTGTGCACGGTCGCGCCGTCCGGCCGGACCAGGGCGCACTTCATCCCGGTGCCGCCCACGTCCAGCGCGACGACGACCTCGTCGCGCGCCCTCACGCCGTCTGCCAGCCGGGCATGCGCTCGCGGCCCTCGCTGCGCTCGGTGCGTTCGCTCATGCCGTGCCGGTCGGGCATGCGCTCGCGGCCCTCGCTGCGCTCGGTGCGTTCGCTCATGCCAGAACCACGGACCGGGTCAGGTGGCGGGGCGCGTCCGGGTCGAGGCCGCGGCTGGTGGCCAGCGCCACGGCGAACCGTTGGGCCAGGATCAGGTCGGCCATCGGGTCGACCGGGTTGCGGCCGGCCGCCCAGCTCGTCAGCACCGTGCGGCAGCCGTGCGTACGGCTGTGCACGAACGCCGCGCCGGTGGCCGCCACGTCCTCGGCCAGCCCGTCCGGGATGCCGCCGAACGCCCAGACCAGCCGGCCCGGGGCGCCGATCGAGATGGGGCCGTGGCGGTAGTCCATTGCGGGGTACGCCTCGGCCCAGAACGTGGCCGCCTCGCGGCACTTCAGCGCGGCCTCCTGGGCCAGCCCGACCGTCCAGCCGCGACCGAGGAACGTGACCTGTTCGATGCGGGCCGGGTCGATCGGCAGCGGCGCCCGGATGGCCACCTCGGCGTCGGCGGCCAGCCGGCCGAGGTCCTCGCCGAGGTGGGCGCGGAGCAGCGCGAGCGCGGTGGTGGCGAAGCGGGTCTGCACCACCGAACGCTCGTCGGCGAAGGGCAGCGCGCCGGTGGCGTCGGCAAGCGACACGGCTGGTGAGGCCGGGTCGCCCACCAGGACCGTGGTGGGGATCCGCCCGCGCAGCGCGGCGAGCAGGTCGAGCACCTCGGTGGTGGTGCCGGAGCGGGTGATCGCGATGAGCCGGTCGTAGCGCCGGCCGGTGGGGAACTCGCTGGCCTGGAACGCGTCGGTCTCGCCCTGACCGGCCTGCTCGCGCAGGCCCGCGTACGCCGCGGCCATGAACCACGACGTGCCGCAGCCGACCACGGCGACCCGCTCGCCGGAGCGCGGCAGGTGGTCGGCGACTGTCGGCGCGAGCCGGGCCGCCTCGCGCCAGCAGTCGGGCTGGCTCGCGATCTCCGCGTGCACGTACGGCATGACAACTCCTCGCCGGGGGAGACCTTGCGCAATACGGCGCGATAGGGCCTTCTTTCGCGCGCCATTCTGCGCGAAGTGGGGCGGGCGTGGCAACCGTCTCCTCATTCGCGCAGGCCAGGGTTTTGCGCAGACGTAGTTTCGCGCACTACTGTGCACGCAACCAATCACCGTACGTGCACAGTCAGGGGAGGGCCCCGCGGTGGACCGCTACGCGCGTTGGAACGCACTGCTCGAGATGTTGACCGACAGCGGCCGGGTCAGCGTCGAGGAGGCGGCCGAGCGGCTGGCGGTCTCCCAGGCCACCATCCGGCGGGACTTCGACCAGCTCGCCCAGCAGCAGATGATCACCCGGACCCGGGGTGGCGCGGTCGCCAACGGCGTCTCGTACGACCTGCCGCTGCGCTACAAGACCGCCAAGCACTCGGCGGAGAAGCAGCGGATCGGGGCCGCCGCCGCCGCGCTGGTCTCCCCGGGCACGGTGGTCGGCCTGAACGGCGGCACCACCAGCACCGAGGTGGCCCGCGCGTTGGCCGTCCGCCCGGATCTGAACACCAGCGCCGAGGGCGCCCAGCTCACCGTGGTCACCAACGCGCTGAACATCGCCAACGAGCTGCTGGTGCGCTCGCGGATGAAGGTGGTGGTGGCCGGCGGCGTGGTCCGGCCGAAGTCGTTCGAGCTGGTCGGCCCGCTGGGCGGGGCGCTGCTGCGCGAGGTCACGCTCGACGTCGCGCTGCTCGGCGTGGACGCGATCGACCCGCAGCTCGGCGCCGCCGCACACCACGAGGGCGAGGCGGCCATGAACAGCCTGATGGTGGCCCGGGCCAAGCGGGTCGTGGTGATCGCCGACTCGTCGAAGCTGGGCGGGCACGCGTTCGCCCGGATCTGCCCGGTGGACCGGGTGGAGACGCTGGTGACCGACTCCGGCGCGGCCCCGGACGTGGTGCAGGCGTTCCGCGACGCCGGCGTGCACGTCGTCTGCGCCTGAGGGTTAAGGCCGGGCCCCCTCTTAACGCCTCCGGTAGAGGCGGCTTCCCCGCCTGACACGCTGATCCTGCATACCGGGTATTGCCTTCCGGTGCATACCGCGTATGGTGTCGCTGTCACCTACATCGGGGGAGGTCAGCTGTGTCGGCTGTCCTGGAGATCGAGGGTCTCCGTAAGACGTACCGGAGCCGGAAACGCGGGGTCCGCCACGCGCTCGACGGCTTCGACATGCGGGTCGAGGCCGGCCAGGTGCACGGCTTCCTCGGCCCGAACGGTTCCGGCAAGACCACCACGCTGCGTACGCTGCTCGGGTTGATCCGGCCCAACGGCGGCCGGATGGCCATCCTCGGCCAGGAGCTGCCGCGGTCGCTGCCGGCGGTCGCCGGTCAGGTCGGCGCCATCGTGGAGAGCCCGCAGTTCTTCCCGCACTTCTCCGCGCGGGACACGCTGAGCCTGCTCGCCCAGGCCGGCGAGCTGCCGAAGCGGCGAGTCGACGAGGTGCTGGAGCTGGTCGGCCTGCGCGACCGGGCCGGCGAGCGGGTGAAGACCTACTCGCTCGGCATGAAGCAGCGGCTCGCCGTGGCGTCCGCGCTGCTCAAGGACCCGAAGCTGCTGATCCTGGACGAGCCGGCCAACGGCCTGGACCCGGGCGGCATCCGGGAGATGCGCCGGCTCATGCGGGAGCTGGCCGAATCCGGCATGACCGTGGTGCTCTCCAGCCACATCCTCGGCGAGATCCAGCTCATCTGCGACTCGGTCACCATCATCTCGCTCGGCCGGCGGGTCGCCTTCGGGCCGGTCGAGCAGGTGCTCGCCGCGCACTCCCAGGGCGCCGTGCGGGTACGCCTGGAGGCGGTCGCCGACCTGCCCCGGGCCGAGGAGACGCTGACCCGGTCCGGGATCCGCGTCGCCGCCGAGGCCGACCACCTGATGCTGTCCGGCGTGGACAAGCCGGCAGTGGTCAGCCGGCTCCTCGCCGAGCAGGACCTGTACGTCAGCGAGCTCACCCCGGTCGCGGTCGACCTGGAGAGCGTCTTCCTCGAACTGACCGCCACCGCGCCGGTCCCCGGCCAGAACCGTCAGGTCGATCAGTCCGCCAAGGTCGACCAGACCGGCACCGCAGGAGGTTGGGGCGCATGAGCCTGTTCGTCACCGAGCTGCGCCGGCTCACCAAGCGCCGGGTCACCCGCCTGCTGCTCGTCCTGCTGGTGGTCGGGCTCGCCACCGTGGCCACCGCGTTCAGCTTCTCCAGTCACAAGCTCTCGCCCGAGGTGGTGGCCGCCGCGCAGGCCGACTCCGCCGCGCAGTACCGCAAGTCGGTCGAGGAGTGGAAGCGCAGCGTCACCGAGTGCGAGGCCGCCCAGGCCCGCGGCGAGCAGACCGAGGAGCGCTACGGCCCGAACTGCGGCAAGGACTACCAGCCGCAGCCGGAGATGTTCGACCCGAAGTGGAACCTGCCCTACCAGTTCGACTTCCGGGCCGAGTTCCCCACGTTCATCGCCGTGTTCGCCGGCGCGGTGGGGCTCTTCGCGTTCATCGTCGGGGCCTCCTTCGTGGGCGCCGAGTGGAACACCGGCGGGATGATGAACCTGCTGCTCTGGCGGCCGAAACGGCTCGCCGTGCTGGGCACCAAGCTGGCCGCGCTGCTCACCACCGTGCTCGGGCTGAGCGTCGTGCTCGGCGCGTTGTGGACGGCCGTGTTCTGGCTGATCGGCACCCAGCGGGGCACCACCGCGAAGATGACCGCCGGGGTGTGGCGCTCGATCGGGCTGGACGGGCTGCGCGCCGTGGCGCTGATCCTGGTCGTCGGCGCGGTCGCGTTCGCGCTCGCCTCGCTGGGTCGGCACACCGCGATGGCGTTGGGCGCGGCGGTGGCGCTGTTCGCGGTCAGCGAGGTCGGCATCCGGATCGCGGTCGGCGTGCTGTCGGTGCCGTTCGGCGACCGCTACGTGCTCTCCACGTACGCCCAGTCGTGGTTCATGAAGCAGGCGGAGCTGTTCGACTACGACACCTGCGAGTTCGCCCGGGGCGCCTGCGAGCCGGCGAAGTACGTGGTCACCTGGCAGCAGTCGGCGGTGGTGTTCGGCATCGGCGTCGTGGTGGCCCTGGTCGCCGCGTTCTGGACGATGCGTCGGCGGGACGTCGCCTGACGTTCTCCGCGCCGCCGGCCGGACGCCGGCGGCGCGGACCGCGCGGGACGATGCGGCCGGGGACGGCCCTGGCTACGCTGGGGTCTCCCCGGCCGGCGCGTCTTCCGCGCCGGTCAGTCGCCGTCGGAGAGGAGCACCATGTCCGCCGACGCCACGGACCGGACCGCCGCCGGGCGGTCCGACCCACCACCACCCGTCGGGAGTACGCGGGCGGCGCCCGGCGCCGCCGTCCCCCCGCCCCGCACCGCGCCCCCCGCCGAGTCGGTACCGCCGACCGAGTCCGTGCCGCCGACCGGGCCCGCGCCGTCGGTGGAGCCCGAGCCCGCGCCGTCGGTGGAGCCCGAGCCCGCGCCGTCGGTGGAGCCCGAGCCCGCGCCGTCGGTGGAGAGCGCGCCCTCGGTGGAGAGCATGGGGCTCACTGAGCGGGAGCTGCGGATCCTCGCCTTCGAGTCACGGTGGTGGAAGCACGCCGGCGCCAAGGAGCAGGCCATCCGGGACACGTTCGGCCTCTCCGCGACCCGCTACTACCAGCTTCTCAACGGGCTGCTGGATCATCCCGCCGCGCTGGCGGCCGAGCCGGTGCTGATCGGCCGGCTGCGCCGGCTCCGCTCGTCGCGGGCCCGCAACCGGCGGCGTTGACCGGCCTCACTTCTCGTACGAGCGCAGCCCGTTGCCGATGGCGAAGAACGTCGGCGCCCACTCGCCGATGAAGATGCCCCAGCGGTCCGCCCGGTCCACGCCGGCGCGTTCCAGGCTCTTGGACAGGAACCAGCTCGTGAATGAGAGTCCGATGCTGACGAACCCGGCGAGATAGGCGTGTTCCGCCCGGATTCCCGACTCGTGCAACCGCTCCAACATGGTGATCCCCCTGTCCCCGGTCCGATCGGTCGCTCCCGACGCTACCGCCAGCACCGGCCCGATGACGGAGAGTTGCCGGGATGCGTCGCATGGCCGTGCGAGGGCCGGGTAAGGCGGCGGGCGGCGACGGAGGGAGTGGGGCGATGGGAGCACCGGACCGCCGGTACGCGACCGGCAGCGGGACGGCCCGGCCGGTCGGTGAGGCACCGATGATGCGGGTGCGTTCCGTGTCCGACCCGGCCCCGGGGCGGCCGGAGAACGAGGACGTGGTCTTCCGGTTCGGCCCGCTCGTCGGCGTCCTCGACGGGGCCACCGTGCCGGACGGCTTCGACACCGGCTGCGTGCACGGCCCGGCGTGGTACGTCCGGCACCTGGCCGCCCGGATCGGCCTGGCGGTCGCGGCCCGCCCCGCGGCCACGCTGATGAGCAGCCTGGCGGCGGCGATCCTGGCGGTGCGGGCGGATCACGGCAACACCTGCGACCTGGACCATCCCGGCACCCCGTCGTCCACCGTCTGCCTGCTGCGCTGCGGTGGTGACCAGGTCGACTACCTGGTCCTCTGCGACAGTCCGCTGGTGCTCGACACCGGCGGCGGCATCGACGTGGTCACCGACGACCGGCTGGCGAACGCGCTGGCCGACCTGCGTCGGACCGCCGCCGCGCTGCCCGACGGTGGGGTCGACCCGGCGACCCGGTTCCGGCGCGCGGTGACGGTGCAGCGCACCCGGATGAACCGCAGTCACGGCTACTGGGCGGCGGCCGGCGACCCGGACGCGGCGTACCACGCGGTGACCGGGACGGTGCCGCTGCGCGGGCCGAACGCGCTGCGCCGGGCGGTGCTGCTCAGTGACGGCGCGTCGTGCGCGGTCGAGCAGTTCGGCCTCTTCGACTGGGCCGGCCTCCTGGAGGTGGTGACCGTGGAAGGGCCGGAAGGGCTGGTCGACCGGGTCCGGGCGGCCGAGCGGGACCACCCGGACCGGCTGCGCCGCCGGAAGCGGTCCGACGACGCCACGGTGGCGCTCTGTGAGTTCGGGCCCCTGAGGTGAGCACGCTCACGCCGGAAGAACCGGTCGGATGACAACGGAGCGTGAGGCGGAACACCCCGGGGGTACGACCGGTCGACCCGCTCCGCCGTACCGGCAATGAGTCGGCAAAGGGGTGGACGTGCGCCGGAACGGCCGGCAGACTCCGGCTGGTGACGGGTGCGGTACGGCTGGAGCCGGTGGACGAGCGGAACCTGGAACCGTTGCTCTCCGTAGCGGCGGCGGAGGCGGAACCGGAGGACGTCATGCCTCCGGTGGACGCCCCGGCCGGCTGGTCGCTGGCCCGCCGGGACGCGTTCCGGGAGTTCCACCGCGCCAGCTTCGGCGGCCTGGACGGCCCGACCCGCACCCTGATGTACGCGATCGTGTCCGGCGGCGAGGTGGTCGGCATGGTGCGGATGACCCGTCGGGACGAGCCGGGGACGGTGGAGACCGGCATGTGGTTGGGCCGGTCGGCGCGCGGGCGCGGGCTGGGTGCCGCCGCGCTGCGGGAGCTGCTGCACGCCGCCGCGGCGGCCGGCATGCGCACGGTCGTCGCCGATACGACGCCGGATAATGCCGGGGCTATTTCCGTCCTTCGTAAATGCGGCGCGGAATTGCACGAAGAAGGCGGAAAGCTGTCCGCTCGAATGTGTCTGGATTCGGCCCTCCCGACCCACTGAGGCCGTTGCTTGCCGCGCGACAACGTTCGCGCGTACTCCCTGCTCCTTCGCGTTTCGATGCGAAGTTTCGCCCTTTTTAGGCAGCGCTTCCAGTTCGCCGAAGAAATGTTTTGTGAATGGCATGGCGGGTACTGCCCGCCGGGTCCGCTGATGCGGGACACCGGCCGCAGGCCCCCTTTCTGCTGATCCTCGGCAGCTTTTTTTCCGGGCCTGCTCCACGCATGAGGTGTCCCTCCGCCGGGGAGCGAAGGAGAACTGATGAAGAGCGGAGCTCGGATCGCCCTGGCGGTCGGTTTCGGATATGTCATCGGCCGGCGCAGGAAGCTGCGGACGGCCCTCACCCTGGCCGCCGCCGTGGCCGCCGGCCGGGCCAGCCAGAATCCCGGCGGTCTCAAGCAGATGGCCACCGGCCTGCTCGGGTCGAACCCGCAACTGGCCAACCTCTCCCGGCTCGGCGCGCCGCTGGTCACCGCCGGCCGGGCCGCCGCGACCGCCGCCGCCGGCAGCGGCATCGACGCGGTCAGCGGCCGGCTGCGTGGCAGCGCCGACTCGTTGCGCCGTCGTTCCGCCGGGTCCGGCGAGCAGTCCGCGGACGGCCGGCGGTCGGCGCCCGACGAGGAGCCGGAACTGGACGAGCAGCCCGGGGCCGACGACGAGGCCGACTACGACGAGCAGCCGGCCCCCGCGCGCCGGCGACGGGGGCGGTGACCATGCCCCCCGCCGGACTCACCGACCGGGCCCGCGACCAGATCGGCGGCGAGCTGCGCAACCTCGCCTCCGCGATCGGCGAGCGCGCCGTGCAGGTGGTGACCGAGCGGGTCACCGGCGCCACCGGGCGACTCAGCGAGTACGCGAAGCAGGGCGGCGGCCCCGGCCTGGTCGCCGCGGCCACCGGCGCGCAGAAGCTCGCCGACGGCCACTCCCCGCTGAAGGCCATGTTCCATGCCGGCCTGGCCGGCGGTAAGGAGAAGCTGATGTCGGCGTTCGGCGGCGGCAAGGGTGGCAAGGGCGGCGGCAAGAAGCTCAAGGTCACCAACATCGTGGAGACCATCGAGGTCGGCGTGCCGGTCCGGGTCGCGTACAACCAGTGGACCACGTTCGGCGACTTCCCGAGCTTCATGAAGAAGGTCGAGCAGGCCGACAACGACGAGGACGAGAAGATGACCTGGAAGGCGCAGGTCCTCTGGTCGCACCGCACCTGGGAGTCGACGATCGTCCGGCAGATCCCGGACCGGCTCGTCCACTGGCGGTCCAAGGGCGAGAAGGGCTCGGTCGACGGCACGGTCAGCTTCCACGAGGTCGCCCCGGAACTGACCCGCATCCTGGTCGTCCTGGAGTACCACCCGCAGGGCCTCTTCGAGCACACCGGCAACCTGTGGCGCGCGCAGGGCCGCCGGGTCCGGCTGGAGCTGAAGCACTTCGTCCGGCACGTGATGACCGAGACCATGCTCGACCCGGACTCGGTCATGGGCTGGCGCGGCGAGATCCAGGACTCCCAGGTGGTCAAGGATCACGAGACCGCGCTCCGTGAGGAGCAGGAGGGCGGCCCGCAGCCGGAGCCGGGCCGTGACGAGGAGCCCGCCGAGCGTGGCCGCCGCCGTCCGCCGCAGCGCCGCCGCCCGGTCGAGGAGGAGGAGTACGACGACTACGACGCCGGCGACGACTTCGACGACGAGGAGTACGACGAGGAGCCGGTGGAGGAGCAGCCGCCGCCGCGCCGCCGTCAGCCGGAGCGGGCCCGCCGCCCGCAGCGCGAGGAGCGGGAACCGCGGGAGGAACGGGCCCGGCGTGCTCCCGAGGCACCTCGCCGGCCGGTTGTCAGGCGTCGCCGTGAGGAGCGTGGCGAATGAGCGTGGCGACGGTCGACCAGCCGGGCAGCGCGCTGGAACGCACTGCCGGCGGCGGCGCGGGGGGCGCGCTCGCCGACGTGGTGGAGACCGCTCCTCCCCACCGACTGACCACCCCCGCCCCCACCCTGCCCCCGCTCGCGTCCATGAGGGAGACCTTGGTACGAAAGGGCCCCTATGAGGGCCGATTTCTACCAAGATCCCGGACCGCGGTCAGTCGGACGACAGGTCCGGGCGGTGCTCCTTGACCCACTTCTCGACGTCTGTCTTCCGCCAGATCTGGCCCATCTTGAGCACCTGGTACGGGGCGGGAAAGTCGCGCCGGGAGGCGATCACCGACGCGCGGGCACGCGAGACGCCACCGAGCATGTCTCGGATCTCAGCGATCCCCACGAACTCCACCACGCCTTGACGGTAGGTATCGCCGATTGTCTGATAATCGTTAACAGCGATCGGGGTTGACGATCGCTAACAACGTGAGCACGATCGGGGGATGACCGCGCAGCGTGCTTCCTCCGTACCCGATCGCAGTCGCCGGGCCGTGCGGCCGCACGTGCCGATCCGACCGCTCTGGCTCTGCCGGGTGTGCGCGGCCCCTTGGCCGTGCCCGCCGGCCCGCCTGTTGCTGCTGATGGACTACCGGCGTGACCGGGTCACGCTGTCGGTCCACCTGGCCGGCCGCCTCTTCGACGCCACCGCCGACCTGCTGAAACTCAACCCCGACGGAGTGCCGGCGTCGAAGGACCTCTTCGACCGCTTCCTCGGGTGGATCAATCGTGGGCGGTGAGGTCAGTGGTGGGTTCCGGCGTAGGACTCCAGGTGGGCCAGTTGCACGGGGTCCAGCGAGGGACGGACGCGGGTGCGGGCCGACTCCACGTGTGACGCCGTCACGGTGCTGGCGGTCAGGGACTCGCGCATCGCGGCCAGGGCCGCCTCCCGGACCAGCGCGGCGCAGTCGGCGGCGGAGAAGCCGGCCAGCTCCGCGCCGAGCGCGTCGAGGTCCACGTCCGGCGCGAGCGGGACGTCCCGGGCCGTGGCCCGGAGGATCTCCGCGCGGGCCGCCCCGTCCGGGGGCGGCACGTAGACCAGGCGCTCCAGCCGGCCCGGACGCAGCAGCGCCGGGTCGACCAGCTCCGGCCGGTTCGTCGCGCCGACCACCACCACGTTGCGCAGCGTCTCCACCCCGTCCAGTTCGGTGAGCAACGCGGCCACCACCCGATCGGTCGTACCGCCGTCGGTGGCCTGGCCGCGTACCGGGGCCAGCGCGTCCACCTCGTCCAGGAAGACCAGCGTGGGCGCCGCCTCGCGGGCCCGGCGGAACAGCTCACGGACCGCGCGTTCGCTCTCACCGACCCACTTGGAGAGCAGCTCCGCGCCCTTCACCGACAGCACGTTCGCGCGCCCGGAGCCGGCCAGCGCGGTGACCAGGTAGGTCTTGCCACAGCCGGGCGGGCCGTAGAGCAGCACCCCGCGCGGCGGTGTCACGCCCAGCCGGGCGAACGTGTCCGGATAGGTGAGCGGCCAGAGCACCGACTCGGTCAACGTCTGCTTGACCTCGTGCAGGCCGCCGACGTCGTCGAGCGTCACCGTGGCCAGCTCCAGCGTGGACGCGGCCATCGTGGTCGCCCGGACCACCTCCCGCGCGGCGAGGAAGTCGGCCATCGCCACGGTCGGCGTCTCCGCCGTCTTCTGCCGCAGCGCCGCCCGCACCCCGGCCTCCCGCACCAGCGCGGCCAGGTCGGCGGCGACGAAACCGGGGGTACGCGCCGCCACCTCGTCCAGCCGGACGTCACCGGCCAGCGGCACCTGCCGGGTGAGCACTGTCAACTGCTCCCGGCGCAGCGCCGGATCGGGCAGCGGCACACTGATCCGCAGCGCCAGCAGGTCCGGCCCGCGCAACGCCGGGTCCACCGCCTCGGGGCGTCCGGTGGTGCAGACCACCGCCGCCCCGGCGCGTACCGTCTCGGCGACCACCTGGCGGAACACGGTGGCCAGCGGGCCCGGATCCTCGGCTGGGGCGAGCGCCTCCACGTCGGTGACCAGCAGCACGGCCGACCCGCCCGCGCGTACCGCCTCGGCCGCCTCCCGCAGCCGGCGGGCCGCCGCGTCGTTCGACAGCGCGGCCAGCTCGGGGGCCCAGACCGGGCGGACCCGCGCGCCGACCCGAGCGGCGACGGCGCGGACCAGCGACGACTTGCCCGAGCCGGCCGGGCCTTCGACAAGCACACCGAGCGCGACCGTGGTGCCCAGCCGGCCCAGCACCTCGCGGTGGTGGAAGCCCAGGTCCAGCAGCTCGGTCAGCTCCTCGGCCTGGGCGCGCAGGCCGGGCAGCTCGTCCACGTCGGGCGCGTCCTCGGGCCCGAGCAGGCCGTCGGCTCCCGGAGCCGCCGAGCCGGCCGAGCCGGCCGAGCCGGCCGAGCCGGTGAAGCCACCCGCACCGGTCGGGCCACCCGCACCGGTCGGGCCGCCGGAGCCAGCCGAGCCAGCCGGAACGGGGGCGCCGGTCGGGCCGGTGAAGCCGGACGCGGCGGGGCCGTGGGTGGCCGGGCCGTGTTCCCAGGCCACCACCGTGTCCATGGTGACCAGCGCGCCGGTGGCCGGCTCGGCCGCCACCACGCTGAGCAGCGTGCTCGTCCAGGCGTACCCGACGGAGCTGGCGAGACTGTGCCGTGCCGCCTCGACCAGGCCGCGCACGGCGGCGTCCGGGAGCACGTCCTGGGGCAGCAGCGAGACGTCGTCGCCGGCGGTGACCATCTTGCCCAGCAACGCGAGCCGCAGCATCTCCGGCGGGACCGCGGCCGTCACCGCGACCGGTCCGGCCAGCGTGACCCGGCTCGCCCGGGTGCAGGGCAGCGGGCTCACCGTGACCTGGCCGCCGGCCCGCAGGCCGAGGTTGCCCAGCAGCAGGTCGTCGGCGTACAGCAGGGCGCTGCTGGTGCCCGGGTCGGCGGCGGCGGCGATGCCGGCGGTCACCCGGCGGCCGGTCAGCCGCACCGGGTCGCCGGGCCGCAACGCCAACGCGGTCAGCACCTCGGGGTGGAGGCGTACGACGCCACGGCGGGCGTCCAGCGCGGCCGGCCGCAGGCTCGCGGTCAGGGTCAGGTCGGGTTCTGCCACCCGCCGACAGTAGCCGCCGGCCACCACGGCCCGCCGGGGTCAGTGCGGGTCCGGGCGGTCCAGGAGCGAGGGGTCGCGGCGGATCAGCTCGGCGAGCCGGGCCGCCGGGTCGGTCGCGCGCGGGTCGTGGCCCGGGGCGGCCACCGTCTTCACCGACATGGGCCAGGTCGGCGGTGGCGCCGGTGTGGACGTCGGGCCCACCGTCACCTCCGGCCCGGCCCAGGAGACCCGCATCGGGTACGCCTGATCGCCCAGCTCCACCCGCAGCGTCACGGCGAGCCCGCGATGCGCGGCGACCACCCGCCGGACCGCCTCGGCGACCTCCTCCACCGGGTCCCGCCGCGGCGACGCGTGGCCGCCCCGCAGCCGGTACGCGCCGTGCCCCGCCCGGTCCTCCACCGGCTCGACCCCGGCGGATGCGCCCGGCTCGGCGTGCTTGGCGGGCCAGCCCGCGTCGGCGTGCTCGGCGGGCCTGCCCGTGTCGGCGTGCTCGGCGGGCGTGCCCGTGTCGGCGTGCTCGACCGGCTCGCCGGGCAGCGGCACGCGTCGGCGCTGCGCCTCCTCGCGTCGCGCCAGCCGGGCCAGTGTCTCGTCCAGATCACCCCTCATCGCGTCCACCCCTTCGCAGCGCACGGGCCGAACCGGCTGGCGGTTCAGCGTTCCCGGGACCGGGTCGCCCGGTCCAGCGCCCGGTCCAGGACGACGAGCAGGGCGTCCCGTACGGAGAGCCGGTCCCGGGCGTCGAACTGCACCAGCGGCACGTGCTCGGCGATCGCCAGCGCCCAGCGGATCGACGGCAGGTCCAGCGCCAGCCGCCCGTCGAAGGCGTTGACGCCCACGGCGAACGGCAGCCCGGCCCGCTCGAAGAAGTCGATCGCCGGGTAGCAGTCGTCGAGCCGGGCGCTGTCCACCACCACCAGCGCGCCGAGCGCGCCCCGGGCCAGGTCGTCCCACATGAAGCCGAACCGGGCCTGGCCGGGCGTACCGAAGAGGTAGAGCTTCAGGCTGCGGTCGATGGTCACGCAGCCGAAGTCCATCGCCACCGTGGTGGTGGTCTTCCCGGGCACCCCGTCGGGGTCGTCGACGCCGATCCCGGCGGTGGTCATCTCCGCCTCGGTGGTCAGCGGCGCGATCTCGGAGATCGCACCCACCGTGGTGGTCTTGCCGACGCCGAAGCCGCCGGCGATCAGGATCTTCACCGGGATCGGCGGGCGTGGCGCGGGCACCCGGCTGACGATCGGGGCCGGCTCGCCGGGTGCGCCGGGCGGCCGGTACGGCAGCGGCGGCCCGGCCGGTGGCGGTGGGGTGGCGCGGCCGATCAGCGGGGCCGGGTTGCCGTAGCGGGTGGGGACACTGTTCGCGGCCGGCCCGCCCGGGGCGGACGCCCGCCATTCAGGAGATCGCACGAAGTCCATCAATCACTCGCAGGATGAGATCGGGATCGAGGGCGTCGTCGACGTCCGCGACGTGCACGTCGAGGTGACCGGCGGCGCGCAGGTCGCCGACCAGCACCCGGGTAACGCCGAACTGCATCCGGGTCCGGGCGGAGATCTCGGCGACCGACACCGGCTCGACACAGATCGCGACGATCGCCGCGAGTTCCGGGGCCAGCCGGGCGGTCACCGCCCACGAGCCGCTGCCCGGCCGCGCGGTCACCTGGGTCTCCAGGCTGATCGCCGGGTCGCCGTCCACCCGTCCCGAGGTGAGCACGAACGGGCGTGGGCCGGTCGGCTGCTCCCCGTCGCCCGCGTCCGGTCCCGGACCCGGGGCGGACGCGCGCAGGAAGGGGCGGATCCGGACGCCGGGTTCCGGCTCCGGGTCCTCGCCGGCGACCCCCGGGATCATTGCTGGACGGCGTTCTTCAGCTCGGCGATCAGGCGGGGGCTCAGGGCGCCGCCGGCGCGGCCGGCGAAGAGCGTCATCTCGTACGCCACGGTGCCCAGGTTGGCCGAGCGGTCGGCGACCACGCCGAGGACCGAGCCGCTGCTGATCGCGCTGATCAGCAGGTAGCCCTCGGCCATGTCGACGATGACCCGGTTGAGCCCGCCCAGCGCGTACCAGCTCGCGGCGCCACCGGCCAGGCTGGTCATGCCGGACACCACGGCGGCGAGCCGTTCCGCGTTGGACCGGTCCTTGATCGCGGACATGGCCATCAGCAGCCCGTCCGAGGAGACCGCGATCGCCTCCATCACCCCGGCCGTGCTGGAGGTGAACGAGTCGAGCAGCCAGTTGAAGGTGCGCGCCTCGGGGCTGAGGTCGCCGGTCGCGCTCTGTTCGACGTTGTCGTGCAGGTACGGGCTGGTCACCGTGAGGGATCCTCTTCATAGCGGTGGTCGGTACTGACTTCGCGCAGAGCACGGGCGACGCCCGCCTCGAATTCCGTGATGCGGTCGCGGACCTCGACCGGGTCGCCGGGGTCGGAGCTGGCCGGCGGCGCGGGCGGCACCGCGGAGACGGTCAGGTTCGCCCCCGGGACGCGCCGGCTGAGTCGGGGCCGGGCGGGTGGCGGGTCGGCCGGGTTGCCGTCGTCCTCGGCCCGGCGTACCCCGTCCTGGAACGCCTCCACCAGGGCGCGGACGGCGGCCGGGTCGTCCGGAACACCGAACGGCGGCCCGATTACCGGTCCGGCCGGACCGGTGACCGGACCGGGCGGCAGGTTGGCACCGGGCACCCGTTTCCGGATCGGCCGGTTCCCGGGCGGTCCGGCCGGCCGGCCGACCGGACCTGGCGCGGCGGGCAGCGGCCCGCGCGGCGGCGGGGTGTAGGCGGGGCCGGTCACCGGTCCGACCGGACCCGGCGCGGCGGGCAGCGGCCCGCGCGGCGGCGGGGTGCGGGTGGGGCCGGTCGTCGGTCCGGCGGCCGGGGGAGCGGCCGGTGCCGGGCCGACGACCGGTGTCGGCGGGGTGGTGCCGGCGGGGTGTGTCGCCGGGCCGGTGGGCCGCGTGGTGGACCGTGCGGTGGCCGGCGGCCAGGCGGGCGGCGGACCGCCGGTGGGGAAGCGGAAGTCCTGGACCGGCGGCCCGGTGACGGCCGACGTCGCGACCGCCCTCCCGGCGTTCGTCGCGCGGTCCCGGTCCGTCGACTCGTCGACGGCTGCCGGGCGGTCCCGGGCCGGGTCCGGGGTCTCCCGGCGGGTGGCCGGTGCGGTCGGGGCGGTCGGAGCGGTCGGGGCCGGCGCGGCGGGCATCTCGGCGTCGTCGCCCAGGTGGCCGAAGGCGTTCCAGGAGTCGCCGCTGGCGATGCTGCGGGTGGCCCGGCTCAGCAGCGCCGTGTCGAAGCCGGCCGGCTCGCCGGCGGCCGGTCGGGTCGGGCGGCTCACCGGCGTGGGGTCCGAAGGCCGTTCCACGGTCGGCGCGACGGCCCGCGCCACGGTGGTGCCGGCCGGTTCCGGCCGGCGGATCACCAGCGAGGCGGCCGGGATCTCCAGGCCGGCGGTGATCCCGCCGCCCGCGGTCGCCACCAGCCGTACGGCCCAGCCGTGCCGCCGGGCCAGCCGGCCCACCACGAAGAGGCCGAGCACCTCGGTCGGCGCGAGGTCGAGCCGCTCCCGGCGGGTGAGCCGGGCGTTCTCCTCGGCGAGCCGCTCCTCGGTGAGGCCGATGCCGTGGTCCACCACGGTGAGCCGGGCGCCCCCGTCGGTCAGCTCGCCGGCCACCACGACCCGGGTGTGCGGCGGCGAGAAGGCGGTGGCGTTCTCCATCAGCTCGGCCAGCGCCAGCACCAGGTCGCCGGCGATCGCGGGCGCCGCCGAGACGCCGGGCGGGACCTGCACGTCGACCCGGGTGTAGTCCTCGATCTCGCCGAGCGCGAGCCGGACCACGTCGGCCAGCGGGACCGGGGCCACGTGGCCGTCCGAGCCGGTGGCCCCGGAGAGCACCACCAGGCTGCCGGCGTTGCGGCGCAGCCGGCTGGAGATGTGGTCCAGCCGGTAGAGGTGCTCCAGCCGGCCCGGGTCGACCTCCTGCCGTTCCAGCCGGTCGATGAGCGCGATCTGGCGGCCGACCAGGTTTTGCGTACGGCGGCCGACGTGGCCGAACATCTGCGCCACGTTGCGCCGGCCGGCCACCTGCCGCTCGACCAGCCGGGCGGCGGTGTGCTGCACCCGCTCGAACGCGCGGGCCAGGTCGCCGAGCTCGTCCCGGGCGCGGACGTCGACCGGGTCGAGGCGTACCGGCGGCACCGACTCGGTCTCGTCGTCGGCCACCCGGGTCAGCTCCGCCTCGGCGACCCGGGCGACGCGTTCGGCGGACCGGGTGAGCCGGCTCAGCGGCCGGGACACCGTACGGGCCACCGTCATGCTCAGCAGCACCACCAGGAGCAGGATCGCGGCCGCCGCCACGGCGACCAGCCAGGCCGTGGTCAGCGCGTTCCGCTCCTCGGTACGCGTCTCCGCGATGACGTCCGCGACGACCTTCTTCTCCACGAACTGGCCCAGCGTGATCATCGAGCGGACCGAGGGGAAGAGCGCGTCCAGCGGCAGCGGGGCGATCGCCGCGACCGGGTCCCGGATGCTGTCGCGCAGGAACGTCTGGCTGGTCCGGGCCGCCACCGCCGCGTCGTCCAGCAGCGCCAGCTTCAACTGCTCCGGCGTGATCAGCTTGCGGAACCGGTCGTTGTCCACGTCGAGCGCCGCCATGCAGGCGATGTACGAGGCGGCCACCCGCGGATCACCTGTCGCGCGGACCAGCACGATCTGGGTGGCACAGGAACTCAGCGCCTCGTCGGTACGCAGCAGCGCGTCCAGCGCGAGCACCTGCCGCCCGGCCGAGGTGTCGGTGTCCACCCGGAACGGCAGCCGCAGCGCCTCGATCAGCGCCAGGTCGACCCGGGCGAAGGTGTTCAGGATCTGTTCCGGCGTGGCCCGGCCGCCGAGCGTCGCGGTCCGGACGTCGGCCAGCCGGCGTACCCCGTCGAGGGACTCGCGGACCGGCGTCGGCAGCGAATCGGCGCGCAGGTCGGCGACCCGGTCGTCGACGGTGGCGGACTTCTGGATCAGCTCGGTGCGGGTCACCCGGCCGAGCAGCAACCCGATCGAGAGCAGGCGTTCCTGCTGGAGGTCCTGCACCAGGCTGCCGATCCGGCTGGCCACGCGGACGGTCTCCACGGTGTCGGCGGCGCGGGCGGCGGCGGCCACCCGGTCGACGACCACCGGCACGGCCAGCCCGACCATGCTGAGCAGCGGGATGATCACCAGCAGGGCGAGCTTGCCCCGGATCCGCAACCTAGCGAGCAGCATCGAACGGCCTCCACCGCTCGGCCTCGACGCCCCGACCCACCGCGACGGGCTGGCGGTCGACGCCCGGCGGCTCGGGTCGGACCGCCGGGGGCAGCGCGGCCTCGGCGGGCGTCGGGCGTGCCTCGGCGGCGGGCCGCCGGAGCAGCGTCACGGCCAGCCCGATCAGCAACGCCACCGTCACGCCGGCCGCGATCCGGGCCAGCAGCCGGTCCCGGTCGAGCGCGTCCACCCGCTCCTCCAGCAACGTGTCGAGCTGGTCGAGGATGACGGTGCGGAGCTGCTTGGCGGCGGACTGGGCGGCGATCCCGGCGGCGGTGAGCTGGGTGGGGTTCGGCGCGGCCCGGCCGCCGCCCGCGGCGCTGAACGCCTCCAGCGACCGCTGGTAGGCGTCCAGCGGGGTGAGCACGTTGGCGCCCAGGTCGGTGCTCTCCGAGCTGTCCACCGCCACGCGCAGGTCGGCGACCAGGTCGTTGGCCGGACCGAACGCGGACGACCGCAGTTCGGCCAGCTCGATGCCGGTCTTCGCGCGTTCGGCGGCGGGACGCGCGGCGGCCAGCCGGACCAGGTCGGCGAGCCGGCCGGCCAACACCGTCGCGGTGGGCAGGTCGCCGCCGATGCCGTCCTGGAGGAAGAACGTGTCGGACCGGGGGTCGCGGATCAGGCCGGAGCTTTCCCGTACCTTCCGGTAGAGCGCGAGCAGCAGGTCGTTGGCTTCGCCGTACGCCTGGTAGGCGGCCTCGGGGTCGGCGAGCCCCCGGTCCGGCAGCCCTTCGAGCTTCGCCCGCAGCCCGGCCCAGCGTTCGTGGCTGCGCAGCTCGTCGCCGACGGCGGTGTCCACGGCGGCCACCTGCTCGATCGCGGCGTTGAGCGAGGCGCGGGAGACCGGCGCCCCGGCCACGGCGGTGGACTGGGCCTCCACCAGCGCGTCGGTGACCGGCCCGAGGGCGCGCAGGTAACGGACCCCGAGCCGCTCCCGGGACGCCAGGTCGTGGTCGTCCGTGGTGGTGCCGTCGACGAGCGCGAAGAGCAGCCCGAGCGGGGCGACCAGCGCCAGCGCCAGCAGCAGGGGCAGGACACGGCCCGGCACGGAGGGCCGCCGACGCACCCGCGGCGCGGGAACTGTCATGGTCTGTCTCCTCCGGCGACGGCGGGGCGGTGGATGCCCCGGGAGGTCGCCGCCAGCAGTCCCGTGCACCGGACCGGAAAATTAGTCGGTCCGGGCGCGGTGCGAACCGGGGGCGCGCAGTCGGTTTCACGTCAGTTCGTCCGGGGTGACCGAACGTCGAGTTGTTCGCCACGCAGCGTCCGATCGGGTCGTCGAGTCGCGACTTGAGCACTGATTTGCGGCTGTAGAGGTAAATTCACGTGATCCGAATACATCCCGCTGGGATGCTCTGGACCTTCTGCGGACGACGGGCGGCACGCGCCGAACGGCGCAACCGGACGAACGTACGGCGGATCTCAGGGAACGCTCAGCCGGCGGGCCGTACCGTGTGCCGCATGAGATCACCCGTCGCGCGGGTCCGGCGCGCCCTGGCCGGCCGTCCGCGCCGGATCGTCGCCGCCGTGCTGGTGGTCGCCCTGGTCGCCGCCGCGCTGGTCTGGGCGGTCCGCCCGCGGGGTACGGACTTCCGGACCGAGTCGGCGCTGCTGACCGTGCGGTCCGGGCCGGACGGGACCGAGCCGGTCGACCTGGACACCACGCTCTACCTGCCGGACGACGCCTCCGACGCCAACCGGGTGCCGGCGGTGCTGCTGGCGCACGGCTTCGGCGGCACCAAGGAGTCGGTCCGCCCGGACGCGGAGGACCTGGTCGCCCGGGGCTACGCGGTGCTCACCTGGACCGCCCGCGGCTTCGGCCGCTCCGGCGGCCAGATCCACCTGGACAGCCCCGACTACGAGGTACGCGACGCGCAGCGCCTGCTGAACTGGCTCGCCGGCCGCCCCGAGGTCCGCCTCGACGCGGCCGGTGACCCGCGCGTCGGCGTGGTCGGCGGCTCGTACGGCGGCGGCCTGGCGCTGCTGCTGGCCGCGCAGGACAAGCGGGTCGACGCGATCGTCCCGATGATCACCTGGAACGACCTGTCCCGGGCGTTCCTGCCGGAGAGCACCGGCAAGCCGCCCACCGAGGGCGTGTTCAAGAAGGGCTGGGCCGGCATCTTCTTCGGCGGCGGCGGCAACGCCGGCTCCGGGCCGGCCGGGTTGTCCGGCGCCACCGCCGCCGTACCGGAGGGCGCGCCCGCCTCCGCCGGGCCGGCGACTCCCCAGCCGGGCGCGGGGCCGGGCAGCGGTTCCGGCCGGGCGCCGGGCGGCGCGTCCGACCCGTCCTGCGGCCGGTTCGCCGAGGACGTCTGCGCCGCGTACCTGCGGATCGCCACCACCGGCCGGGCCGACGACGCCGCGGTCGAACTGCTGCGCCGCTCGTCACCGGCCGGCGTGCTGGACCGGATCAAGGCGCCCACGCTGCTGGTGCAGGGCGAGGCGGACACGTTGTTCCCGCTCACCGAGGCGGACGCCAACGCGCGCGGTATCGCCGCCGCCGGCACGCCGGTACGGGTGGCCTGGTTCACCGGCGGCCACGACGGCGGCGCCGGCCCGACCTCCGACTCCGACCGGGTGAAGTTCTTGACCGCGCAGTGGCTCGACCACTACGTCAAGGGCGAGGGGGCGGCGCCCGGCGACACGTTCACGTTCTCCCGGATCGCCGGCTTCGACGCGCTGGACCGGGGCCTGGTGGCCACCGGCTACCGCACCGACGACTACCCGGGCGTGGCCGGGCAGAAGCGCCGCGACGTGACGCTGACCGGCCCGGCCCAGCCGGTCGCCGTACCGCCGAACGGCAACCCGGCGGCGATCTCCGCGGTGCCGTTCGCCGGCGCGCTCGGCTCGCTGCTGGACGGCGTGGCCGGCGACATCCCCGGCCAGCACGCCCGCTTCGAGTCCGCGCCGCTGGACGACCCGGTCGACGTGGTGGGCGCGCCGAACGTGCGGATCCGGGTCGCCTCGCGGACCGGCGAGGCGGTGCTCTTCGTCAAGCTCTACGACGTCGACCCGCAGGGCGCGTCGACGCTGCCGGACGGCCTGGTCGCGCCGGTGCGGCTGACCGGCCTGCCGTCGACGCTGGCCGCCGCGACGCCGGTCACCGTCACGCTGCCGGCGATCGTCCGGCGGATCGAGGCCGGACACCGGCTGCGGCTCGTGGTGGCGACGTCCGACCAGGCGTACGCCACGCCGGCCGAGCCGGCGGTGCACACCGTGGCGCTCGGCGACGGCCCGCTGGTGCTGCCCACCGTCGACGCCGCGCCGATCCCCACCTCGGCCGCGATCTGGCGCTGGGTGCTGGCCGGCCTGCTCGCCGCGATCGCGGTCGGGCTCGTCGTGGTCGTGCTGCTCGCCCGCCGCCGGCACCGCCGCCAGGACCGCTCCATCCACCCGGAGTACGCGGGCGTCCCGCTCGCCGTGCGCAACCTGCGCAAGGAGTACGCGGACGGCTTCGTCGCCGTCTCCGACGTGGACTTCGAGGTGCACCCCGGGCAGGTGGTCGGCCTGCTCGGGCCGAACGGCGCCGGCAAGACCACCACGCTGCGGGTGCTGATGGGGCTGACCCAGCCCACCGCCGGGGAGATCTACGTGTTCGGGCACCGGCTGGTGCCGGGCTCGCCGGTGCTGTCCCGGATCGGCGCGCTGGTCGAGGGGCCGGGCTTCCTGCCGCACCTGTCCGGGCTGGACAACCTCAGGGCGTACTGGCGGGCCACCGGACGGCCCTGGGCGGACGCGCACTTCGACGAGGCGTTGGAGATCGCCGGCCTGGGCGCGTCGGTGCACCGGCGGACGAAGAAGTACAGCCACGGCATGCGGCAGCGGCTCGCCATCGCGCAGGCCATGCTCGGCCTGCCCGAGCTGCTGGTGCTCGACGAGCCGACGGACGGGCTGGACCCGCCGCAGATCGCCGAGATGCGCCGGGTGCTCCAGCGCTACGCCACCGACGGCCGGGCGGTGCTGGTCTCCAGTCACCTGCTGGCCGAGGTGGAGCAGACCTGCACGCACGCGGTGGTGGTGAACAAGGGCCGGATCGTGGCGTCCGGCCCGGTCGAGGAGATCGTCGGTGAGTCGCCGAGCGTGCTGTTCGAGGTGAGCGACCCGGACGCCGCGCGGACCGTGCTCGATCGGCTGGACGGCGTACGGGTGCTGCCGGACGCCGACGGCGGGCTGGTGGTGGACACCAACGGCACCGCCCGCCGCGAGGTGGTGGCCGAGCTGGTCCGGGCCGGCATCGGGGTGGACCGGGTGGTGCCCCGGCGCCGCCTGGAGGACGCGTTCCTCGCCCTGGTCGGCGAGAACTCTCGGGGAAGCGGTGATCGGTGATGGTGGACTCTTCGGTGGCGTCGAAAGGCAGTGGCGGCGCGGCGGGCGGCTACCGGCCGTCGGCCACGACGCCGTTCGGGGCGGAGTTCCGGCGGCAGGCGTCGCGGCGGCGTACCCAGTTGGCGCTGGGGTTCATGGTGCTGCTGCCGCTGATCATCCTGGTGGCGTTCCAGTTCGACTCCGGGGACGACGACGGGGGCGGGCGCGGCGAGTTCGCCAGCCTGGCCGACCTGGCCACCTCGGGCGGGCTCAACTTCACCCTGTTCTCGATCCTGGTGTCGGCGTCGTTCCTGCTGGTCGTGGTGGTGGCGCTGTTCTGCGGGGACACGGTGGCCAGCGAGGCGAGCTGGGGGAGCCTGCGCTACCTGCTGGCCGTGCCGGTGCCCCGGGCCCGGCTGCTGGCGGTGAAGCTGGTGGTCGCGCTCGCGTACTCCGGGTTGGCATTGGTGTTGCTGGCCGGCACCGCACTGCTCGCCGGCACGCTGCGCTACGGCTGGAAGCCGCTGAGCAGCCAGGTCTCCGCGGAGCTGGCCCCGGCCGACGGGCTGCTGCGGCTGGTCGGTGTGCTCGGCTACCTGGCGGTGGTGCTGCTGGTGGTGGCCGGCCTGGCGTTCCTGCTCTCGGTGACCACGGACGCGGCGCTCGGCGCGGTCGGCGGGGCGGTGCTGCTCTGGATCCTGTCCAGCATCCTCGACCAGATCACCGCGCTGGGCGGGCTGCGTAACCTGCTGCCGACCCACTACAGCAGCGCCTGGCTGGGGCTGCTGTCGTCGCCGATGCAGACCGACGACGTGGTCAAGGGCGCGATCTCGGCGGTCGTCTACGCCACGCTGTTCTGGGGGCTCGCGTTCTGGCGCTTCACCCGCAAGGACATCACGAGCTGAGGGCCGTCACTCCGGCGGCCAGAACGTCCCGTCACCGAGCTGGCGGAAGCGTTCGGCGAACGCGTCGCTGCCCTGGAACACCACCTGGATGTGCGGCCGGTGCTCGGGCAGTCGCCGGAACAGCAGCGTGATCACGTTCTGGTCGGTGGGGCTGACGAAGGCGGCGAGCTTCAGGTCGAGGCCGGGCGCGAGCATCGGGCGGGACTCCTCGATGAAGTACTCGACGGCGCGCTGGGCCGCGAACACGAAGACCACCAGCTCGTCGTGTGCGGGCAGGCCGAACGGCTGGTCGACGCCCTCGCCGGTCACCCAGGGGACCAGGAAGACGCGCTGTTGGTGGCCGAGTGTCTCCGCCGCGTCGGCGGGCCGGGCGACGAACGCGGCGAGCAGGTCCAGGTCCGGGTGCTGGACGTCGAGCGTCCGGGCCAGGTCGAGAAAGCGCTCGACCTCGCGCCGGACGACGGGCTCGGCCGGATGATCGTCCGAGACCGCTGCGGCCAGGCGGCCGAAGACGTCCAGCCGCCGCTCCTCCGGGCGCACACTGAGTCGCATCGCCCGCACATGTCCCGCATCGAACGCGGTGAACTGCTCGTTGAATCGGGCGTGCCTCGCCATCAGGGCGGCGTGGAGTTCGTCGACGGTCTCCCGGTCGAAGTCCGGGCCAGGGTCGCCGCCGGTGGCGAGGTACAGCGACAAGAAGTCGATCATCTTGTTGAGGCGGACGTTGTTCGCCACGTTCTGGAACGGGTCGAGCGAGCCCTTCGCCAGCCGGGCCCCGTAGCGGGCGGCCAGCATGCAACTGTTCATGACGTGCATCGATCCGAACATCAGCAGGATCTCGCCGGCGAGCTGGTCGGCGTCGAACTCTTCGAGCGTGCCGTTGCGCTGTAGCACCCGGATGGTGGCTGAGTACAGCACCTGCATCGAGAACGCGTCGGCGTCGAGTTCCTCCCGGAGCACCCGGTGATCCAGCGAGGCACGCCCCCGTTGGCGGTGCCATCCGCGTATGTCGTCCTCCCGGCCCGCACTGAACATCTTGCGGGCCGTTTCGCTGATGAGCCGGTCGAGGTGCTCCTCGCCGCCGGTCAGCTCGTGCTCCTCGGTAGAACGGTGCGTGGCGTGAACGTGGCCGAGTTCGTGCAGCAGCGGATAGAACCACACCGCCATGTAGTGGTGGCCGATCGGCATATGCTCAAGATCCGTTAGTGTCACCGGCAGGTAGTAGTTCGTGCTGGCCGGCAGCGACTCCACCAGCAGGTGACACGCCAGGCTCGGGTCGCCGTACCGGAGCACGAGCTCCGCGACGATGCGCAGGCTGACCTGTTCGGCCACCTCCGCCAGGAGCTCGGGAGACAGGTGGCCGGCGGTCATGATCCCCTGCAGGTGCGCGATCATTTCCAGGTACCGCGTGTTGAACAGCACGACCGACGGGTCCAGGCCCGGCAGGGAGAACATCTCCGGCACGTCGCCGTCGACCCAGTACACCGCGTACGGGTGGCCGATCACCTCGTCCACCACGTCCAGCACCACGTTCATCGGGCTGTGACCGTCGCGCTCGTGCCGCCACGTCCGGACGGCGGCACCCACCTGCGAGCGTACGACGTGGTCGAGGACGGTGTCGTCAAGCATCCGGTGGTCGGTCCGCCGCGTCGTCGCCCGCCGGCAGCTCCGTCGCGGCCCGGAACTGGCGCAACAGCTCCTCGATGTCCGCCGGACCTGGGTTGTCGACGGCGAAGGTGCGCTCGGCCAGGTTCACCTCCACCCGACCGACGCGGAACTCTTTGACCAGCTCCGCCAGGGCGCGCAGGATGTCCGGCGCCATCTTCAGCGCCACCCCGGCGACCACCATCCACGACGTGACGGCGGCCCCGTCGAGGTTGCGCCGCCCGGACGCCTGCGCCGCGACCCCGCGCGCCGTCAGTGTGTCGACCAGCGGCTGTGCGGCCTCCTCGGCGCACACCGCCACCAGCGTGACCCGCTCCGATCCCACCGGTCACCTCCCGAAAGGTCCACTGGGGAGCAATGAGCACGCTAGTGCACCGCCGCCACACTCCGACCGGTCCGAGGTCTTCCTGTCGGCTACCCGACTTCCATATCATGGGAGCGTTCCCACAAGATTGTCCCGCCAGCAAGGAATTTATTACCTTCAATGTTTATGCCGGCCATCCTGGACGTCGTCCCACACCCGTCCCAGGAGGTTTCCCATGGTCCCGGCGCAGTTGAACGGTCCCGTGCTCTCCCTGTTCCGCATCGTCGTCGGCTTTCTCTTCCTGCTCCACGGCGCGGCGTCGATCTTCGGAATACTCGGCGGCAACCCGGCCACCGGCGGCGCGGTTCCCGCCGGCACCTGGCCCGGCTGGTGGGCCGCGCTGATCCAGCTCGTCTGCGGCGTGCTCGTGCTCGTCGGCCTGGTCACCCGGCCCGCCGCGCTGCTCGCCTCCGGCTCGATGGCGTACGCGTACTTCGTGGTGCACCAGCCGCACGGCCTGCTGCCGATGAAGAACGGCGGCGAACTGGCCGCGCTCTTCTGCTGGTCGTTCCTGCTGGTCGCGGTGCTCGGCCCGGGCACCTGGGCGCTCGACGCCCTGATCTCCCGCCGCCGCGCGGCCCCCGCCGACCTCACCCCGGCGACCCGCCGCGCCTCCGTCCCGGCCTGACCCGCCGCGCGCCCGAGATCTTGGTACGGGAGTGCCCCTCCGAGGGCGGTTCCGTACCAAGATCTGTCAGCGGCAGCGTCGGGAGCGGGGGAGCGGGGCGTCACACCAGACCCGGGTACGCACCGACTGCCGTGCGGCAGGCCATCACGATCCTGATCGAGACCGGAGAGTCGTACGGCCACCAGGGGTTGGGTGTGTTCGTGCCGGACGCTGCCGAGTGACGGGCTGACCGGCTACAGCGGATTGTCCGGCGTCTCGACCGGGGAGGGCGGGGCGCTCGGCGTGACCGGTTCCGTGGTCGGGTCGGCGTCGCGGCGCTTCCAGGCGCTGACCCCGAGTCGGCCGGTGTTGCCGAGGTCGATCGTCCCGTCCATCGCCACCGCGTACGCCGGCCTGCCGGCCACCGGCGCGACGTCGAGCTGAGCGCCCTCGGTGGCCTCCACGGTCGGATCGGTGAACGTGTTGCGCCAGAGCAGCGCGGCGCCGGCCCGTTCGCCGGGGCGCAGCACGAGCTTTGTCGGTGGGGCGTCGAAGCCGGAGGTGATCCCCGTCGCGCCGGGGATGATCCTGACCTTGATCGCGTCCCCGTCGGCGTCCCGCAGGCTGACCGCCGGGTAGCCGCGCAGCTCGTACGGCTGGGTTCCGCAGTTGACCAGTTCCAGGCCCATGGCCCGCAACCCCATCGCGGCGCTCACGCCCAGCTCGGTGATCCGGATGCCCTCCGGGGTGCAGGCCACCGAGGGGGACGGCGTGACCTCGGCGTCCGGCGGCCCGGGCAGCGGGTCGACCGGTGCCGGCGTCGCGGTGCAGGCCGCCAGCAGCGCAACCCCCGCGAGCCCTCCGATCCGGCCAACCACCCGTCGCATCCGGCGATCATCCCACCCCACCCGATCGGCCCGTGGCCCACCACCTTCCGGCGATCATGAAGTTGACCGCGGCCACCGTCCGCTTTGTCGCCGCCAACTTCATGATCGACCGAGGTCAGGAGTGGGAGGCGGGGCCGGTGGGGCGGCCCACTGCGTGAGACCCGGGGTGGCGGGGCCGTGGGCGGCGCATAGAATCGACGGCACAACTGCATACCTCATCCAGAGGGGCTGAGGGATACGGCCCGACGACGCCCCGGCAACCACCCGCACGCTCGACGCCGAGCGCCCTGCGGGCAGGTGCCAATTCCGTCCCCGCCGCACCCGGCGATGCGGGGAAAGATGAGAGGAATTTCCTCGACATGACGTCGACGCTCTCCGCCGTCCCCGGCATCGACACCTCCCGCAGCCCGGCCCGCGCCCTGGTCTGTCGCGCCTGTTCCGCGCGCTACCCGCTGGCCGCCCAGCACGCCTGCTACGAGTGTTTCGGCCCGCTGGAGGTCGACTACGACACCGCCGCCCTGGCCGCCGTCACCCGGGAGCAGATCGAGGCCGGCCCGAACAGCATCTGGCGCTACGCCGCTCTGCTCCCGGCCGGTCAGGACCCGGCCACCCGGGTCACCCTCGACCCGGGGCTGACCCCGCTTGTCGCCGCCGGTCACCTCGCCACCGAGCTGGGCATCACCGCGTCGCTGTGGGTGAAGGACGACAGCGCCAACCCCACCCACTCGTTCAAGGACCGGGTGGTGTCGGTGGCGCTGACCGCCGCCCGGGCGCTCGGTTTCACCCGCTACGCCTGCGCGTCCACCGGCAACCTGGCCAACTCGGTCGCCGCGCACGCGGCCCGTGCCGGTGTGCCGTCGGTGGTCTTCATCCCCAGCGACCTGGAGCAGGGCAAGGTGGTCACCACCGCCGTCTACGGTGGTGACCTGGTCGCCATCGACGGCTCGTACGACGACGTGAACCGGCTCTGCGGCGAGCTGGTGGAGACCGACGAGTTCGAGGACACCGCGTTCGTCAACGTGAACGTGCGGCCCTTCTACGCCGAGGGCTCCAAGACGCTCGGCTACGAGGTGGCCGAGCAGCTCGGCTGGCGGATCCCGGCCCAGGTGGTGATCCCGATGGCCAGTGGCGAGCTGCTCACCAAGATCGACAAGGCGTTCACCGAGCTGGTGGAGATCGGCCTGGTCGAGGCGCCGGCCGGCGGCTGGAAGGTGTTCGGCGCGCAGTCCGCCGGCTGCAACCCGATCGCCACCGCGCTGCACGACGACCGCGACACCATCGTCCCGGTCAAGCCGACCGGCATCGCCAAGTCGCTCAACATCGGCGACCCGGCCGCCGGCGTCTACGCGCTGGAGGCGGTCCGCCGCACCGGCGGCTGGATGGAGTACGCCGACGACGACGAGATCCGCGCCGGGATCACGCTGCTGGCGCGCACCACCGGCGTGTTCGCCGAGACGGCGGGCGGCGTGACGGTGGCGGTGCTGCGCAAGCTGGTCGAGTCGGGCCGGCTGGACCCGACCGCGGAGACGGTGATCTTCAACACCGGCGAGGGCCTCAAGACGCTCGACGCGGTCGCCGCCGCCTCCGGCCCCACCCACCGCATCAAGCCCAGCCTCCGCGCCGCCCGCGACGCCGGCCTCCTGGGCTGACCCACCCCCACCCCACCCCACCCACCCGCGAGGTTGACCAAGGAGTTCGCGTCGGCGTGGAGTGCTGCGCCCGACGCAAACTCCTTGGTCAACTCGCGCGCCGGGCCGGGCGGGGGCCTGGTGCGGCGGGGGCGGGGGCTCGCCCGGGAGAGGGATCGCGGGCGACCAGCGGTGACGGGGGATGTGCGGCGCGTGTCGGAAAACTGTCACCGCAGGACTTGACGGCAGGAACCGGACGGCGCAAGATGCTCGGTGCGGGAGGGCATTCGCCGGAGACTTTTCAAAGTTTTGCGACCCAACGCCGGAGGCGTTGTGCGAACGTCCCTCCCGACCAACGTAGGACAGGGCCAGCGGAAAACCGCTGGCCCTGTCGCTTTTTCCGGGGCAGGCTCGCCGCCATGGGCCTGACCGTCACCCCGCTCGACGCGGCCGACCTGCCGACGCTCGACGCGGCGTACCGGATCGCGGAAGCGGCCCGCGCCGTCGACGAGCCGGACCTGCCGCCGACCTGCCGGCGGCGGTTCGAGGCGCTGCTGCGGCACCCGATGCCCGGCATCGACGGGCGGTGGCTCGTCGCCCGCCTCGACGGCGAGCCGGTCGGCTGGCTCCGGCTGCATCTGCACACGCTGGAGAACACCGAGAACGCCAGCGTCGAGCTGGTGGTCGACCCGGCCCACCGGCGTCGCGGGATCGGGCGCGTGCTGCACGAGCACGGCGTACGGCTGTTCCGGGAGCACGGCGGCAAGCGGTTGGTCGGCTCCACCGCCGCCGCGCTGCCCGGCGAGGAGGACCGGGAGTTCCCGGGCGCGGCGTTCGCCGCCGCGATGGGCGCGAGGGCGGCCAACGCCGACGTCCGCCGCCGGCTCGACGTGACCGCGCTCGACCGGACCCGGCTGGCCGCGCTGCACGCCGACGCCCGCGCGGCGGCCACCGGCTACCGGACCGTGCACTGGCGCGACCACACGCCCGACGAGTACGTCGCGGACACCGCGCACCTGGAGGGTCGGCTGCTGCTCGACGCGCCGATGGGTGAGCTGGAGTGGGAGCAGGAGAAGATGGACGCCGAGCGGAAACGGGGCGTGGAGCGGGCGCTCGACGCCCGGGGGGTGCGCCGCTACAACACCGGCGCGGTGCACGAGGCGTCCGGCCGGCTGGTCGGCTGGAGCCAGCTCAGCCTGGCGGCGAGCAGCACCGACCACGCCTGGCAGCAGATCACCATCGTCGAACCCGGGCACCGCGGCCACCGGCTCGGCCTGCTCTGCAAGGTCGCCAACCTGGCGTACGCGCTGGGGCACGAACCGGCGCTGCGGACCGTCGACACCTGGAACGCCGCCGCCAACGGTCCCATGATCGCGATCAACGAGCAGCTCGGCTTCCGCCCGGCCGCCGGCTCGGTCGACTGGCAGTTGGCGATCTGAGTTGTGACACGCCCCTACTGATCTGGTGCCTTCCTGTTGCATGATGGCGGGCATGACGGAGACCCCGCACCCCCTGTACGCCAGGCACGCCGAGACCCTCGACCGGGCGCTGACCGCCATCACGGAGCGCGGGTACTGGTCCGCCTATCCCGAGTCGCCCAGCCCCCGGGTGTACGGCGAGACCGCCGCCGCCGACGGTAAGGCCGCCTTCGAGGCGTACCTGGGCGGCGACTTCCCGCTCGACCAGGCGGGCGACGGCACCACCGTGGCCACCGAGGCCAGCCCGTTCGGCGTGGCGCTGGACGTCCGCTACCCGCACGCCGGGGCGGACGAGCTGGTGGCCGCCGCCACCGCCGCGCTGCCGGCCTGGCGCGACGCCGGCCCGAAGGCCCGCGCGGGCATCTGCCTGGAGATCCTCGACCGGCTGCACAAGAACGTGTTCGAGCTGGCCAACGCCGTGCAGTTCACCAGCGGGCAGGCGTTCGTGATGGCGTTCCAGGCCGGCGGCGCGCACGCGCTGGACCGGGCGCTGGAGGCGGTCGCCTACGCGTACGCCGAGATGAGCCGCCACCCGGGGACGGCCGGCTGGGAGAAGGCCGCCGGCAAGGGCGACCCGCTGCGGATGACCAAGACGTTCCACGTGGTGCCGCGCGGGGTGGCGTTGGTCATCGGCTGCAACACGTTCCCGACCTGGAACTCGTACCCCGGGTTCTTCGCATCGCTGGTCACCGGCAACCCGGTGGTCGTGAAGCCGCACCCGCGCGCCGTGCTGCCGCTGGCGATCACCGTGAAGTACGCCCGCCAGGTGCTCGCCGAGGCCGGCTTCGACCCGAACCTGGTGCAGCTCGCCCCCGAGGCGGACGGCGAGAAGCTCGCCTCGACGCTGGCCCTGCACCCGGCCGTGAAGATCGTCGACTTCACCGGCTCCACCGAGTACGGCGACTGGCTGGAGGCGAACGCCCGGCAGGCCGCCGTCTACACCGAGAAGGCCGGCCTGAACACGGTGGTGATCGACTCCACCGACGACTTCGCCGGGCTCTGCCGCAACCTGGGCTTCACGCTCACGCTCTACAGCGGCCAGATGTGCACCACCTCGCAGAACCTGCTCATCCCGCGCGACGGCATCGAGACCGACCAGGGGCACAAGAGCTTCGACGAGGTGGCCGCCGGGATCGCCGGCGCGGTCGCCAAGCTCACCGCCGACCCGGCCCGGGGCGTGGAGCTGACCGGCGCGATCGTCAACGACGGGGTGCTGGAGCGCCTCGACGAGGTGACCAAGGTCGGCGAACCGGTGCTGGAGTCCCGCACCGTTGAGCACCCGTCCTTCCCGGGCGCCGTGGTGCGTACGCCGACCGTCGTCAAGCTGGACGCCGGCGACACCGCGACGTACGCGCGGGAGTGGTTCGGGCCGATCTCGTTCGCCATCGCGACCGACTCGACCGAGCACAGCCTGCGCATCCTGCGCGAGACGGTGGGGGAGAAGGGCGCGCTGACCGCGGCCGTCTACTCCACCGACGAGGCCGTGCTGGACGCGGCCGAGGCGGCGGCGATCGACGCCGGCGTGCACCTGTCCTGCAACCTGACCGGTGGCGTGTTCGTCAACCAGTCGGCGGCGTTCTCCGACTTCCACGGCTCCGGCGCAAACGCGGCGGCCAACTCCGCCCTGACCGACGGCGCCTACGTGTCCAACCGCTTCCGCGTGGTCCAGTCACGCCGCCACGCATGAAAGGCGGGGCCCCTTCTTAACGCATCCGGTAGAGAAGGGGCCCCCTCTCAACGGTGATCCTGCGACCGGCCGGCTCTCGCCGCCGATACGGACAAAAGTAATATAGTTGCTTTGTCGCGTGTTGTCGGACGAGGGGCGTAGGGGTGCGTCACAACCGGATCGTCATCCTGAGCGAGGCGGGTGACCTGCACGCCCTCGCGGTGGCTGGCGCCCTCAACGCCTACCCGGACACCCGCTGCCAGATCGTCGAGACGGACCGGCTGTCCGGTTCGGACTCTTTCTCCTGGTCCCACCGCGACCGCGGCGACTGCGTCCTGCCCGGCACGGACGGCGAGATTTCCGTCCAGGACATCGACGTCATCTGGTGGCGTCGGGTGAACACGCCGCAGAAGGTCCCGCCGGAGATCGACGACCCGGCACACCTGGCGGTGATCCAGAGCAACTGTCGGGCGGCGTTGCGCGGCGTCCTGGAGGCGGAGTTCCGTGGCACGTGGGTGAGTGAGCCGCACGCCACCGACGCCGCGGACAACAAGATGGCGCAGTTGCGGGCCGCGGGCCGCGCGGGATTTCGGATACCACCCACGTTGGTGAGTCAGGATCCGGCCCGGATCCGCGACTTCTGTCAGGCGATGGATCACCGGGTGGTGGTCAAGGCGGTGCAGGGTGCACGCGGCGCGGGCGGCCTCATCACGGGCATGGTGACCGAGGAGATCCTCGCGTCGGAGGAGTCCATGCGGCTCTGCCCTGCCATCTACCAGCGGTACGTCCCCGGCAGGTTCCACGTGCGGGCGCACTGTTTCGGCGATCAGGTCCACGCCGCGCTGCTCGACTCGGAGCGCTTGGACTGGCGGATCGACCATACGACGCCCATGAAGCCCTGGGACACGCCGCCCGAGGTGCTGGCGAAACTGCGGTCGGTACTGCGGCTCCTCGGCGTACGCATGGGGATCGTCGACCTCAAGCTGGACGAGGACGGGCAGCCGGTGTGGTTGGAACTGAACCCCCAGGGCCAGTTCCTGTTCGCCGAAGCCGGAGCCGGGTTGCCGCTGACGGAGCTGCTGGCGCAGTTTCTGCGCCAGCAGGCCCCGGCGTGAGGCAGCGCCACGCGTCGATGGCTACGCGGCCAGGGTGTCACAGTCGCAGGCGTCCTCGATCGCTGTCCCGGAACCGCAGAACGAGACGGTGGGCAGCGAGCCGCTCCGCATCTCCGCCCGTAGGCCCAAGCGCTTGAACAGCATGTCCTCCCACTCACTGAGCTCCTCGTTGGGAACGACGCGGTATTGGTCCGGCGAGAACATGAACACGACCGGCATGGGCTTGGTGGCTTGCGTCTTCTGAGCCATCTCGATCACGATCCTCCGATGTCGCGTAGAAAGGACATAGATACCGTAAGAGACAATCTTCTTCGACTGGGAAAATATCGACGGTTTGGTCGTCCGCACCGCACCGCACCGCACCGCACCGCACCGTGCTCAGGCGGGGCGGCGCATCTGGAGTTCGCGCAGGACGGGCAGCCGGGGGTGCGGGACGCGTACCCCGGTGTCGGTGAAGCCCAACTTGCGGTAGGCCCGGCAGGCGCGGTCGTTGCCGACCACCACCTCCATCATCAACTCGGGCCGCCCGCAGGCCCGGGACCAGGCCGCCACCGCGTCCACCAACCCGGCCAGCAGCCCGGTGCCCCGGCGAGCCGGGGTCACGTAGACCGCGTAGACGAGCGTCAGGCCCGGCTCGTCCGGGGCGGCGATGCCACCGGCGTGACCGACCAGGCGGGCGTCCGCCTCGGCGACGAACTGGGCGACCTGGTCGCCGCGCGAGACCGTCGCCACCCGGGCCGCGAAGTCCGCGTGCGAGCGGGCGGCGGCCTCGGCCACCGTCTCCAGGAAGGCCAGCGGGCTGTCGGCCAGCATCTCCAACCGGAGCGCCCGCATCCGGGCGGCGTCCTCCGGACGGATCCGCCGGACCGTGGGCGGGACGGGCGCGCTGGTCATGCCGCATACATACCGGACCGGGTCGGAGCGGGCGCGTCCGGGTGCCGTACCGCGCCCGGAATATGCCCGATTTGTGGTCGTGCGCGGTCGTCACTCCTCGTGTAGCGTGCGATTTCGGTCACCGATTCAGCGGCCCTCGCCGATCGCCGAAACCGGTGCGCCGCCGGTGCCGGTCCGCCGGTCTCCGGGTGTTGGGACGCCGCGCAGAGTGAGGAAGTGCACCGTGGCACAGGGCACCGTGAAGTGGTTCAACTCCGAAAAGGGCTACGGCTTCATCGCCGTCGACGGCGGTCAGGACGTCTTCGTCCACTTCTCCGCGATCGAGATGGACGGCTACAAGGCTCTGGACGACGGCCAGCGGGTCGAGTTCGAGATCGCCCAGGGCCAGAAGGGTCCGCAGGCCGAGCACGTCCGCCTCATCGCCTGATCGCTGCCGGCCGTCGCCCGCGGCCGAACCACCCCGACCGGGGCTGCGATGCCGCCCCGCACCGTGGAAGATCATGAGCCGTTCCAGCCGTTGCCGCTGAGGAGGGCCCATGTCCGACCTGCCCCCGTCGGGTTCCACCGAGCCGGTGCCCCCGGCCGACCCGGCCCGGCCCACGCCGCCCGCCGGGCCGGTGCCGGAGCAGTCGGGTCCGTCCGGGTCGCAACCGCCCGCCGGGCCGGTGCCGGACCAGTCCGGACCGCAGCCGCCCGCTGCCGGTCAGCCGCCCGCCGGGCCGGTGCCGGAGCAGTCCGGGCCGTCCTGGCCGCAACTGCCCGCCGCCGGTCAGACGCCCGCCGGTCAGCCGCCCGTCGATCCGTGGGCTGACCTGACCACCGCCGATCGGCCGTACTCGGCCCCGCCTGCCGGCTGGCCCCACTCGGCCCCGCCTGCCGGCTGGCCCGCGCCGGAGCCCGCGCCGCCCGGTTGGCCCGCCACGCTGGACGTCCCGTCGGGCTGGTCCGCGCCGGGCTCCGCCCCGGGGGCGCCGAGCCTGCCTGGTACCCCGCCGCCCGGTTGGCCCGCCGCCCCGCCTTTCCCGCCGGGCGGGCCCGCGCCGGGCTCCACGCCACCTGCCGGCTGGCCCTGGCCCGCCGCCGGGCCGGCGCACCCGGGCCAGCCGATGCCGGGCGCGGCGCACCCGGGCCAGCCGATGCCGGGCGCGGCGCACCCGGGCCAGCCGATGCCGGGCGTGCCGTTCCCGGGCCAGCCGATGCCGGGCGCGGGGTATCCGGGCCAGCCGATGCCGGGTGCGGCGTTCCCGGGTCAGCCGATGCCGGGCGTGCCGTATCCGGGTCAGCCGATGCCGGGTGCGGTCTACCCCGGGCCGCCGATGCCGGGCGCCGCATATCCGGGGCACCCGGGGTCCGGGGTTTGGTACCCCGGTCTCGATCCGCAGGACCCGCTGGTCACCCCGCCGTACGCGGGCGTCGGGGGATGGTTCGCGCGGTGCGTCGGCGCGGTGCGGCGGGGGTGGCGGCAACTCCTGCCGATCGTGCTGCTCACCCAGGGCGTCCCGGCGGCGGTGATCTCCGTACTCTCGCTCTTTCTGGTTCCCACCGACGAGATGGCGACCGGCCCGGACGGCGCGCCGGTGCTGCCGGACGGCTATCTGGAGCACATGTTCGTGTTCTACGGCGCGGTCCTGTTCGCCGCGTTGGTCTTCGGTCCGCTCCAGGCGCTCGGCTGGGGTGCGGGCACCTGGGTGGTCGCCCGGCAGGCGGCCGGCGAGCCGGCCGGCCTCGGCGGGGCGCTCCGGTACGGCGTGCGGCGCGCGCTCGGCCTCTGGGGCTGGACGATCGTCGTCTCGCTGCTGATCACGGTCGGCGCCTGTCTCTGCCTGCTGCCCGGCATCTACGCCGGGTTCGCGGTCGCGTTGTTCGGGCCGGTCTACCTGTTCGAGCGGCAGGAGCCGGTCGGGCGGGCCTGGCGGATGTTCCACAACCGTTTCGGCATGGTGCTGGGTCGGGTGGCGCTGGTGGCGTGCGCGCTGGTCGCGGCTGTCGTGCTGGACGCCGTGATGGGTGCGGTGAGCGGCGCGGCGTTCGGCACCGATCCGATGTCCGGGCCGGGCACCGCGGTCGGGGCAGTGACGTTGGCCGTGGTGGGTGCCGCGCTGGCCGCGCCGGCCTATCTCGCGCAGCTCGTCGGGCTGGTCGTCGCGTACGCCGAGCAGCGGGCCCACGAAGGCCCGGTGAACGCGGCCCGGCTGGCTGCGGAACTCGGCTGAGCGGTGCGGTCGTGCTTGCACTCGGCTAGGGAGAGTGCTAAACAAGTCATTGGCACTCGCGTACGGTGAGTGCCAATGGTCGGGGCGGTAGGGCCACGGCCGCGTCGGTGCCCGCAGGGGTGCCGGAGCGGAACGGGGCCGGTCGTCGCGGGCTGTCCGGCCCGACCGAGGAGGACGTCGTCGTCGCCAGGTGGCGACGTCCCCAAGGTGCGTACACCAGACGGCCCATCCGGGCATCCCGGGTGGCCCGTGAGTGTCCAGGAGGACAACGCCGTATGGCCAAGATGATCGCGTTCGACGAAGAGGCGCGCCGCGGCCTCGAGCGGGGCATGAACCAGCTCGCCGACGCCGTGAAGGTGACGCTCGGACCCAAGGGCCGCAACGTCGTGCTCGAGAAGAAGTGGGGTGCCCCCACCATCACCAACGATGGTGTGAGCATCGCCAAGGAGATCGAGCTCGAGGACCCGTACGAGAAGATCGGCGCCGAGCTGGTCAAGGAGGTCGCGAAGAAGACCGACGACGTCGCCGGTGACGGCACGACGACGGCGACCGTCCTGGCCCAGGCCCTGGTTCGCGAGGGTCTGCGCAACGTAGCCGCCGGCGCCAACCCGATGGCCCTGAAGCGGGGCATCGAGACCGCCGTGGCCAGCGTCTCGGAGGAGCTGCTCAAGCTCGCCAAGGACGTGGAGACCAAGGAGCAGATCGCCTCCACCGCCTCCATCTCCGCCGGTGACAGCACCGTCGGTGAGATCATCGCCGAGGCGATGGACAAGGTGGGCAAGGAAGGCGTCATCACCGTCGAGGAGAGCAACACCTTCGGCCTGGAGCTTGAGCTCACCGAGGGCATGCGCTTCGACAAGGGCTACATCTCCGCCTACTTCATGACCGACCCGGAGCGTATGGAGGCCGTCTTCGACGACCCGTACATCCTGATCGTCAACAGCAAGATCTCGTCGGTGAAGGACCTGCTCCCGATCCTGGAGAAGGTCATGCAGTCGGGCAAGCCGCTGCTGATCATCGCCGAGGACCTGGAGGGCGAGGCCCTCGCCACGCTGGTGGTCAACAAGGTCCGTGGCACCTTCAAGTCGGCCGCCGTCAAGGCGCCGGGCTTCGGTGACCGCCGCAAGGCCATGCTCGGCGACATCGCCATCCTCACCGGTGGCCAGGTCATCAGCGAGGAGGTCGGCCTCAAGCTGGACGCCGTCACCCTCGACATGCTGGGCCGCGCCCGCAAGGTCGTGGTGACCAAGGACGAGACCACCGTGGTCGACGGCGCCGGTGACGCCGAGCAGATCCAGGGCCGGGTGAACCAGATCCGGGCCGAGATCGACAAGAGCGACTCCGACTACGACCGGGAGAAGCTGCAGGAGCGTCTGGCCAAGCTGGCCGGCGGTGTTGCGGTGATCAAGGTCGGCGCGGCCACCGAGGTCGAGCTGAAGGAGCGCAAGCACCGCATCGAGGACGCCGTCCGCAACGCGAAGGCCGCCGTCGAGGAGGGCATCGTCCCGGGTGGTGGCGTCGCGCTGGTGCAGGCCGGCAAGACCGCCTTCGACAAGCTGGACCTGGCCGGCGACGAGGCGACCGGCGCGCAGATCGTCAAGATCGCGCTGGACGCCCCGCTGCGGCAGATCGCCGTCAACGCCGGCCTTGAGGGTGGCGTCGTCGTCGAGCGGGTGCGCAACCTCGACCCGGGTCACGGCCTCAACGCCGCGTCCGGCGAGTACGTGGACCTGCTGGCCGCCGGCATCATCGACCCGGCCAAGGTGACGCGTTCCGCGCTGCAGAACGCCGCCTCGATCGCCGCGCTGTTCCTCACCACCGAGGCCGTCGTGGCGGACAAGCCGGAGAAGGCCCCGGCCGCCCCGGCTGGCCCGGGTGGCGGGGAGATGGACTTCTGAGTCCAGCTCCACCCAGTACGCCGACAGGGGGCGGGCCGCGTCAGCGGTCCGCCCCCTGTCGCGTGTGCGTCAGGTGGGCAGTGGGCGTTGGTTGCGTCGCTTGTGCGCCCGGTCGTACGGCGGCAGCAGCCGCCTCGGCTCGTCCACCGGTTGCCGGGGCTCCTCCACGGCCGGCTGGTCCGCCGCGTCCTGCTCGGCGTCGCCCACGTCGAGCCGTTCGGTGGGCAGCTCGCCGCTCTGGCGCCGGCCCGCTGCCGGGTCGTCGGTCCGTTCGTTCTCCGTGGTCATAACGGGCCTCCTCTGCCCCTCGAACGGTAGGGGCCGGTCGACAGACGTGGAGGGGGAACGGCGTTATGCCCCGTTGATGGCTTTCCGGTAGAGGAAGAAGACGCGCTCGATCCGGGCCCCGACCGCGTTCGAGTAGAACGGCACCGGGCCGACCCAGCCGATCTGCGCCTCGGTGATCCCGGCCGCCGCCTGGTCGCGGAGGCAGCGGCGCAGCAGCACCCCACCGATCCCGGAACCCTCGGCCGCCGGGGCGGTGCCCATCGGCCCGAACCAGCTCGGCCGCGCCGACCCGTACGCGGCGAACCCGAGGATCTCGCCGTCCCGCTCGGCCAGGTGGGTGCCCGCGTCCGGGCGGCCCACCGAACCGGCCAGCTCACCGTCCCAGACGCCGCCGAACGTGGCGCGGGCGAACGCTTCCAGCGCCGGCAGGTCCGTGGGTACGGCCCGGCGTACCGTCACGCCCCGCTCGGCCAGCCGCCGCTCGGTGGTCTCGGTGGGGCGCAGCGCCGCCGACCCCTCGGTCAGCGAGGCGGTCATGTTCCAGGCGGTCCGGTCCTGCCGGTACCCGAGCCGCAACGCGGCGCAGACCGCCGGCGTGTAGCGGACGTCGATGCCCGGCCACGCGTAGTGCGGCGGATTGCCGGCGAGCAGCACCTCGGACGCGCCGAGCGCGGCCAGCCGGGCCTCCGCGCCGGCCAGCAGCGCCGCGCCGATCCCCTGGCGGCGGTGCGCCGGGGCCACCGTGACCAGGTCGACGTGACCGAGCCGCGGATCGGTCACCGACCGGGACCCGACCAGCACCCCGACCAGCGTGCCGTCGCGGACCGCGCCGAGCAGCAGTACCGGCCGGTCGGCCGCCGCCCGCACCGCCAGCGTGGCCACCACGGCCGGTGCCTCGGCCGCGTCCTCCGGCAGGTCCAGCGCCCGCCGGCAGAGCGCGACGACCTCGGGCAGGCGGTCCGGACCCAGCTCGATGATCTCCACGTCCATGGTCGCCGACCCTAGGCCATTCCGGCAGGGTTGTTAACCGTTCCGCGCCGCCCGCACCGCCGCGTACGCGTCGACCAGGCCGGCGCCGACCAGGTCCCGGGTGCCGCCGCAGGTGGTACCGGCCGGGGCGGTGGCCGGCGTGGCGGTCTCGGTGAGGATCCGGCGGGTCCGAGCCAGGTCCCCGACCAGCGCCGGGTTCGCCGACCACATCAGTGCCACCACGCCGGCCACCTGCGGTGTCGCCATCGAGGTGCCGTCCAGGGTGGCGTACCCGCCGCCGGGGAACGCCGACGGCACCGCCGCGCCGGGCGCCACCAGGTCGGGCTTGGGAGCCTCCCCGGTCGGGCCCCGGCTGGAGAACTCGGTGAGCCGGCGGGCCCGGTCGACCGCGCCGACCGTGAGCACGTCCGGGTACGGCGCCGGCGGGTCGACGATCGACCCGCAGTTCGGGCCGGTGTTACCGGCGGCGGCCACCACCAGGATGCCGGCCGCGGCCAGCGCGGCGGTCGCCGGGCGCAGCGCCCCCGGATCGCAGCCCTCCAGCGGCGGGCAGCCCCACGAGTTGGTCAGCACGTCCGGCGCACGCCGCGGCCGGCCGTCGGTCAGCGGGTTCCCGCCCGGCGGGAACGGCGCCAGCATGAACTGGAGGCAGTCGAGGTAGCGGGCCGGGCTGCCGAGGTTGCGGTCCAGGTTGACGCAGCCCACCCAGCTCGCCCCGGGCGCCACCCCGATCCCGTCGCGGCCCACCGCGCTGCCGAGCGTGTGGGTGCCGTGGCCGCCCCGGTCGGCCGGCGTGCGGCGGTGCTCCCACGGGTCGTACCAGGAGTCGTCGCCGCCCCGGAACCCGGGTGCCAGCGCCGGATGCCGGCCGTCCACCCCGGAGTCGGAGCTGCCCACCACCACGCCGGCGCCGGTCACGCCCAGCTCCGACCAGACCCGGTCCGCGCCGATCAGCGACACGTTCCAGGTGGGACCGGTCGGCGCCGGGGTGTCGCCGCGGGCCGGCGGTGCCGCCGCGGGCAGCGGACGCGGGCGCTGGTCGACGAGCACCCGGGCCACCTCGGGCCGGCCGGACAACCACGCCCGGAGGGCCGGCCCGCCGTCCGTGGAGATGGCGTTGACCAGGTAGTACGGCGTCGGGTTCAGGCGCAGCCGGGTCAGCGTGCGGCGCAGGTCGCCCTGCGTGCGGTCGGCGGTCGCCACCAGCCGCCGGTAGACCTCGGCGGCCCGCGCGTCCCGCCCCGCCCGGCCCGGCGCGCCGGCCGGCAGGCCGCTCAGGTCCGCCTGCTCGCGCAGCACCACCAGCAGCCGCTCGCCGTACAGGCCCGGCTGGCCGGGGACCACGTACACCACCGCCACGGCGGCCAGCAGGGCCCCGGCGGCCAGCCCGGCCACCCCCCGCCGGGGCACGCCGGCGTGGCGACGGGCGAGCAGCACGGCGTACCCGACGGCGAGCAGCACCGCGACCGCGAACGCCGCGCCGGTGCCCACCGCGACCCAGAACGGCACGTCGCGACTGCTGGCCAGCAGCAGCGTGATCTCCTCCGGGTCGGTGAGGGCCAGCGGCCCGGCCAGCGCCAGGCCGACCAGCCAGCGCGCCGGCGCGGCCCCGGCGGGGCGGCCGGCGTGTCGCGCCGCGGCCTCCAGCGCGGCCAGCACGAAGCCGAGCGGCGGCAGCAGCAGCAGGCCCGGCAACTGCGCGCCGGACTGCCCCGCGCCGGCCGCCAGCATCGTCAGCGTGACGCCCGCGACCAGGCCGCCGAGCAGCACCAGCCGGACCGGTCGGGGCGTCGGCCCGGCGGCGAACGCGGCCCAGAACCCGGGGCCGAGCAGCACGCCGGCCACCATCCCGAACGCGGCGGCGGCCAGGCCGGCGAGCAGCGTCTCCAGCGCGCCGCCCAGCGCGCCCACCCACACCCAGGGCAGCAGCACCGCCAGCCCGGCGGCCACCGCCAGCAACGTCACCGCGCCGGGACGCCCGCCCCCGCGACCCGCCGGGGTGGGCGGGCGGCGGCGGGCGAGCCGGGCGGCGGCGAGCGCGAGCAGCGCGGCGGTCGCCGCCAGCGCCGCCAGGTACGCCTCGTGGTGCACCGGCGGAAGCGCCCGGAGCAGCGTCGTCGCGCCCAGCGTGAACGCGCCGCCGGCCCACGCCCGCCCGGCCGCCCGCAGCGCCGGGGAGCGCGGCAGCAGCGCCAACGCCAGCACCGGGGCGCCGACCAGCAGCACGGTGGCCACCGCGACCACCGGCCAGACGGCCACCGCGCGGTCCAGCCCGGTGACCAGCACGACCTGGTCGACCAGCCAGCCGGTGACCTGGCCGGGCACGGTCACCAGCACCGCCCAGACGCCGGCCGCGACCGCCGCGACGACCGGCCACGGCCCGGTCTCGCGCGGCGGCGGCGGGGGTACGGGCGCAGCGGGCGGGCCGGTCAGCATGGTCATCACGGTACGGCCGGGACGTGTCGCCGTGGCGTGCGGACGGCTACCGTGGACGGGTGCGCGACCCCAACGTGTCCCGATCCGAGGCCGGCCAGCTCTCCGCCGAGCGCCGCGCCGCCGACCTGCGCCGGCTCCGCGCCGAGCGGTTCGACGTGCTGGTCATCGGCGGCGGGGTGACCGGGGCGGGCGCCGCGCTGGACGCCGCGTCCCGAGGGCTGAAGGTCGCCCTGGTGGAGGCGCGCGACTACGCGGCCGGCACGTCCAGCCGGTCCAGCAAGCTGATCCACGGTGGCCTGCGCTACCTGGAACAGTTGGAGTTCCACCTGGTCCACGAGGCGCTGACCGAGCGCGGGCTGCTCGCCACCCGGCTCGCCCCGCACCTGGTCCGCCCGGTGCCGATCCTGGTGCCGTTGCCGGCCGAGGGCGGCGTACGCGACCTGCCCCGGCGGGTCCTCCGCCGCTCCTACTACGGGCTCGGTGTGGCCGCGTACGACGTGTTCGCCGGACTGTTCGGCGGTGGGCGCGGCATGCCGCTGCACCGGCACCTCACCCGCGAGGGCGCCCGCCGGATCTTCCCCAGCCTGCGGCCCGACACGCTGGCCGGCGCGATCCGCTACTACGACGGCCAGGTCGACGACGCCCGCCTGGTGGTCACGCTGGCCCGCACCGCGGCCAGCCTCGGCGCGACGGTCGTCACCAGTGCCCGGGCGGTCGGGCTGATCCGCCAGGCCCGTGAGGTGACCGGCGTCCGGGTGCGTGACCTGGAGGCGCCGGCCGGTTCGCCGGACGCCGAGTTCGAGGTCCGCGCCCGCACCGTGATCGCCGCGACCGGCGTGTGGAGCGACGACATGTCGCGGATGCTCAACGACGTCGGGCTTCGTCCCGGCCTGCGGGTCCGGGCGTCGAAGGGCGTGCACCTGGTGGTGCCGCGCTCGGCGATCGTCGGCGAGACCGGGCTGATCCTGCGCACCGCCACCAGCGTGCTCTTCGTCATCCCGTGGGGCGGCCACTGGATCATCGGCACCACCGACACCGACTGGCAGCTCGACCGGTCCCACCCGGCCGCCACCGCACGCGACATCGACTACCTGTTGGAGCAGGTCAACACCGTGCTGGACCGGCCACTGACCACCGCCGACATCGAGGGTGTCTACGCCGGGCTGCGCCCGCTGCTCTCCGGCGAGGCGGACTCCACCTCCAAGCTGTCCCGGGAGCACGCCGTGGTCGAGCCGATGCTCGGCCTGCTGCTGGTGGCCGGCGGGAAGTACACGACATACCGGGTGATGGCCGCCGACGTGGTCGACCACGCGGCGCGCCGGCTCGGCCGGACCCGCCCGTCGCGCACCGCCGACCTGCCGCTGCTCGGCGCCGACGGGTACGCCGCCATGTGGCGGGACCGGGCCGACCTGGCCCGCCGGCACCAGGTGCCGGTCGGGGTGGTGGAGCACCTGCTGGAGCGCTACGGCACGCTCACCCTGGACCTGCTCGCCCTGGTCGACGCCGATCCGCTGCTCGCCTCGCCGCTGGCCGGCGCGCCGGAGTACCTCGCCGCCGAGGTCACGTACGCGGCCCGGGCCGAAGGCGCGTTGCACGTGGAGGACGTGCTCACCCGGCGTACCCGGATCTCCATCGAGACCAGCCACCGCGGCCTGGAGTCGGCGGAGCACGTCGCGGAGCTGATGGGCGCGGTGCTCGGCTGGGACGCGGCGACCCGGGCCCGGGAGGTCGCCCACTACCGGGCGCGGGTGGAGGCCGAGCGGGCGTCGCAGCTCATGCCGGACGACATCGGGGCCGACGCGGCCCGGCTCGGCGCGCCCGACGTGCGGGGCTTCGCGGCCGACCGGGGGACCGACCTCCCGGCCGCACCTCGCTAGCCGGCCCTACCCCTAACGGCCGCTCGACGGCTAGTGCGCGCTACCTACGGAAGTGTAGGTTTCCCGCGTGGTTCGCCCATCGTGGTCGCGCGTCCCCGCCCTGTCCGTCGGCGTCCTGCTGGCGACCGCCCTGACCGGCTGCGCGCTCCTCGGCGACGCCGGGAGCGCCACCACCTCAGGTCAGCAGGGCTCGGCCACCCCGACACCGACCGGGAACCTCGTCACCCTGATGCAGCGGCTGGGCGGGGACGGCCCGGTCCGCACGCTCGACGTGGAGCCGACCGGCCGGTGGCAGTGCCGGGACTGCGCCGGTGACGGCGTCGACGCGACCGGCTCGCTGAACCCGGAGCAGACGTCCCGGTTGCAGCGGATGCTCGCCGACCCGGCGCTGGCCCGGGAGACCGACCAGGCCCGGCGGTACCGGCAGCTCTGCATCGGCGTGCTGACCTCGACGCTGCTGATCCCGCCGGGGCTGACCGTCACCATCCAGGACTGCCCGGGCGAGCCCGCGCCGCCGGTGGCGTACGAGGTGCTGCTGCTGCTCACCCAGGCCACGCCCGCCGACGACAAGGGCTGAGTCAGAGCACCTTGCCGGGGTTGAGCAGCCCGGCCGGGTCCAGCGCCGCCTTGATCGCCTGGTGCACCCGGACACCCACCGGGCCGATCTCCCGCGCCAGCCAGTCCCGCTTGAGCAGCCCGACGCCGTGCTCGCCGGTGCAGGTGCCGCCCAGGTCCAGCCCGAGCCGCATGATCTCGTCGAAGGCCCGCCGGCCCCGCTCCAGGCTGGCCGGGTCGGCGCGGTCGACCACGATGTTCGGGTGCATGTTGCCGTCGCCGGCGTGCCCGACCACCCCGATCGGCACGTCACACGCGACGGCGATCCGGGCCACGCCGTCCAGCAGCTCCGCCAGCCGGCCGCGGGGCACCGCCACGTCGTCGATGACCAGGCCGCCGTTGCCGGCCGGGAACGTCTCGGCGGCGAACCGCTCCATCGCCGGGTGGGCCAGCCGCCGCGCCTGGAGCAGCGCGGCGGCCTCGGTCGCGTCGGTGGCCGCCCAGACCTCGTCGGCGCCGGCCGTCGTGCACACCTCGGCGATCCGGGCCAGGTCGTCGGCCGCCCGGCCGCCGGTGTCCACCGCGGCCAGCAGCAGCGCCTCCGCGTCGGTCCGCAGCCCCATCGGCTGGTACGCCTCGATGGCCCGCAGGTGCGTTCGGTCCAGCAGCTCCAGCAGGCTCGGGGTGAGCCCCCGCTCGGCGATGCCGGCCACCGCGCCGCCGGCCGCCGCCGTGGTGCCGAAGACCGCCACCAGGGTCAGTGCCGCCTCCGGCGGCGGGCGCAGCGCCACGGTCACCTCGGTGATCACGCCGAGGGTGCCCTCCGAGCCGACGAAGAGCCGGGTCAGGTCGTACCCGGCGACGCCCTTGGCGGTGCGCCGGCCGGTGCGCAGCACCTCGCCGGAGGCGAGCACCACCTCCAGGCCGAGCACGTACTCGCTGGTCACGCCGTACTTCACGCAGCACATGCCGCCGGCGTTGGTGGCCACGTTGCCGCCGATGGTGGACGACTCCCAGGAACCGGGGTCCGGCGGGTACCAGAGCCCGCGCGCCCGCACCGCCCCGGCCAGCGCGGCGTTGACCACGCCGGGCTGCACCACGGCGATCCGGCCCACCGGGTCGATCTCCACGATCCGGTCCATCGCCACCGTGCTCACCACCAGCGCGCCGGCCACCGCGTTCGCCGCGCCGGCCAGCCCGGTCCGGGCGCCCTGCGGCACCACCGGTACGCCGTGCCGGCCCGCCGCGCGTACCGCCGCGACCACGCCCGCGGTGTCCCGGGGGCGGACCACCACCAGCGGGGTGCCCGAGGCGCACAGGTCGGCCTCGTCCCGCTCGTGCCCGGCCAGCAGGTCCGGGTCGGTCAGCACGGCGGACTCGCCGAGCGCGTCCCGCAGTTCGTCGAGGAGGGGATGGGCAGCCATGCCGGGAAGGCTACCGGCGTACTTTGGAACGATGCTCTACCTGGACCCGCCCGCGGTGCCCTGGCGCGGCCGGCTCTGGTCGCACCTGATCAGCGACGTCTCCTTCGCGGAGCTGCACGCCTTCGCCGAGCTGCTCGGCGCCGGCCGGCGCGGCTTCGACCGGGACCACTACGACCTGCCCGCCGAGCGGTTCCGGGTGGCGGTCTGGCTGGGCGCGACGGTGGTCCCGTCCCGCGAGATCGTCCGCCTGCTGCGCGCCGGCGGCCTGCGCCGCCCGAAACACGTCTTCGCCTCGGCCGCGCCGGTCTCAGCTCAGCGTGCTCAGCTCCCGGGTCAGGTTGGCGCGGGCGGGCGCCTCCCAGCGGGCGTGCGGCTCGGGTAGCCGGAAGAGCGCCGGCAGGGCCAGCAGGTGCCGCAGCACGGCGGCCCGGCCGGCGCGGAAGTCCGGCTCGGACACGTGGGCGTACTCGCGGCGGATCGCGGCGGCGTACCTGTCGTAGTCGTCCGGCGCGGCGGCCAGCACCGCCAGGTCGGCGTCGCAGAGCAACGCGCCGTCCGGGTCGTCCGGTCCGACCGCGTGGCCGGCGGTGAGCAGCACCAGGCGGCGTACCCCGGTCACCGCCGCGGTCGGCAGCCCGGCGGCGGTGAGCAGCGCGTCGCCCAGGTCGGCGCTGGCCCGCTCGTTGGCGTCGCCGCCGGCCCGCGGGTCGTAGACCGCGTCGTGGCACCACGCCGCGAGCCGGACCAGGTCCGGGCGGCGGGCCCGATCGGCGTACGCGTCGACCACGTCGAGCACCGCCCGCAGGTGATCCTCCGTGTGGTGGTGTCGGTGCGGCTCCCGCCAGCCGGCCAGCAGCCGCGCCCCGGCCCGCGCCACGGCGTCCGGGTCGGTCGCGCCGGCCGCCCGGGCCGTCGCCCGCCACCGCGTCGTCAGCTCGTCCATCCGGTGCAGTCTGCCCCACTCCGTCGTCGGGGCGAGGATTCACCGGGGACGGGGCGGGTAGTACCCGCCATGGCCCAGGACCGACGACCGCCGTTCCTGCGGCGCTTGACGACGCGCGAAGCGCTGGGTGACCTCGACGGGCCACGGATCGCCGCCGCGATGGACGAGCTGCGCCACCGGAGCAAGGCCACGCTGCACGACCGGCTGCACCGGGTCCGGACCGCGTTCGGCCTGGCGTTGCAGGCGGGGCTCGCGGCCGGCCTGGCGTACCTGGTCTCGCACCGGCTGCTGCACAACCCGCAACCGGTGTTCGCCCCGATCTCCGCGGTGGGCACGCTCGCCGCCTCGGTGGGGCAGCGGTTCCGGCGTACCGTCGAGCTGATCATCGGGGTGGCGGTCGGCGTCCTCGTCGGCGACGTGCTGATCTACTTCCTCGGCACCGGTGCCTGGCAGCTCGCGCTGGTGGTGACCTCGGCGATCCTGCTGACCATCTTCGCCGGGGCGAGCGTGGCCATCGTGATCCAGGCGGCGGCCACCGCGGTGCTGATCGTGACGCTCAGCCCGTCCACCCAGAACCTGGAGTTCCCGCGCTTCGTCGACGCCTTCATCGGCGGCAGCATCGCGCTGCTGGTGACCGCCGTCCTGCTGCCGCTCAACCCGCTCCGGGTGATCAACCGGGCCGCCCGGCCGGCGCTGGACCTGCTGGCCGAGCAGCTCGACGTGTGCGCCGAGGCGCTGCGCAACCGGGACCGGGGCGCGGCCCAGCGGGCGCTGTTCCGGCTCCGGGAGAACAAGGAGGAGCTGGCCGCGCTCAGCGAGGCCATCGAGGGCGCGAAGGAGACCATCACCATCTCGCCGGCCCGCTGGCACCGGCGCAGCGAGCTGACCCACTACGCGGAGGCGGCCGAGCCGATCGACCGGGCGATGCGCAACAGCGGCACGCTGATCCGCCGCGCGGTCACCATGATCGAGGACGAGGAGTCGATCCCCGAGCCGATGCCCGACTCCGTCGCCCACCTCGCCGAGTCGGTACGCCTGCTCCGGCACGAGTTCGCCGTCGGCGAGGAGCCGGAACAGGCCCGGGAGCGGGTGCTGCGGGCGGTCAGCGAGGCCAGCCGGGCGTACGCCGAGGGGGTGGGCTTCTCCGGCAGCGTGGTGATCGCCCAGGTGCGGACCACCGCCAGCGACCTGATGGTGGCGTCCGGCATCGACCAGGAGGAGGCGAACCGCCTGGTCCGGCAGGCGTTCCACGGAAAGGACCAGCCCGCCGACGCGTCCCCCACCGCCCCGCCGGTCGGCTGACCCCCACCCGGGGTCAGCGGGGGCGGGCCAGGGCGGCCAGCGCGGTCAGCAGGGTGTCGATCTCGTGGGCGGTGGTGCCCAGGCCGAGGCTCGCGCGCAGCGCGGTGGGTGGCAGGTCGGTGCGGGCCGAGCGGGCGGCGGCCTCGGTCAGCAGGCGGCGGGTCAGCGGGTGGGCGCAGAACAGGCCGTCCCGCACGCCGATCCGGTGCCGGGCCGCCAGGTGCGCGGCCACCTCGGCGGAGTCCCGCCCGGCGACCACGAAGCTGACGATGCCCACCCGGGGCGCGTCCGGGCCGAACGTGCGCAGCTCCACCACGTCCGGCAGCGCGGCCAGGCCGGACCGCAGCCGGGACAGCAGCGCCTGCTCCCGGGCGTGCAGCGCGGTCCGGTCCGCCGCCGTGAACGCCGCGCAGACCGCCGCCAGCGCCACCGCGCCGAGCAGGTTCGGCGTGCCGCCCTCGTGCCGGGCCGGGCCGGTCACCCACCGCACGTCGTGGGTGGCCGCGCCTACGTGACCCGTGGCCCCGCCGCCGGCCAGGTACGGCGCGGCGGCGTCCAGCCAGTCCGCGCGCCCGACCAGCACGCCGGCGCCGAACGGGGCGTACAGCTTGTGGCCGGAGAGCGCCACGTAGTCCACGTCCGACGCGGCCACGTCGACCGGGGCGTGCGGGGCGAGCTGCGCGGCGTCGACCAGGATGCGCGCGCCGTACCGGTGGGCCACCCGGGCCAGCTCGGTGACCGGCCAGCACTCGCCGGTGACGTTGCTGGCGCCGGTCACCGCGACCAGCACCGGCCGGCCGGGCCGGGCGTCACGGGCCAGCTCGGCAAGCGCCAGGCTCAGCGACCGGACCGCGCCGGCCGGGCTGTCCGGCACCGGCAGCCGGACCGAGCCGCGTGGCCAGGGAAGCAGGTTCGCGTGGTGCTCCCCGCCGAACGTGACCACAGTGGTGCCGGCCGGCAGCGCCCGGGCCAGCAGGTTCACCGCGTCCGTGGTGTTCCGGGTGAAGATCACGTGGTCGGTGGGACGCGCGCCGACGAAGTCCGCCACGGTCTGCCGGGACCGCTCGTAGGCGAGCGTGCAGCGCCGGGACAGCGCGCCCGCGCCGCGGTGCACGCTCGCGTACCAGGGCAGCAGCTCGGCCACCGCGTCGGCCGCGGCCCGCGCGCACGGCGCGCTGGCGGCGTGGTCCAGGTTGATCTCTCCCGGTACGCCGAGCACGCCGAGCGGGTCCGGCCGGACCGGAACGGGCAGCGTGGGGAGGGCGGGTACGAGGGTGACGGTCATGGCGGAGCCTCCGGGTCACAGGGGACCCCGGGGTGCCGGGACGGGGTCCGCGCTTGCCCAGCACGCGACGCGGCGCTGGGCCCGGTCATCACCCGGGGCACCCCACCGCGAACTCGACGAGGGTTGCCGGCCAGCAAGCCGGGGCTTGACGCTGGCGCTCGTGACCTGCCCGGTAGCATAGCCGTCACGATGCGGCCGGACCAGTGGGGCGAGTGTGGCTACGCTGACCGCATGGCCGTCACCCCGCCCGGCGGAGCACCGCCGCCGCCCGCGCCCGCCGTCCCGCCGCCCGGGGCGTCGACGCCGCGCATGCCGCTGCGCCGGCTCGGCTGGCGGCGCTTCCTGGCGCTGGCCGCGGTGGTGCTGCTGATCGCGGCCGGCGCGCTGTTCATGGTCTTCACGCTGGGCGAGAGCCTGGGCGCGGACGCACTGCTGGTCGGCGTGATCGCGGCGATCCTGCCGGTGCCGGTGCTGGTGTCCTGCTTCCTCTGGCTCGACCGTTACGAACCCGAGCCGCTGAAATACCTGATCTTCTGCTTCGCCTGGGGCGCGTTCGTCTCCACCGCCATCTCGCTGCTGGTCAACGAGACCGGCGCGCGACTGTTCGAGGACCGCGGGTTGCCCGCCGCGCTGACCGCCGTGCTCGTCGCGCCGTTCATCGAGGAGCTGACCAAGGCGGCCGGCCCGATCCTGCTGCTGATCTTCCGGCGCCGGGAGATCTCCGGGATCACCGACGGGCTGGTCTACTGCGGGCTGTCCGCGGTCGGCTTCGCCATGGTCGAGAACATTCTCTACCTGGGCGGATACGGCTACCGCACCGGCGTGGAGGAGTACGGCCCGGCCACCGGGGCGCAGCAGGTGATCGCGATCTTCATCGTGCGGATCCTGCTCTTCGGCTTCGCCCACCCGCTGTTCACCTCGATGACCGGCGTCGGGCTGGGCGTCGCCGCGCGGACCGCCGACCGGCGGGTGCGGATCCTCGCCCCGCTCGCCGGCCTGCTGCTGGCCATGATGCTGCACGGCACCTGGAACCTGCTGCCGTCCCTGGCCCAGGCCACCGGGCAGCAGGTGATCGTGCTCTACGGCTACCTCGGCGTCATGGTGCCCATCTTCTTCGGCATGGTGGGGCTGGCCGTCTGGCTGCGGGCCTGGGAGGGCCGGCTCACCGAGCGCACGCTGCCCGACTACGTCCGGGCCGGTTGGCTCACCCCGCCCGAGGTGGCGGCGCTGGGCAGCCTGGGCCGGCGGCACGCGGCCCGCACCTGGGCCCGGCGGGTGGCCGGCGACGGCGGCGTGAAGGCGATGCGCGGCTACCAGTTCGCCGCGACCCGGCTGGCGCTGCTGCGCGACGGGATGCGCCGAGGGCTGGACCGCAAGCCCGCCGAGCGGGACCGGACGGCACGGGAGGAACGGGAGCTGCTGGACGCGATCGCCGCGTACCGGTCGTTCTTCGTCGGTCGTGATCCGCAGGCGCCGGTCGGGGTCTGGGACGGGCAGCGCTACCACCTGCGGTTCCCGGACGGGTCCCGGCGGGCCGTCGAGGCGCCGGACGAGCCGGTGGTGCCGATCCCGGTGGTGCTGGCCCCGCCGCCGCCCCCGGGCTACGGCCCGCACGCCTGGCACCCGCACGGCTGAGCCGCACGGTCGGGGTCAGGCCATGAGGCCGGTGAGGAAGTCGCCGAGCCCCTGGGCGATGGCCATCAGCGCGGCCCCGATCCCCCGGAACAGCTGCGCCGCGCCGTCCGGCCGGAACGCCATGAAGTAGATCAGGAACGCGAGGAACCCCCAGGCGAGAATCCTCTTGATCACGATCGGCATGGTCCCTCCCCAGGGCGCACTGAGGTGCCTGGGCTTCCCGCCGGGCAGCGCCGCAAACGGCGCCGGGGGAGGGGCGGCGGACTAGAGGTAGAGCCCGGTGGAGCCGGTCGCGCTGTCCTCCACCCGTTCCGCCGCCACCGCGTGCACGTCGCGCTCGCGCAGCAGCACGTACGCCCGGCCGTGCAGCTCGACCTCGGAGCGGTCGTCCGGGTCGAAGAGCACCCGGTCCCCGGACACGATCGAGCGCACGTGCGGCCCCACGCCGACCGCCGTGGCCCAGGCGAGCCGCTTGCCGACCGCCGCGGTCGCCGGGATCACGATGCCGGCGGTGGAGCGGCGTTCCCCCTCACTACCCTCGGTACGCACCAGCACGCGATCGTGCAGCAGGCGGATGGGCAGCCCGGCGTCGAGACTCTGGTCGGCGGTCACACGCCAGACGCTACCGCGTGCCGAGCGGCGGCTTCCGTCGTGGTTGCCGGGAGCGGCGGCGGGGCAATGTGTGGCGGGAGCGCCCTAGGGTGGGGCGGTCGGACGTATCCTGTCCCCCCCTGTGACATGGGTGGGTCAACTGTGCGGGAGGTGCGCTTGAGCCGCTTCGAGCGGATGCGCGGACGGCTCCGCCGCGCGTACGAGACAGGCCGTGAGTCGGCCCGGTCCCGCCGGTACGAGGACGACCCGACGCCGGCGGACGCGGGCGTGGCGTCGCCGACCTCGCCGGGTCCGGTGGCGTCGCCGTCGGCGGCCGTGGTGGGTGCCCCGCCGCCGGCCGCGATGCACTCCTCGACGGTCAGCCGGGACGACACCGAGGTGCCGCACGCGCTGCGCATCGCCGCCGCCTGGTGCTGGCGGCTGATCGTGATCGGCATCGTCACCTGGGCACTCCTCAAGATCGTCGGCACGATCAGCATCGTGATCATCCCGTTGACCGTCGCGCTGCTGCTCTCGGCGCTGCTCGCCCCGGCGGTCGGCTGGTTGCTGAAGGCCCGGTTCCCCCGTTCGCTGGCGACCGGCGTGGTGCTGGTCGGCGGCCTGGCGGCGGTGATTGGCACGCTCACGCTCGTGGTCAACGAGTTCATCCAGGGTGTGCCGGAGCTGAGCGAGAAGTCCTCGCAGGGCGTCCGGCAGATCCAGGACTGGCTCAAGACCGGGCCGCTGCACCTGTCCGACAGCCAGCTCGACCGCTACATCAACGAGGCGCAGGCCTGGATCAACGGCAACACCGAACGGTTCACCAGCGGCGCGCTCAGCACCGCCGCGACGCTCGCCGAGGTGCTCACCGGCACCGTCCTGGTGCTCTTCGCGACGTTCTTCTTCCTGCGCGACGGCAACAACATCTGGCGGTTCCTGGTCCGGCTGCTGCCGGTGGCCGCGCGCTGGAAGGTCGACGACGCCGGGCGCGCGTCCTGGGCGACGCTCGGCGCGTACGTGCGGGCCACCGTGCTTGTCGCGTTCATCGACGCCGTGGGCATCGGCATCTTCCTGGTCATCTTCGACATCCCGTTCGCGTTCCCGCTGGCCGCGCTGGTCTTCCTGGGCGCGTTCATCCCGATCGTCGGCGCGTTCCTGTCCGGCGTGGTGGCCGTGCTGGTCGCGCTGGTCGACAGCGGCCCGGTGACCGCCCTGATCATCCTGGGCGTGGTGGTCGGCGTGCAGCAGATCGAGGGCCACGTGCTCCAGCCGCTGATCATGGGCCGCGCGGTGGCCATCCACCCGCTCGCCGTGATCATCGGCATCGCCGCCGGGGTGGTGCTGGCCGGCATCGCCGGCGCGCTGGTCTCGGTGCCGCTGATCGCCGTGCTCAACACCGCGGTCCGCCGGCTCGCCGCGCGTACCGTGCCGGACACCCCGCCGGACGCCGTGGTGGTCGCCTCCCAGGCGCCCTGACCCGGCCCGATCCGCCGACGCCCGCGTCACCCCGCCCGGGGAGGCGCGGGCGTCAGCTCTTGGCCAGCCGTTCCAGCGCGCCCCGGGCCACCTCGGGCCGGGTCGTGTACCAGAACGGGGGCAGCGAGCGGCGCAGGAACGGGCCGTAGCCGCGTGCCGTCTCCAGCCGGGAGTCGAGCACCGCCACCACACCCCGGTCGCCGGTGGCCCGGATCAGCCGACCCACGCCCTGCGCCAGCCGGACCGCCGCGATCGGCACGCTGACCGCCGCGAACCCGGAGCCGCCGCCCGCGTCCACCGCCGCCGCCCGGGCCGCGGCGAGCGGCTCGTCGGGCCGGGGGAACGGCAGCCTGTCGATCACCACGAGCTGGCAGGCGTCGCCCGGCACATCCACCCCCTGCCAGAGCGACATCACCCCGAACAGGCAGCTCTCCCGCTCCTGCCGGAAGCGGCGGACCAGCAGCGGCAACGCCTCCTCGCCCTGGAGCAGCACGGGCAGGTCGGTCCGCGCGCGCAGCAGCTCCGCCGCCTGCTGCGCGGCCCGCCGGGAGGAGAAGAGCCCGAGGGTACGCCCACCGAGCGCGCCGACCAGCGCCAGCAGTTCCTCGCCGGCCGCCGTGGGCAGCCCGGAGACGCTGGGGCGGGGCAGGTGCGCGGCCACGTAGAGGATGCCCTGCCGGGCGTAGTCGAACGGCGAGCCGACGTCGAGCGACCGCCAGCCCGGACCCTCGGTGGCCGGCACGGTGCCGATCGCCGCCCGGCTGCCCTCGGTGCTCGCCACCGGCGCCGGGTCGGTGCCGCGGCCGGCGGCGGCAGCGGTGGCCGCCGCGGCGGCGGCCGGCGAGGGCGGGGCGGGTGGCGGCGCGTCCAGCCCGAGCGCCCGGGCCACCGTGTCGAAGCGCCCGCCCAGCGCCAGCGTGGCCGAGGTGGCGACCACGGTGCGTTCGTCGTAGAGGTGGGTGGCGAGCGTGCCGGCCACCGACAGCGGCGCCACCACAAGTGCCCGGCGGCTGCCGTTCTCCGGCTTCTCCACCCAGGCCACGTCGTGGTCGCCCTCCTCCAGCAACCGCTGGGCGGTGGTGGACAGCTCGTCCAGCACCGCCTTGGCCTGCTGTTTGCGGACCGGGTCGGGGTCGTCGGCCTTCACGTCGCCGATCGCCTCCAGCGCGGCCCGGGTCGCCGAGTCGAGCAACGTGCACGCCTCGCGCAGCGCGGGCGGCAGGCCGGCGGTGAGCCGACCGGCGGGCGCCTCGGCCAGCCCCACGGCCAGCGCGTCGCCGGCCTCGGTGAGCCGGTCGGCGTGGTCGGGGCGCAGCAGCGGCCGGGCGCGGCGGGTGGACCTGTCGATCAGCTCCGGCACCAGCTCGGCCTGGGCCGCCGAGGAGACCCGGTCGGCCAGCTCGTGCGCCTCGTCCACCACGAGCAGGCGGTGCGGGGGCACGATGTGCCGTCCGGCGAGCATGTCCACGGCGAGCAGGCTGTGGTTGGTCACCACCAGGTCGGCCTCCCGGGCGCGGGCCCGCGACGCCTCCGCGAAGCACTCCTGCCCGAACGGGCAGCGGCTCGCGCCGACACACTCCCGGGCCGGCATCGAGACGCTGCGCCAGACCTGGTCGTCGACGCCCGGATCCAGCTCGTCGCGGTCGCCGGTGGCGGTCTCCTCCGCCCAGTCGCGCAGCCGCTGCACCTGCTTGCCCAGCCGGCCCGCCTCGCCGAGCCACTTCGTGCCGCCGGGCCGGGGCGCGTCGAACAGCGCGTCCTCCGGCTCGTCCTCGACGGAGCTGTCCAACCGGGCCAGGCAGAGATAGTGGTGCCGGCCCTTCAGCACGGCGAACGTGGGTCGACGGCCGAGCACCGGCTCGACCGCGTCGGCCAGCCGGGGCAGGTCGTGGTCGACGAGCTGGGACTGCAACGCCAGCGTGGCGGTGGAGACCACCACCGGGCCGTCCACGGTCAGCGCCGGCGTCAGGTAGGCCAGGGACTTGCCGGTGCCGGTGCCGGCCTGCACCAGCAGGTGCTCGCCGGAGGCGATGCTGCGCTCGATCGCCTCGGCCATGAGCTGCTGGCCGGGCCGGGTCGCGCCGCCCGGGACCGCGCCGACCGCGGCGGCCAGCAGCTCCGTGCCGCTCGCGCGGCCACTCCGGCGCTTCTTCGGGACGGGGGTGGCGGTGCGGGACGGGCTCACCGTGCGACCGTACCCGCCGGCACCGACGCCGGTCCGGCCGCTCCGGCGGCGTGGCGCGGTGCCGGGTCGCGTCCGGTTACCTGCCGATCGCGTGGCGTGGCCGGAATCGGTTAGGGTGCCAGGCATGCCGAGCGATGTGGTCCGCGTGATCTACCGCAAGTACGACGGCAGCGCCCACCGCGACTACCCGGCCCGTCGGCTCGCCGAGGACGACCTCGGCATCTGGCTCGGCGTACCGGCCGGCACCGAGTCGGTCTACCACGGCCGGCCGTCGGTCGAGCAGATTCCGTTCGTCCTGCTGGTGCCCCGGAACGCCTGGTGGACGGGCATGTTCAACCCACCGCCGCGCACCAGCGAGGTCTACTGCGACATCGCCACTCCGGCCCGGTGGGAGGGCGACGAGACGGTCCACCTGGTCGACCTCGACCTGGACGTGGTGCGCCGCCGCGAGACCGGCCTGGTCGAGCTGCGCGACGAGGACGAGTTCGCCGAGCACCGGGCCCGGTGGAACTACCCGGACGACCTGGTCGCCGAGGCGGAGGCGGCGTCCCGCTGGCTGCTCGGCGCGCTCGGCGACGGCACCGAGCCGTTCGCCACCTCGTACCGGAAGTGGTTGGCCCTGGTGGTCTGAACAAAAAGCACGTAGCGGACCTCTCGGACGCTCCGTACCCATGATCGGTCCCGGCGGGTGAGGATCGGGGAATGACTGGGGTGGTGGGGCCCGAGGACGGGCCGATGCGGGAACTGCTGCGGGTGGGGCCGGGGTCGATGGACCTGACGGCCGTGGACCCCCGCTCGACGCCGGGGCTGCCGAAGGCGGCCGGTCGTGGTTCGGCGCGCAAGGAATGGGCCCGTGGCCAGGTCGAACTGGTCGGTGCGGAGCTGGCCCGGCAGCAGGAGATGCTGTACGCCGCCGCCCAGGTCGCCGCCGGCCCGGGCAGTGCCACCAGCGCGCCCGTCCAGGCCGGGGCGCACCTGGGTGCGGGTCGGCCGCGCCGGGTGCTGCTGGTGCTCCAGGCGATGGACTGCGGCGGCAAGGACGGCGCGGTGAAGCGGGTGGCCGGCGCGATGAACCCGCTCGGGTTGCACATCCGCTCGTTCGGCCCGCCCACCGAGGAGGAGTTGCGGCACGACTTCCTGTGGCGGGTCCGGCGGGCGCTGCCACCCCCGGGCTACGTGGGCGTGTTCAACCGCTCGCACTACGAGGACGTGCTGATCGCGCGGGTGGAAGGGCTGGTCGACGAGGCCACCTGGCGGTCCCGCTACGAGATCATCAACGACTTCGAGCGGGAGCTGACCGAGCAGGCGGTCACCGTGGTCAAGGTCATGCTGCACATCTCCTACGCCGAGCAGGGTGAGCGGCTGATGGAGCGGCTGACCGACCCGACGAAGCACTGGAAGTACAACCCGAGCGACCTGGACACCCGGGCCCGGTGGGACGACTACCAGGCCGCGTACGCCGAGGCGCTGGAGCGCTGCGGCACGGACGCCGCGCCCTGGTTCGTGGTGCCGGCGGACCGCAAGTGGTACCGCGACTGGGCGCTGGCCCACCTGCTGCGCGAGACGTTCGACGGCTTGGATCTCGGGTATCCGGCTGCCGATTTCGACGTGGAACGGGAGCGTGACCGGTTGCGTGACCAGGGCTTCGAGCACTCAGGTGAACAGCAGGTGAACGAGCGGTGAATCGGGTCTGACCAGGGGTGGGCCGGTCGATGCCCGGTTCCACCGGGTCCCTAGCATGCCCAGAGCAGGCGCCTTGCCAGGCGACGGCCACCCTTCCACCGACACGACGAGGTCCGTGCTGTGAAGTTTTCCTTCCGTCCCACCGAGGGCGCCTTCTACGAGCTCTTCACCAGGGCCGCGCAGAACCTGGTGAAGGGGACCGACCTGCTCAACGAGCTGGGCCTGCCCGGCGCCGACGTGCAGTCGATCAGCGAGCGGCTGACCGAGGTCGAGCACGACAGCGACCAGATCACGCACGACCTCTACAAGAAGATCAACTCCACCTTCATCACGCCGTTCGACCGGGAGGACATCTACCGGCTGGGCTCGCTGCTCGACGACGTGATGGACCACCTGGAGGCGGTCGGCAACCTGCTCTACCTGTACGGCCTGACCAAGCTGCCGTCGCTCCCGCGCGAGCTGCACGAGTTGGTCAACGTGCTCGACCAGCAGGCCAAGCTCACCGCCGAGGCGATGCCCCGGCTGAAGTCGATGAAGGATCTCGAGGACTACTGGATCGAGTGCAACCGGCTGGAGAACGACGGCGACCAGGCGTACCGGATGTTGCTGGTCCGGCTCTTCTCCGGCGAGTACGACGCGCTCACGGTGCTGAAGATGAAGGAGGTCGCCGACGAGCTGGAGGCCGCCTGCGACGCCTTCGAGCACGTCGCCAACACCGTCGAGACCATCGCGGTCAAGGAGTCCTGATCCTGTGAGCCCCGAACTCATCGCCGTACTGGCGGTGATCGCGGTCGCCATGGCGTTCGACTACACGAACGGCTTCCATGACGCGGCCAACGCGATCGCCACCAGCATCTCGACCCGGGCGTTGACACCCCGGATCGCCCTCGGCCTGGCCGCCGTCGGCAACTTCGTCGGCGCGCACTTCGGCGCCGGGGTCGCCAAGACGGTCGGCGACGGCCTGGTCACGCTCCCGACCGGGGTGGAGAGCCTCGGCGTGGTCTTCGCCGGCGTGCTCGGCGCGATCGCCTGGAACCTGATCACCTGGTACTTCGGCCTGCCCTCCTCCTCGTCGCACGCGCTCTTCGGCGGCCTGGTCGGCGCGACCCTGTTCGCCGCCGACGGCATCGTCCAGTGGGGCAACATCGTGGAGAAGGTGCTCCTCCCGATGGTGCTCTCCCCGGTGGTCGGCCTGGTCCTCGGCTTCCTGGTGATGCTGGCGATCATGTGGCTGTTCCGGAAGGGGCAGCCGGGCAAGCTCAACCGCGGCTTCCGCTGGGCGCAGACCGCGTCCGCCGCCGCCATGTCGGTCGGCCACGGCATGCAGGACGCCGCCAAGACCATGGGCATCATCGTGCTGGCGCTCTACACCGGCGGCTTCCAGGAAAGCAAGACGCACATCCCGGGCTGGGTGTTCTGGACCTCCGCGACGATGCTGGCGCTCGGCACGTACGCGGGCGGCTGGCGGATCATCCGGACCCTGGGCCGGAAGATCATCGACCTGGGCCCGGCGGAGGGCTTCGCGGCCGAGACCGTGGCCAGCGCGGTGCTCTACTTCAACGCGCTGGTGCTCAAGGCCCCGATCTCCACCACCCACACGATCACCTCGGCGATCATGGGTGTCGGCGCGACCAAGCGGCTCTCCGCGGTCCGCTGGAACGTCGCCGGCAACATCGTGATCGCGTGGATCATCACGTTCCCGGCGGCGGCGGCCATCGCCTGCCTCGCGTACCTGCTGGTCCGCCCGCTGTTCTAGCGAAGGAGGGGCCCCCTCTTAACGCCTCCGGTAGAGCAGGGGCCCCTTCTTAACGCCTGGAGTTAAGAAGGGGCCCCTCCTTCATGCGTAGGAGACGCCGATCCGGGCCTTGATGTCGTCGATCAAAGTCATGATCTCCAGCGTGGTGGCGTGCGGCACCAGCGGGCTCTCGGTCAGCCCGGCCGCCAGGCAGCGCCCCACCTCGATCGCCTCGTACTGGTAGCCGCCACCGGTCAGGTCCGCCGGGATCGTCTCCGGCTCGGCGCCGAGCCGGTGCAGCACCGCCGACCCGGGCCGGAAGAACGGCTCCGGCAGATCGATCCGGCCGGTGGTGCCGGTGATCGACGCGGTGATCGCGGTGGCGCCGACCATGCCGCAGCTCAGCGTGGCCACCGCGCCGGAGTCCCAGCCCAGGACCATGCCGGTGTTCTCGTCCACCGCCTCCGGGCCCAGCCGGGCCCACGCCTGCACGTGCTGTGGCATACCGAGCACCAGATGGGCCAGGCTCAGCGGGTAGACGCCGAGGTCCAGCAGCGCGCCGCCGCCGAGCGTACGGGCCCGCATCCGGTGCTCCGGCGGGAACGGCCCGGCCACCCCGAAGTCGGCCCGGACGTGGGTGACCTCGCCGATCGCGCCGTCGGAGATCAGCTCCAGCACGCGCAGGACCAGCGGATTCGTCCGCATCCACATGGCCTCCATGAAGAAGAGCCCGCGCTCGCGCGCCGTCTCCACCAACTCGACGGTGGTGGGCAGGTCCAGCGTGCAGGGCTTCTCCACCAGCACCGCCTTGCCGCCGGCCAGGCAGGCGAGCGCCGCCTCGTGGTGCGCGGCGTGCGGCGTGGCCACGTAGATCGCGTCCAGGTCCGGGTCCGCGGCCAGTTCGGCCCAGGAGGCGTACGCCCGCGGCACGTCGAACCGCCGCGCGAACGTCTCGGCGCTCTCCCGGGTACGCGACCCGACCGCCACCAGTTCGGCGTCCGGCACCAGGCGCAGGTCGGTGGCGAAGCAGGCGGCGATGTGTCCGGTGGCCAGGATTCCCCAACGCGTCATGCCCGGAACGCTATCCCGTCCGGCTTGTTCACCGGCAGCATGATCCACCCGTCGGGACGTCAGGCCCGGCCGGCGACCTCCGCGACGAACACCCGCCACGACGCCGCCGGAAAGACCAGCGCCGGCCCGGTCGGGTCCTTCGAATCGCGTACGCCGACCACGCCGCCAAGGTTGTCGGCCACCTCGACACAGGCCCCGCCGTTGCCGCTGCTGCGACTGCTCTTGCGCCACTCCATGTCGCTCAGGTCCATGTCTCCGCCACTTCCCTCAGAAGTTCGACCGACTGCCAGTGTGCGAGAGCCTCACCGCGAACGGCTTCCCACGCCGTCAGTATCGCGGCCACCTCGTCCGGCGCGCTAACCACTTGTCCCTGCAACTGGTTGTCGAGGTAGCCGGCGGTCCGATGGTCGGAGCAGGTGGCGATGACGAACGGACCGTTCAGTCCCGCGTACGCGCCGACGGATGCGGGAACCACGTGAATCCTGATGTGGGGTTCAGCGCAGGCCTCGATCACGGTCAGGATCTGCTCGCGCATGACTTCTCGGCCGCCGACGGGCCGCCGGAGCACGGCTTCGTCCACAACGGCCGTGAACAGCGGTGGGTCGTCGCGGCGGAGAACGTTCTGGCGGGCAAGCCGAGCGGCCACGTGGCGCTCGACGTCAGCCCGGGGAATCAGGCCCGCGCCGCTGAGCACGGCACGGGCGTACGCCTCCGTCTGGAGGAGACCGGGCAGGACCAGCGACTCGAACCAGCGGAGCGCCACGGCCTCCCGTTCGATCTCCTGCCAAGGTCTGAACCATGCTGGCTCGCGACGTCTGGAAGTGTCCGGCCAAATGTCAGATGTGGATCGACCGAGCGCTTCGGCCGCAGCAGTGCGATGGCTCGGATGCGGAATCCGATCCTCGGTCAGCCAACGGCCGACCGTCTTCGGATCAACTCCGACCTGAGAGGCAAGTGATTCAACGGTTTGACTCGTCTGATGCAGGGCGGCACGCAAAGCATCGTTCATGGCCCCTCCATCGCATGTCTTAGATGTCTCATTACCATATCCCTACGCGGTGTAAATGTCTCACCACTCAAAGCACAGTTGCTCAGAGGTGGCGCGGCTGGTGGAGGCGGAGCCCGGCGGTCGCGTCGCGCGGGGCCGTCGCGGTGAGCGAGCACTCGGGCGGCGGCCCCTCCCTGATCGTCCGACTAGGGGAGCGCCATGCCCGACGAGAAGCCCATGCCAGGACCGACTAGTGCCGTACCCCGCCGCAGCCCGGAGCGGTCGAAGAACACCGCGCCGGAGTCGCGATGGTCTCCGCGTACCTCTGCTGTTCCGCTCTCGGCACACATGGCGGACGGCCCGGCCTGGATCTGCGCGCGCTGCGGCCACGACTGGCCGTGCCCGACGCTGCGCGCCGCCCCGACGGACGCCGTCCGCCGCGCGACGCTGATTCCTGAGTTCAGCCGGCTGACCCGGCGGGCCATTCGCGACCTTCGTGGCCGGGCGGACGGCCCGACCCCGCCCGAGATCGTCAAGCGCTTCCTGTGGTTCCTGCCATTGAACGACGACGAGGCGCGGGCCATCGCGCTGAGGCTGCGATGAGCCACGTCGCCCGGCGTCCCGCCTGGCATTGCGACACCTGCGGCCAGTCGTGGCCCTGCGACGCCGCCCGTCGCACGCTGCTGGCCGAGTACGGCGACGACCGGCTGACACTCGCGGTCTACCTGGCGGCACTTCAGGCGGAGGCCGCCGGGCAGCTCATCGGCGAGGATCCGGTGACCCTCCGGGCCCGGTTCCTCGGCTGGACGCGGCGGGGCGGGTCGCCGAGGACCTCGCCGTCTCCGCCGAGCTGAATCCGGCCGCCATCGTCACGGGTGAGGCGGTATCGGAGTGCCTTCACGCAGGTGGGACAACGTCTTCCGCGTCTCCTGCCGCAGGAGGGGGGTGAGGCGAGGCTCTCCCAGGAATGCCTCGTACAAGATCCTGCCCCGGTTGGGATCCGCGTCGGCGACGCAGCGGATCGCCGCACTGCGCACCACGAGATCCTCATCGGCGAGGGCCTGCTCGACCGCCGCTCGGCTCGCCGGGCCGGTGTGCTTGGCCAGTGCCCTGACGGCGTTGACGCGGTGCAGGAAGTCCTTGTGCCGAGCCTGCTCGCAGAGGATGTGCGTAGCGCGGGGATCGTTGATGTCGCCGAGGATCACGATCTCCGTGGTGCCGACGCGGCTCGGCATCTGGGCGAGGAACTCCTCGGGCGCGATCGAGGCGGCGATGTGCAGGGCGGCCGACCAGCCGTCGGCCAGCTCCCGGCCGGTGGCGCTCGTGACCAGGTTCGCCGTGGCCCTACCGTAGTAGAGGTCGAAGACACGTCTCGCTCCGGTCAGCCCGGCGGCGGTCAGGGCTTCGTCGGCCCCGGGCTCCCAGTCGAGAACCTTGGCGATCACGGCATCGAGGCCATCGGTCATCGGCCCATGGTGTCATTGGTCGGGCCGGGCGGGCGCCTGCGTCCGAACATGATCCGGGAGGCAGGGCCTAGGCTCGGCGCATGACGATCGACGGCTTCGCCGTACCCCCCGCCCTGGTGGAGCACGCCCGCCGGTTCCACGCCGAGGGCGGCGAGCCCGCGGTGCCCCGGGTCGCCGCCACCGTGCTGCTGCTGCGCCCGGCCGGCGACGACTTCGAGGTCTACCTGATCCGGCGGGTGGCGGCGATGACGTTCGGCGGGATGTACGCGTTTCCCGGTGGCGGGGTGGACCGGTCCGACTCGGAGGCGCACCTCGGCTGGGCCGGGCCGACACCGGCGGCCTGGGGTGAGCGGTTCCGGCTCGACCCGGCGGATGCCCAGGCGGTGGTCTGCGCCGCCGCCCGCGAGGTCTTCGAGGAGGCGGGCGTGCTGCTGGCCGGTCCGGACGAGACGACCGTGGTCGGTGACGTCAGCGGCGACGACTGGGAGGCCGCCCGGCAGGACCTGGTGGGTCGGCGTACCGGCTTCGCCGACCTGCTGGCCGGACGCGGGCTCACGCTCCGGTCGGACCTGCTGCTGCCGTGGACCCGGTGGATCACGCCGGAGTTCGAGCCGCGCCGCTTCGACACGTACTTCTTCGTCGCCCTGCTGCCCGAGGGGCAGCGGACCCGGGACGTCTCCGGCGAGGCCGACCACACGCTGTGGCTCCGCCCGGCGGACGCGCTGGCCCGGGCGGAGGCGGGCGAGCTGACCATGCTGCCGCCGACCATGGTCACGCTCGGCGAGATAGCCGCCGCCGGCGACCTCGCCGGCGTGGCGCGGGCCGCCGCGGAACGCGAACCGGGTACGCCGATCGTGCCGCACATCGAGGATCTGGACGGCGCCGAGCCGCGCTTCGTGTTGCGCTGAGCGTGGTTGTTAAGCGGGGCCCCTTCCTATGCGGAATGCGTTAACAGGGGGCCCCGCCTTACACCTCAGCCGAAGCGGCCGGTGATGTAGTCCTCGGTCTTCTTCTGGGTGGGGTTGCTGAAGATCTTCTGGGTGTTGTCGTACTCGATCAGGCGGCCCGGGTCGCCGGTCTTCTCGATCGAGAAGAACGCGGTGCGGTCCGACACCCGCGCGGCCTGCTGCATGTTGTGCGTGACGATGATGATGGTGAACTTGTCCTTGAGCTGGAACATCAGGTCCTCGATGGCCAGCGTGGAGATCGGGTCCAGCGCCGAGCACGGCTCGTCCATCAGCACCACCTGCGGCTCGACCGCGATGGTCCGGGCGATGCAGAGCCGCTGCTGCTGGCCGCCGGAGAGGCCGGCGCCGGGCTTGCCCAGCCGGTCCTTCACCTCGTCCCAGAGGTTGGCCGAGCGGAGCGCCTTCTCGGCCGCCTCCTCCAGGATCGATTTGCGGCGCACGCCGTTGAGCTTCAGCCCGGCCACCACGTTCTCGAAGATGCTCATGGTGGGGAACGGGTTCGGCCGCTGGAAGACCATGCCGATCATCCGGCGGACCGCGGTGACGTCCACGTCACGGTCGTAGACGTCCTGCCCGTCGATGGTCAGGTTGCCCTCGACCCGGGCGCCGGGCAGCACCTCGTGCATCCGGTTGATCGACCGCAGGAACGTCGACTTACCGCAGCCGGACGGGCCGATCAGGGCGGTCACGGTCTTCGGCTCGACGGTGAGGTTGATGTTCTCGATCGCCTTGAACCCGCCGTAGTAGGCGGTGACGTTCGAGGCTTCGACGCGCTTGGCCATGGTGGCGGTACCTCCGGGGTTCATCGGCCGAGCCGGTTTCGACGGGCGAGCAGCTTCGCCGCGACGGTCAGGACGAGCACCAGCGCGACCAGGGTCAACGCCGCGGTCCACGCCCGCGCCGGCGAGTACTTCGACGCCTCGCCGGCCTGCTGGTAGACGAAGAGGGCCAGCGACGACTGGTTGTTCTCGAACGGGTTGAAGTTGATCGCCGCGCCGCCGCCGGCGACGAGCAGCACCGGCGCGGTCTCGCCGGCGGCCCGCGCGATGGCGAGCATGATGCCGGTGACGATGCCGGGCAGCGCGGTCGGCAGCACGACCCGCAGGATGGTCTTCCACTTCGGCACGCCGAGCGCGTACGCGCCCTCGCGCAGCGGCGCCGGCACCAGCCGGAGCATCTCCTCCGTGGAGCGGACCACGGTGGGCAGCATGAGCACGCTCAACGCCAGCGCGGCGGCGAAGCCGGAGAAGCCCGGCCGGCCGTCGTTGAACCATGGCGAGACGATCAGCACCCAGAACGCCAGCACGAACAGGCCGGTGACGATCGACGGGATGCCGGTCATCACGTCCACGAAGAAGCGGATGGTGAACGCGAACCGGCCGCGGCCGTACTCGACGATGTAGATCGCACAGAGCACGCCGAGCGGCACGGTGATCAGCGCGGCGATGCCGACCTGCTCCAGCGTGCCGATGATCGCGTGGTAGGCGCCGCCGTTGGCGTCCCGCGCCCCGATGTTGTTCATCGAGGTGCCGAAGAAGTTCGCGTCCAACCGCTCGGAGCCCTTGCTCACCAGCGTCCAGACCACCGACGCCAGCGGCAGCACGGCCAGCACGAACGCGGAGTGGATCAGCGCGCTCCAGGTCCGGTCGCGGGCCGACCGGCGGCCCTCCACCGCGTTCGCCGCGACGAAGAGACCGACCAGGTAGAGCAGCGCGCCGACCACCACGACCAGGACCGGGCCGCCGATGCCGGCGCCGTAGACGAGGCCCGCCGACAGCAGCAGCGCCGCGACGGCGATGGCGGGCGCGGCGTACGCGGGAAGCCGCCTCGCCCGCAGCGTGGCCGGCTGGGCCGGCGGGCGCGGGCGGTGGGTGGGGAGTGTGGTGGTCATCAGGCAGCCGACTCCGTGAACTCGCGGCGACGGTAGATGATCGCCCGCGCGGTGATGTTGACGATCAGCGTGATCGCGAACAGCACCAGGCCGGAGGCGATCAGCGCGCCGCGGCCGGTGTCGTTCGCCTCGCCGAAGCGGTTGGCGATGTTCGCGGCGATCGAGTTGCCGCCGGCTTCGAGGATGTTGAACGAGATGGCGTACGTCGAGCCGAGCGTCAGCGCGAGCGCGATGGTCTCGCCGAGCGCCCGGCCCAGGCCCAGCATCACCGCGGCGATGACACCCGGCCGGCCGTACGGCAGGACCGCGGTGCGGATCATCTCCCAGCGGGTGGCGCCGAGCGCGAGCGCGGCCTCCTCGTTGGCGGTCGGGGTCTGCCGGAACACCTCGCGGGAGAGCGAGGTGACGATCGGCAGCACCATGATCGCCAGCACCACGGAGCCGAGCAGGATCGAGCTGCCGTACGGGCCCTCGCCGAAGATCGGGATCCAGCCGAAGTACTTGTTCAGCCAGACGGAGAGGTCGGCGACCGGGCCGGCGAAGTAGTCCCGGCCCCAGAGGCCGAACACCACGCTCGGCACGGCGGCCAAGAGGTCGATCAGGAAGCCCAGGCTGTTGCCGAGCCGGCGTGGGGCGTAGTGCGACAGGTAGAGGGCGATGCCCAGCGCGACGGGCACGGCCACGAGCAGCGCCAGCAGCGAGCTGAGGACGGTGCCGAAGGCGAGCGCGCCGATGCCGAACTTCGGCGGGTTGTCGTTCGGGAACCAGCCCTCGAAGGTCCAGAACGACTCGGTGTTGGCCCGCAGCGCCGGTACGGCCTTGGCGATCAGGAAGATCGCGATGGCCGCGATGACGATCAGTACGGTGCTGCCGGCGGCCAGGGTCAGGCCACGGAAGGCCCGTTCCGCGCCGAAGGCGCGGGCGCGGGGCAGGCCGCCGCCCCCGCCGAGGCCGCCGTCGGGACGGCCAGGGTTGCCGGAGCGCTCGGCCACACGCGCCGAGGCACCGGCGGGCCGCTCGTGGCTCGTGGCCACGGGGTTCCCGCCGGTGCCGGCGTGCGCCGAGCGCTGAGGGGTGTCACCCATCTGCTCGCTCGTTTCGCGTTGAGGTGGTGTCGATCAGGGCGTCAGGAGAGGCTCTTGACCGCGGCCTCGACCTTGGTGCGGACCTCGTCGGGGAGCGGGGCGTAGCCCAGCTCGACCAGCTCCTGCTGGCCCTCCGCGCTGGCCGCGTGGCCGAGCAGGCCCTTGACCAGCGGAAGCTTGTCGGCGGCGAGGCCCTTGCTGCAGACGATCTCGTAGGTCGCCAGGACGATCGGGTACGCCCCGGCCTCCTTGGTGTTGTAGTCGATCGACATCTTGAGGTCGTTGCCCTGGCCCTCGAACTTGGCCCCGGCGATGGTCTTGCCGGCCGACTCGGCGGTCAGCTCGGTGAACTCACCGGCGCCGTTCTTGACCTTGGCCATCTTCAGGCCGGAGTTCTCGGCGTACGACCACTCGACGTAGCTGATGGTGCCGTCGGTGCTCTTGACCTTGCTGGCCACACCGTCGGACTTGGCCGCGCCGACGCCGCCCGGGGCCTTCCACGCCTTCGAGTTCTCGAAGGTCCAGTCGGACGCGGCGGTCTTGGCGAGGTACTTGGTGAAGTTGTCGGTGGTGCCCGACTCGTCGGAGCGGTGCACGGCCTGGATCGCGGCCGACGGCAGCTTGGCGTCCGGGTTGTCGGCCTTGATCGCCGGGTCGTCCCACTTGGTGACCTTGCCGGCGAAGATCTTGGCCAGGGTGGCCGGGCTGAACTGGAGGTTGTCCGCGCCGCTGACGTTGTAGACGACCGCGACCGGGCCGATCACCATCGGCAGGTTGAGGGCCTGGCCGCCGGCGCACTTGGCGTCGGCCTGCGGCTGCTCCTCCGGCTTGAGCGCGGAGTCGGAGCCGGCGAAGTCGGCGGTGCCGGCGATGAACGCCTGGATGCCGGCGCCGGAGCCGCTCGGCTCGTAGTTGATCGTGGTGCCCGCGCACTTCTGCTGGTATGCCTTGATCCACTCGGCCATGGCGTTCTTCTGCGCGGAGGAGCCCTGCGCGTTCAGCGTGCCCTTGCCGCAGTCGACGGCGGCGGCGGAGCCGGAGGCGGACGCGCCGGCCGGCTCGTTGTTGTCCGAGCCGCAGGCGCTGAGACCGAGAACCGCGGTAAGAGCGAGACAGGCGATGGCGCCGTGCCGCTGGAGCTTCACTTGAGGGGTTTCCCTTCACGTCTTTGGTCAGGTCGCCCGGGGTTGCCGGGGGCCGGCGCTGACCGGCTTGACGTGAAAGTTAGGAGGACCAGGTGGACGGTTCGCCGGTCGGAAGTGAACGCGGGATGAACACGTCCGGCCGGCGAGGTGGCCGTATGCTGAGGTGGGCCTGTCCATTTCGTGAACTCGCGACCCGCTATCGCTTTTAGCGTGATTTATCCGGGCGGCCGTTACCGTGCCGAGCCCCTGGCGTGATGCTCCCGTGACCGCCGCTCGGCGCCCTGTCGGTGCTCAACCGCGCTGGTAGTTGACGTGCGCGGACCAGCGGGCGAAACCGGTCCGCTCGTAGAGCGAGACGGCGCCGGTGTTGCTCTCGTCGACGTAGAGCATTACCCGGTCCAGCCCGCGCCGCTCGCGCAGGTGGGCCAGGCCGGCGGCGGTGAGTGCCCGGCCGAGCCCGCCCCGGTGCACGGACGGGTCGACGCCGAGCACGTAGACCTCGCCGATCCGGGCCGAGCCGGGCCGCTCGTGCACCTTGGTCCAGTGGAAGCCGAGCAGCCGGCCGGTGGCGGCGTCCACCGCGAGCAGGAAGCCGGCCGGGTCGAACCACGGCTCGGCGAGGCGTACGCGCAGGTCGTCGAGCGTCCACCGGCCCTGCTCGGGATGCTGGGCGAACGCCGCGTTGTTGACCGCCAGCCAGTTCTCGTCGTCCTCCCCGGGGCGGAACGCGCGCAGCTCCACCCCCTCCGGCAGGGCCGGCGCGGGCACCGCCTCGGTCAGCGGGCGGCGGAGCTGCCAGAGCACCCGGGCCCGGGTGAAGCCGAGGTCGACCGCGAGCGCGGCGGCGGACGGGTGGTCACCGTGCGCCCAGGCGCGCAGCGGCCCGGTGGCGGCGGTCAGCACGCCGTGGGCCAGCGCCCGGCCGGTGCCCCGCCGCCGGTGTGCCGGGTGCACCACCAGCTCCACGCCGACGCCCTCGGTCGGGTCGGTGGTGTCCAGGTGCGCGTACCCGGTCAGGGTGCCGTCGGCGGCACGGGCGGTGAGGTGCACGGCCGGCGCCGCCGGGTCGCGCAGCCGCAGCAGCACGTGCTCGTCGAGCGGATCGGCGCCGTCGGTGTCGCCGGCGGTGCGGGCCAGCGCCAGCACGTCGGTGATCTCGGCCGTGGTCAGCCGGTCGGTGGAGGCGACAGGGCCGGGCGGGGTCGCTGTCTCGGATTCGGGACCGCTGGCGGGCTCGGTGCTGCTCACCCCGTCACGGTAGCGGCCGGCGGGCGGTCGTTCCCGGTGAGCGGCGACGGCGTGCGGTGGCACTCGTCACGGGGCGCGGGTGGGCAGCGGTTCCAGCTCGTACCGCGCGAGCAGTTCGGGCAGGAGCTGCTGCAACGCCGCGACCGTGCCGGAGCGGTCCCCGCCCGCGTCGTGCATGAGCACGATCGCGCCGGGCGCGATCTGCGCGCGGATCCGCGCGGCCACGGTGGCCGCCCCCGGCGCCCGCCAGTCCGACGGGTCGACGCTCCAGTGCAGCGGCGTGAGGCCCAGTTCCGCGCAGGCCGACGCCACCGGGCCGGTCCAGGCGCCGCCCGGCTGGCGGTAGTACGCGATCCGGGCGCCCGGCGCGGCGGCCAGGATCGCGTCGTTGGTGCGGATCAGGTCCGCCCGGATCGTCTCCGGGGTGCGCCGGCCCAGGTTGACGTCGTGCTTCCAGGAGTGGTTGCACAGCGTGTGCCCCTCGGCCGCGATGGAGCGGACCAGGTCGGGGTAGCTCTCCGCGTTCTCGCCGACGACGCAGAACGTGGCCTTGACGCCGTACTGGCTCAGCAGGGCGAGCACCTGTGGCGTCCACCGGGGGTCGGGGCCGTCGTCGAAGGTCAACGCGACCCGGGACGAGCCGGTGGTGACGTGTGCGCCGTACGGGCCGTCGCCGTCGCCGGTAACGGTTGGCGCGCTCGCGGTGACGGCCGGGCTCGGCCGGCCGGTGTCCGGCGGCTGGTCGGCGTAGTGCGGGGCGTTGGCGGCGGTGGGCACGCCGGTGGCGCTCGGATGCGCCTGCGGCACCAGGCTGCGGCCCAGCGCGTACGCCGAGGCCAGCAGCCCGATGAGCACCGCCGTCACCACCGCCACCGCTTTGAGCGTCGAGCCGGGCATCAGTGGTACCGGCCGTTCGCCGCCCCCGTGGTCACCGCGCGCACCGTGGCCCCCCTCAACCTGACCAATCCGGCAGTCAGGATATGAGCGGCTCAGTGCTCAAATGGGGCATACGGGGAAAATATCCCCCTGGGGGGTGGTCAGACCGGCAGCGGGACCGGCTCCGACTCCGGCAGCGAGCGCGACGGCGGCACGACGAACTTGTAGCCGACCTGGCGAACCGTGCCGATCATCGACTCGTACTCCGAGCCGAGCTTCGCGCGCAGCCGCCGGACGTGCACGTCGACCGTGCGGGTGCCGCCGAAGTAGTCGTAGCCCCAGACCTCACGCAGCAACTGGTCCCGGGTGAACACCCGCCCCGGGTGCTGGGCGAGGAACTTCAACAGCTCGAACTCCTTGTAGGTCAGGTCGAGCGGCCGGCCCTTCAGCTTGGCGGCGTACGTGTCCGGGTCGATGTTCAGCTCGCCGGCCCGGATCGAGCCGCCGGCGCCCGCGACGGCGTTGTTCAGCCGGCCGACCGCGAGCCGCAGCCGCGCCTCCACCTCGGCCGGGCCGGCCCCGGCGAGGATCACGTCGTCCACGCCCCAGTCGGCGTTCAGCGCGATCAGGCCGGCCTCGGTGACCACCGCGACAAGCGGCACCCCGAGCCCGGTGGCGTGCAGCATGCGGCAGGTGGCCCGCGCCTCGCTCAGTTCGGAGCGGGCGTCCACCAGGACGGCGTCCGGCGTCGGGCCGGAGACCAGCGTGCGGACGTCACGGGGTGCGGTGCGCACCGAATGCGGCAGCAGGTCGAGTGCCGGCAACACCGCCGACGGCTCGCCCGCCCGTGCGGTCACGAGCAGCAGGAGCTCCACGATCACCTCCGTCCCGGCGGCCCTTCGGCCGCGCGCGACCAGCGGCACGCCCGGGTGGGGGGCGGCGCTGTGAACTTGCGTGGGTCCCGGCGTCGCTGACGGGCAGGGTAACGGGTTGAGCGTAACCGATGGTCCGGCCGTCACCTTCGCGCCTTTTCCCGTTTGCCCCTTCTGCCCTCGATCGCGGCGCAGGTTTTAACGTTGCCGAAACCGTGACCTCCGCCGGGCCGCCCGGGTCTGGCACGATCGGGGCGTGTTTCCCTCCACCTCGCGCGACGCCGGTCGTGAACCGTGGGCCGACGACGACCCGTCCTCCGGGCCGTCCGGCCCGGCCCGTGGCTACCCGCCCGCCCCGCGCGCCGGGACGGGTGCGGAGGAGGCGGAGCCGCGGGAGCGTAAGGGCCCACGTCGGCTCCGCAAGGGCGGCCCGAGCCGACGCCCCGACGACGCCCCCGACGAGGTGCCCGAGGACGAGGTGCCGCCGGTGGAGTTCCGCCGGCCGCTGGCGCTCACCGTGGCCGGCTTCGCCGCGCTGCTCGGCGTCGGGCTCGTGCTCGGCGCGCAGACCGCCGGTCCGGGGCACCGGCTGCCGTTCGCGGCCATCATCTTCGGCGTCCAACTGCTCTACGTGCTCGCCTGGACGATGGCCATGCGACCGCCCGCGCTGCTGCTCGTCGCGCTGGTCAGCGCCGGCACCGCGGGGATCGCCGACGTCGCCGCCGTACGGGCCGACGTCGCCGGCCTGGCCCCCCTCGGGTACGCCGCGGTCGCCGGCCTCGTGCTCGGCGTGCTGGGCCAGCTCGTCCGCCGGGTGGACCGGGTCCGGGTGACCGACTCGCTGGGCGGCACCCTGCTCATCGTGGTCGGGGTGGTCGCCTTCGCCTCGCTCATCGTGCTCAGCCGGATCCCCAAGGGCACCCAGGCGATCACGGTCTGCCTCACCGCCGCCGGGGTGGCCCTGCTGGTGGCCCGGCTGACCGACGCGGTGGCCCCGTGGCCCCGGCTCGCCCCCCAGGTGCCGCGCGGCGCGACCGGCGTGGTGGCGGGCGCCATGCTCGGCACGCTGACCAGTGCCGTGCTCGGCAGTTACCTGGTCGGCTTCACCCCGACCAGCGCCGCGCTGGTCGGGGTGGTCACCGCCGCCACCGCCGTGCTGGCCGACCTCGCCGTCGGGTACGCCGAGGCGGGCCGGCTGATGGCGGGGGAGCCGCCGACCATGTGGGTGGCCCGGCACATGCAGGGGCCGCTGGGCGGCTTCGCGCTGGCCGCACCGGCCGCGTACGCCATGTGCGTGCTCTTCCTCTGATCGCCCGGTTGCGGGAAGCTCGCCCCGGGTAAGTACGGTTGCGCCGCGAGGCGCGGTGACGGCGGCGAGGACTGGAGGCGGCGTGGCAGAGGCGTACCCGGCGGAGGGCCGGCCCCGTCGCCGGGGTCGGAAGGTGCTGATCGGTTTCCTCGTGCTGCTGTTGGTGCTCGCCGGGTTGCTGGTCGTCGCCGACCGGGTGGCCGCCGGGGTGGCCGAGCGGGCGATCGCCGACCAGGTGCGGCAGGAGGTCGCCAAGCAGGACGCCCAGTCCGCCCCGCCCAAGGTCGAGGTGGGCGGCTTCCCGTTCCTCAACCAGGTGCTCGCCGGCAGGTACGAGCGCATCTCCATCCAGTTGACCGACGTGAAGGGCAGCGTGCAGGGCGACACGGTCGACGTGCCGCGGCTGGACGTGGACGCCCGCGACGTGACCGCGTCGCTGGACACGATCCGCTCCGGCCGGGGCGACGTGGTGGCCGAGCGCGTCGACGGGCGGGGCACCGTCACCTACGACAGCCTGGCCAAGCTGCTGAAGCGGCCCGGCCTGACGCTCGGCGAGCGGGACGGCAAGCTGGCGGTCACCGCCCCGGTGGACATCCTCGGCGTCAAGCTGACCGTCAACGGCACCGCCGCGGTGACGGTGGCCGACGGCAAGGTGGCACTGCGCTTCAGCGACCTCACCGCCGACGGCCTGCCGAACGTGGCGCTGGCGCGGACGCTGCTGGCCAACTACGCCCGGAGCATCTCGATCGACGTGCCGCTGCCGGAGTTGCCGTTCCAGCTCAACGTCCGCAAGGTGGAGCCGAGGCCGGAGGGTCTGGTGGTCACCGCGGACGCCGCGAACGTGCCGATCAACTCCGCCCGCTGACGTCTCGCATGCTGGTCGGCCCGGTGGCACACGCCGGGTCGGCTGGTAGTGTGCCTTCCCATGGGGACCCACCTCACCAAACGGCGCGCGGTCGACCTGTGCCGCGTGGCCACCTGCCTGTGTCGCCCCGTCATCTGACGGCGGGGCTGTCTCCGGCCGCCTAGCGGCCACCGGCACCAAGGGTTTCCTCTCACCCCCCGAACGCCCGGCAGCGGCGCCGTCGCACGTACCCGTGATCCGTTCCTAGCTCAGGGTCCCGCGCGTGGTGCGACTACCACCGGCTTCGATCTCCGCGCGCAGGCTCACCACCCATCCTCACAGGGAGTGATCTGATGAGTCGCGACACCGCACTCGTCTCGGCCGAGTGGGCCGAGAAGAATCTCGACGTCCCGGGCGTCGTCTTCGTCGAGGTCGACGAGGACACCTCGGCCTACGACACCGGCCACATCGCCGGCGCCATCAAGCTCGACTGGAGGACCGACCTCCAGGACCAGGTCCGCCGCGACTTCGTCAACCAGGAGCAGTTCGCGAAGCTGCTCTCCGAGCGGGGCATCGCCAACGACGACACCGTCATCCTCTACGGCGGCAACAACAACTGGTTCGCCGCGTACGCGTACTGGTACTTCAAGCTCTACGGCCACCGCGACGTCAAGCTGCTCGACGGCGGTCGCAAGAAGTGGGAGCTGGACGCCCGCCCGTTGGTCACCGACGCGGTGGCCCGCCGGGCCACGCAGTACGTCGCGCAGGCGCCGGACACCTCGATCCGCGCGTTCCGCGACGAGGTGGTCGACGCCATCGGCACCAAGAACCTGGTCGACGTGCGCAGCCCCGACGAGTACGCCGGGCGGCTGCTCGCCCCCGCCCACCTGCCGCAGGAGCAGGCGCAGCGCGCCGGCCACGTGCCGACCGCGATCAGCGTGCCGTGGTCCAAGGCGGCCAACGAGGACGGCACGTTCAAGTCCGACGACGAGCTGCGCAAGATCTACGCCGACGCCGGGCTGGACGACGGCCGGGAGACCATCGCCTACTGCCGGATCGGCGAGCGCTCCTCGCACACCTGGTTCGTGCTCCAGGAGCTGCTCGGGCACCGGAACGTGAAGAACTACGACGGATCATGGACCGAGTACGGCTCGCTGGTCGGCGTGCCGGTGGCGCTCGGCGACGAGCCCGGGGAGGCCTGACATGACTGCTCCGACCGCTCCCACCGCTGCCGGCTGTGCCGCGCCGGACCAGGCCGCCCCGCTCCCGGCCAGCCTCGACCTGGAGAAGGAAACCGTCATCACCGGTCAGGTGCTGGCCGAGTCCGGCGAGGCGGTGCCGGGCGCGTACGTCCGGCTGCTCGACTCGACAGGCGAGTTCACCGCCGAGGTGGTGACGTCCCCGGCCGGTCAGTTCCGGTTCTTCGCCGCGCCGGGCTCGTGGACGCTGCGGGCGCTCTCCCGGCACGGCAACGGCGACACGGCCGTGACGGCGGCCCGCGGCATCAACGAGGTCACCGTCACCGTGAAGGCGTAAGGAGGGGCCCCCTGTTAACGCCTCCGGTATAGGCGGGGGCCCCGCTTGACACCTCCGCACCACGCGCATCGGCTCGGGCCGGTCGCCCCGCCCCGGGGTGACCGGCCCGAGCCGTGCCGGGCCGAAAGTGCCTCGGTGGGGCCGTTTCGTTCCAAGATCCGAACGTCGGGTGACCGGTCACGGTCGGCGGGTCGTCGGGGCGTGACACCATGGCCCGGTGAGCGGTGCTGTCCAGCCGGGGTACGCCCCGCCGTCCCGACCCGACCAGCATGCGCCCGACCGGCCGTCCGGCCGGCGTCGGCAGCGCTGGCTGCTGGTCGCCACCGTGGTCTGGGCCGTGCTGCTCGCGGGGCTGACCTGGTGGTCGGTGCGCACCGATCCGCCCACAGTCAAGGAGCAGCGTTCGCTGAGTCAGGCCGGCCCGGTGGTGGACCGGGCGATCGGGGAGATGACCGCCGCGATCGGGTCGTCCGGAGTGCCGGCGCTCCTGCCGGACCGGCTGGAGCGGGGCTGCCGGGTGACGCCGATCGACGCCGGCGCGTCGCTGGAACGCGGCATCGAGGTGGCGACCGCCGACGGTGACGTCCGCGACCTGCTGCGCGGGGTGGCCGACCGACTGCCGCCGGAGTGGCGGGCCGGCGTCTCGACGTTCGACGGCGAGCCGTTGCTGCGTGCCGACGCCGGCGACTTCGTGGCGGTCGAGGGCCGCTCCGGCGGGCCCGGTCGGGTGTTGCTGACCGCCGACACCGGCTGCCGTCCGGTCGGCGACGGCTACCGGTCGCCGGCCGTCGACGCCGCCGCCGAGTCGGCCGTGCTGGCCCGCGCGCTGGGCCGCTGGGGCGGCCCGACCGGAGCGGTCCAGGTGCTGGCCGCGCCGTGCCCGGGTGGTGGGACGGCCCGGACCGCCCGGGGCGAGGCCGCCGTGGCGGCCGACCAGCCGCTGGCCGCCGCGTTCGGGGCCGGCGCCGCGCCGGTGGTGGACTCCGCCGACCGGTACGCCCGCCCGGGTGACCCGGCGGTGCTGGCCGAACGGGTCGACGGGCGGGTCCGGGTGGCGGTCACCAACCCCTGCCGAGCCTGACCCGACCGGTCAGCGCCCCCGGTTCTCGTCGTCCGGGGTGCGACTGCGGCCCAGCGCGTCCACCAGGCCCCACCGGCCCGGGATGTCGAGCAGTTCCACCCGGCCCATCCCCGGCGGCACGGCCGGGTCGATGATCAGGTGTTCGTCCTGCGGCTCCAGCCCGAGCATGACGCGCAGCAGCAGCAGCGGCGTGCCGGCGGACCAGGCCTGCGGGCTGCACGCGGTCGGGTACTCCACCGGATAGTCGGTGAGGCCGCGCTCGTAGCCGGCGAACGCCTCGGGCAGTCGCCCGTCGAAATACTGGGACGCGTCCAGCATCGCCTCGCAGATCCGGCCGGCCTCCTCGCGGAAGCCGTACTTCCACAGGCCCCACGCGATGATCGAGTTGTCGAACGGCCACACCGTGCCGACGTGGTAGCCGATCGGGTTGTACCGGCCCTGGTCGTCGGCGAGCGTGCGCACGCCCCAGCCGGAGAAGAGGCGCGGGCCGAGCAGGTGGGCGGCGACCGCCGGTGCCCGGGCCTCGTCGACGATGCCGCTCCACAGCAGGTGGCCGATGTTCGAGGCGAGCGCGTCCACCCGTCGTCCCTGGGGGTCGAGCGCCAGCGCGTAGTACTCCCGCTCGGGGATCCAGAAGTCGCGGTTGAACCGTTTCTTCAGCGCCGCCGCCTCGCGTTCCAGGCGGTCCGCGTACGCCGGGTCGCCCCACAACTCGCGGGCCATCCGGGCGCCGCGCAGCTTGGCGTCGTACGCGTATCCCTGTAGTTCGCAGGTGGCGAGCGGGAACTCCGGCAGCCGGCCGTCGGAGTAGGAGATGCCGTCCGGGGAGTCCTTCCAGCACTGGTTCGGCAGCCCGCTCTCCGGGTTGCGGGACATGTACCAGACGTAACCGGTGCCGAGCAGGTCTCCGTACGTGTCGAGCCACTCCAGCGCCGCCCGCGTCTCGTACTCCAGTTGTTGCGCCAGCTTTCCGTCGCCGGTCCACCGCTCGTACTCGTCGACCAGGATCACGAAGAGCGCGGTGGTGTCGGCCGCGCCGTAGTACGGCGAGTGCGGCTGCTCCTCGAAGCCGGCGGTCTCGCCGTAGCGCAGCTCGTGCAGGATCTTGCCGGGCTCCTCGTCGCGGAAGTCGTCGATCCGGCCGCCCTGGAGCCCGGCCAGCATGAGGATGGTCGGCTGGATCAGTTCGGGGAGGAACGGCAGGATCTGGAGCGAGGTGAAGATGCTGTCCCGGCCGAACAGCGTCATGAACCAGGGCAGGCCGGCGGCGACCAGCCGGACGCCGAGCGTGATCGACTCGTACCGGAGCGCGGCCAGGTCGGTGAGGCTGCGCCGGTACGCGCCCGCCAGCGGCTCGCAGTCGCAGCTCAGCGTCGGCGCCTGCTTGATCAGCTCGTGGTGCTCCGCCTCGATGGCCGCCACCGAGCGGTGGCCGCCCAGCGGCAGCGTGGCCCGGATGTCCTCGCCCCGGGCCCCGTAGATCATGGTGGCGACGTGCAGGCGGGTGGTCCACTCTCCGTGTGGCCCGATGCGGATGCGGAACGTCATCCCGCCCCGGTCCACCTCGGCCGGGGCGGTGCTGCTGATCATCGCCTCCCGGTGGAACCCCTGCCGCCGGTAGGTGAGCCGCAGCCCGTTCTCCTCCACGGTCGGCGTGGTGCTGCCCTTCTTCTCCCGTTGGTGCTTGATCTCGAACAGGTCGGCGAAGTCGGAGGCGATGTCGAGCCGGAGGCGGAACTCCCGCTCCTGCCCGGAGTGGTTGAGCAGGGTCAGTTCCTCGTCGAAGCTGCCGCCGATCGAGCGGCTGCGGATCACCGAGACGTCGGCGTCCAGGTAGTGCGTCGGCTCGCCGGGAACCATGAAGAACCGCGTCTTGTACGACAGCGCGTCATCGATGGAGAGCGCGTGCAGCAGTTGGCCGTCCAGGGACAGGATCCAGGTGGAGAGAAACCGGGTGTCGAAGGAGAACAACCCGGTGGGAAAGTCGTACGACGGCTCGATGTTGCCGCGCCGGTCGCTGACCAGGAACGTGTTGCCGTCGAGGATGCTGATCCGTTCCTTCACGCCGACCGCCGGGCGTGTTCGCGGGCGGTCTCCCTCGGGTCCCGTACGCCGGGTGGGTCGGGCAGGAAGCGGCGGAGCGCCAGGAACAGCACGACGTGACCGCCGAACGTGGCCTCGTTGCGCAGCACCACGGCCAGCCCTGCCTCCCGGCCGGTGACCAGCCGCTCGAAGAGTGGGGTGCCGACGGTCAGCACGGCGTCGGGTGGACGGGGTTCCTCCTGCCGGGTCACCCGGGCCGACCCGGGCGCCAGCATCACGTACCAGTGCTCGGTGCGGTTGCCGTCGGCCAGGTCGATCCGGAGCGTGCCGCCGATCGGGCCGCGCAGCACGGCGGGGGCGCGCGCCGGCAACGACGCGAAGAACCGTTCGATCGCCTCACTCACATCCGAATGGTAGGCGGGGTCCCGGCATATCGGGTCAGGATCGGCGCACCGGTCAGAATGGACAACCCACGCGTGGGTCAGTAGACCAGCGCCTGCGCGCCCTCGGCCATGGCCTCCTCGACGAAGACCGCCGCTCCCGCGATGCGTACGCCCGGGATCACGTCGTCCGGGCCGATGTCCCGCCGGGCCGCGCACTGGGTGCAGGCGGTCACCCGGCCGGTGGCCAGCACCACGTGCAGCAGCTCGCCCAGCGGCGCCGAGTGCGGCAGCTCGAACGACTCCGCCCGCCCGGGCAGCGCGAACCAGGTCGACTCGCCGGTCAGCCAGAGCGACACGTCGACCCCGGCCGCGGCCGCGGTGGCGGCGACGGTGAACGCCTGGGCGCACCGCTCCGGGGCGTCCGCGCCGGCGGTGGCCTTGACGACGAGAGTGCGCGTCATGCCGCCCAGCATAGGATGGCCCGGATGGTTACCGAGATCGGGTTCGTCAGCCTGCTGGTCGCCGGTCTGGGCGCGCTCGCCGGCGGTCTGGTCTACGTCGCAGTCCGGATAGCAAGAGGTAGATGGTGAGTGAGAATCCGCTCCAGCCGCCGTGGCTGAACGCGCCGCCGGTCGAGGAGTACCCGTACGAGGAGAGCCACGACCTGCGCGTCGGTCCCAAGCTGCACCCGAGCCTGGATGGGCTGCTGCCGTACATCGGGGTGTGGCGCGGCCGGGGCCGGGGCGGGTTCCCGACGATCGAGGACTTCGACTACGGGCAGGAGATCCGGATCAGCCACGACGGCCGGCCGTTCCTGTTCTACGAGTCCCGGGCGTGGATCCTGGACGAGGAGAGCCGCCCGGTCCGCCCGGCCGGTCGCGAGGTGGGCTGGTGGCGTCCGGTGCTGGACGGCGAGCGGGTCACCGACGAGATCGAGGCGCTGATGAGCGTGCCGACCGGTGTGATGGAGCTGCACATCGGCAAGCGCAAGGGCACCCAGATCGAGTTCGCGAGCGACGCGGTGGTCCGCACGGCCACCGCGAAGGAGGTCACCGCCGGTGCCCGCCTGTTCGGCATCGTGGAGGGCGCCCTGCTCTACGCGCAGGAGATGGCCGCCATGGGCCACCCCCTGACCCCCCACCTCTCCGCCCGCCTGACCCGAGTAGCCGGCTGACCCCTTTCCCGGCGCCCTGATCAAGAGGTTTGCGTCAACAAGGAGATCAACTCCGACGCGAACTCCTTGATCAACCCCGGGAGGGCGGGTGGGGGAAGCCCAGGAGGGATTGCAGGCGGGGGGTCAGGGGGGAGCGGGGGCGGGGGGTTCCGTTCAGGGATGTGACCTCGGTGGGGCCGCGGAGGGAGCTGGTCAGCCAGATCGCCTCGGCGTTGTGCAGGTCGGCGACGGTGGGTAGGTGCTCGGCCGCGGTCAGGCCCAGCTCGGTGGCCCTTGCCAGCAGGTGGTGGGCGGTCACGCCGGGCAGCACGCCGGTCGCCGCCGCCGGCACGGTCAGCAGCGTGCCGGCGGTCAGCCACACCACGTTCGCGGTGGGCGCCTCCAGCACGTAGCCGTCCGTCGAGACCCAGAGCACGTCGTCCACGCCGGCGCGTCGCGCCCACCGCCGGGCCGCGGTGCTCGTCGCGTACGAGATGGACTTCACACCGGCCGGCAGCCAGCCCAGCTCGGGGCGGGACCGGGCGGCCACGCCGAGCGGCAGGGTGGCCACCGTCACCCCGTCCCGCCGGGCCCGCCGAACCGCCGCCGGCACCTCGCCGAGCGTGGCGTACACCGTGGGCGGGCCGTCGTCCTCCGGCCCGCGCGTGCAGACCAGCCGCAACGCGCCCTCGGTCTCCGCCGGCCAGCCGGCCCGCACCGCGTCCAGCAGCTCCACCAGCGCCTCGACCGGCGGCAGCGGCAGGTCGATCGCCGCCGCGCCGGCCCGCAGCCGGGCCAGGTGGGCGTCGCGCAGCCAGGGCCGGCCGGCGCGCAGGTGCAGCGTCTCGAACAGGCCGTCGCCGTGCAGGACGCCCCGGTCGTCGCCGCGCAGCACCGCCTCGCCGGCCGGGACCAGCCCTCGGCCGGGCACCGCCACCCGGGTCGCGCCTCGCTCCGCACCCGGGCGGCGATCAGGCCGGCCATGCTGCCGCCGAGCACCCTCCACCGGCGCAGCGTAGCGGCGTACCCCGGCGGCGACCGGGACCGGCGCGGCGGCCGAACTATGATCGGAGGGTGTCGGAATCCTCCCTCGCGGAACTGCTCCGCTCGCGCGGGCTGCGGCTCACGGCGCAGCGGCAGCTGGTCCTCCGGGCCGTCCTGGATCTGGGGCACGCCACCCCGGAGCAGGTGCACACGGCGGTCCGCGAGGTGGCGGCCGGGGTCAACATCACCACCATCTACCGCACGCTGGAGTTGCTGGAACGGCTCGGTCTGGTGACCCACACCCACCTGTCGCACGGCTCGCCGACGTACCACGCGGCCGGCGAGCACCAGCACGTGCACCTGGTGTGCCGGGAGTGCGGGGCGATCGACGAGATCTCCCCGGAGATGCTCGGGCCGCTCGCCGACCAGCTCGCCGGGCAGCGCGGATTTCAGGTCGACATCGGGCACGTGGCCCTCTTCGGGGTCTGCGGCCGGTGCGCACAGGACGGGGAACGCAAATGATCGACATCGCGGGCGCGGTGGCCGCCGCCGCCATCGACGAGGAGACCCGGGACCAGCCCGAGCCGGCCCACCGGGCGGCCGGCGTCGCGCCGGTGGCCGCGCACTACGGCGACCCGATGCGCGAACAGCGCGTCCTCGCCACCGGCGTCGGTCTGGTCGACCGCTCGCACCGGGGCGTCGTCGCGGTGCCCGGCGAGGAGCGGATCGGCTGGCTGCACACGCTGACCAGCCAGCACCTGGCCGCGCTGGCGCCCGGGCAGGGCACCGAGCTGCTGGTGCTCTCTCCGAACGGGCACGTCGAGCAGCACGCGCTGGTCGCCGAGGACGGCGAGACCACCTGGCTGGACACCGAGCCGGGGATGACCGGCGGCCTTTTGGCGTACCTGGCGAAGATGCGCTTCTTCAGCAAGGTCGACCCGCGCGACGCGACCGCCGACCACGCGGTGCTCTCGCTGGTCGGGCCGGAGGCGGTCGACGCGCTCGGCACGCTCGGCGTCACCGGCCTGGCCGCACCCGACCTGGTCGGGGTGCCGGGTCCGAAGTTCCGTTCCGGTGAGCTGCCCGCGCGGCCCTCCGTGGTGTACGACGTCAAGCCGCTGCCGTCCGGCGGCTGGGCCCGGCGGGTGGCGCTCGGCGTCGACCTGCTGGTGCCCCGTCCGGCGATGGCCGAGGTGGTGACCGCGCTGCGCGGCGCGGGCGTGCCGGTGGCCGGGCTGTGGGCGTACGAGGCGATCCGGGTGGCCGCCCGGCGGGTCCGGGTCGGGGTGGACACCGACCACCGCACCATCCCCGCCGAGGTGGACCTGATCGCTCCGGCCGTGCACCTGGACAAGGGCTGTTACCGGGGGCAGGAGACGGTGGCCCGGGTGCACAACCTGGGCAAGCCGCCGCGCCGGCTCGCGCTGCTGCACCTGGACGGCGTGACCACCGACCAGCCGCCGTCCGCCGGCACGCCGGTCACGCTTGACGGTCGCACGGTCGGCTTCGTCGGCACCGCCGTGCACCACTACGAGCTGGGGCAGATCGCGCTCGCCGTGCTCAAGCGCAACACCCCCGACGACGCCCGCCTGATGGTGGGCGACACCGCCGCCGCCATCGACGTGTAAGGAAGGGCCCCTTATTAACGCCTCTGGTAGAGAAAGGTTCCCTTCTTGACGCCGCTCGCACCGGAAATCCTGCGGTCGACCCGGTGCCGGGGGCCGGTCTAGGATCCGGGGCATGACGACAGGGACGTTGATCACGGTTGCCCCCACCGGTGCGGAGTCGGCCAAGGCGGATGTGCCGGCGCTGCCGGTGACGCTCGACGAACTGCTGCTGACCGCCAAGGAGTGCGAGGCGCTCGGCGCGGCCGTGATCCACGTGCACATCCGGGACGACGAGGCGCGGCCCACGCTCGACCCGGGCCGGCTGCGGGAGACCGTGTCGGCGCTGCGGGAGAGCACCGACCTGATCGTGCAGCTCTCCTCCGGCGGCGCGGTGACCGACCCGGAGGCGCACCGGCTCGCGGTGCTCGACGCCGGGCCGGACATGGCCTCCTGCACCATGGGCACGGTCAACTTCGGTGACGACGTGTTCCTCAACCGCTGGGAGTTCATCGTCGACCTGCACACCCGGATGCAGGAGCGGGGCGTCGTCCCCGAGTACGAGATCTTCGACCTGGGCCACCTCACCGCGTTGCAGCGGCTGCTCGGCAAGTACGGCCTGCCGCACGGCGGGCACGTCCACGTCGACTTCGTGATGGGCGTGCCGGGCGGCATGCCGGGCACCACCGCCACCCTCGTCGCCGCCCAGCAGATGCTCCGGGACCTGCCCGACGGCACCACGTTCGCGGCCACCGGCATCGGCCGCAGCACCATCCCGGTGATGCTGTCCTCGCTCGCCACCGGCGGTCACCTGCGGGTCGGGATGGAGGACACGGTCACCTACGCGAAGGGCCGCCCGGTGGAGTCCAACATGCAGCTCGTCGCGCGCGCGGTCGGCTTCGCCCAACTCGCCCAGCGCCCGCCGCTGACCAACGCCGAGGCCCGCGCGCTGCTCGGCGTGTAAGCGGCGCACAAGCACCCGCACCTGTACGCGTGCGGTCGGCGTCCCAGGTCACCCCGCTGCCGTCCGTGACAGTCCCGTCGGTACCGTCCACCCTGTGGGAAAGACGTACGAGGGCGGCGTGCCGCTCGCCGAGGTGGTCCGGTCCGGGTTCGTGGAGGGCGTCCACCGTGGTTCCGTGGTGGTGCTGGACGCCGCCGGCACGCCGGTCGCCGGCGCCGGCGACGTCGGCTCGCCGATCTTCCCCCGGTCGTCGAACAAGCCGATGCAGGCGATCGGCATGCTCCGGGCCGGGCTCGCGCTGACCGACCCGGCCGACGTGGCGCTTGTCGCCGCGAGCCACGCCGGTGAGGAGTTCCACGTCGAACGCGTCACCGCGCTGCTCCGGGGCGCCGGCCTGACCCCGGAGGCGCTGCACTGCCCGCCGGACCTGCCGTTCGGTGAGGCCGCCCGGGAGGCGGTGCTGCGGGCCGGTGGCGGCCCGTCCCGGGTGCTGATGAACTGCTCCGGCAAGCACGCCGGCATGTTGTTGACCTGCCGGGCCGCCGGCTGGTCGTGGGACGGGTACTGGCGGCCGGAGCACCCGCTCCAGCAGCGGCTGACCGCCACCGTGGAGGAGTTCACCGGGGAGCGGGCGGCGGCGGTGGGGGTGGACGGCTGCGGCGCACCCGTGCACGCCGTGTCGGTGACCGGGCTGGCGCGCGCCTTCCTGCGGCTGGTCACCGCCGAGCCGGGCACCGTGGAGCGAACCGTGGCGGACGCCATGCGCGCGTACCCGGAGCTGGTCGGCGGCACCCAGGCCGACGACACCCGGCTGATGCGTGGCGTACCCGGTCTGCTCGCCAAGATCGGCGCGGAGGGGGTGATCGCGGCGGCGGTCCCGGGCGTCGGCGCGGTCGCCCTCAAGATCGACGACGGTGCCGCCCGCCCGAGGATGCCGGTCCTGACCTCCGCCCTGACCCGGCTGGGCCTGACCGCCCCCATCCTCACCGAGTACGCCGAGGTGCCCCTGCTGGGCGGCGGCCTTCCGGTAGGCGCCGTCCGCCCCCTCTGGTGACCCTCGTTGATGGTCAGGGGAGGAAGGTGAGGAGGGCGGTGTTGACCTCGGTGGGGTGCTCCAGGGGGAACAGGTGGGCGGCGTTCGGGATGTCGGGGAGGCGTACCCCGTGGGGGGCCTCGGCGGCGATGCGGTCGGCCAGGCGGCGGATGTCGGGGATGTCGTCGGCGCCGGCCGCGGCCAGCACCGGCATCCGCAGCTCGCCCAGGCGGTCGACGGCCGGCGGGTCCAGCTCGCCCACCTCGATCGCGCTGAGCGCCTGCTCGGCGGCGAGCGCCCGGCGGTCCATCTCCTCGGCGAACCGGATCAGCTCGGGGTCGACGTCGGCCGGCTGCCGGCTCGGGCCGACCACCCAGAACCGCACCTCGCCGGCGGCGGTGGCCCCGAAGTCCTCCGGGTCCACATCGCCGACCAGGTTCTCCCAGAGCTGTTCGGTCTCCTCGGACCACTCGTGGCCGGAGAGCGGGGCGCCGAACAGCGCCAGCGCGCTCACCCGATCCGGGTGGGCCAGCGCGGTGTCCACCGCGACCCGGCCGCCGAACGAGCAGCCCACCAGCGCGGCCCGCTCGACGCCCAACGCGTCGAGCAGCCCGACCACGTCGTCGTGGTGGGCGAACGGCTCGGGCGGCAGCTCCGACTCGCCGTAGCCGCGCAGGTCCGGGACGATCACCCGGTGCCGGGCGGCGAGCGCCGGCACCTGGTCGCGCCACATCCGCCGGTCCGCGATGCCGGCGTGGAGCAGCACCACGGCGCTGCCGCTGCCCGCTTCGTCGTAGGCGAGCGCCGCGCCGTTGATCTCGATCTTCGTCACGGCGGAACGGTACGGAGGCGGACGCCGACCCCGCAACCGACTTCGGGTGACGTCGCTAACTCTGGCTAGCACTTTGCTTGCAGCAGCTAGCAGCGCGCGCTAGCGTTGAGTCATGGCCACCAGCAAGGACCTTCCCGATGTCGGCGGGTTCATTCGCGACCTGCGGCGCAACGCGAAGATCTCACTGCGTCAGCTCGCCGAGCAGGCCGGCGTCAGCAACCCGTACCTGAGCCAGATCGAGCGCGGGCTGCGCAAGCCGAGCGCCGAGGTGCTCCAGCAGCTCGCCAGCGCGCTACGCGTCTCCACCCCGGCCATGTACCTGCGGGCCGGACTGCTGGACGACAAGGAGGGGCAGGGCGTGCTCGCGGCCATCGCGGTCGACGCCGAGCTGACCATGGCCCAGAAGCAGTCGCTCACCCAGATCTACGAGACGTTCCGCCGGGAGAACGCGCGCCTGGCCGAGGCGACCGGCACGGCCGGACCGGTGGAGCCCACCGAGCCGACGGCCGCCACGCCCGGGCCGGCGGAGGGCGCCGAGCCCGCCGAGCCGGCCGCCGCGCCCGAGGCCCCGGCCACCGTCGCGCCGGCCGCGACCGGCCCCGTGACACCCGACGGCACCCCGACCGAGGCCGTCCTCGAATCGGTAGCCGTCACCGAGGCGGGCCCCGCGCCCGCGCCGACCACCGCCGCCCGTGAACGCACGACCGCCCGCCGGGCGGCCCGGAAGGCCGCCGGTGCGGCCGAAGAGGAGCAGCAGTCATGACCCAGCCGAAGACCAACCGCATCCCCGCCCCCCTCTACGCCGCCGCCGGCGCCGGTGAGCTGGCCCTGGAGCAGCTCCGCAAGCTGCCCACCGTGGTCAGCGGCCTGGGCACGCGGGTCGTGGCCGACCTCGGCGGCAGGGCCGTCGGCACCGGCTACGAGCTGCGCCAGAAGGCTGCCGAGACGCTGAAGACGGCCAACCTGACCGCCACCGGGCTGCGCTCCACCGACCTCGACCAGCTCCGCGAGGCCACCCAGTTGGCCAAGCTCCGTGAGGCTGCGCAGCTGGACAAGCTCCGCGAGGCCGCGCAGTTGGACAAGCTCCGCGAGGCCGCCACGCGTAACGCCGCCGCCGTCGTGTCCAGCGCGTACGCCGCGCAGGAGCGCGCCCTGGCCGCGTACGCCGAGCTGGTCGCCCGGGGTGAGCGGGTCGTCGGCGCCGGTGTGCTGGAGGCCGCCGACACGGTGAACGCCGACATCGAGGCGACCACCGAGAGTGCCCCGACCGCCGTGTCGACGGTGGCCCCGAAGACCGGGACGACGACCGAGGCCCCGAAGACCGAGGTGCCGAGCCCGGCCGAGGTCGCCGAGGCGGTGGCCGCCAAGCCGGCCGCCGTGAAGCGGACCCGGGCCACCAAGGCGACCGCCACCCGGGCCGTCGCCGGCAAGCCGGCCACCCCGTCGGCGAAGCTGCCGAAGGCCACGAAGCGGACCCGCTCCGCCGCCGAGTGACCCGACTCTCCACCGAGACCCCGGACAGCGTCCTGTCGGACGTTTCCGGGGTCTCGGCATAAGCTTGCCGACATGGCCTACGCCGCGCCGATCTTCGCGTTCGAAGTCCGCTCCGTGATTCAGCTGATCCTGCTCGTCTTCGCCCTGGTCATCCAGGGTGTGGCCCTGGTGCATGCGATCACCCAGCGCGGCGACGGCTTCGCCGCGCTCGGCACGCTGCCCAAGGGCGGCTGGGTCGCCATCCTGGCGGTCTGCCTGCTGCTGACCCTGCTGGGCTTCGGCCCGATCAGCCTCTTCGGACTGGTCGGCATCGCGGCCGGCCTCATCTACCTGCTCGACGTGCGACCCGGCCTACGGGACCTGCACGACGGCCGAGGGTCCTGGTGAGAGGTTTCCGCTGGCCCCCGCCGCCGGACGGCGGCCCCCGCACCTGGGGTCCCGGCCCCGGCGGGCCACGGACCGGCCGGCCCGCGCTGCCCGAGCCGGACACCGAGCTTGTCGACACCCCGCACGGGGTGAGCCTGGAACGCCTGGTCACCGGCGTCGGCGATCCGGTCACCGTGTTCGCGCACGGCTTGGGCAACGGCATCGCCACCACCCGGCCGTTCGGCAGTGGCGTCACCGGCCGGCGGGTCTTCTTCCAGTTCCGCGGGCACGGCCGGTCCGACTCCCCACCCGGGCCGTGGACCTACCTCGACCTCGCCCGTGACCTGCGGGCCGTCGCCGACCTGGGCGGCGCCACCCGGGCGTTCGGCGCCAGCCTCGGCGCGGGCGCGCTGTGCCGGCTGCTCGCCGAGAGCCCGGAACGCTTCGAGAAACTCGTCTTCTTCCTCCCCGCGGTGCTGGACGCGCCGCGCGGCGAGGTGGCGCGGGCCCGCCTCACCGGCCTGCTCGACGCGGTGGCCGACGGCGACGCGCACGCGCTCGCCGAGGTGGTGTCGCTGGAGCTGCCACCGTCGGTCCGCAACACCCCGGCCGGTTGGGCCTACCTGCGGCAACGGCTCGACCAACTGCTGCGCGACGGGCTCGCACCCGGCCTGGCCAGCCTGCCCGGCCAGGCTCCGCTGGACGACGCCGGCGCGCTCGCCGCGGTCACCGCCCCGGCGCTGGTGATCGGGTGCGTCGACGACGACCTGCACCCGGTCGCCGTCGCCGAGCAGCTCGCCGCCGCGCTGCCGGCCGCCACCCTGCACGTGTACGACCGGCCCGGCGTGCTCTGGACCGAACGCGCCGACGTACGGGAGCGCGTCTCGTCGTTCCTCAACGGGTAACGTCGGGCGGCATGGGCGTCACACACCACGGCCGTACGCACCGCCTCGACCTCGCCGACCCCACGTTGCGCGAGTGGACGTGCCGGGTGCTGGCGGCCGACCCCGAGCAGGGCATCGTGCTGGACCGGTCGGCGTTCTACCCCGGCGGTGGGGGCCAGCCGCCGGACCACGGGGTGCTGCTCTGGCAGGGCGTACAGACCCGGATCGTGGGCACCCGCAAGGGCGACGACCTGTGGCTGATCCCGGCCGAGGGTGATCCGGTGCCGCCGGTCGGCGTCGACGTCACCGGCGCGGTGGAGGACGCCCGCCGGACCATGCTGATGCGGACCCACTCCGGGCTGCACGTGCTCTGCGGCGTGGTGTTCCGGGACTTCGGCGCGCTGGTCACCGGCGGCAACATGGAACCGGGCGAGGCCCGGATGGACTTCAACCTCCCCGAGGTGCCGTCGGACTTCAAGACCCGCATCGAGGAGTTGGTCAACGCCGAGGTGGCCGCCGACCGTTCGGTCGCGGTCCGGGTGCTGCCGCGCGCCGACGCGTTGGCGCTGCCGGACATCATCCGAACCCAGTCCAACCTGATCCCGCCGGACGAGCAGGAGGTGCGGATCGTCGACATCGTCGGCCTGGACGTGCAGGCCGACGGCGGCACGCACGTCGCCTCCACCGCCCAGATCGGCAAGGTCCAGGTGGTCAAGGTGGAGAGCAAGGGCCGGGCCAACCGTCGGGTCCGGGTCCGCCTGGCGGACTGAGTCAGCGGGGCAGGTGGGCCGCCCGGACGTCGAGCAGCCACCGCTCCACCGGCTCCTCGTCCGGGCGCTCCGGCAGCGGTGTGCGGATCCGGGCGAAGTCCGCCTCGGCGCTCGCCACCAGCGCCTGCGCCTCGGCCAGCGCGCCACCGGCGACCCGCTCGCCGAACGCCCGGAACCACTCCGGGTCGGCCAGCCGGATCTCCAGCACGCCGGTGGCGTAGAGGGCCCGGCCCTGGTGCAGAAGCCGGGCCAGGTGCCGGGCGTGCTTGGCCGACCGTCGCCGGCCGCCCACGTCCGCCGGCGCGGTGGTCAGCCTCCGGAACTGCTGGGCGGCGTAGCCGAGATAGGCGTCCCGGACCCGGGGGGCGCTGAGGAACGCCGACCGGATGCCGATCAGTCGATCGCCGAACGCGGTCCGGGTCTCGTAGCAGTCGTCCGGCAGCCACATCAGCTCGGTGGCGGTCGGGTTGCCGCTCAGCGCCAGCAGCGCGTACTTCCGGGCCTCGTGCAGCGTGACGTCCGGCTCGGTGGTGACCACCGACTCCCGGGGCGGACGCAGGCCGTGGAACGCCACCGTCGGCGCCGCGAAGACGCCGAGCCGGTCGGTGTCCGAGCCGGGGCCGGCCAGCCCGTACGCGACCGAGCCGACGATGCCGGAGAGCAGCAGGTGCATGCCGTCATGATCGCCGATCCACAGTCGTCGGGAAACCGGACTTCGGCTGTCAGGTATCGGTGACACGGTGAACCCATGAACTCACCACTGACCGGAAAGGTCGCGCTCGTCGCGGGCGCGACCCGGGGCGCCGGCCGGCAGATCGCCGTCCAGCTCGGCGCCGCCGGAGCCACCGTCTACGCCACCGGCCGCACCACCCGGGACCGCCGCTCGGAGATGGACCGGCCGGAGACCATCGAGGAGACCGCCGAGCTGGTCACCGCCGCCGGCGGCACCGGCATCGCGGTCGCCGTCGACCACCTCGACCCGGAACAGGTACGCCGCCTGGTCGAGCGGATCGACGCCGAGCAGGGCCGGCTCGACGTGCTGGTCAACGACATCTGGGGCGCGGACCCGCTGATCACCTGGGAGAAGCCGGTCTGGGAGCAGCCGCTCGACGCCGGCTTCCGCACGCTGCGGCTGGCCGTCGACACCCACATCATCACCAGCCACTTCGCGCTGCCGCTGTTGATCCGCAACCCGGGCGGGCTGGTCGTCGAGATCGGCGACGGCACGAAGGCGTACAACGACACGGCGTACCGCCTCTCCGTCTTCTACGACCTGGCCAAGGTGTCGGTGAACCGGCTCGGCTTCACCCAGGCGCACGAACTGGCCCCGCACGGCGGCACCGCCGTCGCGCTCACGCCCGGCTGGCTGCGCTCCGAGGCGATGCTGGAGCACTTCGGCGTCACGGAGGCCAACTGGCGCGACGGCGCGAAGACCGACAGGCACTTCGTCATGTCCGAGACGCCGGCGTTCGTGGGGCGGGCCGTGGTCGCGCTGGCCGCCGACCCGGACCGGCACCGCTGGAACGGGCAGTCGCTGGACAGCGGCGGGCTGGCCCAGGTGTACGGCTTCACCGACCTCGACGGCACCCGCCCGCACTGGGCCCGCTACCACGACGAGGTGGTCGCGCCGGGCAAACCGGCCGACGACACCGGCTACCGCTGACCGGCGTCCCCGGACAGTCCGTCTCCGGGCGGCCCGGCGTCCGGCGGCGGGTCCGCCCCCCGGGGTGGGCCGGCGTCCGGCGGCGGGTCCGCGTACAGCGCCGCCGCGCGGCGGGCCGCCTCGGCGAACCGGGCCCGCAGCTCCGGCGGCGCCAGCACCTCCACCTCGGGGCCGAGCGCCAGCAGTTGGGCGTACGCCACGTCGACCGACTCGACGGGCAGCCGGAGCACCAGCCGGCCCTGCCCGTCGGGCCGGCCGGCCGCGGCGACCGCCTCCTCGTACACGAACGGCGCGTCCACCAGGTGTCGCAGCACGCGCAGCCCGGCCGGCCCGAGCCGCACGGTGACCCGGTCCCGCAGCAGGTCGCGCAGGAACGCCCCGGCCTGCTCCCGCCAGTACGCGCCGAGGTCGAAGCGTTCGTCCCGGTCGAAGCGTTCCGGGCCCACCTCGACGTCGACCACCCGGTCCACCCGGTACGTCCGCCACCCGTCGCCGACGCGGCCGACGAGATACCAGACGCCGTTCTTCAGCACCAGCCCGTACGGCGCCAGCGTGCGGGTCACCTCCCGGTCACCGCGCCGGTAGCGCAGCTCGACGGTCCGGTCCCGCCAGACCGCCCCGGCCAGCTCGGCCAGCCGGGGCGGCGGCGCGCTCTCCCGGAACCAGCCCGGCACGTCCAGGTGGAACCGCTGACCGGTACGCGCGGGCGCGTCCCGCAGGCTCGGCGGCAGCGCGGCCAGCACCTTCAACTCGGCGGCGGCCACCGCGTCGGCCAGTCCCATGTCGCCGGCCGGCCCGGGCAGCCCGGCCAGGAACAACGCCTCGGCCTCGTCGCGGCTCAACCCGGTCAGCCGGGTCCGGTAGCCGCCGAGCAGCCGGTAGCCGCCGGCCCGGCCCCGGTCGGCGTAGACCGGCACCCCGGCGGCGGAGAGCGCCAGCACGTCCCGGTAGACGGTGCGTTCCGAGACCTCCAGCTCGCGGGCCAGCTCGGCCGCCGTCATCGTCTCCCGGGACTGGAGCAGCAGCACCAACGAGATCAGCCGTGACGCACGCACCCACCCATTGTGTAAGGAGGGGCCCCCTCTTAACGCATAGGGATTGGAGGGGGCCCCTCCTTACACCTCACCCGGGCGGGGTGCGTGAGCCCACTAGGCTGTGCCGTCGTGAACGCCTCCCGTACCGTCGCGCCCGTCACCGGCGCGGCGACCCGCTTCCTCGGCGGCGCCGGCCTGCTGCTGCGTGGCTTCGGCATGTACGTCCGCAGCCCGAAACTGATGCTGCTCGGCGTGGTGCCGGCGCTCATCTCCGGCGTGCTCTACCTGGCCCTCTTCGCCACCCTGCTCTACTTCGTGGACGACCTGGCCGCCTGGCTCACCCCGTTCGCCGACGACTGGTCGTCGACCGCCCGCGGGCTGCTGCGGGTCGCCGCCGGGCTGGCCGTCGTCGGGGTGGCCGCACTGGTCGGGGTGCTCACGTTCACCGCTGTCACGCTGGCCGTCGGCGACCCGTTCTACGAGGCCATCTCCGAGCGGGTCGAGGACCGGCTCGGCGGCACCCCGGGCATGGTGGAGGTGCCGTTCTGGGCCTCGATGCGGCGCAGCATCGCCGACTCGCTGCGCCTGGTGGCCATCTCCGCGCTGGTCGGCGTACCCCTGTTCGTGGCCGGTTTCATCCCGTTGGTGGGGCAGACGGTGGTGCCGGTGGTCGGCGCCCTGGTCGGCGGCTGGTTCCTGGCGCTGGAGCTGGTCGGCGCGCCGTTCCAGCGGCGCGGCATGCGGCTGCCGGACCGGCGGTCGAAGCTACGGGCGGACCGGCCGACCGCGCTGGGCTTCGGGGTGGCGGTCTTCCTGTGTTTCCTGATCCCGCTCGGCGCGGTGCTGGTCATGCCGGCCGCCGTCGCCGGGGCCGCCCTGCTGACCCGCCGGTCGCTCGGCCAGCACGTCGAGGAGCGCTGACACCATGAACGAGGAGCGCTGACACCATGGACACGGTGCTGATCCAGGGCGACATCACCGCCCAGCAGGTCGACGCGATCGTCAACGCGGCGAACTCGTCGCTGCTCGGCGGCGGGGGCGTGGACGGCGCGATCCACCGGCGCGGCGGGCCGGCGATCCTGGCCGAGTGCGAGGCGCTGCGCGCCTCCCGCTACGGGCGAGGGCTGCCGACCGGGCAGGCGGTCGCCACCACGGCCGGCGACCTGCCGGCGCGCTGGGTGGTGCACACCGTCGGTCCGGTCTTCTCGCCGCGCGAGGACCGCTCGGCGTTGCTGCGCGACTGCTACGCCAACAGCCTGCGCGTCGCCGACGAACTGGGCGCGCTGACCGTCGCGTTCCCGCTGATCTCCGCCGGGATCTACGGCTGGCCGGCCGAGGACGCGGTCGCGCAGGCGTTGACCGTGTTGCACGCGGCCGACCCGACGCACCTGGTCGAGGCCCGGCTGGTGCTGTTCGGCGCCGACGCGTACGCGACCGCGGCGCGGGTCGCCGCCGGGCACTGAGCTGAGGGTGCGCCGGCAGGACGCTGAGCGTGCGCCGGCAGGACGCTGAGGGTGCGCCGGCAGGAGGCTGAGCGTGCGCCGGCAGGACGCTGAGCGTGCGCCGGCACGGCTACCGCTTCGCCGGGCGGTTCAGGTGAGCGTGCGTCGGCACGACCACTGGCTGTCGACCGGCCGGTAGCCGAGCGCCGCGTTGATGGCCAGCATCGGCGCGTTCGCCTCGTCGTTGGAGGTGTAGGCGGCCCGCACCCCGCGCGCGGCGGCGGCGTGCAGCGCGGCCTGCTTGGTCAGCCGGGCCAACCCCCGACCCCGGTACGCGGGCAGCGTGCCGGTGAAGTCCGACCACATCCGGTCGCCGTCGCGCTTCACCAGGCTCACCGCGACCAGTTCGCCGTCGATCTCGGCGACGGTGCTGGCCTCCCGGTCCAGCCCGAGGTTCTCCCAGCACTCGTGGAGCCACAGGTCGTAGCCGAGCGCGTCCGTCGGCACGTCACCCGGTTCGTCGCGGGCCGACTCGGAGTCCACCCGATGGACCCGGCGCGGGTCGAGCCCGGCGGTCGGCAGCAGCCGTACGCCCGGCGGCGGCTCCGGCGCCGGTGGGGTCGGGTCGAGGTCGAGCGCGGAGTAGCGCAGTTCCCGGCTGGGCGTGAAGCCGTGCCGCTGCGCGAACGGGAGCGACTCGGCGCGGGCGTGGGTGAGGACCCGGGTCGACCCGAGCGTCCGCAGATGGTCGAGCGCGGTGTCGAGCAGCGCGGTGCCGGTGCCCCGGCCGCGATGGCCCGGGTGGACGTGCAGCGTGGAGATCTCACCGACCCCGGGCGTCGAGGTCTGCGTGTTGCGGTACGCCGACGTCCAGCCGACCACCTGTCCGTCCGCCTCGGCGACCCAGGCCGCCCAGTCCTCGCCGGGCGGCGGCTGGCCGATCATCCGGCGGGTCGACTCGACGCCGCGTACCAGGTAGGGGAAGACCAGCGCGCGCAGCGCCACCACGGCGGGCGCGTCGTCGACGCGGGCGGGCCGGATCAGGGCTTCACTCATCCGGGCGACGCTAGCCATCCCGCGTCGACGCCGCGACCGGTTTGTTAAGCGGGGCCCCCTGCTATGCGGAATGCGTTAACAGGGGGCCCCGCCTTACGCGGAGTCGCGGAGGATGAGCTCCGTGGGGAGCATCAGCGCCTGCTCGACGTGCTCGCCGGCGGCGATGCGCAGGAGCTGCCGGGTCATCGCCCGGCCCAGCTCCACTATCGGTTGTCGCACGGTGGTCAGCGGCGGCTCGGTGTAGGCGGCCGTCTCGATGTCGTCGAACCCGATCACCGCGACGTCCTCGGGCACCCGTCGCCCGGCCTCACGCAGGGCCCGCAGGGCGGCGTGCGCCATCAGGTCGGAGGCGGCGAACACCGCGTCCAGCTCCGGGTCGGCGGCGAGCAGTGCGCGCATCGCGGCGGTGCCGGACTCCCGGGTGAAGTCGCCGTACGCGACCAGCTCCGGCAGCCCGGCGGCGGTGAGCGCGGTGCGGTAGCCGATCAGCCGCTCGATGCCGGCGACCATGTCCTGCGGGCCGGCGATGGTGGCGATCCGCCGCCGGCCGGTGGCGATCAGGTGCTCCACCGCCCGGGTCACGCCGCCCTCGTGGTCCACGTCGACGTACGGCACGTCGGCGCCGTCGAGCGGCCGGCCGCTGCACACCACCGGGATGCCGAGCCGGGCGAGCCGGCCGGGCAGCGGGTCCTCGCCGTGCAGCGAGGCGAAGAGCACGCCGTCGACGTGCCGCCCGGTGGTGTACCGCTCGACGCGTTCGTGCCCGGCCGGCGAGCCGGCCAGCATCAGCACGAGCTGCTTGTCGGCTGCCTCCAGCTCCTGGGCGGCGCCCCGGATGATGCCGGGGAAGACCTGGTCGTCGGAGAAGACCCGGGTGGCCGCCTCCGGCATGACCAGCGCGACCGAGTCGGTGCGCTGGGTGACCAGGCTGCGGGCGGCGAGGTTCGGGACGTACCCGAGTTCCTCGACCGCCCGGCGGACCGCCTGTTGGATCGACTCGGCGACCGTGGTCGAGCCGTTGACCACCCGGGAGACCGTGGCCCGGGAGACGCCGGCCCGCCGGGCCACCGCCTCCAGGGTCGGCCGTTGTGCCGTCGTCATCCCCGTTACCACCACCTCGTCACAGCCCGTTCCGGGCGATCACCTCCTGGTACCAGCGGGCGCTCTGCTTGGGTGTGCGCCGCTGGGTCAGGTAGTCGACGTGGACGATCCCGAACCGCTTCCGGTAACCCTCGGCCCATTCGAAGTTGTCCAGCAACGACCATACGAGATAGCCGCGCAGGTCGACCCCGCGGGCGATGGCCCGGTGCGCGGCGCGGAGGTGTCCGTCGAGGTAGGCGGTCCGGTCGGCGTCGGCCACCCGGCCCGAGGAGTCGCGGGTGGCGTCCGGGAACGCGCCGCCGTTCTCGGTGATCATCAGCGGCAGCCCGGGGTGGTCGGCGGCCACCCGTTCCAGCAGCCGGGTGAGCCCGGCCGGCTCGATGGCCCAGCCCATGTCGGTGAGCGGCCCGGCCGCCGGCAGGAACTCGACCGCGCCCTCGGTGCCCGGGTACGCGCTGCCGCCCGCGCCGTCCGCCCGCCCGGCGACGTAGGTGGGCGAGTAGTAGTTCAGGCCGAGCAGGTCCAGCGGCGCGGCGATGACCTTCTCGTCGCCGTCCCGCACGAAGTCGGTCGCCACGATCCGGCTGACGTGCGCCAGCACGTCCTCCGGGTAGCCGGCGCCGGTCAGCGGGTCCAGGAAGATCCGGTTGTGCAGCCCGTCGACGAGCCGTACCGCCTCGGCGTCGGCGGCGCTGCCGGCGTCGGCCGGTTGCACGTCGGCCAGGTTGAGCGTGATCCCGAGCGTCTCCGCGCCGGCCGCGCGCAGCGCCCGCGCGGCCAGGCCGTGGCCGAGCAGCAGATGGTGTACGGCCCGGAACGCGTCCCCGGCGTCCTGCCGGCCCGGCGCGTGCACCCCGTTGCCGTAGCCGAGGTACGCCGAGCACCACGGCTCGTTGAGCGTGGTCCAGGTGCGGACCCGGTCGCCGAGGCGGCGGTGCACCGCGACCGCGTAGTCGGCGAAGTGCTCGGCGGTCTCCCGGACGGTCCAGCCGCCCCGGTCCTCCAGCGACTGCGGCAGGTCCCAGTGGTAGAGCGTGACGATCGGGTCGATGCCCCGCGCCAGCAGCGCGTCGGTGAGCCGGTCGTAGAAGTCCAGCCCACGTGGCTCGACCGGGCCGGTGCCGTCCGGCTGGATCCGGGGCCAGGCCACCGAGAACCGGTACGCGCGCAGCCCCAGCTCGGCCATCAACGCGACGTCCTCGGCGTACCGGTGGTAGTGGTCGCAGGCGACGTCGCCGGTGTGGCCGGAGTGCACCGCGCCCGGCGTACGGCTGAAGGTGTCCCAGACCGACGGGCCGCGGCCGTCCTCGCGGGCGGCGCCCTCGATCTGGTACGCGGCGGTGGCCGCGCCCCAGACGAAGCCCTCGGGAAATCGGAGATCCGTCATGCCTTGACCGCACCTTCCATGATCCCGCCGATGATCTGGCGGCCGAACAGGACGAAGACCAGCAGCAGCGGCAACGTGGCGATGGCCGTGCCGGTGAACACCTGCGACATGTCCTGGTAGTAACCGTCGGAGAGGGCCCGCAGCGACAGTTGCACGGTGGGGTTCTCCGGGTCGTTGAGCACCGCGTACGGCCACAGGAAGTCGTTCCAGGTGGTCATGAACGTGAGCAGGCCGAGCACGGCGGCGGCCGGGCGCAGCGCGGGCAGCACCACGTTCCAGTAGATCCGGGCGGTGTTGCAGCCGTCCATCCGGGCCGCCTCGATCAGCTCGGTGCTGACCGCCTGGCCGGCGTACTGCCGCATCATGAACACGCCGAAGCCGGTGACCAGCGCCGGCACGATCACGGCGGGCAGCCGGTCGTTCCAGTTCAGTTTCGTCATCAGCAGGTAGAGCGGGATCACGCCGAGCTGGGTGGGCACCATCATGGTGGCGACGATGACCAGCAGCAGCGCGTTGCGTCCGCGGAAGCGCAGTTTGGCGAACGCGAACCCGGCCAGCGTGGCGAAGAAGACCACCGAGACGGTCACCGTGACGGCCACGATCGTCGAGTTGATCAGGCCGGTGAGGAAGTACGCGTCGGTGTTGTCGAACAGCCGGGCGATGTTGGCGCCCAGGTTGCCGCCGGGGGTGAGCGGCGGCGGGACCTGACCCATGGCGTCGCTGGTGCGGCTGGCCACCACGAACATCCAGTAGATCGGGAAGATCGACAGCAGGGCCGACAGCCCCAGGGCCAGATAGGTGAGCCGGCTGGCCGACCAGACGCGGGTCATCGGGAGACCTCCTTGCGGGAGCCGCCGCCGAGCCGGCGCAGGAGCAGGACGTTGATCGCCGCGACCACCGCGATCAGCGCGAAGAGCAGCCAGGCGATGGCGGACCCGTAACCGAAGTTGTAGTGCGGCGCGAACGCGTTCTCGAACATGTACATGGTCACGGTCTGCGACTCGCGCAGCGGCCCGCCGCGGATCGCGTTGGTGCCGGAGTTGAACATCCGCGGCTCGGTGAAGAGTTGCAGGCCGCCGATGGTGGAGATGATGACCGCGAAGATGATGGTGGGCTTGAGCAGCGGCACGGTGATGGACCAGAACTGCCGGGCCCGGCCGGCGCCGTCGATCGACGCCGACTCGTACAGGTCGCGCGGGATGGCCTGCATGGCGGCCAGGAAGATCAGCGCGTTGTAGCCGGTCCACCGCCAGTCGACCATGGTGGAGATGGCGACCCAGGCGGCGAACCTGTTCGCCTTCCAGTCGATCGCGCTCACGCCGACGTGGTCGAGCAGCCAGTTGATCATGCCGAACTCGCGGCCGAACAGCACCGCGAACACGATCGCCACCGCGGCGGTCGAGGTGACGTTCGGGACCAGCACCGCCATCCGCCACGTGGTGCGGGCTCGGAGCTGGCGGTTGAGCAGGTTGGCCAGCCAGAGCGCGGCCAGCAGTTGCGGGACCGTGGAGATGACGAAGATGCCCAGCGTGTTGACCACGGAGTGCCAGAAGTCCGGGTCGGCGAGGAGCTGGCTGTAGTTGTCGAGGCCGATGAACGGGTGCTCCGCGCCGAGCAGGTCCCAGTCGTGCAGCGAGACCCAGAACGTGTACGCCAGCGGGTACGCCCCGAAGACGCCGAACAGCAGGAAGAACGGGGCGATGTACAGGTACGGCGAGTATTTCGTGTCGAACCGGCTGAGCCGGGCGCCCCGGACGGGACGGCTGTGCCGGGGGGCCGGTGTGACCGGCGGGCGGGCGTCGAGCTGGACTGCCATGACCCGGTATTCCTTTCCGCCGTGCGGGCGGCACCCGTCGCCGGGACCGCCCGCACGTGCTGCTCGGGTTACTTGGCGGCGGCCTTCTCGGCGTTGGCGACGGCGTCGGTCCAGCCCTGCTGGGGGGAGCGCTTGCCCAGCTCCACGGTGCGCACGGCGTTCTCCACCTCGGTGCGGACGGCCTGGTTCTTCGGGCCCATGTAGACCGGCTTCAGGTTCTTGGCGCCCTCGGCGAAGATCTTGCCGACCGGGGCCTCGGAGAAGTAGGCGTTCTTCGAGTCGACGATCGCCGGGTCGGCCAGCGCCTGCGGGGACGAGGGCAGCGGGCCCTTGAGCTTGAACGCGCCGATCTGACCCTTGGCGCTGGTCAGGAACTTGGCCAGCTCGATCGCCTCGGCCTGGTGCTTGCTCTGCTTCGGCACGGCGAGGAAGGAGCCGCCCCAGTTGCCGCCGTTACCGGGGATCTGGGCGATGTCCCACTTGCCCTTGGCGGCCGGGCCGGCGTTGCCCTCGATCACGCCGGTCATCCACGCGGGGCAGGCGATGGTGGCGAACTTCGACTGCTTGAACGCGGAGACCCACTCCTCGGACCAGGAGCCGTACCTGCCGGAGAGGCCGGAGTCGATGATGTCCATTGTGGTGTCGTACGCCTGCCGTACCGCCGGGTTGCTGCCCACGACCAGGTTGTTGCTGGTGTCGTAGTAGCTGTAGCCGCTGGTGTTGCCGGCGGTCTGGAGCAGGATGGTGTTGAACGTGTTCGTCGCGGCGTCGAGGAACGAAGCGCCGGTCTTCTTCGCGGTGAACTGCTCGCCGACCTTGACGTAGTCCTGCCAGGTGGGCCAGAGCTTGGACACGGCCTCCCGGTCGGTGGGCAGGCCGGCCTTGGCGAACAGGTCCTTGCGGTAGCACATGGCCATACCGCCGACGTCGGTGCCGAGACCGATGAGCTGCTTGCCGTCGGCGGTGAGCCCCTGGTTCCACTTCCAGTCGAGGAAGTTGCCCTTCAGGTCGGCCGCGCCGTGGTCGAGCAGGTTCACGAAGTTCTGCGGGTTGGCCTTGTACTCGACCAGCAGCCCCTCCTCGATGGCGACCACGTCGCCGGCGCCCTTGCCGGCGGCGAGCCACTGGGTGAGCTTCGGCGAGTACTCGTCGAGGTTGCTGCCGGTGCCCCGCTCGACGATCTTCACGTCGGGGTGGCTGGCCATGTACTCCTGGTAGAGGTCCGCGTAGCCGAACTGGCCGAAGACGTCGACGGTGAGCGTGACCGGCCCGTCGGCGGCGGGCTCGTCGCCGCCGCCGCAGCCGGTGGTGCCGAGCAGTGCGGTGGCGGCGACGAGGGCCACCGCCGCCAGTCGACGGCGCGTGAAGGTGAGCATGCTGTCCTGACCTCTCGGGGTCGTAACTGGTGGTGGAGGGCGGTTCCGGTACTAAGAGAGCGCTCTCACGAGAGCGTGGTCGATGCCCTCGATCCTGTCAAGAGAGCGCTCTCTTACTGCCCGAAAAAAGCGGAGAGGGTCGATCCCGCCCCTCTCCGCCCGGTATCGCAGCCTCGGTCAGCCCACCCGCAGCCCGTCCAACAGGGTGCGGTCACCGGCCACGCCCAGCGTGTCGAAGCTGATCCGGCCCATCAGCGCCAGCAGCAGGTCACTTGCCGTGCCGGTCACCTGCGCCCGGGCCCGGTGGTCGTCGTGGTCCAGGATCGTCGCGGTGTCCAGCAGAGCGACCCCCTCACCCCGCAACCGCAGGTACCACTCCTGCGCGGCGTCGGTGGCGGTCAACTGGACCACCCCGTGCCACTGGCCGGACCGCACCCGCCGGCCCGCCGGCAGCCAGGTGTCCAGCACCTCGCTCACGCCGTCGGACGCGAGCTTGGCCTCGATCGGGTCCCCCGCGCCGATGGCGAGCTGGGCGTCCCAGCGGTGCACGGCCGTCTCGTGCGCCACCCGGCGCGGCCAGAAACCGGCCTTCTTCGGCTGGGGCGCGAAGTTCCACGCCGGCGCCTCCGGGTCCAGCCCCTCCAGGAGCGCGGTCAGCCGCTCGTACTCCTGGGCGTACCACTGGGCCGGGGTGAGACCGGCCGGCGGCTCCACCTCGTGCCGCTCCGGACGGGCGGTGCCACCGGCGGTCAGCACCGTGCCCACCCAGAGGTAGGCGCGGCTCAGGTGATGGGCGAGATCGGTGACCGTCCAGCCGGGACAGGACAGCACGGGTGTCTCGGGAGGCGCCTCCGCCACCGCCGTGGCGAACGCGGGCCCCTCCGTCCGCAACGCGCCGATCCAGAAGTCCTTCGTGTGGTGCAGTCTGCTCATCGCCATCCTCCCGGGGGTGACCGAGCCACCAGTGGGTGCCACGGCTACCCCTCAGCCTAGGGTGAAAGGCGTGCCAGACGTCTACGCCGAACCGACGACCGCCGCCGGGCCGACCGATCCGGCCAGCCTGGCGCGCTACACCACGCTGCGGCTCGGCGGCCCGGCCGGGCGGCTGGAGATCGCCGGCGACGCCGCCGATCTGGTGGCGAAGGTGCGCGCGGCGGAGGCCCGCGACCAGGCCGTCCTGGTGCTGGCCGGCGGCAGCAACGTGGTGATCGGCGACCAGGGCTTCCCCGGCACCGTCGTGCTCGTCCGCTCCCGGGGCCTCACGGTCGTCGCCGAGCACGGCGACACCGTCACGGTACGCGTCGCCGCCGGCGAGCCGTGGGACGAGCTGGTCGCGGCCACCGTCGAGCGCGGCTGGGCCGGCCTGGAGTGCCTCTCCGGCATCCCCGGCTCGACCGGCGCGACGCCGATCCAGAACGTCGGCGCGTACGGCCAGGAGGTCGCCGACACGATCGTCGCGGTCGAGGCGTACGACCGCGCGCACCGCGAGGTGGTCCGCATCCCGGCGGCCGACTGCGGGTTCGCCTACCGGGGCAGCATCTTCAAGTACAGCGACCGCTGGGTGGTGCTCTCGGTCGACTTCCGGCTCACCCGTTCGCCGCTGTCCGCCCCGATCCGCTACGCCGAGCTGGCCCGCGCGCTCGGCGTCGAGGTGGGGGACCCAGCGCCACTGGCCGACACCCGGGCCACCGTGCGTCGACTGCGGGCCGGCAAGGGCATGGTGCTCGACGCGGCCGACCCGGACACCTGGTCGGTCGGCTCGTTCTTCACCAACCCGGTGCTCGACCGCGAGGCGTACGAGCTGCTCCGGGGGCGCGCGGCCGGCCTGGGCGTGGGTGAGCCGCCGGCCTGGCCGGGCGCCGGTGACGTGGTGAAGATCAGCGCGGCCTGGTTGATCGAGCAGGCCGGCTTCGGCAAGGGGTACGCCGGCCCGGAGGGCGTCGCCATCTCCACCAAGCACACGTTGGCGCTCACCAACCGGTCCGGCACCGCCAGCACCGCCGCGCTGGTGGCACTGGCCCGGGAGATCCGCGACGGCGTGCACGCCCGCTTCGGCGTCCCCCTCCACCCCGAGCCCGTCCTGATCAACTGCACCCTCTAACCCCGTCCCCCCGTCCCCACCCCGCCCCCACCCGTCCCCACCCCGCCCCCTCCGCCCGTCGATCTTGCACTTTCGGCCCGGACAATCATCGCCAATGCCGCATCCCGAGGGCCGTAACTGCAAGATCGCGGGGGCGGGGTGAGGTGGGGTGAGGTGGGGTGAGGTGGGGTGAAGCGGGGTGGGGTGGGGTGGGGTAAGGCCGGGTGGGGTGGGTCAGGTGGGGGCGATGGCGGGCCAGGGGAGGGTCAGGTAGCCGTGGCGCCAGGCTCGGGGGCGATCCTGGACGGGCCAGCCGGCCTCCTTCAGGGCGGCCACGGTGCGCAGCCAGCGCTGGCGGGGGCCGAACGGGGCGTAGCCGGCGGCCGAGCGCCAGGCGTGCGCCAGCGCGCCGAACAGCTCGTGCACGCGCTCACCCGGCACGTTGCGGTGGATCAGCGCCTTCGGCAGCCGCTCGGCGAGCGTCGCCGGGCTCTCCAGCGTGGTCAGCTTCGCGGCCAGCGTGAGCGTGCGCGGGCCGGTGGCGTCCAGCAGCACCCAGGCGCCGAGCCGGCCCAACTCGTCGCAGGTCCCCTCGACCAGCAGCCCGCCCGGCGCGAGCTGCCCGGTGATCGTGCGCCAGGCGTCGGCGACCTCGCTCTCGTCGTACTGGCGCAGCACGTTGCACGCCCGCACCAGGGCGGGACGCAACCCGGCCAACTCGAAGCCGCCCCGGGCGAACGTCAGCCCGGGCGGGTCCGCGGCCGGCTGGGCGGCGGCCACGCGTACCGGATCGATCTCCAGCCCGACCACCCGCACGTCCGCGCGGACGCCGGCCGCGAGCCGGGCCCGCAGCTCGACCGGGGTGACCGGGGTGGCGCCGTAGCCGAGGTCCACCACGAGCGGGTCGGCGGCGGCGCGGAGCGCGTCGCCGCAGGCCCCGACGATCCAGTTGTCCACCCGCCGGAGCCGGTTCGGGTTCGTCGTGCCCCGGGTGACGACGCCCAGGGGCTTCATCAGCGCCTCCCCGGTTCGCGGCTGCGCGGCTCGCAGACCCGGCTCACTCCTCGCGCTTCACGCTAGACCCGGTGCACCTTGTGCTGCGCGGCCTGGGCCAGCGGGCGGACCACGAGCCGGTCGACGTTGACGTGGTGCGGGCGGGTGGCACACCAGGCGACGCAGTCGGCCACGTCGTCGGCGACAAGCGGCTCGGCCACCCCGGCGTAGACCGCCTCGGCGCGCGCCGCGTCACCGTCGAACCGCACCAGGCCGAACTCCTCGGTCCGCACCATGCCCGGGTCGATCTCGACCACCCGGACCGGCCGGCCGCACAACTCCAGGCGGAGCGTGCAGGCGATCGCGGTCTGCGCGTGCTTGGCCGCCGTGTAGCCACCACCGCCCTCGTAGACGACGTGCCCGGCGGTCGAGCTGACGATCACCACGGTGCCGGCGCCGGAGCGTTCCAGCGCGGGCAGGAGCGCCTTGGTGACCCGCAGCGTGCCGAGCACGTTGACGTCGTACATCCACTGCCAGTCGCCGACGTCGGCGGTCTCGACCGGGTCCAGGCCGCGCGCGCCGCCGGCGTTGTTCACCAGCAGCGTGACCGGCCCGGGCGCGGCGTCCGCGGCGGCGGCCAGGCCGGCGACGGATTCGTCCGAGGTCACGTCGCAGGCCACCGTGGTGGCCGCGCCGCCGGCCGCCTCGATCTCGGCGACCAGCGCGGCCAGCCGGTCGGTACGCCGCGCCGCGGCCAGCACGTGGAAACCCTCGGCGGCCAGCCGGCGGGCGGTGGCCGCGCCGATCCCGCTGGACGCTCCGGTGACGATGGCGACTGAGGTCATCCGGTCATTCTCTCCCGCCGTCGCGGCCCGCGACGTGATGAGGTCCGTCACGCCCGGGAACCCGCGACAGGCATTTCCGAACCCCGATGGGGAAGATGACACCCGGCGTACGGGTTGACCGAGAGGCGCCGGTCGTGCGGGACGGCATCAACCGTGACAGAGGGAGCGGACGTGGCGGATGTGCACACCGGTGTCGGTCGTCAGCGAGGTGCCCTGCCGTGGCCCCGGCCACGTCGCATCGCCACCCTGTCGGTACACACCTCGCCGCTGCACCAGCCCGGCACGGGCGACGCGGGCGGCATGAACGTCTACATCCTGGAGGTCGCCCGGCGGCTGGCCGAGGCCGACGTCGAGGTGGAGATCTTCACCCGGGCCACCGCCGGTGACCTGCCCCCGGTGGTCGAGATGGCGCCCGGGGTGACCGTCCGGCACGTCACCGCCGGGCCGTTGGAGGGGCTGACCAAGGAGGAGCTGCCCGGGCAGCTCTGCGCGTTCACCGCCGGCGTGCTGCGTGCCGAGGCGGCCCGCCCGCCCGGCCACTACGACCTGATCCACTCGCACTACTGGCTCTCCGGCCAGGTCGGCTGGCTGGCCAAGGAGCGCTGGGGCGTCCCGCTGGTGCACTCCGCGCACACCCTCGCCAAGGTCAAGAACGCCCGGCTCGCGGCCGGGGACCGGCCGGAGCCGAAGGCCCGGGTGATCGGCGAGGAGCAGGTGGTCGCCGAGGCGGACCGGCTCGTCGCCAACACCCGGGTGGAGGCCCGCGACCTGCTCGACAGGTACGCCGCCGACCCCGACCGGGTGGCCGTGGTGGAGCCCGGCGTGGACCTGGACCGGTTCCGCCCGGCCGCCGGTGACCGGGAGGCCGCGAACCGGGCTGCCCGCCGCCGGCTCGGTCTGCCGGTCGACGGCTACGTGGTCGCGTTCGTCGGCCGTATCCAGCCGCTCAAGGCCCCGGACGTGCTGGTCCGCGCCGTCGCCGCGCTGCGCGAACGGGACCCGGCACTCGCCGACGAGCTGACGGTGGTGATCTGTGGCGGCCCCAGCGGCAGCGGGCTGGACCGGCCCACCGCGCTGATCGAGTTGGCCCACTCGCTCGGCGTGGCCGACCGGGTCCGCTTCCTCCCGCCGCGGACCGGCGACGACCTGCCCGCGCTCTACCGCGCCGCCGACCTGGTCGCGGTGCCGTCGCACAACGAGTCGTTCGGGCTGGTCGCGCTGGAGGCGCAGGCCTGCGGCACGCCGGTGCTGGCCGCCGCCGTGGGCGGACTGGTCACCGCGGTACGCGACGGCGTCAGCGGGATGCTCATCGACGGGCACGACCCGGTCGACTGGGCCGACGCCCTGGCCCGCCTGCTGCCCGAGCGGAGCCGGCGCGCCGTGCTGGCCCGGGGCGCCGAGCGGCACGCCCGCGACTTCTCCTGGCACCGGACCGTCTCCGGGCTGCTCGCGGTCTACGGGGAGGCGATCACCGAGCACCGGGCCCGGCTGGCCGGCCGACTCGGCGACCCGGCGCTGAGCTGCTCCTGGTGACCGCCCGTCGGGCGAGGAGGCCCGGCCGACCGTAGAGTGGACGCGATGAGCCGTACGAGTGAGGTCTCCGCGCTGATCGAGGCCGTCTGCGCGGAGCGCGAGCTGGAGTGGGAGTCCACCGGCGAGGCGTCGTACGCGGTGACCCTGCCGGGCACGCACAAGCTCAAGACGATCTGCAACCTGATCGTCGGCGAGCACGCGTTGCGGATCGAGGCGTTCGTGATGCGCCAGCCCGACGAGCGCCGCGAGGAGCTGTGGGCCTGGCTGTTGCAGCGCAACGCGCGGATGTACGGCGTCTCGTTCTCCATCGACGCGGTCGGCGACGTCTACCTGACCGGCCGGGTCAACCTGGCCGGGCTCGACGCCGACGAGCTGGACCGCCTGTTCGGCTCCGTGCTGACCTATGCCGACGAGTCGTTCGACAGCATGCTGGAGATCGGCTTCGGGACCGCCATCCGCCGGGAGTGGGAGTGGCGGGTGAAGCGCGGCGAGTCGACCGCCAACCTGGCCGCGTTCGCCCACCTCTTCGAGCCGTCGACCCCGGCCGGCCCGGCCGCCGGAGGTTCAGGCCCCGCCTGACGGGTATGCCGCCTCGCGCGGTGCGGAGCATCGGGACCCGCCGCGCGCCGAGGACGGACTGTCGAGGAGCGTGTCCCATGGCTCAGCGCAACAGCTCAGGTCGCGGCACGACCGCGACCCGGACCAAGCGGCACACCGGTAACCGGACGCCGAACACCCCGCAGGTGTCGGAATCCGAGATCTCCCGGATGAAGGTCGACGACATCCGGGGCCAGCTCCGCCGGCGCGGGGTCTCCGGGACCTCCACGCTGCGCAAGCCGGAGTTGGTGAAGACGCTCGCGCGCACCATGCGCGCGGAGGGGCGCGGCGGCGCGGCCCGGCGGAGCACCGGCCCGGCCGGTCGGCCGGCGGCGGCGAAGAAGACCGCCGCCCGGAAGACCACGCCGGCCCGCCGGAAGGCCACGTCCGCGGCCAAGGCCGCGCCGGCCACCCGGGCCACCGGCGCCCGGGCCAAGGCGACGGGTACGCGCAAGGCGGCCCCCGCCCGCGCGAAGGCGACCGCCTCCCGCGCGAAGGCGACCGCCTCCCGCGCGAAGGCAGCGCCCGCTCGCGCGAAGGCAGCACCCGCTCGCGCGAAGGCAGCACCCGCTCGGGCGAAGGCAGCACCGTCCCGCGCGAAGGCGGCGTCGGCGCGTAAGGCGGCACCCGCGCGGGCGCAGGCCGCGCTGACGCGCGGGCCGGCGTCCAGCCGGTCGATCGGATCGTCCCAGCTCATCATGTCTCTCGCGGATCGTCCGGAGCGCCCGGGGCGGAGCCTGGTGACCCGCAACCACGAGGTGATCCAGCGTTGGGCACGGGCCCGGGGTGCGAAACCGGCCACCATCGCCGGCACCGAGCGGGGCGACCGGCCCGGCGTGTTGACGTTCAACCTGCCGGGTTACCGGGAGAGCAGCCGGCTCCGGGAGATCACCTGGGACGCCTGGTTCCGGACGTTCGACTCACGGCGGCTCAATCTGATCTACCAGGAGCAGATGCGCGACGGCCGGCAGAGCAACTTCTTCCGTACCGAGAACCCGAATCGCGAGGACGGTTGAGGTTTACGGGAATGGCCGGCGGGAATCCGCGTGTTGGCCACCCCGGGAGGCCGCAGCAGGGACAGCCGGATTCCCGACACGGATGCTGTGACGGGTAAGACAGCGATCCGGGTTGAATCCGGAATCCGGGCGAACTAACTTTATTGCACCGCGTCCCGCTTGTTTTCGTTCGGGGGAGCGGCGGATCGATCAGATCCGCGCAGGCGCGACGCGAAGATCGGGCGGAGCACACCGTTGGGGGACGGTGCCGCCCGGGGAAACCGGCGGCGCGAGCGGGCGACGCTTACGGGGGTGAGTGTCGCCCGCCGCCGCCGGGCGTACGGTGCGAGCGCCCATCTCGACGGGGGTCGGGATGGGCGCTCGGCCGTTCTCACCGGCGGATCGTCTCCGCCGGTCGGGACGCGGCCCGCAGTGCGGCGACCCGGCGCTCCCGTGGCGGCCCGGCGATCAGGTGGCCGGCGGCGGCCAGCAGGCCCAGCCCGCCCACCACCAGCCAGTGCCGGTCGCCGAGCCGCTCCAGGCTGAGCCCGCCGAGCGCCGGCGCCACGAAGGACGCCGCCGGGAACGTCAGATAGAACACCGACTGGTAACGGGCGCGCAGCTCCGGTGGCGCGAGATCCGCGTTGATCTGCGCGTTCGGTGGCGCGGCGAGCATCTGCCCGGCGGTCCAGACCACCGCCGCCCCCAGATAGAGCGGCAGCCCGTCGGCGACGGTCAGCGTGCCGAAGCCGAGCGCCATCAGCCCGGTCGAGACGGCCAGCACGGTCGAGCGCCGGTACGGCTCGATCAGCCGTGGCACGAAGAGCTGCCCGGCCACGATCAGCGCCCCGCCGAGCGCCACCACCAGTCCGTACGCGGACGGGCGCAGTCCGTCCGCACGCATCGCCAACGGCATGATCGTCGACGTCTGCATGGTCAGCACCGCCAGCAGGAACGTCAGCGCGACGAAGGCGAGGAAGGTGCGGTCGGTCAGCGCGGTGTGCAGCCCGGGTCGCCGCCCCACCACCGCCTCCGGGGTCACCGCCGGACGGTGGCGCAGCGTCTCCGGCACCTTGAGCGCGATGACCACCGCAGCCGCCAGGGTGGCCCCGGCGTCGACCAGGAACAGCGCCCGGAAACTCGCCTCGGCGAGCACCCCGGCCAGCAGCGAGGCGACCGCCATGCCCAGGTTGAACGCCCAGAACTGGAGGTTGAACGCGCGGGACCGGCGGGCCTCCGGCACCACGTCCACGATGGCCGCCACGAACGCGGGGCTCGGCATCGAGTGCGCCACCCCGACCAGCGTGGCCAGCACGGCGATCACCGCCAGGTGCCGGCTGAACGCCAGCGCGGCCATCAGCCCGGCGGCGGCGAGGTGGGCGGCGAGCAGGGTGGCCCGCCGGCCCCACCGGTCGGCCAGTACGCCGCCGAGCAGCGTGCCGACCGCGCCGCCGATCCCGTAGGCGCCGACGACGAGCCCGGCCAGCGACGGCGAGGCGCCCCGCGCGGCGGTGAGGTAGAGCGACAGGAACAGCAGCGCGAACGCGCCGGCCCGGTTGATCAGCAGGCCGGACCAGAGGTACCAGAAGGTGGCGGGCAGCCCGCCGGCCGTGTCGTCCCACCAGCGCCGTAGGCCGCGCACCCGTCCTCCAGGAAGGTTTCCTTACTGATCCCTTCCGACACGGTAGCGACCGCGTCGGCGGCGGGCGCGCGCGGGCGTACTCAGGAACCGGCCCGGACCGGCGCGGCGGGGGACGCCGCCGCGGCCTCGGCCGACTGCGGCGCCGGGGTGCGGGTGAGGGTGACCGGTGCGACCGGGCTGCCGGCGGCGCGGAGCTGGGCGGCCCGCCGTTCCCGGGCGGGGCCGGAGACCAGGTGGGTGATCGCGGTCAGCGCGCCGATCGCGGCGCAGGCCAGCCACAGCGCGGTGTTGCCGGCCTGTTCCCGGAGCAGGCCGCCGAGGATCGGCGCGCTGGCGCCGGCGAGTTGCCAGGAGAGGGAGAACACGCCCTGGTAGCGCCCGCGCAGCGCGGCCGGCGACAGCTCCGCGATCAGCGTGGCGTTGGACGGCGAGTTGAGCATCTCGCCGAGCGTCCAGATGAGCACCGTGAGGCCGTAGAGCCAGACCGTGTCCGCGAACGCGGTCAGCCCGAACCCGACGCCCATGATCAGCGCGGACAACGCCAGCACGTGCGACCGGCTGCGGCCGGAGATGAGCCGGGGCACGAAGAGTTGCCCGACCACGATGAGCACCCCGTTGAGCGCGATCACCGAGCCGTAGGTGGCCGGGCTGAGCCCGGAGTCGCCCATGGCGATCGGCAGCATCGAGATGTGCTGGAGGAAGACCAGCGCGGCGAACAGGTTGAGCGCCACGAAGCCGAGGAAGACCCGGTCCCGGAGGATGGTGCGCAGCGCGCCGGCCGGAACCGCCGCGCCCTTGGCGACCACGACCGTCGGCGCGACCCGGGTCTCCTTGACCCGGGTGAAGATGATCAGCGCGGTGACCACCGTGGTGGTCGCGTCCACCAGGAAGAGCAGCAGGTACCCGGCCTGGGCGGCGAGGCCGGCCAGCACGGCGGCGCAGGCGAAGCCGAGGTTGATCGCCCAGTAGTTGAGCGAGAACGCGCGGAGCCGGTCCTTCTCCGGCACCACGTCGACCATCATCGCGCCGAACGCCGGGCGGGCCGCCTCGGCGAACAGGCCGAGCAGCAGCGCGCCCGCGGCCACCGCCCAGAGCGGGCGGGCCAGGCCGAGCCCGACCATCATGGTGGCCGCGCCGAGGTGCGCGGTGAGCAGCGTGGGCCGCCGCCCCCAGCGGTCGGTGAGCATGCCGCCGATGGTGGTGCCGATCGCGCCACCGACGCCCCAGAGGCCGATCACCAGGCCGGCCTGGACCGCCGAGAAGCCGCGCTCCCGGGTCAGGTAGATGGCGAGGAAGATCAGCACGAACGAGCCGAGCCGGTTGATCAGCGTGCCGGTCCAGAGGTACCAGAAGGAACGCGGCAAGCCGCCCGCCGTGTCCCGGAACCAGCCCTGTACCGTCCGCATCCCCGACGCCCCCGTTGGTAATGACCGATCAAACGCAGATGCCTTACAACCTAGTGGCCTGCCGGAACGCCGGTCACCCGCATTTCCACGTGGTGGTCGTCACCACAGGTCCCCGCGTGTCCATCGGGCCGGTACGGCAGGATGATCCGCATGACTGCGAGCGAAGGGCCCACCATCGGGACGCTGGTCCTGCTGCGGCACGGCGAGAGCGACTGGAACGCCAAGAACCTCTTCACCGGCTGGGTGGACGTCGACCTGACCGAGAAGGGCGAGACCGAGGCGCGGCGCGGCGGCGAACTGCTCCGTGAGCACGACCTGCTGCCGGACGTGGTGCACACCAGCCTGCTGCGCCGGGCGATCCGTACCTCCGAGCTGGCGCTGAACGCCGCCGACCGGCACTGGATCGCGGTACGCCGGTCCTGGCGGCTCAACGAGCGCCACTACGGCGCGCTCCAGGGCAAGGACAAGAAGCAGACCCTGGACGAGTACGGCGAGGAGCAGTTCATGCTCTGGCGCCGGTCGTACGACACGCCGCCGCCGCCGATCGACGACAACGACGAGTGGTCGCAGGTCGGCGACCCCCGGTACGCGCTGCTGCCGACCGAGCTGATGCCGCGCACCGAGTGCCTCAAGGACGTCGTCGACCGGATGCTGCCCTACTGGTACGACTCGATCGTGCCGGACATCCTGGCCGGCCGGACGGTGCTGGTGGCGGCGCACGGCAACTCGCTGCGCGCCCTGGTGAAGCACCTCGACCAGATCTCCGACGAGGCCATCGCCAAGCTGAACATCCCGACCGGCATCCCGCTGCGCTACGACCTGGACGCCGACCTGCGCCCCCAGGTGCTAGGCGGCACCTACCTGGACCCCGACGCAGCCAAAACGGCTGCCGCCGCGGTAGCCAACCAGGGCCGCTGATGTAAGGCGGGGCCCCTTCTTAACGCTTGCGGTAGAGGAGGGGCCCCTTCTTAACACTCCCCTGTTAAGAAGGGGCCCCTCCTTGGCTCGGGGCCGGGTGGGTCAGGCCGACGGCGAGCCGGTGATCAGGTAGACCACGTGCTCACCGGCGTTCACCGCGTGGTCGGCGAAGCGCTCGTAGAAGCGGCCCAGCAGCGTCGCGTCGATCGCGGTCTCCACCCCGTACGGCCAGTCGTCGCCGAGCAGCACGCCGAACAGGCTCTTGTGCAGGTCGTCCATCGCGTCGTCGTCGCGGTCCAGTTCGGCGGCGACGTCCGCGTCGGGCTTGGCCAGCACCGCGCCGATCTTCTCGGCCATCCGGTCCGCGATACCGGCCATGTCGGTGAAGACCGGCCGCAGCTCGGCCGGCACCGCGGGGGAGGGGTGCCGGCGCAACGCCGTCTTGGCCACGTGGTCGGCCAGGTCGCCCATCCGCTCCAGGTCGGCCGCCACGTGCAACGCGGTGATCATGGCCCGCAGGTCGGAGGCGACCGGGGCCTGCCGCGCGAGCAGGTCGCAGACCCGCTCCTCCACGTGCCGGTAGAGATCGTCGATCTCGGCGTCCCGCGCGATCACCGTCTCGGCCGCCACGCGGTCCGCGGTGAGCAGCCCTCTGGTGGCCTGCCGCATGGCCGCGCGCACCGCCTCGGCCATGTCCACCAGCAGTTGGCTGACAATCTGCAGGTCGGCCCGGAACTCGTCGCGCATCGTCACTTCCTTCGGGTACGGCATGAGCAGGTGCGCGCCCCACGGTAGGCCGGACGGCCGGCACCAGGGTGAACGCGGATGAACGACGCGGGACCCGTGGGTGAACATTCCCGGAAGCGAGAGTGATTCATCCCTTTCTGACCGATCCCTGGGTTAACAATGACCCTACGATCGCCGGGTGGAGTGGGCAGTGGCCATCGCGGTGGCCGTGGCGCTGGTGACCGGACTGGTCGCCGGGGCGATGCTGTCCGGGCCGGTGGGACAGTGGCGGCGCCGGTGGGCGTCGCGGGGCGGCGGGACCGCCCGCCGTGACGCAGGGAGGCCGACGATTCCGGACGAAGCGCAGGGGGGCCTCTCCGGGCTCGGCCGCAAGACGATCGACTCGTTGCGCGCCGGCGTGGTGGTGCTCGACCCGAACGACGTGCCGGTGCTGGTGAACCCGGCGGCCCGCGCGATGGGCCTGCTCCGGGCCGGGGCGGCCCCGGGCTCGATCGCGGCGCACCCGCTGATCCGTACGCTGGCCGGTCAGGTCCGCCGCACGGGCGTGCGTCGCGAGATCGAGCTGGACCTGCCCCGAGGTCGCGACAGCGCCGGTGACAACCCGCTCGGCGTGCACCTGCGGGCCATGGGACTCGGCGCCGGTTTCATCTCGATCGAGGCGGTCGACGTCACCGAGTCGCACCGCCTGGCCCGGGTCCGCCGCGACTTCGTGGCCAACGTGAGCCACGAGCTGAAGACCCCGATCGGCGCGCTCCAACTGCTCGCCGAGGCGCTGGTGGACGCCACCGAGCCGGCTGTCGACGACGGGCCCGGCCTGTCCGAGGACCTGATCGCCGCGCGGCGGTTCGCCGAGCGGATCCAGCACGAGTCGACCCGGCTCGGCCGGCTGGTGCAGGAGCTGCTGGAGCTGACCCGGCTCCAGGGCGCCGAACCCCAGCCCCCACCCGAGCCGGTCTCGCTGGACTGGGTGCTCGCCGAGGTGGTCGACCGGACCCGCACCGCGGCCACCGCCCGCCGGGTGGAGATCGTCATGGCCGGGCAGCGGGGCCTGACCGCGTACGGGAGTGACAGCCAGCTCGCCACCGCGGTGGCCAACCTGGTGGAGAACGCGGTCACCTACTCGGCCGAGGACACCACGGTCCGGGTGACCACGCGGGCCACCGACGAACACGTCGAGATCGCGGTGGCCGACCAGGGCATCGGCATCGCCCCGAACGACGTCGACCGGATCTTCGAGCGCTTCTACCGCGCCGACCAGGCCCGCTCCCGGGCGACCGGTGGCACCGGCCTGGGGCTGGCCATCGTGAAACACATCGCCAGCAACCATGGCGGTCGGGTGGATGTGTCGAGCACCCTTGGTGGGGGCTCGACGTTCACCCTCCGGCTGCCTGCCCGCCCCCCGGACGACCTGGAGGCGACACTCGCCTCCGCTGGGATCGAGGCCGGCCCGGCCGAGCTCCGGCAGGTCTGACCACAGGAAAGGAAACACCCGTTGAGCCGCGTACTGGTGGTCGAGGACGAGGAGTCGTTCTCCGACGCCCTGTCCTACATGCTCCGCAAGGAGGGGTTCGAGGTCTCGGTCGCCGCGACCGGCACCTCCGCCCTCACCGAGTTCGACCGGACCGGCGCCGACATCGTGCTGCTCGACCTGATGCTGCCGGAGATGTCGGGCACCGAGGTCTGCCGCCAGCTCCGCCAGCGGTCGCACGTCCCGATCATCATGGTCACCGCCCGGGACAGCGAGATCGACAAGGTGGTCGGCCTGGAGATCGGCGCCGACGACTACGTGACCAAGCCGTACTCGCCCCGTGAGCTGGTCGCCCGGATCCGGGCGGTGCTGCGCCGGCAGAGCGCCGAGGCGAGCGAGTCGGGCGCGCCGACGCTGGCCGCCGGCCCGGTCCGGATGGACATCGAGCGGCACGTGGTGACCGTGGAGGGCGCGGGCGTCCAGCTTCCGCTCAAGGAGTTCGAGCTGCTGGAGCTGCTGCTGCGCAACGCCGGCCGGGTGCTCACCCGGGGGCAGCTCATCGACCGGGTCTGGGGCGCCGACTACGTGGGTGACACCAAGACGCTCGACGTGCACGTGAAGCGGTTGCGCTCCAAGATCGAGCCGGAACCGTCCACACCGCGCTACATCGTCACGGTCCGGGGCCTGGGCTACAAGTTCGAGCCGTAACCACCCCGACACTCTCGCCCGCTGCCTACCCGTCTGCGTCGATCATGAAGTTGGCGCCGACAAATCGGACGCCAGGTCCGGTCAACTTCATGATCGCTGGCGCTTTGTCGGAAGTGGTGCGGGGAGTTCTCGGTGGGTGGAACGTCATGGGTGTCTGAGCGCGCCAAGGTGCCGGTGGCGTGCCGCCGAACGGGCCCCGGTGGGTGGTTTGTCCGGTTCGGCGGTGGTGGGCGGCACTCTGGCGGCGGAATCGTCGACGGGGTCGCGGCGTTGTATCCCGGTGCACGGCCGAGGAAGGCAAGCGCCCTCCCGCCTGGGAATGACGGTGGGCCCCCGGTCGTTGCACAGTCTTCCGGCGCCCGCGTCGAGGCCCCCGCCCCGCGAGCAGCCGGATCCCCCGAGCTTTTTCTTGTGCGCCTGACGGTGCCCGCACCCCCCGGTGCGTTGACCCCCGAATGGAGCCCTCGCCATGAACACGATGCTGCGTAAGAGTGTGCTGGGTATTGCTGGTCTGGCTTTCACCGGTGGTGTGTTCGCCGGTCCGATCGCCGGTCACGTCGAGTCCGCGCACGCCGCCACCGCCAGCAAGCCGATCGCGGTCGCGAGTGTGCAGGGTGAGCAGTCCACGATCACCCTGAACGGCGAGCAGACCGCCAACGTCAAGGCGATCATCGCGGCGACGAAGAAGGCCGGGCTGCCGGAGCGGGCGGCGGTGGTCTCGATCGCGACGGCGTTGCAGGAGTCGAAGCTGGAGAACCTGGGCCACCTCGGCGACCGTAACGACCACGACTCGCTGGGTCTGTTCCAGCAGCGTCCGTCCTCGGGTTGGGGCACGCCGGAGCAGATCACCGACCCGGAGTACTCGACGCTTGCGTTCCTGAAGGGGTTGAAGCAGGTCGACGGCTGGCAGGACATGCCGGTGACCCAGGCCGCGCAGACGGTGCAGGTGTCGGCCTACCCGGACGCGTACGCCCAGTGGGAGAAGCAGGCCACCGACCTGGTCAACAAGCACTGGAACAGCTAAGACGCCACGAAGGCCGGCACCCCGGACAGGGGTGCCGGCCTTCTGCGTGGGCTCAGCGCACGACCTTCACGTTGAACAGCGGCGTGCCCAGTCGGCCGTAGAGACGCAGCCAGATCGGCAGCAGCATCTCGGTGCCCCGCGCCGTGGTGATGTCGCCCAGGTCGAGCACGTCGGTGTGGCCGAAGCTGGTGAGCAGTTCGGTGACCACGCCTTTGGCGTCGGCGTCGTCGCCCGACACGAAGACGGTGTGGTCGCCGTCGGCGAGCTGTCGGGGGTGGGCCATCAGCTCGGCGGTGAGCGTGTTGAGCGCCTTCACCACCCGGGTACGCGGGAACGCCCGTTGGATCCGCTCGCCGAGCGAGTCGTCGTTGAGCACCGAGAGGGTGGGCGGGAAGCCCTGGCTGAAGTCGAGTGGGTTGGCGATGTCGAGCAGGATCTTGCCGGCCAGGTTCTCCGCACCCGCCGCGTCGAGGGCGGGGAGGGATCCGTCGCCGTTGGTGGCGTTCACGACCAGGTCCGCCCCGGCGGCGGCGTCGGCGTGCCCGGCCAGGGCGATCCCCGGATGGCCGCTGGCCCACTCGCCCCAACTCCCGGCCCGGGTGGTGGTGACATCCCGGGTGCCGACGGTCACCTCGTGGCCCAGCTCGGCGGCGCGGGCGGCGATGGCCCGGCCAACCATGCCGGTGCCCAGTACTGCGATGCGCATGTCGAATCCGTCCTCCGGTCTCGGCCGAGCCTCGCGGAACGCGCTCGGTGCGACTCAGGCTAACAGACAGGTCTGTCTACTAACAGGACCGAGGAGACGTACCTGTCTGTAGACTCTGCGGCGCAGAACGAGGAGGAACCATGGCCCGCACTCCGGCCGGCGCTGCCCGGGCACGCATCCTGGAGACCGCGTTCCGGCTGTTCTACGCGTACGGACCGCGCGGCGTCGGGGTCGACACCGTCATCGCCGAGTCGGGCGTCGCCAAGGCCACGCTCTACAAGCACTTCCCGAGCAAGGACGACCTGGTGCTGGCGTACCTCGACAAGGTCGACCTGGCCTGGTCGGCGGCGCTGCGGGCGGCGGCGGAGGCCGCCGGGGCCGACCCGCGCGAGCAGCTCGTCGGCATGTTCGACGCGCTCGGCGGAGCCTGTCGCCGGGAGGGCTACCACGGTTGCGCGTTCATCAACACCGCTGCGGAGACACCGGCCGGTAGCCCGGTGCACGCCCGCACCGTCGCGCACAAGAACGCGGTCCGGGACTGGGTCACCGGCCTGGCCCGGCAGGCCGGGGCGGCCGAGCCGGAGTCGCTGGCCCGCCAGCTCACCCTGCTGCTCGACGGCGGCCTGGCCGGCGGCGTCCTCGACGGTGATCCGGTGATCGCCGACGCGGCGAAGCGGAGCGCCCGCGCCCTGATCGACGCGGCGCTCCCGAAACGCTGAGCGGGGCGCGCTGCTCTACCGGAGGCGTTAAGCGGGGGCCCGGCCTTACTCGCTCGCGGGGTGGGGGGCGATCTGGCCCTGGCGGTGGCGGGCGGCGCACAGCTCGACCAGCTTCGCGTACGCGGGGGCGCCGATGAGTGCGGTCAGCTCCGGGCCGTAGGAGACGTACATCGGCTCGGCGCCGACGTGCGCGTCCGTGGAGGAGGTGCACCACCAGTCCAGGTCGTGCCCGCCCGCGCCCCAGCCGCGCCTGTCGAACTCGGCCAGCGTGGAGATGAGCACCTTGGTGTTGTCCGGCCGCTTGTGCCACTCCTGGTCCCGGCGGACCGGCAGTTGCCAGCAGACGTCGGGCTTGTATTCCAGCGGGTGCACGCCGTCGCGCAGCGCCTGGGCGTGCAGCGCGCAGCCGCCGCCGGCCGGGAAGTCGGCGTCGTTGAGGAACACGCAGGGCGCGTCCACGTCCCGGGTGGCGGTGCGCCGGGCCGGCGTCTTGCCGTCGACCGTGTCGTTCTCGGTCCAGTTCTTGAAGCCACGACGGAAGTGCTGCCAGGTCTCCGGCGTGAGCCGCTTGACGGCCGCCCGGACCCGCTTCTCGTCGTCGGAGTCGGTGAAGAACGCGCCGTGCGAGCAGCACCCGTCCGCGGCCCGCCCGGCGACGATGCCGTGGCAGCCCTGACCGAAGATGCACGTCCAGCGGGAGAGCAGCCAGGTCAGGTCGGCGCGGACGACGTGCTTCGGGTCGGCCGGGTCGACGAACTCGATCCACTCCCGGGGGAAGTCCAGCCCGACCTCGCGACTGCGCGGGTCGTCCGGGTCGTCCACCAGCACGCGAAGCTCGATCTGCCCTGTCACCCGGACCAGCGTACGCGTGCTCTTCCCGCCCGGCCGGCGAGCCGACGAAACGTGTTGCCCCTAGGGTCTTTCCCATGCGACTGGGTGTCCTCGACGTCGGTTCCAACACGGTGCACCTCCTGGTGGTCGACGCCCACCACGGCGCGCACCCCTGGCCGGCGCACTCCGAGAAGGTGGTGCTGCGGCTGGCCGAGCAGATCGGCCCGGACGGCGCGTTGACCGACGCGGGCGCGGACGGGCTGGTCAAGGCGGTCGGCATGGCGCGGGCGGCGGCCGACGGGCTGGGCGCCGAGGACCTGTTGGCGTTCGCCACCAGCGCGGTCCGGGACGCCACCAACGCGGGCGAGGTGCTGGCCCGGGTCCGCGACGAGACCGGCGTACGCCTGGAGGTGCTCTCCGGCGCGGACGAGGCGCGGATGACGTTCCTCGCGGTGCGGCGGTGGTTCGGGTGGTCCGCCGGCCGGCTGCTGGCGATGGACATCGGCGGCGGCTCGCTGGAGCTGGCCGCCGGCATCGACGAGCATCCGGACGTCGCGGTCTCGCTGCCGCTCGGCGCGGGCCGGCTCAGCCGGGAGCGGCTGGCGGTCGACCCGGCCGGCCCGCTGCCGCCGTCCGCCGAGGCCGTGGAGGGGCTGCGGGAGTACGTGGACGCGCAGCTCGACCCGGTGGTGAAGCAGTTGACCGAGGTGGGCTGGGAGCGTCCGGTGGCGACCTCGAAGACGTTCCGCACGCTGGCCCGGCTGGCCGGCGCCGTGCCGTCCGGCGCCGGTCTCTGGGCCCGGCGCAGCCTGACCCGCACCGGGCTGGGGCAGGTGCTCGGCTTCGTCCGGCACATCCCACCGGCCCACCTGCCGGAGCTGGAGGGGGTCAGCGCGCAGCGGGCCCACCAGCTTCTCGCCGGCGCGGTGGTGGCCGAGGCGGTGATGCGCCGGCTCGACGTCGACAGCCTGGACATCTGCCCGTGGGCGTTGCGGGAGGGAGTCATCCTGCGTCGGCTGGATCAGCTCGCGCCGATGTGATCCGGGGCGCTCGCTTCGGGCGCTTTGCGGGTGCTCGTCCCGATGCCTCCTGGCGGGGGCGGCTACCCTGAGGGGTGTGACTTCCCGCGTGCCGGTGCTCCTGTCCACGTCCTCGGTCTTCCCCGAACGGACCGCGGCGGCGTTCCAGCTCGCCGCCGCGCTCGGATACGACGGCGTCGAGGTGATGGTCTGGACGGACCCGGTGAGCCAGGACGCGGGCGCGCTGCGCGGCCTCGCCGAGCACTACGGCGTCCCGGTGCTCTCGGTGCACGCGCCGTGCCTGCTGGTCACCCAGCGGGTGTGGAGCGCCGATCCGTGGGAGCGGCTGCGCCGGGCCGCCGAGCTGGCCGAGACGCTGGAGGCGCCGACCGTGGTGGTGCACCCGCCGTTCACCTGGCAGCGGGACTACGCGCGGACGTTCGGCGACGGGTTGGCGGCCACCGCCGGGCGGTTCGGCGGGCTGCGGTTCGCGGTGGAGAACATGTTCCCGGTGCGGATGGCCGGCCGGCAGTTCGTGCCGTACGTGCCGGGCTGGGACCCGACCGACACCGGCTACGCCTCCTACACGCTGGACCTGTCGCACTGCGCGGCCTCGCACACCGACGCGTTGGCCATGGCCGACCGGATGGGCGCCGGGCTGGCGCACGTGCACCTGGGTGACGGCACCGGCGAGGGGCGGGACGAGCACCTGGTGCCCGGCCGGGGCGGTCAGCCCTGCGCGGAGCTGCTCCGTTCGCTGGCCGGGCGCGGCTTCACCGGCTCGGTGGCGGTGGAGGTGACCACCCGGGGCGCGAAGAGTCGCGCGGTCCGCGAGGCGGATCTGCGCGAGGCGCTGGCGTTCGCCCGCGCGAACCTGACCGCCCCCTCCCCGGTCGACGCCTGACCGTTCGGTCCCGCGACGCGTGACCGGCCGGGTCGTCGGCGTCACCGGCACCCGGCATGGCGGCCCCGGAACCGGCCGCCGGCCCGGACGTCAGCTCACCGGGGCGAGCGGCTGGGCCGGCACCGGCTGCTCGCCGACCGCGGCGCGCTTGCGGGCCCGGTGCGCCGCCACGTGTGAGCGGGTGGCGCAGCGCTCCGAGCAGAAGCGCCGGCAGCAGTTCGACGAGGTGTCCAGGTAGACGTTGCCGCAGCGCTCGTCCGCGCAGACGCCGAACCGGGCGCTGCCGTACTCGCAGAGCCAGACCGACAGGCCCCAGACCGCGCCGGCCAGGTATTCCGCGGAGACCGACGCGCCCCGGCTGGTCACGTGCATGTGCCAGTCGGAGGAGTCGTGCCCGGAGATGCGGGGCTGCACCGGGAACGCCTCCAGCAGCGCGTTCAGCTCCGTGACGGCGTCGGCGTCGCGCCCCGACGTGCCGTACTCGAAGACGTCCCGGAGGCGCTTCTGCGCCCGCCGGAAGATCGCCAGGTCCCGTTCCGCGACCTCGTCGCGCATCCAGGCGTTCTCGTCCGGGAAGAGGGCCCGCAGGCCGTCCAGGTCGTCCAGCCGGGCGTTGACGAGCTCGACCCCGGTCCGGGCGTACGCGTCGAAGTTCACGGGACCAACGGTAGACGACTCAGCGCGGACGCGGCGCGTCGATGTAGTGGGGCAGAAACCGCGCGTAACCGTCTGTGATGAGGCTCTCGCTTTCGCGTACGCCCACGCCGGCCGACCCGCCGTCCACGACCCAGCTTCCGAGCACTGTGTGGTTGCCGTCGAACTGGGGCAACGCGCGGAACTCCTGGAAGCAGAAGCCCTCGTCGCCGTAGATCCCCGGGTTGGTGATCTCGGTGTCGCCGGTCACGATGCGTACCGATCCGCCCTCGCGGCCGAGCAACGGCTTGGCCACGTACTCGGACATCCCGCGTGGCGAGTCCAGGTATGCCGGCAGCAGCAGCTCGTGCCCGGGGTACAGCTCCCAGAGCACGGCCAGCAGCGCCTTGTTCGACAGCAGCAGCTTCCAGGCCGGCTCGATCCAGGTGGTCGGCGTGCCCGGGTCCAGCGCCGGCGGCCCGTACGGCTCGGCGAGCATCCACTCCCAGGGGTAGAGCTTGAAGCAGGTGGTGATCGGCCGGTCGTCGGCGTCGACGAAGCGCCGCCCGTCCCAGCCGACCCGCTGGATCGGCATGAGCGTCACGTCCAGCCCCGCCTGGCGGGCCGTCTCGGCGAGGTAGCCGGCGGTGATCTGGTCCTCGCCCGACTCCTCCTCGTTCGACCAGAGGACGTGCACGCGCGGGTCGTGCAGCCCGGCGCCGATCTTGGCCCACGCGCCGACCAGCCGTTCGTGCAGGCTGTTCCACTGGTCCGCGTCCGGGTGGGTGTGCTCCAGCCAGTACCACTGCACGATGCTGGCCTCGACCAGCGCGGTCGGGGTGTCCGCGTTGTACTCCAGCATCTTCGGCGGCCAGCTGCCGTCGTAGGCGAGGTCGAAGCGGCCGTAGAGCGTCGGCGGGGCCTCCCGCAGCGAGCGGGCGACCGCCTCGGCGGCCCACTCCGGGATGCCGAACTCGGCGTGGCGGCGGCGGGCCACCACGTGCTCGGCGGCGGCCACCGACATCCGGTGCAGCTCCTCGGTCGCCTCCTCCAGCCGGAGCACCTCGTCCAGCGTGAACGCGTACGCCGCGGTCTCGTCCCAGTACGACATGATCTCGCCGTCGGGCAGCTCGGTGTCGACGTACACCAGGCCCTGGGCCCGGATGGTGTCGTCCCAGTCGGGGCGCGGCGTGCTGGCCTCGCGGCGCACGTCAGCCGCCGCAGGAGGCGAGGAAGGTGCCGAAGCCGCCGCGGTCGGGCAGCGCGGCGGTGGTCGGGGCGACGTCGCCGCGCGCGGCGGCCGGCGCGGGGACCCGCAGCGCCACCGCGACGGTGTCACCGCCCCCGCCGGCCGGCCCGAGGGCGCAGTCGTCATCGTCGTCGTCGTAGCCGTTGTTGCAGCCGGAGAGCGCGAGCGCCAGCGCGGTCAGCGCACCGAGCTGCACGGTGGCGGAGCGGAGCCGGCGGCGGGGGTGTCGTTCCACGTGAACGTTGTAGCTGATCGTCGCCAGTCGGTGTGATTGGCGGGGCCCCCTGTTATCGCCCGGCGATAACAGGGGGCCCGGCCTTGCACGTGCCCGGCGCGGGTGTGGGGGTGGGCGTTACGCTCGGCTCATGCTCCGTTCCGTCATCCTCGCCGCCTCCCGGTCATCCCAGGTGGAGCGGCTCGTCGCGACGGCCCCGTTCACCCGGGACGTCGTCCGCCGGTTCGTCGCCGGCGCCGGCACCGACGACGCGTTGCGCGCGACCCGCGCACTCGTCGGTGACGGCCAAGCGGTCACCCTCGACTACCTGGGCGAGGACACCACCACCCCGGAGCAGGCGAACGCCACCCGGGACGAATACCTCACCCTGCTGCGCCTGCTCGGCGCCGCCGGCCTCACCCCGGCCGCCGAGGTCAGCGTGAAGCTGTCCGCGCTCGGCCAGGCGTTCGACGAGCAGTTCGCGTACGACAACGCGCGGCAGATCTGCGTGGCGGCCGACGCGGCCGGCACCACCGTCACGTTGGACATGGAGGACCACACCACCACCGACTCGACGCTGGACGTGCTGGCGAAGCTCCGCAAGGACCACCCGTCGACCGGCGCGGTGCTCCAGGCGTACCTGCGGCGGACCGAGTCGGACTGCCGCGAGCTGGCCGCCGCCGGTTCCCGGGTGCGGTTGTGCAAGGGCGCGTACAAGGAGCCGGAGTCGGTGGCGTACCAGTCCGCCCGCGAGGTGGACAAGTCGTACGTGCGCTGCATGAACGTGCTGATGGCGGGCGACGGCTATCCGATGCTCGCCACCCACGACCCGCGCCTGATCGCGATCGGCGAGGACCGGGCGCGCTGGTTCGACCGCGACCCGGGCCGCTTCGAGTTCCAGATGCTCTACGGCATCCGCCCGGAGGAGCAGCAGCGCCTGGTCGGCGAGGGCTACACGGTGCGCACCTACGTCCCCTACGGCGACCAGTGGTACGGCTACCTGATGCGCCGACTGGCCGAGCGCCCGGCCAACCTGGCGTTCTTCGGCCGTGCGGTGATGTCGAAGAAGTGAGTCAGTCGTTCGACCAGGTCCGGGTGCAGAGCACGAGGCGGTAGCCGTCCGGGTCGGCGAACGTGATCCCCCACCTGTCCCAGTACGGGCCGGCGGAGACCCTGGTCCCGCCGGCCCGTTCCAGTCTCGTCACCAGGCCGTCCTCCACCGGGCCGTCGAGGTAGAGCACGAACAGGTCCTCCTCGGTGGGCCGGGGTTCGACGGTCAGCGTCGCGCCGCCCACCAGTTCCAGGTGCCAGGCCGCGCCGGGGAGGCCGAGCATCACCAGGTCGTGCTCGCCCGGCCCGTCGGGCGCGCCCCGGTAGAGCACGTCCAGGCCCAGGCCGTCGGCCCAGAACCGGACGGCTGCGGCCAGGTCGCGGCTGGGCCGCGCCAGGCGTACGTGGGTGTCGGCGGAGATCGGCATGTCGGTGATCGTCCGACCTCAGGTCGGGTTGAGGTCAAGCGTTGACGCGTGAAGCTAATGCCATTAGCCTTAGGGCTATGACAGTTAGCCAGGTGGTGCGCGACGGCGGGACGATCGCCTACGAGGTGCACGGTGCGGGGCCGCTGGTGGTGCTCGCGCACGGCATGGGGGAGAACCGGGCGGCGTTCCGCCACCTGGTGCCGCTGCTGGTGGCCGCTGGCTACCGGATCGCGTCGATCGACGTCCGCGGGCACGGCGACTCCAGCCCGCACTGGCCCACGTACGCCCCGGCCGAGGTCGGCGGCGACCTGCTCGCCGTGGTGCGCGAGCTGGACGGCGGGCCGGCCACGCTTGTCGGCAGCTCGTCCAGCGGTGCGGCCGTGGTCTTCGCCGCCGCCGACGCACCGGAGCTGGTCGGTGGCATCGTGCAGATCAGCCCGTTCGTGAGCCAGCCGAAGCCGAACCCGGTGATGCGCGCGCTCCAGGCCGCCGTGCTGCGCAGTCCACGGCTGTTCGGGATGTTCCACCGCACGCTCTTCCCCTGCGGGCGGCCGGCCGACGACGCCGCGTACCGGAAGGAACTGGTCGCCAGGCTGCGCGGCCGGATGGACGCGGTGCGCGGCGTGGTCGCGCCGGTCGACCCGCACTGGACCGCGCGGGCCCGCGAGGTGCGGCAGCCGGTGCTGGTGCTGATGGGCACGAAGGACCCGGACTTCCCCGACCCCGGCGCCGAGGCGCGGGCCGCCCGCCGGCAGTTCGCCGTCGCCGAGGCGCGCATGATCGCCGACTCCGGCCACTACCCGCACGCCGACCAGCCCGACGCCACCGCCGCCGACCTGGTCGAGTTCCTGGCGGTGACCGCGCGTGCCTAGGGCCGGCCTGACCCCGGCGACGGTGGTCCGGGAGGCCGCCGTGCTGGCCGACGAGGTCGGCCACGACCGGCTCACCCTGGCCGCGCTCGCCGGCCGGCTCGGCGTCGCGCTGCCCAGCCTCTACAAGCACGTGCGGGGCGTGGACGCGCTGCACCAGAAGCTCGCCGTGCTCGCCACCACCGAGATCGCCGACGTGCTGACCAGCGCCGCCGCGGGTCGGGCCGGCGACGACGCGCTGCGCGCGGTCGCCACCGCCTACCGGGGGTACGCCCGGCGGCACCCCGGCCGCTACCCGGCCACCCAGCGCGCGCCCGACCCCACCGACCCCGAGCACCGGGCCGCCGCCGAACGCGCGGTCGACGCGATCTTCGCGATCCTGCGCGGGTACGGCATCGACGGGGACGCCGCCGTCGACGCCACCCGGATGTTCCGGGCCACCGTGCACGGGTTCGTCACGCTGGAGGCGGCGGGCGGCTTCGGGCTGCCCCGGGACGTCGACCGCTCGTTCGACCGGATGATCGACGGGCTCGACCTCGCGTACCGCGGCTGGCGGTCCCGGTGACGGCCGCGCTGCTGGTCGGCATCTTCCTGCTGGAGTTGGCGCTGCTGGCCGCGGCCGGCTTCTGGGGCTTCACGCTCGACGCGGGTCGGCCGGTGCGGCTGCTCGCCGGCCTGGGCGCGCCGCTGGTCCTGGCCCTGGTCTGGGGGCTGCTCTGCTCGCCCCGCGCCACCGTGCCGCTGCCCGCCCCGGTCAAGCTCGGCGTCCAGGCTGCGTGCTTCCTGGCCGGCGGGACGCTGCTGGCCCTGACCGGCCACCCCGTTGCCGGCGCGGCGCTGGTGCTGTTCTGGTCCCTCACCAAAACGCTCCTGACCCGCGCCGGCAACCCCATCTGACCGCGCTTCCCGCCCGGTGCGGCGGATCTTGGTACGAGGACGCCCTCGGCGGGGCGGATCGGTACCAAGATCTCGGTGAATCCAGCCCGGACGCGATGTCCGGCCCGCTGCCGGGATCTGGTGCGGGGCGGGCACGAAGGGATTACTTGCAGGACTCTTTCCCGGAACGCCCGATTGGTCGTACCCTTCGCCGGTGACCGACGGCGACGAGGAGCCTCCCGGCCGGGCAGCCGACGGCGACGAGTCGTACGTCGGGAACGACGACGCGGGGCAGCACCCTGGCACCGTTGTCGACGAGGCGGTGCCGCGCCCGGCCCCGGCAGCGCAGACCCCGACGGACGACCCGTCCCCGGCGACCCCGTCCCCGCCGGACCCGGCCGCATCCCGACCGGCCGCGTCCGGCTCGCCAGCGGTGACCGCAGGGCCGAGCGCGGCTGTGCCCGAGCCGAGCGCTGCTGTGCCCGAGTCGAGCGCGGAGGGCGGCGCCGACGCGAGCACCGCCGTGACCTCCGAGGCGAACGCATCCGGCCCCGCCGTGACGGCGGCCCTGCCTGTGCCGAACCCCGTCGGTGCCGCCGCGAAGCCGGCCGCCGCGGACCTGATCCCGACCCCCGCCGTCCCGACCCCCGCCGTCCCGACCCCCACCGCCCCGACCCCCACCGCCCCGGCGTCAACCGCGCCGGAGTCGCCGGACACGGCACCGCCTGCCCCGACCATCCCTGCCTCGGCGTCAACCGCGCCGGAGTCGCCGGGCGCGGCACCGCCTGACACGGCATCAGCCGTGCTGGAGTCGCCGGACACGGCAGCGCCTGCCCCGGCACCGGTAGCCCCGGAGTCGCCCGACACAGCGCCGACCGGGCCGGCACCGACGGTGCCAACGATCACCGCGCCAACGATCACCGCGCCAACGACGACCGCGTCAACGACGACCGGGGCGGCGTCGGGTGCGGGCGGGCCGGACGTCGCCCCGCCCGCCCCGCTCACCCCGACGGCGGGGCAGGCGGCCGTCGTACCCGTCGAGCCCGCCCCGGCCCTGGCGACCGGGACGCGGCGGCGGTGGCCGCTCTGGACCGTGCTCGGGCTGGCCCTGGGGCTGGTCGCGGGCGCGGTGCCCGGCGTACTCCTGCGGCAGCTCGCGCCGGACGCGGCCGGCCAGCAGACGGCGGGCCGGGAGGCGCCCGGTACGGCGGCCGAGCGGCAACTCGCCGCGCGGATGGTCGCGCAGCTCGACCGGCAGGGCAGCGCGCTGCTGCGCGGCGACAAGGCCGGCTTCCTCGCCGTGGCGGAGCCGAGCGCGCGGCCGGCGCTCACCCGGCGGTACGCGGCGCTGCGGGCGCTCCGGGTCACGACGTGGCGGCCCGGCACCGAACGGGTGCCGGTGGCGGTGGACGGGCAGCCCGGTCAGTGGCGGCTGGCCGTGACGGTGGGCTACTGCTTCGTGGTGCCGGGTTGCGCGCCGAGCACGGCGGAGCTGGGCACCCGGTGGCGGCTGGTGGGGGAGGAGCCACGGCTGGTGGCGGTGGAGCCGTCCCGGACGGACCCGACCGGCGTACGCCCGTGGGAGGTGGACGACCTGGCTGTGGCGGTCGGCAAGCGGGCGCTGGTGGCCACCACGCCGGCCCAGCGGGCCAAGCTGCCCGGCCTGCTCGCCCGCGCCGAGGCCGCCGCCCGGGCCGCCGACCGGTACGCGGTCGGCCCGCCGCCCGACCGGTACCTGGTCTACTACGCCGGTCGGGCCGAGTGGCAGCGCTGGTACGGCGGTGGCCGGCCGAAGTGGACCGCCGGTTACGCGGTGGGTGTCGGCGGTGGCCGCCACGACGTCGTGCTCAACGCGCAGAGCCTCGCCCCGGCCGGCGTCGACGACCTGCTCCGGCACGAGTTGACGCACGCCGCCTCGCTGCCCGACCAGGGCTACGCGGACCGCGCGGACTGGTGGCTGGTGGAGGGGCTGGCCGAGTACGCCGGCACGGACGGCCAGCCGGCGGACCGCTACGAGGGGCTGGCCGAGGTGCACAAGCTGCTCCGGGGCGGGTGGTCCGGCCGGCTGGACGCGGTGGCGCCGGCCGACGACGCGACCGACGACCGGGTCGGCGGCGCCTACGGCGTCGGGTACCTGGCGGTGCGCCACCTGGTCGACAGGTACGGCGAGCAGCGGGTGCTGGACTTCTTCCGGGCCGTGGTGCACCAGCGCCGCGCCCCGGACGAGGCCGCCGACGAGGTGTTCGGCGATCCGTGGCCGGCGCTGCACGACGACTGCGTCGCCTACGTCCGGTCGGCCGCCGGCTGAGCGGCGGCCCGACGCGCCGAGGCGTCGACACCGGTCGACGGGTCGTAGCATGGGCCGGGTGGCCCGCACCCCCTCGCCGCGGCTGCCCGCGGCCCGCCGCCCCCGTCTCGTCACCGCCCTTCTCGCCGCCGTCGCGCTGACCGGCACCACCGCCGCCAGGTGCGGCGACGACACCCCCGCGGTCAGCGTCGCCGCCGTGGGGCGCGCGCCGGTCACCGAGGTGATCGATGCGCCGGCCACCGTCACCGCGCGGGCCGCGGCGACGCTCACCGCCCCCGCCGACGGCACGGTGGCCGCCCTGAAGGTCCAGCCCGGACAGCGGGTCACCCGGGGCCAGGTGCTCGCGGTGATCGACTCGCCGTCCGCGCGGGAGCGCCTCGCCCGGGCGCGGGACGCGCTGCGCGCCGCGAAGCGGGCCGGCCGGGGGGTCGGCGTCGGCGACCTGGGCGGCAACCGGCGTGGCACCGACCGGGCCGCCGACGAGGCGTTCGCCGCCGCGCGGGCCGCCGCCGGCAAGGTCGGCGACCCGCAGGCCCGGGCCGCGCTGCTGCTCCAGGTCGAGTCCGCGCAGCGGCAGTACGCGTCGGCCGCCCGCGCCGCCGACCGCGCGGTCGCCGCCGTGCAGCGCGGTGTGGCGGGCCTGAACAGCGCCGTCGGCGCGTTGTCGGCCGCGCAGCGCCTCCAGGCCCAGCAGGCGTACGACCTGGCGAAGGCGACCGTCGACGCGTTGACGCTGCGCGCCCCGATCGCCGGCGTGGTGCAGCCGGGCGGCACCCGCGCGGCGACGCCTACCGACCTGGCCGGGTTGCTCGGCGCGGCCGGCGGCGCGGGGGTGCCCGGCCTCGACCCGTCGGCGTTGGGCGCGGCCGGGTCGGGTGGTGGCCCGCCGGCCGGGGTCGACGACGCGGTGCCGGCCGGTGGCCGGGTCACCGCCGGCACGCCGGTGCTCACCGTGGTGGACATCGGCCGCTTGGGCCTGCTCGCCGAGGTGGACGAGACGGACGTGCTGCTGGTCCGCGCCGGGGTGCCCGCCTCGGTCGAGCTGGACGCGGTGACCGGCGCGACGTACGAGGCGACGGTCCGTTCGGTCGACGTGCTGCCCACCAGCTCGGCGCGGGGCGGTGTCACCTACCGGGTCCGGCTCGACCTGGGCGCCGGCCGGCTCGGCGAGGAGGCCGCCCCGGCGCCCCGTCCGGGCATGAACGCGGTGGTCCGGCTCCGGGTCCGGGAGGCGACGGACGCGGTGGCGGTGCCGGCCTCGGCGGTCTTCTCCGCCGACGGGCGGGACGCGGTCTGGGTGCTGCGGGGCGGCCGGGCGGACCGGGTGCCGGTGACCGTCGGCGTGCAGGGCCAGGATCTGGTGCAGATCGTCGACGGGGTGCGGGCCGGCGACCGGGTCGTGGTGCGCGGCGCCGACCAGGTGCGCGACGGTCAGGAGCTGCCGTGACCGTCGCCGCGGTCGAGGCGGTCGACGTCTCCCGCGCGTACGAGCTGGACGGGGTGTCGGTGTCCGCGCTGCGCGGTGTGTCGCTCACCATCGACCAGGGCGAGTACGTGGCGGTGATCGGGCCGTCCGGCTCCGGCAAGTCCACGCTGATGCACCTGCTGGGCGGGCTGGACCGGCCCACCGGCGGTCGGTTGGTGATCGGTGGCCGGGACGTGGCCACGCTGACCGCGCCGGAGCTGGCGACGCTGCGCAACGAGACGATCGGCTTCGTCTTCCAGGCGTTCCACCTGCTGGCCCGGACGTCCGCGGTGGACAACGTGGCGCTGCCGCTCGTCTACCGGGGCGTCGGGGCGCGGCAGCGGCGGGAACGGGCGGCGGCGATGCTCGGCCGGGTCGGGCTGGGGCACCGGCTGCACCACCGGCCGAACCAGCTCTCCGGGGGCGAGCAGCAGCGGGTGGCGATCGCCCGGGCGCTGGTCACCGAGCCGGCGGTGCTGCTCGCCGACGAGCCCACCGGCAACCTGGACAGCGTCACCGGCGAGGCGGTGCTGGAGCTGCTGGAGCGGTTGAACGCGGAGTCCGGGGTGGCGCTGGTGATGGTGACGCACGACCAGGAGGTGGCGGCCCGCGCACGTCGGCGGATCGCGGTCCGGGACGGGCTGATCCGGTCCGACACCGCTCATGATCGACCGGGGTCGGACGACCCGGACGGACCTGCGACACTGGGTCCCGCTCCCAGCGCGGAGCCCCGGTCCGCGTCCGGAAGCGGCCCGGGGCACCCGTCCGGTGGCTCCGGTGGCGCCACCGGAGCCACCGGACGCCTTCCGCGTGCCGGCGACGGGGCGGCCCGGTGAGGGTGGCCGAGGCGTGGCGGGTGGCGCTGGACGCGCTGCGCGCCAACCGGATGCGCAGCCTGCTGACCATGCTCGGCGTGATCATCGGGGTCGCCTCGGTGGTGATCCTGGTGGCCATCGGCACCGGCACGAAGCGGCAGGTAGAGCAGCAGGTCGAGGGGCTCGGCTCGAACCTGCTGCTGGTGGTGCCCGGAAAGATCGAGGTGGGCACCGCGCCGGTGGTGTCGCCGCTGGACCTCAAGGACGTCGACGCCGTCTCCCGGGTGGTCGGCGATCCCGGCCGGGTGGCCGTGACGGTGGCCTCCGGCGCGACCGCGCGGGCCGGCAACCGGTCCGACTTCACCACCGTGCAGGGCGTGCTGGAGACCACCCCGTCGGTGTTCACCCGGTCGCTGGCCCGGGGCCGCTACCTGTCCGGGGCCGACGTGGACACCAGCCGCCGGGTGGCGGTGCTCGGCGCGTCGGTGGCCCGGTCGCTCTTCCCCGACCGTGATCCGCTCGGCCAGCAGGTCACGCTGGCCGGCGTACGGTTCCGGGTGATCGGCGTCTTCGCCCCGCTCGGGCAGAGCCTCGGCGTGGACCGGGACGACGAGGTGCACGTCCCGGTGACCGCCGCGCAGCGGCTGTGGGGCACCCAGCGGATCGACGGCATCGCGGTCAAGGCGCCGGACCGGGAGCGGATCGACCAGCTCGGCGAGCGGATCGTCGCGGAGCTGTCCCGCCGGCACCCGGACACCGAGTTCAGCGCCGTCACCCAGCAGCAGATCCTCGGCGTGCTCGGCGACATCCTGGGCGTGCTCACCGGCGTGCTGGCCGCGATCGCCGGCATCTCGCTGCTGGTCGGCGGCGTCGGCGTCTCCAACATCATGCTGGTCTCGGTACGCGAGCGCACCCGCGAGATCGGCCTGCGCAAGGCGGTCGGTGCCCGGCCCCGGGACATCGGCGTGCAGTTCCTGCTGGAGGCGGTGCTGCTCACCTCGATCGGTGGCCTGACCGGGATGGCGCTCGGGGTGGGCACCGCGCTGCTGGTCGACGCGTTCTCCCCGATCCCGGCGGCGATCACCTGGTGGTCGCTGGCGCTGGCGTTCGGCGTCTCGGCGGCGGTGGGCATCGTGTTCGGCGTGGTGCCGGCGCAGCGGGCCGGCCGGCTCGATCCGGTGGTGGCGTTGCGCGCCGAGTAGGCGATCCGGACGCGCCACCCGTCCGGGCGAAAAAGCCCCGGCGGACGCCCGCCCGGCCATGATCAAAGGACGGAAGGGATCGCGCAGGTCACAGCCGTCCCGCTACCGTACTCATTACACGCGCGTCGCTCGTCGAGGCGGGAGCACCTGCCCGGTGGCACGCGCCGGGCACGGGAATGGGTCGGTGAGCCATGGCCGGGTCGCAGTCCGACGCACGGCTGTCGGATGTCAGGTTCCTGACCGTCGCCGAGGTGGCAACGGTCATGCGGGTCTCCAAGATGACGGTCTACCGTCTCGTGCACAGTGGTGAGCTGACCGCGGTGCGGGTCGGTCGATCGTTCCGGGTGCCCGAGCACGCCGTGCACGAATATCTCCGAGGCGCGTTCCAGGAGTCCGCCTGAGCCTCGGCGACGCCAGCCGAGTGCGACGAAAAGGGGCATCGACGGGGGCGCGTTGGTCCTGCTGACGCACTCCGGCTACCCTGGAGCCCGACCGTGATCGCTCCTGGTGTGCCCGGCCCACCACGCTGGTCCGGTCCGTTGTCCGCAAGCGGGCAGGGTGCCACCGCGTTGGTGGTGCCTCCCGGTCCGCCCCGCACGTTGCATCGAAAGGCTGTCGTATGGGCTCGGTGGTCAAGAAGCGCCGCAAGCGCATGGCTAAGAAGAAGCACCGCAAGCTGCTGCGCAAGACCCGCGTCCAGCGTCGCCGTCTCGGCAAGTGACCGGGGCCGGGCGCTGACCCGGCACCGGCACCACTTGCCAACTGTCGACCCTCGGAGGCTCAGGTGATCAGGCCGCGGACGTTCCGGCTCGATCCTGCCTGCCGCGCAAGGCGCACGACATGACCCCCGGTGGCACCTCCGGTGCCCCGGGGGTCGTCGTCGTCACCGGGGTCGGCCGGTTCCTCGGCGCCAACCTCGCCGCCCGGCTCGCCGCCGACCCACGCATCGAGCGGGTCATCGGCGTCGACCCGGCCCCGCCGAACCCCGAGCTGGCCGACCTGCTCTCCGACGTCGAGCTGGTCCGGCTCGACCTCGACTCGCTCGGCGGTCTCCTGATCGACCTCGACGTCGACGCCGTGGCGCATCTGGCGCTGGTCACCGCGCCCGACCCGCAGCACGGCGGTCGGGCGGCGATGAAGGAACAGAACGTCATCGGCACCATGCAGCTGCTCGCTGCCGCCCAGCGCGCGCCGCGCCTGCGCCGGCTGGTGGTCCGCTCGTCGACCGCCGCGTACGGGGTGTCGTTCCGCGACCCGGCCGTCTTCACCGAGGAGACCGAGCCGCGCGAGGTGCCGCGTGGCGGGTTCGGCCGCGACATCCTCGACATCGAGGGGTACGTTCGCGGCTTCCGCCGTCGCCGGCCCGACGTCACCGCCACCGTGCTGCGCTTCGCGCCGTTCATCGGCTACACGGCCGACACCACGCTCACCCGCTACTTCGCGCAGCCGGTGGTGCCCACCATCTTCGGCCGCGACCCGCGCCTCCAGTTCCTGCACATCGACGACGCGCTGACGGTGCTGCACCGGTCGGTCGCCGAGGAGCACCCGGGGACGTTCAACGTGGCCGGTCCGGGCGTGCTGTCGCTCTCGCAGGCCATCCGCCGGGCCGGCCGGGTGGCCGTGCCGGTGCTGGAGCCGGGCCTGGCCGGGGTGGCCGCGGTCGCCCGCACCCTGGGCTTCGGCCGGTACGGCCTGGACCAGGTCGACCTCTTCGTGCACGGTCGGGTGGTGGACACCACCCGGCTGGAGCGTGAGTTCGGCTTCACCCCCCGCTCGACCGCCGCCGCCTTCGACGACTTCGTCCGCGCCCACCACGGCGGGGTGGTGGTGACCCGCGACCAGCTCGCCGCGGCCGAGCAACTGGTGCTGGAGAGCATCCGGCAGGTCCGCTCGACCGTTCGGGAGCGCTCGTGAGCAGCACACCGGAGCGGTGGGACGCCCGCTTCGACATACCCCCGACCGGGCCCGGGCCGGACGCGGAGCCGGCGCGGCGCAACGGGCACCGGCCGGTCACCGCGCCGGCCGCCCGACCGCCCGCGCCCCCGGAGCCGGCCGACGAGCCGGACACCTCCGCCGACGAGCCGACCACCCGCCCGGTCGCGAAGAAGACCGTGGCGAAGAAGGCCGTGGCGAAGAAGGCGGTCGCGAAGAAGGCAGTGGCGAGGCAGGCGACGGCGGAGAGCGCCACCCCCGGGACCGGCCCGTCCGGGCCGGCGGTGGGGGACCGGCCCGGCGACCAGTGGGACCGCCGGGTCGCGCGAGGGCTCGCGTTCCTGCGCCGCCGGCTCGCCGGGGACTACGAGGTGGACGAGTTCGGCTTCGACCCGGACCTCACCGACGCGGTCTTCCACCCGTTGGTCCGGGTGCTCTACCGGGACTGGTTCCGCACCGAGGTCGGCGGCCTGGAGCACGTGCCGGCCGAGGGCGCCGGCCTGGTGGTGGGCAACCACTCCGGCACCGTGGCGCTGGACGCGCTGATCCTCTCCGCGGCGCTGCACGACCGGCATCCGAGCCACCGCTACCTTCGCCTGCTCGGCGCCGACCTGGTCTTCCGGATGCCCGTGGTGTCCGAGCTGGCCCGCAAGACCGGTGGCACGGTCGCCTGCAACCCGGACGCCGAACGGCTGCTCGGCAACGGCGAGCTGGTCGGCGTGTTCCCGGAGGGCTTCAAGGGCATCGGCAAGCTCTACTCCGACCGCTACAAGCTCCAGCGCTTCGGCCGGGGCGGCTTCGTCTCCGCCGCGCTGCGCACCGGCACGCCGATCGTGCCGGTGGCCATCGTCGGCGGCGAGGAGATCTATCCGATGCTCGCCGACATCAAGCCGCTCGCCCGGCTGCTCAAGCTGCCGTACTTCCCGGTGACGCCGACGTTCCCCTGGCTGGGCCCGCTGGGCATGGTGCCGCTGCCGAGCAAGTGGCTGATCGAGTTCTGCCCGCCGATCCCGACCGCGCACCTGCGGGACTCCGCGGACGACCCGCTTGTCGTGTTCAACCTCGCCGACCAGGTGCGGGAGACCATCCAGCAGACGCTGCACAAGCTGCTCGAACGCCGTCCGGACCCGTTCGGCCCCTGAGCGCCGGGTCAGGCGCGCTGGCGGCGGCGGTGCAGGGCCAGCCCGGCGGTCACCGCGCCGGCGAGCAGCCCGGCGGCGGCGGTCGAGGGCACGGCGATGCGGACGGCCCGACGGCCGGTGCGGAAGTCACGGACCTCCCAGCCCCGCTCCCGGGCCCGCCGCGACAGCGCCGGGTCGGGGTTGACCGCGACCGCGCGGCCCACCGCGGACAGCATCGGCAGATCGTTGGCGGAGTCGCTGTAGGCCGCGCAGCGGGTCAGGTCCAGCCCTTCCACGGCGGCGAGCTGGGTGACCGCCTCCGCCTTCGCCGGCCCGTGCATCAGATCGCCGACCAGCCGGCCGGTGTACGCCCCGTCGACCACCTCGGCCACCGTGCCGATCGCGCCGGTCAGGCCGAGTCGGGCCGCGATCACCCGGCCGATCTCCACCGGGGCGGCGCTGACCAGCCAGACCCGCTCGCCCGCGTCGAGGTGACGCTGGGCCAGCCGGCGGGTGCCGGCCCAGATGCGCGGCGCCATCAGCTCGTCGAAGATCTCCTCGGTGAGCCGCTCCACGTCGTCGACCCGCCAGCCAGGCACGAAGGCGAGCGCGGCCTCCTTCGCCTGGGACATGGTCCCGGCGTGCTCGGTGGCGAGCAGCCGGAACCGGGCCTGCTGCCAGGCGAACCGGGCCAGGTCACCGGCGGTGAAGTAGTTCCGGGCGGCCAGCCCGCGGGCGAACCAGTAGATCGACGCGCCCTGCATCATCGTGTTGTCCACGTCGAAGAACGCGGCGGCCGTCGGGTCCGGCGCGATCGTGGTCGCGGGTGCCGCCGGGGTCTCCGCCCAACCGGCGGTGTGCCCGTGGACGTCGGTGCTGACCGTCACCTTGCGGGACCCGGTCACCGCGACCTCCCTCCCTCGACGACCCTGGTACGCGTGCCGCGTCCACCGTATCCGGCGTCTCGTGACGGTCGGGTGTCCGTCGGGGGAAGTGTGGCCGCGCGCTCAGCGTTCGCCGGGGCAGGTGGCCGGCGCCGGCCCGAGCGTGTCGCTGGCGGTCGGCGCGGGCAGCCCGCAGGCGATCGTCTCGCGCAGCGCGTCGGCGCGTCGGCCGGCGGCGTCGAGCAGGGCCAGCGAGCGGCGGGTGCGGTCCCGGTCGGCGTGGTCGGGCCGGGCGAGCAGGCCGCTGACCACCCGGCGCTGACCGGCGAGGAACGTGTCCACGGCGTCCAGCGCGGTCGGGTCGGCGCGTTGCGCGGCCACCGTGGTCAGCAGGCGTACGCCCTGGCGGGTGTCTGCGTCCATGTCGTCCAGGACGGCGCTGAAGCCGAGCCGGTCGTCGCGGACCGTGGCGGCCTCGTCGAGCCGGGTCCGGGCGAAGTCGAGGAAGAGCTGACCGCGGCTGATGTCCGAGCTGGCCAGGGCGAGCTGGGCGCGTTCGGTGGAGCGCTTCATGCCGTACAGCGCGTCGCCGGGCAGCGCGTTCTCGCTGGCGGCGGAGATGCCGGAGAGGGCGATCGCGCCGGCGGCCACGCCGACCAGGATCGCGCCCCGGGCCCGCGCCCGGCGGCCGGTGATGGCGGGTAGCAGCGCGCCGAGCCCGCCGGCGCCGGCGTCGGTGGTGGCGGGGACGCCCTCCCGTTCGGCGGTGGCCACCAGCATCGCGCGCAGGCCGGTGCGGAAGTCGGCGTCGACCTCGACGGTGGGCCGCTCGACGGTGAGCCGACGGGTCACTCCCACGAGCGCGGTGAGTTCGCCGTCGGCGCGGGACCGGACGTGGTGTCGGCGTCCGCCGTTGGCCTCGTCGAGGAGTTGCGCGAAGCGCTCGGCTCGCCGACCGGAGAAGAGGTCGCTGTCCACTGCGGGCACCCCCTCTCGCTGGTCACGGCCGGGCGGCCGTCGTCGTCACCAGCGACCCGTGGCAGCATGTGGCCGAGTGCCGACCGGGACGGCCGACCTGACCCGCCGGACCGGGTGGGCCCGGGGGACGCCGGGACAACCACTGGTCGCACCCGGAGAAACGGTTCGCGCCGGTCGCCGGTTACGGGCCGTTCGGGGGCGAAATAACCGGGTGTGACGGGGGTCGCGGGCGGGCCGGGGCGCGCGTCAGCCACCGGCGTCGGGCCGGTGGCGGGACGGGGATGCGGCGGGTCAGGCCTGGAAGCCGTCGGGCAACAGTCGGGCCAGCGCCCGTACCGCCCGGTACTGCAGCGCCTTGATGGCGCCCTCGTTCTTGCCCATGGCACGGGCCGTCTCGGCGACCGAGAAGCCCTGCAGGAACCGGAGCACGATGCACTCCTGCTGCTCCGGGTTGAGCTGCTTGACGGCGGTGAGCAGGGCGACGTTGGTGATGTGCTCGACCACCGCCGCCTCCGGGCTGCCCTCCGGGCCGCGGTCCTCCCGGTCGGCGTCGAGGACGTCGCCGGTGGTCACCTCCAGCCGGTAGCGCCCGGACTTGAAGTGGTCGGCGACCAGGTTGCGGGCGATGGTGACCAGCCAGGCGCCCAGGTCACGCCCCTGCCAGGTGAAGCTGCCGATGCGTTTGAGGGCCCGCAGGAACGTGTCGGAGGTGAGGTCCTCGGCGAGTTGGCGGTTGCCGACCCGGAAGTAGACGAACCGGAAGACGGTGTCGACGTACCGGTCGTAGATCAGGCCGAACGCCTCGGACTCGCCGGCCTGCGCCCGCTCGACGAGCGTCCAGACCTCGGTGGCCGGGTCGGACGGGTCGGGGCGGCTGGGAAAGCCGGTGGCCGACGTGGCGGCCGGGACGGCCGGCAGCACCGCGGTGTCGCCGACGGTCACCACCGGTAGCACCGCGGTCTCGGCGCCGGCGGGCTCGGCGCTGGGCGCCGCGTCACCGCGGCGGGCCTGGGCCGGCGGGACGGCCGGGCGGGGCGGAGCGCCGACGCGCCCGGCGGCGGGTTTCGCGTTGCCGCCGGGGGACGCCGGGCGCAGCGGCGCCTCGTTGCCGTGGTGCGCGCGGCTGCGGGTCCGTCTTGCCTCGCCGCTCAGCGCGAGCAGGCCGTCCGCGCGTGGCGCGGGCTCGGCGCGCTCGTTGAGCGGGTTCCGCTGGGTCGGGCCGGTCACCCCGGCCGGCCGTTCCGCGTAACCGAACGTGGTCACCGTGCCTCCCCGGTCCAGATGGGCAGCGACCTCGCCGGGCGCCGGTGCGGCGCTGCGGGGCCGGGCGCGACCCGGTGGGGCGCGGCCGGTGCGGGACGTGTCGGCGGGCGGCACGTACCGTTGAGGTGCTGGTCCAATGCGCTCACGGGCACGGGGGCCTCCTCGGGCTGAGGGGTGTCGACTCACGGCAAATGGGTGAGCCGACCCGAGTGATGATAGGCCCAACGTCACCCGCGCGTGGCAAGTCCGTTACACAGAGCGGAAGTATTTCCCGCGTGGTCGCACTCCTGCCGGACCGGTTGTCCGTCGCTCGTGGTTGACTTTCGTGCGGCAACCTGGTCCGCAGTGGAAGTCCAGGTCGAGGCCGATTTTTCGGCCGCCCGGCGTGTCGTGAGCGCGGTTCGTGAATCCGTCTCCAGTCACGCCCCCGCAGCCCGTGAAGATCACGCTCCCACTCATGGGAATCGCGTCCACTGTCAATTGCGGCCTCACCCGGCGGACCCGGGCGGCGCTCGGGGGCATGGCCCGGCGCACCCCGCTGTGCCAGACTCAGCCACCGTGCAGGACGCCGCCGACAGCACCGCGCCGAACCTCGCCGACCGCCTCCGCCGGGCCGCCACCGACCACGGCGGCCGGGTCGCGTTGCACTGGCGCGACACCACGCTCACCTGGTCCGCGCTGGACGCCGCGGTCACCGCCACCGCCCACGCGCTGCGCGCCGCCGCGCCGTCGGCGGACCGCACGCCACACCCGCCCCGGGTGGCGATCGGCTTCGGCAACACCCCCGACTTCGTGGTCACCTACCTGGCCACGCTCCGCGCCGGCCTGGTCGCCGTGCCGGTCAACCCCACGCTGACCGGCCGGGAACTGCGGCACGTGCTCGCCGACTCCGGAGCCGCCGTCCTGGTCGGCGCCGCCGACGTGACCGCCCGGGTGGACCCCGCCGACCTGCCCGCGCTGCGCACGGTGCACACCGTCCCGCCGGTCGCCGACGACGACGCCCCGGCCCGGTTCCCGACGCGGGACGGGGACGACCTGGCCGTACTGCTCTACACCTCGGGCACCGAGGGCCGGCCCAAGGGCGCGATGCTGTCGCACCGGGCGCTGGCCGCCAACCACGCCCAGGCCGACCGGATCGACCCCCCGGTGGTCGGGCCCGACGACACCGTGCTGCTGGCGCTGCCGCTGTTCCACGCGTACGGGCTGAACGCCGGGCTCGGGGCGGTGCTGCACCACGGCGCCACCGGCGTGCTCGTCGACGAGCCCGGCCCGACCGGGGCGCTCGACGAGATCGCCCGGCACCGGGTCAGCGTGCTGCTCGGCGTACCGTCGATGTTCCTGACCTGGGCCGAGGCGGCCGGCGACCCGAGCGCGGCGCTGGCCGGGGTGCGGGTCGCGGTCTGCGGCGCGGCACCGCTGCCGCTGCCCGTCGGGGCGCGCTTCACCGAGCTGACCGGGCATCCCGTGCACGTCGGCTACGGGCTCACCGAGACCGCGCCGGTGCTCACCTCCACGCTGGTCGGCGGTGAGCCGAAACCCGGCTCGATCGGCCGCCCGCTGCCCGGCGTCGAGCTGCGCCTGGTCGGCTCCGACGGCGACGAGCTGTGGCGCGACGGGGTGCCCGCCGCCGAGACCGACGACGACGGGATGGACCTCACCGACGACCCGGTCGGCACCGACCCCGGGCAGATCGTGGTGCGTGGCGCGAACCTGTTCGCCGGCTACTGGCCCGACGGGCGGGGCGGGCCCGGCCCGGACGGCTGGTGGGCCACCGGCGACGTGGCGTACGCCGACGGCGACGGCGACCTGTTCCTGGTCGACCGACTCGGCGAGCTGATCCTGGTCAACGGCTTCAACGTCTACCCGCACGAGGTCGAGTCGGTGCTCCAGGCGCACCCCGGGGTGGCCGAGTCGGCGGTCCTGGGCGTGCCGCACCTCCGGACCGGCGAGACTGTGCGGGCGTACGTGGTGCGCGCGGCCGGCTCGTCGGTGACGGCGGCGGAGCTGCTCGCCCACTGCGCGCGTAACCTGGCCCGGTTCAAGTGCCCGACCGCCGTCGAGTTCGTCGACGCGCTGCCGTACTCGGCGATCGGGAAGGTCCGCAAGACCGAGCTGCGCCCGGCGCCCGTGGTGCCGTCGCCGGCACCGCCGACCGAGACCCGCACGGAGGTACCCGATGTCCAGTGACGCGAGGCTCATCCTGATCACCCGGCCCGGCTGCCACCTCTGCGCGGACGCGAAGGCGGCGCTCGACCGGGTGGTGGCGGTCACCGGCGACCGCTGGGTGGAGAAGGACGTGAGCGGCGACGTCGAGCTGGAACGCGACTACGGCGACCGGCTGCCGGTGGTGCTGCTCGACGGCAAGGAGCACGGCTACTGGCGGGTCGAGGAGGACCGGCTGCTGCGGGACCTGACCACCCCGCAACTGTGAACTATGGTGCTCGGGTGACGGCTACGCGGCGCCACCTGGTGTGGGACTGGAACGGCACCCTGCTCGACGACCTCGACCTGGTGGTGCGCGCCACCAACGTGGCGTTCGCCAGCGCCGGCGGTCCGGCGGTCAGCGCGGACGAGCACCGGGTGCGGTTCCGCCGGCCGATCGCCGACTACTACGCGGAGATGCTCGGCCGGGCGGTCGACGCCGAGGCGTTCGGCGCGCTCGACCGGATCTTCCACGACGCGTACCGGGCCGGGCTGACCAGTTGCGCGCTGGCCGCCGACGCCACCGCCGCGATCGCCGCCTGGCCGGGCAGCCAGTCGCTGCTGTCCATGTGGTTCCACGACGAGCTGGTGCCCACCGTGCACACGTACGGGCTGACCCCGCACTTCAGCCGGGTGGACGGGCTGCGCGCCGCGGTCGGCGGCGGGCCCAAGGCCGAGTGGCTGGAGAAGCACCTGGCCGAACTGGGGCTGGCCGGCGCCGACGTGGTGCTGATCGGTGACTCGCTCGACGACGCCGACGCGGCCACCTCGGTCGGCGGCGCGGCCGTCCTCTACACCGGCGGCCTCTCCGACCCGGCCCGGCTGCGCGCCAGCGGTCACCCGACCGCCGACACCCTCACCGAGGCGGTCACGCTGGCCCGCGCGCTGCGCTGAGCCGGCGCGTCAGGCGCGGAGGTGGGCCAGGACGGCCAGCACGCGGCGGTGGTGGGTGGTGGCGTCCGGCGGCAGGTCGAGCTTGGTGAAGATGTTGCGGACGTGCTTCTCCACCGCGCCGTCGCTCACCACCAGGGCGCGGGCGATGGCGGTGTTGGAGCGGCCCTCGGCCATCAGCGCCAGCACCTCGCGCTCGCGCGGGGTCAGCGCGGCCAACGGGTCGTCGCGTCGCCGCCGCACCAGCAGTTGGCTGATCACCTCCGGGTCCAGCACGGTGCCGCCGGCGGCCACCCGGGCCAGCCCGTCCAGGAACTCGTCGATCGCGGCCACCCGGTCCTTGAGCAGGTAGCCGATGCCGCCGCCGGCGCCGCCCGCGGTGTCCAGCAGGTCGTCGGCGTACGACACCTCGACGTACTGGGACAGCACCAGGATCGGCGTGCCCGGCACCCGGCGACGGGCCTCCACCGCGGCGCGCAGCCCCTCGTCGGTGTGCGACGGCGGCATCCGCACGTCCACCACCGAGATGTCCGGCCGGTGCGCCACCACGGCGTCGACAAGCGCGTCCCCGTCGCCGACGGCGGCCACCACCTGGTGCCCGAACTCGGTCAGCAGCCGGATCAGCCCCTCCCGGAGCAGCACGGCGTCGTCCGCGATCACCACCCGCATGGGTCCGGTGTCTACCACGTCCGGGTCCCACCGCGCGGCCTCGACGCGGCGCGGCGCGTCGTCGGCGGCCGTCACCGGGGCGGTTCGGCGGGTCGCCGGGCCGGGCGGCGGGCGGTCACCGGGGCAGCTCGGCGTGGATCCGGGTCGGCCCGCCGGCCGGGCTGTCCACCTCCAGCGTGCCGCCGGCCGCCCGGACCCGGTCGGCGATGCCGCTGAGCCCGTGTCCCTTGGCCAGGTGCGCGCCGCCGACCCCGTCGTCGGCGACGGTGATCTCCAGTCGGCCCACCTTCCGGGTCACCTCCACCCGGCAGGCGTCGGCCCGGCTGTGCTTCGCGACGTTGGTCAGCGCCTCGGCCACCACGAAGTAGGCGGTGCTCTCCAGGCCCGGGTCGAGCCGGCCGCCGGTGGTGCCCAGGTCGTCGTCGACGAGCAGCTCGGTCGGCGCCAGCGCCCGGGCGGCGAGCGCGGCGAGCGCGCTGGGCAGCCCTCGGTCGACCAGGATCGGCGGCGCGATGCCCCGGGAGAGCGCGCGCAGCTCGTCGAGCGTCTCCCGGGTCTGGGCGACCGCCTCGTCCAGCGTGCGCCGGGCCGCCTCCGGGTCGGCGGCGAGCTGGTGGCGGGCCCGGCCCAGGTCCATGGCGAGCCGGACCAGGCGTTGCTGCGGCCCGTCGTGGATGTCCCGCTCCAACCGGCGCAACGCGGACGCCTCGGCCGAGGCGGCGGCCCGCTTCTGCTCCTCCAGCGTGACGATCCGCTGCCGCATCTCGGCCACGCCGGTGAGCAGCGAGTACGCCAGGCCGCCCTGGATCCGGGCCAGGGCACGGGCAACCAGCGGGAGGGTGAGGAGCGCGAACAGGCCGATGGCGGTGTTCAGCGCGATCCGCGCGCCCGTGCCGTCGCCCATGCCGAGGAGCTGGCTGAGGTCCTGGTCGTCCGGCCCGCGCGGGATGGCCCAGTCGTACCCGCCGTAGAGCGTGCCGGTCAGCGCCAGCGCCCACCAGACCACCATCAGCACGAACGTGGGCAGGGTCACCAGCAGCCGCAGGAACGCGTGCAGCAGGTCGAGCCAGGACTGCGGGTCGCGGATCGGGGTGAACACCCGCCGCCAGAACCGGGCGCCGCGCCCGGGGGTCAGGTAGACGGGGCGGACCCGGGGCCGGCCGAGCACGCCGGGGAGCCGGAGCCGTTCCAGGTCGGCCAGCCCGCGCGCCGCGTAGAGCACGCCGGCCAGGACCGGCAGGCCGAGCGTGGTGACCAGCAGCCCGACGCCGAGTGAGATCCCCGCCACGGCGAGCACGAACCCGACGATCGCCAGCGGCAGGCTGAAGAGCACGTAGCCGGTGTCGTGGGCGAGTCGCCGGAACAGGCTCCGGACGGGCGAGGAGGGAACGGGTGCGGTGGCCAACGGCGCGGCGGTCATGGTTCGAGGCTATGGGCGCGGTCCCGGCCGGCCCATCCCGTACGCCGGCCGGTCGGGGGTGGGGTTCTCCCCACCCGGCACGTGAGAAGCGCCTCGCCGCGTTGGCTGCGGAGCGTTACCGCACGCACGCGATTGGTCAGAGAAGTCGGGATTGAGCAATAATCGCCTCGCGCCACCGAGGAGCGCGGTTGATCGATCTTGTAGGAATGGAGGGGCAGGTGGAGCCGCATCGCGAGTCATCAAGATCGCGATTTGTGCACCTCTTCACAAGCGCCTACTCTGTAGTTCCGACGCGCCCTGCTAGCACAGCCGGCAACATCGGTCGCCAGCGGGAGTCCCGAAACGGCCGGCCCCCGTCGCCGGTCGAGGATCGCACCGCACGGAGTCTCATGAGTCAGCACCGTCCCCCTGGCGCGCCCGGCCGCACCGGTGCCGTACCGGCGCTTCCGGACCTGCCCGAGGCGACCGTGTCCCGGCTCCCGGAATACCTGCGTGCGCTGCACGCGCTCGCCGAATCCGGTCACGAGACCGTGTCCAGCGAGGGCCTGGCCAGCGCCGTCGGCGTCAACTCCGCCAAGCTCCGCAAGGACCTGTCCCACCTCGGCTCGTACGGCACCCGCGGCGTCGGCTACGACGTCGCGCTGCTGATCGACCAGATCGAGTCGGTGCTCGGCCTCACCCAGTGCCGGGCCGTCGCGCTGGTCGGCGTGGGTAATCTCGGTCACGCCCTGGCCGGCTACGACGGCTTCGCCAGCCGCGGCTTCCGGATCGCCGCGCTGCTCGACGCCGACCCGTCCCGCGTCGGCGAGCGGATAAACGGGCTGGTCGTCCGGCACGTGGACGAGTTGTCCCGGGTGGTCGCCGAGGAGACCATCTCGATCGGCGTGATCGCCACCCCGGCGCCGGCCGCCCAGGCGGTCGCCGACGAGCTGGTCGCCGTCGGCGTGACGAGCATCCTCAACTTCGCGCCGTGCGTACTCTCGGTCCCGGAAGGGGTCGACGTGCGCAAGGTCGACCTCGCGATCGAGCTGCAGATCCTGTCCTTCCACGAGCACCGCAAGGCGTCGCTGACCGCGCTGCCCGCCACCGGCGGGTCCGCGCTCACCGCCCTGCCCGGCGGGCTCGCGACCACCGACACCCAGGAGGCGATCGGCACGTGAAACTGCTCGTCGTCGGCGCGTCCTACCGCACCGCCCCGGTCGCCGTCCTGGAGCAACTGGCCGTCCCACCCGCGGATCTCACCCGCACGCTGGACCGGCTGGTCGCCCAGCCGTACGTCGCCGAGGCCGTGCTGGTCTCCACCTGCAACCGGGTGGAGGTCTACGCCGCCGTCGCCGGCTTCCACGGTGGGCTCGGCGACATCTGCGCGGTCCTGGCCGAGCAGGCCGGCTGCCCGCCGGCGGCGCTCGCCCCGCACCTGTACGTGCACTACGACGCCGCCGCCGTGGACCACGTCTTCCGGGTCGCCGCCGGGCTGGACTCCATGGTGGTCGGCGAGGCGCAGATCCTCGGTCAGCTCCGCGACGCCTACCACTTCGCCGGCGGCGCCGACTCCGCCGGCCGGCTGCTGCACGAGCTGATGCAGCAGGCGCTGCGGGTCGGCAAGCGGGCCCACGCCGAGACCAACATCGACCGGGCCGGGCAGAGCGTGGTCACCGCCGCGCTCGACCTCGCCGCCGGCCTGCTCGACAGCGACCTGACCGGCCGACCCGCCATGGTGGTCGGCGCCGGGGCGATGGGTTCGCTGAGCGTGGCCACGCTGTCCCGGCTGGGCGCCGGCCCGCTCACCGTCACCAACCGGGGGGCCGCCCGCGCGGTCCGGCTCGCCGAGTCGTACGGCGCCACCGCCGTGCCGATGGCCGAACTGGTCGACGCGCTCTCCACGGTGGACATCGTGGTCGCCGCCACCGCCGCCGCCGAGCCGGTGCTCACCCGCGACGTGGTGACCCGGGCGCTGGCCCGCCGCGACGCCGACCGGGGCCCGCTGGTCCTGCTCGACCTGGCCGTCCCGCGCGACGTCGAGGCCGGCGTCGCCGAGCTGCCCGGCGTCGAGGTGATCGACATCGACCGGATGGCCGCCGTCCTGGCCGACGGGCCGGCCGCCGCCGACGCCGCCGAGGTGGCCCGCATCGTCGCCGGTGAGGTCGAGGCGTTCCTGACCTGGCTGCGCGGCGCCGACGTGGCGCCCACCGTGGCCGCGCTGCGCGGGCGCGCCGACGACGTGGTCAGCGCCGAGCTGCGCCGGCTCGGCCAGCGCCGTCCCGACCTCAGCGACGACCAGCGTGCCGAGGTGGCCCGCACCGTGCACCGGGTCGTGCAGCGACTGCTGCACCAGCCGACCGTACGGGTCCGCCAGCTCGCCGCCGAGCCCGGCGGCGACCAGTACGCGGCCCTGCTGCGCGAGCTGTTCGACCTGGAGGTGCCACAGACGTCCCCGGTCGACACCGTCCCCGACGTGGTCGCCACCGACACCGACGGCCGGCCGTCCTTCGACGCGGCCGACGTCCCGCCCACCGGAGGTGCGCGATGACCGCCCCCCTGCGCCTCGGCACCCGGGGCAGCGTCCTGGCGCTGGCCCAGTCCGGCCACGTCGCCGAGGCCCTCACCGCGGCCACCGGCCGCCCGGTCGAGCTGGTCGAGGTGGTGACCGCCGGGGACCGCTCCACCGCCCCGGTACAGCGGCTCGGCGTCGGCGTCTTCGTCTCCGCGCTGCGGGACGCGCTGACCGCCGGCGAGATCGACTTCGCCGTCCACTCGTACAAGGACCTGCCCACCGCGGCGGCGCCCGGCCTGCACATCGCGGCCGTGCCGCCCCGGGAGGACCCGCGCGACGCGTTGGTCGCCACCGGCGGCCGGACGCTCGCCGAGCTGCCGCCCGGCGCGCTGATCGGCACCGGCGCGCTGCGCCGGATCGCCCAGTTGCACGCGCTGGGCATGCAGTTCGAGGTCACCCCGATCCGGGGCAACATCGACACCCGGCTCGGCCGGGTGCTCGGCCCGGACGCCGACCTCGACGCCGTCGTGCTGGCCCGGGCCGGGCTCACCCGGATCGGCCGCGCCGACGTCATCACCGAGACGCTCGACCCGATGCTCATGTTGCCCGCGCCCGCCCAGGGCGCGCTGGCCGTCGAGTGCCGGGCCGACGACCACGACCTGGTCGAGCTGCTCGCGCGGCTCGACCACGCACCGTCCCGCGCCGCGGTCACCGCGGAACGGGCGCTGCTGGCCACCCTGGAGGCCGGGTGCAGCGCACCGGTGGCCGCCTACGGCGAACTCGCCGAGGGTGAGACCGGTGAGGAGATCTACCTGCGCGGTGCGGTGATCAGCCCGGACGGTTCCCGTGACCTCCGACTGTCCCGCACCGGAACGCCCGCCGACGCGGCGGAGATCGGCAAGGCACTCGCCGCCGAACTCCTCGAACTCGGCGCCGACTCGATCCTCGGCCAAGAAGGACACGCCGGCCCGGGGACCCAGCAACTTGGGAGCACAGAATGACCCGCACCCGTAAGCCCGTAGGCCGGATCGCTTTCGTCGGGGCCGGCCCCGGCGACCCGGGCCTGCTGACCCGCCGGGCGCTCGACGCCCTGGTCGAGGCCGACCACGTGGTGTACGACCGGGGAGTCCCCGAGTCGCTGCTGACCCACGTCCGCGCCCAGGCCCGGCCCGACGCCGAGTTCAGCCCCGCCGAGGGTGTGCCCGGCGACGTGGCGAAGGTGCTGATCTCCGCGGCCCGCTCCGGGCAGAACGCCGTGCACCTGGTGGCCGGTGACCCGTTCGGCCACGACTCGGTGGTCAAGGAGGTGCAGGCGGTGGCGCGTACCGCCGCGCACTTCGAGGTGGTGCCGGGCGTCGGCCAGGCCGAGGGCGTCGCCACCTACGCGGGCGTCCCGTTGCCGGGCGTGCGCACCGCCGCCGACGTCGAGGACGTCAACACGCTGGACTTCGACGCGCTCGCCACGGCGGTGGGCCGGGGTTCGCTGGCGCTGGCCGTGGACGCCGGTGACCTGGCCGCCGTCCGGGACGGGCTGCTGGCCGCCGGCGTCGACGGCGCCACCGGGGTCGGGGTGACCGGCGACGGCACCGGCGAGACGCAGTACACCACCACGTCGACCGTGGACTCCTTCGTCGCGGCGGCGCTCGGCTTCACCGGCCGTGTCGTGCTCACCGTCGGCGCGGGCGTCGCCGACCGCGACAAGCTGAGCTGGTGGGAGAACCGCCCGCTGTACGGCTGGAAGGTGCTGGTGCCCCGCACCAAGGAGCAGGCCGGCGCGATGAGCGCGCGGCTGCGCGCGTACGGGGCGATCCCGTGCGAGGTGCCGACCATCGCGGTCGAGCCGCCGCGTACCCCGGCCCAGATGGAGCGGGCAGTCAAGGGCCTGGTCGACGGCCGGTACGCCTGGGTGATCTTCACCTCGGTGAACGCGGTCCGGGCGGTCTGGGAGAAGTTCGGCGAGCACGGCCTGGACGCCCGGCACTTCGGCGGCGTCAAGATCGCCTGCATCGGCGAGGCGACCGCCGACGCGGTCCGCGCGTTCGGCATCCAGCCGGAGCTGGTCCCCGCCGGCGAGCAGTCCTCCGAGGGCCTGCTGGCCGAGTTCTCGCCGCACGACGAGATCCTCGACCCGGTCGGCCGGGTGCTGCTGCCGCGCGCCGACATCGCCACCGAGACGCTCGCGGCCGGGCTCACCGAGCGCGGCTGGGAGGTCGACGACGTGACCGCGTACCGCACCGTGCGCGCCGCGCCGCCGCCGGCCGAGATCCGCGACGCGATCAAGTCGGGCGGGTTCGACGCGGTGCTCTTCACCTCGTCCTCCACCGTCCGGAACCTGGTCGGCATCGCCGGGAAGCCGCACGCCCGTACCGTTGTTGCTGTCATCGGGCCCAAGACGGCGGAGACCGCGACGGAGTTCGGCCTGCGGGTCGACGTGCAGCCGCCGCACGCCTCGGTGCCCGACCTGGTGGAGGCGCTCGCCGCCTACGCCGTCGAGCTGCGCGAGAAGCTCGCCGCCATGCCGGCGAAGCAGCGCCGCGGCTCGAAGGTGCAGGGCCCGACCGCCCTGAGGTTCCGCTGACAGGAGGCACCCCCATGCCGTACCCCGAGATCCGGCCCCGCCGGCTGCGCCGCAACGCGGCCGTGCGGCGGCTGGTCGCCGAGACCCGCGTCGCCCCGGCCGAGCTGGTCGTGCCGATGTTCGTCAAGGAGGGGCTGACCGAGCCACGGGCCGTCGCGTCGCTGCCGGGGGTGCTCCAGCACTCCCGGGACTCGCTGCGCAAGGCGGCGGTCGAGGCGGTCCAGGCCGGGGTCGGCGGGATCATGCTGTTCGGGGTGCCGGCGACGCGGGACGAGACCGGCTCCGGCGGCCTCGACCCGGGCGGCATCCTCAACGTGGCCATCCGGGACGTGATCGCCGAGGTCGGTGACTCGACGGTGGTGATGGGCGACCTCTGCCTGGACGAGTTCACCTCGCACGGGCACTGCGGCCTGCTCACTCCGGACGGCGGCGTGGACAACGACGCCACGCTTGCCGCGTACGCCGAGATGGCGGTCGCCCAGGCCAACGCCGGGGTCCACGTGGTCGGGCCGTCCGGGATGATGGACGGGCAGGTCGGCGCGGTCCGCCGGGCCCTGGACGCCGCCGGGCACCAGGACGTCTCGGTGCTCGCGTACGCCGCCAAGTACGCCTCCGCCTTCTTCGGCCCGTTCCGGGACGCGGTGGAGTCGGCGCTGGACGGCGACCGGTGCACCTACCAGCAGGACCCGGCGAACCTGCGGGAGTCGCTGCGCGAGGTCGAGCTGGACGTCGCCGAGGGCGCCGACATGGTGATGGTCAAGCCGGCGTTGCCCTACCTCGACGTGGTGTCGGCGGTCCGCGCCGTGGTGGACGTCCCGGTCGCCGCCTACCAGGTCTCCGGGGAGTACGCGACTGTCGAGGCCGCCGCCGCCAACGGCTGGATCGACCGGGAGCGGACGATGCTGGAGACGCTCACCTCGATCCGCCGGGCCGGCGCGCAGATCATCCTCACCTACTGGGCGGTCGAGGCGGCCCAGCTCCTCCGCGAGCGCTACTGACCGTACGGCCGGCGCTTGCGGGCGGCGCGCAGCGCCTCGCCCCACCAACCCACCTCGTCGAGCGTCCCGTCGGCGGCCCGCCCCAGCGGACCGTCGTCGACCAGCCGGCCCTGCTGGTCGAGGCGGTCCCACGGTGCGGTGAGCACCACGCCGGTGCGGGTGGTGGTGGCGTGCAGTTCGGCGAAGACCAGCCGGAGCTGCTCGACCGCGCGGATCCCGCCCGAGCCGGCGCCGTACGAGACGAACCCGACCGGCTTGGCCACCCACTCCCGGTGATGCCAGTCAATGGCGTTCTTCAGGGCCGCCGGGAAACTGTGGTTGTACTCCGGCGTGACCACGACGAAGGCGTCGGCGGCGTCGAGGCGACCGGCGATCGGGCTGGCCGGGTTGCCGCCGGGCGGCGTGTCAGCCAGCGGGAGCGGCACCTCGGCGAGATCGATCAGGTCGGTCCGGAAGCCGCCGCGACGGTCGGCGTGGTCGACGAACCAGTCGGCGATCAACCGACCCATCCGGGGCCGGCGGACGCTGGCGACGAGCACGGCAAGGGTGAGCGGCGGTTCTTGCGTCGTCATGCGAGGGACGCTAAGACTTGAACAAATATTGAAGTCAAGCCGTTCCGGGGGAGTGTCGTGGGCATGCTGACGGTGGGCGAGGTGGCGCGGGAGGCCGGGGCCAGTGGCTCCGCGATCCGTTTCTACGAGCGGCAGGGCCTGATCGCGGCCAGCCGGACCAGCGGCAACCAGCGCCGGTTCGGTCCCGATGCGGCGTGCCGGGTACGGGTGGCCCGGGTGGCGCAGCGGATCGGCCTCAGCGTCGGTGAGATCCGGGACCTGCTCGCGGCGCTGCCGCCCGAGCCGGACCTCGCCGACTGGCAGCGGCTGCACGACGGGCTCACCGCCGAGGCTGAGCGGCGCATCGCCGAGCTGCACGCCGCGCTCGACGACATCCGCTCCGGCCGCCGGCTCTGCGACCTGTGAGCTGCTGCATTCCTCCCCGCCTCCCGGGCCCCCGTCCCGCGCCTCGCGCCCGCTCCGGCTTGGGTGCCGGGCCGCCCGCGTGCTGGCCCATGCCGGATGCGGTGTCCGCTCCGCTCGCTGTGCTCAGGGATGTTCGAGAACTCCCCGATTACGCAGCGTAGATTTCCCGCCGTCGTATGTCCTTCCGTCACGTCGCCTTTGCTCTGCAGCCATGGAGGCATCGGACACTTTCTGTTACTGCTGCCTCCACGGTTGCAGAGCAAAGGCGATGGCAGCCCTATCTTCGGCCGGCGGCAGTGGCGGGCTTTCGTCCGCTTTGGGTGCTTAACGGCTCCGAGGGCTCGGTGGCTCAAGCATTTTGCCGTAACTCACCGTTATTTTTACTCTCCGTGTTTGTTGAGTGCGCAACTCACCAAGGCTGCGAAGCGGCTGTCAACGCCGGCTGGCGGGTTTTCCACAGCGGGGAGGGCGGGGGTTGCCGGGATCCCGAGGAGGCGCGACCGTGGCGGGGTGACCGAAACCGGCGACGGCCCACCCGAGATGGCCACCACGCCCGGCGCGGAGGAAGCAGCCACGGTGCCCGCCGAAGGCCACGCGCCGGAGGAAGGCCCGCCGGCGCTACTCACCGAGCCGTTCGACGTCCCGTTCCCGGCGGCGGGAATCGTTCGCGCGGTCCGCCGTCGCGCCGACGCCAGCCAACGTGAGCTGGCCCGGTACGCCCGGGTGCACCCGACCACCGTCGGGCGGATCGAGGCCGGCACGCTCGTGCCCAGCGTCGCCATGTTGTCGCGCCTCCTCGGCGTCGCCGGCTTCCGGCTGGTCGTCGTCGACGAGGCCGGCACGGTGCTCAAGCCGATGCGGGACCGGGCCGACCTGCGCGACGGTGCCGAGCGCCGATACCCGTCCCACCTCGACGTGGTCACCGACCCGGAGCCGGGGGAGTGGTGGGCCGACATCTACGGGCTGGCCCGGCCGCCGGAGACGTTCTACCGGGACCGCGCCGTCCGGGACGCGCTGCGGCGGCGCAGCCAGTGGGAGGTGCGGGTGGCCAAGTACCGGAACGTGCCGCCCCCACCCGACCCGCAGCGACGCGGACACCGCAGCGGCCCGCCGCCCGGCTGGAGAGCCGGATGACGGGCCGCCGCGCGGAACACCGCTCAGTCGTCGTTCAGGATCGTCCCGACGCCGGACGGGTCGGTGAGCCGGAGCCCCGGCACGCCGGCCACGTACAGCGTGAGCTGCTCATTCGCCTCGCGCTTGCGGTCGCCGCGCACGGTGACCGGGAAGGCGAGCGAGGTGCGGCCGGCGGCCAGCACCCGGCATCCGACGTACGGGTCGTAGTCCGTGCCCGCCTGGGCCGTGCTGCCGTAGGTGGCCGCGCAGAGCAGCGCCGGCTCGGAGAGCGGACGGGACACGGTGACGGTGAACGTCATCGTCGTGGTGCCCTTGTCGCCCTCGGTCACCGACGTGTCGGCCACCCGCAGCGCGGCGCGGGAGCGGAACCGGGCCACCGTCGGGTCGTGGTCGCTGGCGCCCCGGTCGCCCAGGTCCGCGGCCTCGGTGGGGTAGTCGGCGTTGATGTGCGCCGTCCGCACCTGCACCAGGTCGTCGTGCATCGGGTCGTTGACGAACATGTTGTCGAGCGTCTGCGCCTGCCCGCTGAACGTGTACGAGTACGCCGCCGCCGGGGCGTCCGCGACCAGGTCGTCCCAGAGGTTGTGCAGGCCGGCCTGGTAGAGCGGGGCGAGCTGGTCCGACGGGGTCGGGTTCTGCCCGGTCGCGATCGGGTCGTCCGGGCGCGGGAAGACGTTCAGGTCACCGCCGTAGACCACCCGGGCGTCCGGGTCGGTCGCCTCGACGGCCCGCACCAGCGCGGCCCCGTACGCGGCCTGCTCGCGGCGCTGCCCGACCCGGCTGTCCGGCCCGGAGGAGAAGTGGTTGGCGACCGCCCAGAGCGTGAAGCGCTCGCCCGAGCCGGGCGCGGCCCGCACGGTGAACCGGGCGAGCTGCGCCGCGCGAGTGTAGACATTGCTGCCGTCCACCCCGGTCGACCGGTCCACGTCGTCCGGCAGCACCGCGTTGAACGCCTTCGGGTTCTGCACGTCCGCGTTGGACGGCAGCGCCGCCGAGCGGTACTGCACGGTCGGCGCGGAACCCAGCAGCGGGTCGGTGGCGGTCGCCTGGGCCAGCGTCAGCCGGTCCGTGCGGTAGAGGAACGCCGAGGCGATGCCCCGGGCGTCCGCACCGGTCCGGTCGTACGCGGCGGCGTAGGCCGGGCCGCCCGCTGCCGCCACGGCCAGCGCCAACTCCTGCACCGTGTCCGGCGCGCCGTCGGCGTTGTTGGTGTCACCGCAGGCCAGGCTGCCGTCGACCACCGAACAGATGTCCTGGTCCTCGGCCTCCTGCACCAGGATCAGGTCCGGGCTGTGCAGCGAGTCGACGATCTGCCGGGCCTGCGTGGCCAGCTTGGCGGCGTACGCCTCGGGGCTGGCCGGCACGTAGTCGAACGGCGGGCTGACCCCGGGGCATCCGCTGTTGCCGGCGAAGTCGCAGCCGTCGAACGGGTCGTCCCGGTAGTCGTACAGGTTCTCCACGTTGTAGGTGGCGACCGCGACCTCGCCGTTGCGGTCCGCCGGCCGCGGCGGGTTGTTCTCCGCCGGGTCCGCGCCACCGGTCAGCGTGAGCTGCTCGGGCTGCACGCTGTACTTGCTGAACGCGTACGAGACGGAGCCGAAGGCGTCCTCGGTCAGCGTGTCGAACGTGCGCGCCTCGGGCAGCAGCGCGCCGGAGTCACCGGCGGTCGCCTTCACGCCGCCGGCGCCCAGCAGGATGCGCTGGTTGTTGCCGTTGTCGAAGAGCGTGCCCGGGATGTCGTCAAGCGGGTGCGCGTCCCGGAACACCCGGCGGGCGTACGGGTCGGACCGCTTCATGATTGGATCCTCGCGGTCCAGCACGTAGATCTCGGAGTCCGCGGTGGAGGAGTAGATGTGCCGGGGCGCGGAGACGCCGCTGCCGGCGCGGACCCGCACCCGCTCGCCCTCGTGCCGCTCCCAGAACAGGTCGGCGGCGTCCGCCTCGGCCGGCGGGACCGCGTCGACCACCCGGACCGCGGTGTCCACGTCGAGCCCGGAGTCGAGCTTGCGGACCAGCGAGGCACCGGAGAGCTGGGTCTGGTTGAAGTATTCGGAGACCCGGCCGCGCAGCACCACCTCGTCACCGACCGTCGGGGCGTAGCCGCCGATCAGCGTGGTGAACGAGCCCATGAAGACGAAGATGCCGTCCGAGGTGAGCGGGTCGCCGTCCTCGCTGCCGAGCCGGCTCTGGAGGTAGAAGCCCCACTGGTCGGCCCCGGCCGAGGTGCGGGTCAGCGACTTGCCGGTGATCACGCCGCGCACGTCGTACAGCGTCGTGCTGGTGCCGTTGCCGGTGGCCGGCGCGAACGGCGACCGGTCGGTGCGACCGCTCTCGTCGTCGGCGGTGCGGCCCTGCACCTCGCCCACCGACAGCACGCTTGTCGCCTGCACGGTGAGCGTGCAGGTGGCGGTGCCGCCCTCGGCGTCCGTCGAGGTCACGGTGACCGTGTAGGCGCCGGCCGGCAGGCCGGTCGCGGTCAGCGTGGCGCTGGCGGTGCCGCCGGTCGCGGTCGCCGGCGTGAACGCGGTACGGCTGATCGAGCCGCTCGCCGGCGACGGCACGACCGAGGTGACCGCCAGATCGGTGATCGTGTCGTCGACGTCGGTCGCGGTCACCTCGCGGGTGGCGGTGGCACCCGCCTCCAGGGTCAGCGCGCCGCCGCAGGTCAGCGTCGCCGGCCGGTCGACCGGGCCGCCGCCGTCGACGGTGTGGCTGCCCAGTCCGTCGAACGTGTCGGTGGCGTAGCCGGCCCACTGGGCGGCCGGGTCGAACGGGTCGGCCGGGTCGGTGTCGCCGGCGCTCACCGAGGGCAGTCGGCGCAGCGTGTTGTCGGCGGTGCTGGTGAGCCCACTGCCCCACTCGGTGCCCGGGTCCACGCCCACCTGGCCGATGGAGTCGACCACCGTCTCGCCCTTGCGCAGCACGATCGCGTCGTCGCCGTTGAACAGCGCGCCGCCGTACGTCTGGTCGGCCTGGGCGAGGATCGTCGGCGCGGCCGACGCGGCGGCGAAGACGAACACGTCCCCGGCGGCGACGGTGCCGGTCAGCGCCACGTTGGTCGAGGTGCTGGCGCCGTTGAAGAAGAGCTGGAGCTGGTAGCCGCCGGCGGCCAGGTCGACAGGCGCGCCGGTGCCGTTGAACAGCTCGACGGCCTTGTTGTTGGACGACCCCTCGACGTATTCGGAGATGAACAGGTCGGTGGGCGCGGCGCTGGCCGCGGGGGGTGCGATCCCGATGGCCGTGACGGACACGGCCGCGGTGGTCGCGAGCGCGGCTAAGGTGCGGCGCGGGCGCATGGAGCCTCCACGATGGGTGGGCGGGAACTAACGCACGTTAAGGGTCCTGGCGGGCCGGCGTCCATCCCCCGGGCAGCCGTTTGGTGAACAGGCGTCAGCGGTGGGGGTCCAGCCGGTGCACCAGCTCGGCGACGTCCACGCCGTACTCGCACCAGTCGCGGTCGGGTTGATAGCCCAGCTCCGCGTTGACCTTCAGCATCGACTCGTTGGCCTGCGCGTTCCAGGTCTGCACCTCGGTCAGCTCGGGCTCGGCCGAACGCAGCTCCAGCAGCATCCGCGCCTTGATGGCCCGGTCGATGCCGTAGCCGCGGTGGTCCCGGACCACGATGGTGTCGTACTGGTCGGCCCGGGTCGGGTGCTGCGCCGGCACCACCACCTCGGTCAGCCCGGCCACCTCTCCGGTCTGCTCGTGCAGCGCCAGCACGATGTACGGCTTCATGCCCCGTCGGTGCAGCGTGGCGAGGCTGTCGCGGAGCCGCTCCGGATCGTAGGAGCTGGGGCGCAGCTCGCCGTCGTCGGCGTCGCGCACCTCGGCCTTGGCCCGCGCGTACGGCTCGATCAGCTCGTCCGGCGGCCCGCCGGGGCAGAACTCGACGTGGTAGCCCGCGCCCACCTCGGCGGCCATCTCGGTCAGCGCCGGCCAGTCCACCGCGGCCAGGTCGAGCACGCTGCGGGTCTCGACGTACTCCCGGGTGAAACCGAGCGCCTCGTAGAACGCGACGGCCGGGGTGCCGCCGACCACCTCCACGCCGATCGACTGGAAGCCCTCGTCCCAGACCCGGCGGGCGGCCACCCGCACCAGCTCACGGCCGATCCCGGTGCGGCGCAGCGTCGGATGCACCAGCACCTCCAGCACGCCGATGCCGCCGAGCAGCAGCACGTGCACGTGCCCGACGATCGCACCGGGCGTGCCGTCCGGCGCCGGGTCGTCCTGGGCGACCCAGGAGATCCGCCGCTCGCCGGGCATCACCTCGGAGAGGTACTCCCGCAGGGAGTTCGCCTGCCAGGGCGGATCCTGGGGCAGATCCGCCACCAGGACCGCGTTCAGCGTGTCCAGCAGCGACGCGATCTCGGCGGACGACGCGGTCCGAGGGTCCCACTCGCGCACCATCACCCGTACAGCTTGCCGTCAACCGCAGCTAGACGGAAGGGTTGAGTCCGCGAATGTACGCGCGCCGTCACGTCACGTGCCGCTGCGTCGCCCGTACTCGTCGGCTTTGGTGAAGACGTCCTGCGCGTACCGGCGAACGTCGTTGTAGGAAAGGATGGCGCCCCACCAGTCACCGGGAATTGTCATGTTCCGGCCGCCCTTGCACAGGTATTCGCCGGCGGCGAGCGCCGCGTCGTCGATGTCGTGCGGGTTCTTCACCCCGTCGTTGTCGGCGTCCGCGCCGATCTCCTGCCAGGTGCTGGGAATGAACTGCATCGGGCCGAGCGCCCGGTCGAACTCCTTGTCGCCGTCGAGCAGACCCTGGTCGGTGTCGAGGATCCGGGAACGGCCGCCCTGCCCGTCGAGCCGCGCGCCGAGGATCTCCGGCACGGCCACCCCGTTCGCGCCCAGCTTGGCCTGGTTGGCCGAGCCGTGCCCGGACTCCACGAAGCCGATCGCGGCGAGCGTGGTCCAGCTCAGTTGGCAGCTGCGGTGGGTCTGCGCCAGCACCAGCTCGGCGTAGCCGTACGCCTGGAGCGCCACGGTCGGGATGTCGGTGGCGCGGCCGACCCGCTGCGCCCAACCGGCCAGCGCGTCGGCCGGGCGACCGCCCGGCAGGACCGGGTTGGCGGTCGGCCCGCCCGGCAGCGGCGTGCCGGTCGGCCCGACGGTGCCGGGCAGGCCGGTCGGGCCGGTGGGCGGCGGCGCCCCGGTCAGCCCCGGCGCTCCCCCGGTCTGCGGCACGCCGTAGACCGGGGGAGCGCCGGTGGCCTCGACCGCCACCGGCTCCGGCTTGCGGACGGCCGCCGGCACGAGCACCGCGCCGGCCGCGACGGCGGCCCCGACCAGGGCGAGCAGGAACAGCGCGGGCAACGCGGTGCGCCCGCTGGGCCGGCGTGACCAGTCCCGGGTGGCGCGGACCGCGCCCGCGGCGAGCTGCCCCGGCCGGACCGGGCCGGCGTGCGCGAACGGCATCCGCCGCCGCCGGCCGCCGGCCGCCGGCACGCCGGGCTCCGCTGTGGACGCGGCCCCGGTTGCCGGCGTGGCAACCGGATCGGACGTCGCCCCGGATGTGGAGTGCGCCCCGGTCGTGGACGTCGCCCCGGATGTGGAGTGCGCCCCCGACACGGACGTCGCCCCGGTCGTGGAGTTCGCCCCGGACGAGGGCGTCACCTCGGGGGCGGGCGCCGAGTCGGGGGCGGGCGTGGCGTTGGGGGCGGGCGTCGCGTCGGGCGCGGGCGCCGCCTCCGCCGCCCCGGCGGGCTTCCCGGTGGAATCCGCGGGCGGAGCTGGCTTCGCAGGTGGGGCGGGCTCGCCGCGCCGTGGGCCGGGAACCGGCCCGGCGCCGCCGTCGGGCGGCGCGGCGGGTCGCAGGGGCCGGACCGTCGCTCGCCGTTCGCCGTCCACCACCCGTTGAGTATCACCCATCCGTGCGACGACGTCAGGCCCGGCCGTACGCTGTACGCATGCCCCGGTACGAATTCCGTTGCCGCGCCTGCGGCGACACCTTCGAGGTCAACCGCCCGATGGCCGAGGCCGGCCGGCCCGCCACCTGCCCGCAGGGCCACGCCGACACGGTGAAGCTGCTCTCCACCGTGGCGTTCACCGGCCGGGGTGGCTCCGGCCCGGCCGGCGGGGCACCCGCGCCGGCCGGCGGAGGCTGCTGCGGCGGCGCCTGCGGCTGCTGATCCCCGTCGGGCGTTCTTCGCCGGTGGGAACTTTTGGTCGGAATCCGCCTACCCGTTCTCACGATGCGTGACGACGCGGTCATAGGGCAGCATGAACCCGACGTCAGCGGGGGGAGGTTCGACGCATGTCGCCACCGATCCACCTCCCCAGCGGGTGGGTGACCTTCGTGTTCACCGACATCGAGGGCTCGACCCGGATGGCCCGGATGCTCGGCCCGGTCTACCGTCCGGTGCTGCGGGAGCACCGCCGGCTGCTGCGCGACACGCTCGCCGGCACGGACGGGTCGGAGCTGCTGACCGAGGGCGACTCGTTCTTCCTCGCCTTCCCGGACGCGGCCGCCGCCGTGCGCGCCTGCCTGACCGCGCAACGCGCCCTCGCCAGCCACGACTGGCCCAACGCCGACGCCGTCCCCCGGGTCCGGATGGGCCTGCACACCGGCTACGCCGAACCCCGCGACGGTGAGTACGCCAGTCCGGAGGTGCACCGGGCGGCCCGGGTGGCCGCCGCCGCGCACGGCGGTCAGGTGCTCTGCTCGGCGGCCACCGCCCGGCACGCGGATCCGCTGCCGGACGGCGCGTCGCTGCTGGACCTCGGCCTGCACCGGCTGCGCGGGTTCGACGACCGGGAACGGCTGTTCCAGCTCGTCGCGCCCGGTCTGGAGCGGCGGTTCCCGCGTCCGCGTACCGCCGACGCGGCGGCGCACAACCTGCCCACCCAGGTCACCTCGTTCGTCGGCCGGCACTTCGAGCGGGCCGAGCTGGGGCGGCTGGTCGAGGCGTACCGGCTGGTGACCGTGCTCGGCGCGGGCGGCGCGGGCAAGACCCGGCTGGCCGTGGAGCTGGCCTCCGGGATCGTCGAGGACTACCCGGACGGCGTCTGGTTCGTCGACATCGCCGCGGTGACCGACCCGGGGCTGGTCGCGTTCGAGATCGCCGCCGTGCTCGGCCTCCGCCCGGAGCCGGGCCGGCCGATGGTCGACACCCTGGTCGAGTACGCCGCCCCCCGCCGGATGCTGGTGGTGCTGGACACCTGCGACGCCCAGCCGGCCGCGTCGGCCGAGGTGATCTCCCGGCTGCTGGCCGGCGGCCGGGGGGTGCGGGTGCTGGCGACCAGCCGGGAGTCGTTCGGCGTACCCGGTGAGGTGGTGTGGCGGATCCCGCCGCTGTCGGTCGACGAGGTGCCCGACGGCGGCGCGAGCGACGCGGTGGCCCTGCTGCTGGACCGGACCGCGGCGGCCCGGGGCGGCCGGCCGCCGGCAGCGACCGAGCAGGCCGACCTGCGCCGGGTGGTACGCCGGCTGGACGGGTTGCCGCTCGCCATCGAGCTGGCCGCGGCGCGGCTGCGGGTGCTCTCGGCCGGGCAGTTGGCCGAGCGGCTCGACGACATGCTGGGCACGCTGGACGCCGGCCGCGAGTCGGCGGAGCCGCCCCCGGTCGAGGCCGGTTGGAGCGGCAACCAGCAGGACACCGTGGATCTGGTGGCCGCCGCGACCGGGGCGGCCCCGCCGACGCCGGCGACCCGGGCGGTGCAGCGGTCGGCGAGCGAGCGGCACCTGACCATCCAGGCCACGGTGACCTGGTCGTACCGGACGCTGGGCGCGCGCTCGTCCCGGCTGCTGCGCTGGATGGCGGTCTTCGCCGGCCCGGTGGACCTGCCGACCGTGCAGTGGCTGCTGGACGAGGATCCGCTGGACCCGCTGTCGGTGCTGGTCGACAAGTCGATGGTGCTGGCCGAGCCGCACGCCTCGGGCAGCACCTACCGGATGCTGGACCCGATCCGGGCGTACGCGGCCCGCCGGCTGATCGAGACCGGTGAGGAGCAGAGCGCCCGGGACCGGCACGTCGCCTGGTGCCGGCACGCGCTGGACCGGGCGCACCTGGGTCCGGACGGCCGGCCGGTGACGCTCTCCCTGTACGCGCTGGACCCGCTGGCCGGGGAGCTGCGGGCCGCGTTGCGCTGGTGCGCCACCGGTGGCAGCGCCCGGTCGGGCCTGCACCTGGCCGGCGGGCTGGACCAGTGGTGGCGGGAGCGTGGGCTGGCCCGGGAGGGGCGACTCTGGCTGTTCCGGCTCTACGGCCGGATCGCCGAGACGGGCGAGGACATCCCGGAGGCCGAGCTGGCCGCCGCGTACCACATGCACTCGCTGCACGCCGGCGCGGACGGGGAGTTCGCCGAGGAGCTGCGCTACTCGCAGCGGGCCGAGGCGGCCGCCCGGCAGGCCGGTGACCTGGGCCTGCTGGCGCGGGTGCTGGCCGGCCGCGCCGCGCCGCTCGTGGACATGGGCCAGTTCGCCGAGGCGGAGCGGATCTGCCGCGAGGTGATCGACTGGGCGTACGCGCAGGACGTGGTCGGTGACGCGCTGCTCGCCGTCTACAACCTCGCCGAGCTGTTGTGGCGCCGGGGCGCGTGGGACGAGGCGGCCGAGGTGCTCGGCGCGGCGCGCCCGGTGGAGGCGACCCGCCCGGTGGAGCGGGGCCGCCGCTCGGTGGACATGCTGCTCGGCATGGTGGCGCTGGCCCGGGGGGATCTGGTCGCGGCGCACGAGCACCTGCTGGTGGCGTTGCGGTCCCGGATGAGTCACGGGTACCTGGGTCGGGCCTGCGACACGGTGAACGCGATCGCGGTGCGCTGCGCGCTGGCCGGGGACGCGGTGGCCGCGGCCCGGCTCTTCGGCGCGGCCCAGGCCACCCGGGCGAGCCTGCGCGCCACCCCGGGCATCTACGAGCCGTACTGGTTGGCCCGGCAGGCGGAGCTGCGCCGGACTCTGGGCGACGAGGCGTTCGACGCGGCGTACGGCGCGGGGGCGGGCCTGCGGTTGGACGAGGCGGCAGCGCTGGCGCTGCACATCGAGCATCCGGACCTGTCGGCCGACTCGCTCTGGTTCGGCCCGCCCACCCCCCGCCCGGCGGCCGAACCCCGCAGCACCACAGGCTGACCCCACTCCCACCCCGCCCCCACACCCGCCCCCCTGTCCGCAGATTCACGGAAAGAGTGGCTATTGCGGCCCGGATAGCCACTCTTTCCGTGAAAGCGTGCGCGCCCGGGGCGGGGTGGGGTGGGGCGCCCGGGGTGGGTGGGCGTGGGGTGGGTGGGTGGGTGGGTCAGGTGCGGGAGGCGGGGTGGCGTTCCGCGTCGGCCTTCATCTTCGCGGCGCGGTCGAGGTCGGCCTGCTGCACGGCGGCGAGCGAGCCGAACACGCTGACCGCCTGGTAGTAGGTCCAGGCGAGGCTGTAGCAGGCCGGCCGGACCACCGAGTTGTAGGTGGCGCAGACCCGCTTCAGGTCCGCGTAGAACGCGCTGTCCAGGCGGGACTTGTTGGCCGGGAAGATGCCCATGGCCTTGTGGTTGCGGTAGCCGAAGTCGTGCCGGTAGCAGGAGAGGTTGAAGCGGAAGCCGAGCGGGTTGTCCGGGCTGGACGAGCAGTAGTCGGTGGACCAGTCGAAGCCGTACCCGGTCCAGGGGGCCCGGTCGAGGCGGGCGCTGTTCCAGGCGTTGTAGCTGGTGGCGCTGGTCTGGGTCCAGGTGGACAGCACCGCGAGCTTCTGCTCGGTGCTCACCGCGGCGGTGGCCGGCGCGGCCAGGCCGAGCGTGGCGAGCAGCGTGATCAGGGCGGTGGCGAGTGTGGTGGCGAGGCGACGGGACATGGGTACCTCCGTCGGGACGGTGGGGCCGGGTTCTCCGGATGTGGAAGAGTGTCGATCAGTGGGATGACCTGTGGCGATGGCCGGGGGAACGGCTCGCTGACATCCGCCCGAACAGACGAATGCCCCCGGGTCGCGGTGGCGGTCCGGGGGCATTCGCGGCGGGTCAGCGGACGAAGCGCGGCGGGCTGGCCGGGCTCTCGTTCGCCAGGCGGTCCAGCGCGGTCACGTGGTAGGTGTAGCGCTTGCCGGCGACCGCCGTGGTGTCCACCCAGGACTGGACGTCACCGTCGGTGGCCCGGACGGTGCCGACCAGGTGGGACGCGTCGGCGAAGTCGCAGCGCCCGGCCAGGCCGAGGCCGTCGAACCGGTAGATCGCGTACGAGGTGGCGGTGCCGAGCGGGCCCTTGCCGTCGGCGGGCTGCCGCCAGCTCAGTCGTACCCCGTCCGCCTCCCGCTGGGCCCGGGTGACCACCGGGAACAGCAGCGGCTTGTGCGGCAGGTGCGTCATGGTGGGCACCAGCGCGGGGCGCGAGTAGTGCTCGGCCGCGTAGATGTCGGTGGCGCCGAGCCGGTTGGCCCGGACCTGCACCGCGGAGAAGTGCACGTTGCCGAGCACCTCCGGGTACGACCGGTTGAGCGTGAGGTGGTCGGACAGTTCGCGCGGGTTCATCCAGAACGACCCGTACGCCGGCTCGCCGCTCTTGTAGTCGGCCTGGCCGATGTAGAGCTGGACCTTGGTGCCGCGCACCTGCTCGGCCCACCACGGCACCAGCCGGGCGTAGTCGGCGGCCGGGTACTGGCCGATGTACCAGTAGAGCTGCGGCACGACGTAGTCGATCCACTCCTCCTTGATCCACTTACGGGTGTCGGCGGAGATGATGTCGTACGACTGCGAGCCGGTGGTGTCCGAGCCGTTCGGGTCGGCCGAGGCGTTGCGCCAGATCCCGAACGGGCTGGCCCCGAACTTCACCCACGGCTTGGCCGCCTTGATCTTGGTGTTCATCTCCTGCATCAGCAGGTTGATGTTGTCCCGCCGCCAGTCGGCCTTGTCCGTGAAGCCTCGGTTGTACTGCGCGAACGTGGCGTCGTCGGGCACCTGGTAGGTGCCGCTCGGGTAGGGGTAGAAGTAGTCGTCGAAGTGCACGCCGTCGACGTCGTACCGGTTGACCGCGTCCATCATCGCGGTCTGGACGAACTCGCGGACCGCCGGGATGCCGGGGTTGTAGTAGAGCCGGCTGCCGGCGACGCCGGCCGGCGGGTAGGCGAACACCCAGTCCGGGTGCGCCCGGGCCGGGCTGTCCGGGGCGAGCTGCGACAGGTCGGCGCCGGCGCCACCGGGGGCCGGCATGGAGACGCGGTACGGGTTGAACCAGGCGTGGAACTCCAGGTTCCGCTTGTGCGACTCGGCGACCAGGAAGGCCAGCGGGTCCCAACCCGGGTTCTTGCCGCGTACCCCGGTCAGGTATTCCGACCACGGCTCGTACGGCGACGGCCAGAACGCGTCGGCGGTCGGACGGACCTGGACCACGACGGCGTTGTGGTTGAGCTTCTGGGCCAGGTCGAGCCAGCCCAGGTATTCGGCCTTCTGCTTGGCGACCTGGTCCGGTGCGGTCCAGGAGTCCTTGCTGGGCCAGTCGATGTTCGTCACGGAGGCGATCCACATGGCCCGGAACTGCCGCTTGGGGGTGGCCGGGTTCGTGACGCAGTCGGTGGTGGAGTCAGTGGTCGTCTCGGCCGGCGCGGCCTGCGCCGGGGTGCCGGCGACCAGCGCGCCGAGCAGCGCCACGGACAGCGCGGCGGCTCTGAGCGGAGTTGCCTTCATGCGGTGCGGTCCCTTCGTCGGGTCCCGGGGGACGGGCGGCGCCGCCGCGGTCGGCAAGATTCGCCGTGCGACGTGCGTCACGAGTAGGAAACTTTCATCAATCCCGATCCGGCGCAAGACCCTGGACCGGATCGATGCCGGCCGTGCCGGAACGCGCCCCGGACGCGCCGGCCCACGCTGCCGCATCGTGACCATTCCGACACCTCACGTACGGGATTGGGGACCGGAACCGCTGGGTAGCTTGGCCGGTCACGGACCGCCGACCACGGTGGTCGCACCGTTGGGGGAGGTGATCCATGTCAGTCCTGCGGACCAAGCCGATCCAGGACGTCATCGCCCAGGGCGACGCCGACGGCGAAGACGGCAAGCCGGGGCTGCGCCGCCGGCTCGGGCCCGTCGACCTGATGGGCTTCGGCATCGGGATCGTGATCGGCACCGGGATCTTCACGCTGACCGGCGTGGAGGCGAAGAACAGCGCGGGCCCGGGCGTGGTGATCTCCTTCGGCATCGCCGGCCTGGTCGCGCTGCTCGCCGCGCTCTGCTACGCCGAGCTGGCCTCCAGCGTGCCGACCGCCGGCAGCGCCTACACCTACGCGTACGCGACCATGGGCGAGATCGTCGCCTGGATCATCGGCTGGGACCTGCTGCTGGAGTTCTCACTCGGCGCGGCGGTGGTGGCCCGGGGCTGGTCCGGCTACCTCACCGACCTGTTCGGCCTGCCCAGCGCCTGGTTCGCCGAGGAGGGCAGCATCGTCAACCTCGGCGCGATCGGCATCGTGCTGGTGCTCGGCGTGGTGGCCATCGTCGGCATCCGCGAGTCCGCCCGGGTCACCAACGTGCTGGTGCTGGTGAAGGTGGCGATCTGTGCCTTCGTCATCATCGCCGGCCTGTTCTTCGTGAAGGCGGCCAACCTCACCCCGTTCATCCCGTCCGCCGAGCCGGCCGGCGCCGGTGACGACGGCATCAAGCAGCCGGTGACCCAGCTCCTGTTCGGGCTGGAGCCGTCCGTGTTCGGCTTCGTCGGGGTGCTCACCGCCGCCGCGGTGGTGTTCTTCGCGTACACCGGCTTCGAGGCCGTGGCGAACCTGGGTGAGGAGACCCGCAAGCCCAAGCGCGACCTGCCGCTCGGTCTGCTCGGCACGCTTGTCATCTCCACCGCGCTGTACATCGGCGTCTCGCTGGTCGTGGTCGGCATGGTGAAGTACACCGAGATCGACGAGGGCGCGCCGATCGCGTCCGCGTTCCGGGCGGTCGGCGCCGGCTGGGCCGCGGTGCTCGTCTCCATCGCCGCCGTCGCCGGCCTGACCAGCGTCATCCTGGTCGACCTGGTGGCCATGGGCCGGATCGGCTTCGCCATCGCCCGCGACGGGCTCATCCCGCCGTCGATCGCCAAGGTGCACCCGCGCTGGGGCACCCCGTACCGGATCGCCGCGATCATGACGGTGGTGGTGGCGCTGCTCGCCGGCTTCCTGCCGCTCTCCGCGCTGGCCGACCTGGTCAGCATCGGCGCGCTCTGCGCGTTCATGCTGGTCGCGCTGGCGGTGCCGATCCTGCGCAAGCGGCGCCCCGACCTGGAGCGGCCGTTCAAGGTGCCGTTCTCGCCGGTGCTGCCGATCGTCACGGCGGTGGCCTGCCTCTACCTCAGCCTCAACCTGTCGGTGGAGACCTGGGTGCGGTTCCTGATCTGGATGGCGCTCGGCGCGATCATCTACTTCGGCTACGGGCACCGCAAGAATCGGCTGGCCCGCCGCGAGCACGCGGGGGACACCCCCGAGCCCGCCCCCACCCCCTGAGTCCGCAGTTGAAGGAGGGGCCCCCTCTTAACACTCGGTGTTAAGAGGGGGCCCCTCCTATACCGGAGGCGTTAAGAGGGGGCCCCTCCTTACCGGGTCACCTCGCGGAGGGGGCCGTGGACGGACGGTTTTCCGTTGGTCCAGAGCAGTTCGTTCAGCCAGATCTGGCGGCCCGGGTCGGTGGTGCCCTCCTGGCCCGGCGGCCACGCGTGGTAGAGCAGCCAGGTGCGGCCGTCCTGCTCGACGATCGAGGCGTGCCCCGGCCCGGTGGCCACGTCGTTGCTCTTCAGGATCGGGTTCTCCGGCGCCTTGACGCACGGGCCGGTCGGGCCCTCGCAGACCGCGTACCCCTCGGCGTAGACGTCCCTGTCGTAGGCGTTCGCGGCGAAGAACAGGAACAGCTTCCCGTCGTGCCGGTGGAAGAACGGCCCCTCGATCAGGGTGCCCTCCCACGGCTCGGTCTGCTTCAGCAGCTTCGTGGCCGGGCCGGTCAGCCGCAGCCCGTCCGGCGTCAGGCGCTGCGACCAGAGCCAGGTGTCCACCCCGATCGCGTTGCCGTCGTTCTTCCACAACAGCCAGAGACTGCCGTCGGTGTCCCGGAACGGGCTGGCGTCGATCGAGCCGCCCAACTCCGGCTGGCAGACCAGCGGCTTGTCGGAGTCGTCCAGGTACGGCCCGAGCGGCGTACCGGCCACCGCCCGACCCAGGCACTGCCGGCCGGAGGCGCGGTCGGCGACGGTGTAGTAGAGGACGAACCGGTCCGGGGCGAGCTGGATCGCCTCCGGCGCCCACGTCTTGCCGGCGTCCGCCCAGTCCGGCAGCTCCGGCAGCGCGTCACCGGCCGCGGTCCACTCGACCAGGTCGGGCGAGGTGAGCACCGGGACGTTCTGCCCACCGGCGTTGGTGTGGAACAGGTACCAGGTGTCGCCGACCTTGATCGCCTGCGGGTCGGGAGCGTCGGTCCGGACGACCGGGTTGGTGAACACTCGTGCGCCCTCCGGCGTACTCGATGGGGTGGATCCGCCGTCACAACCGGCGACGAGCAGCGCGACGAGCAGCGGCGCGGTGGCCAGGGCCACCGCGCCGCGCCGCCTGGTGAGTCGGCCGGTCATCCCTTCAGGCCGCTGCGGGAGACGCCCTGGATGACGTGACGCTGGGCGAACACGAACAGGATCAGCACCGGTACGCTCGCCAGCATCGCACCCGCCATGATCACCGGATAGTCGGTCACGTACGCGCCCTGGAGCAGGCCCAGGCCCGCCGGCAGGGTCAGCCGCTCGGGGCTGAACAACACGTACACCGGCCAGAGGAAGTCGTTCCAGTTGGTCAGGAACGACAACACCGCCAGCGTGGCCAGCGCCGGTTTCGACAGCGGCAGGAGTACCTGCCGGAAGACCTGCCACTGGTTCGCCCCGTCCAGCACCGCCGCCTCCTCCAGCTCGGCCGGGATGGAGAGGAAGAACTGGCGCAGGAAGAACACCCCGAACGCGCTCGCCGCGCCGGGCACGACCACCACGGTCAGCGTGTCGATCCAGCTCAGCTTCTCGGCGATGATGAAGTTCGGGATGATCAGCGAGGTGGGCGGCAGGAAGAGCGTGCCCACGATCAGCGCGAACAGCAGGCCGCGACCGCGGAACCGCATCCGGGCCAGCGCGTACGCGGCCATCGACGCGGTGACCAGCACCAGCAGCGTGTGCAGGGTGGCCGCCAGCATGCTGTTGAGGAACCAGCGCAGCACCGGGTTGGCGGTGTCGTTCAGGATCCGGTCGTAGCCGTAGGTGGAGAACGGGTTCGGCAGCCAGCTCGGCGGGACCTGCTGGGCGGCGTCGTACGTCTTCACCGACGTCAGCAGCATCCACACCACGGGGGTCACGAAGATCGCGGTGATCAGGAGCAGTACGGCGTAGCGCAGCACCGGGCGCAGTTTCGACATGGTCGACCCCTCAGTCTTCCCGGTAGCGGAACAGCCGGAAGTTGACGACGCTCACCACCGCCAGCATCAGCGCGAAGAACACGCTCATCGCGGCGGCCCGACCGGCGTCGTAGTCACGTAGGCCCTCGTCCACGATCCGCCAGACCACGGTCCGGGTCTGCTCGCCCGGCGCGCCCTGGGTGATCAGGAGCGCCTGCCCGAAGACGTTCGCCGAGGCGAGGATCGTGGTGGTGAAGACGAAGAGCATGACCGGGCGCAGGCCGGGGATCGTCACGTGGCGGAACCGGTCCCACCCGCCGGCGCCGTCGACCTTCGCCGCCTCGTACAGCTCCGGCGCGATGTCCTGGAGGCCGGCCAGGTAGATCACCGCGTTGAACCCGCAGGTCCACCACACCGTCACGCCGACCAGGGAAATCCAGGCCCACGGCACGTCGGTGACCCACGGCGTGTCCGAGGGAAGCCCGACCGCGCCGAGCACCCGGTTGACCAGGCCCAGGTTGGCGTCCAGCAGGAAGCGCCAGAGCAGGCCGATCACTGCCACGCCCAGCACGTACGGGGCGAAGAACGCGGCCCGGAAGAACGTGCGGCCGGGGAACGAGCGGTTGAGCAGCAGCGCCAGCCCCAGCGGGATCACCACCAGCAGCGGCACCGAGAACAGCGTGAAGATGCCGGTCGCCCGGACGCTGGACCACCAGTCCCCGTAGATGGCCGAGTCACTGGAGAACAGGTCCTGGTAGTTGTCGAGCCCGATGAACGGCCGGTTGGGCAACTGGAGGTCCCACTGGTGCAGACTGATCCAGACGCCGAACAGGATCGGCGCCAGTCCGAAGACACCGAACAGGACCAGGTACGGCGCGAGGAAGAGGTACGGCGTCGACCGGTTGCCGCGCTCCGTCGCGCGCCGGCGCCGGGTACGCCCCGCCGGGGGCGGCGCGCCGTTCCGCGCCGCCCCGACCTCGATCACGTCCGCCACGACGGATCAGTTCCCGTACTTCTTGCGGTTGTCCTCGAGCTGCTTGTTGGCCTTGGCCACGCCGTCGTCCAGCGCCTGCTTCGGCGACTTCTTGTTCAGCGCGGCCTCGTTGAAGGAGTTGTAGAACGTCAGGATGACCTCGCCGAGGCCCGGGGCGGCCGGCGGGAACGCCGCGTACTCCAGCTCCGGGGCGAGCGCGTTGACCTCGGTGAGCGCCTTGAACTCGGCGCTCTCCCGGACCGCCTTACGGGCCGGCACCTGGCCGCCCTTGGCCCAGTCCAGCGAGTGCTGGCTGAGCCAGTTGATGAAGACCTTGGCGGCGGAGACCTTGTTCTCGTTGGCCGAGCGCTGCTTGACGATGGTGAAGTTGTGCGAGTTCGCCCAGGCGGCCTGCTGGCTGCCGATCTGGGGCAGCGGTGCCACGCCCCACTGCACGTTCGGGCTCTTCTTCAGGTCGTTGATCTGCCAGATGCCGTTCCAGTTGAACGCGTTCTTGCCGCTCTTGAACGCCAGGTAGTCGGCGTCCTGGCCGACGTTGGCCGGCGAGTGGCCCTGCTTGATCAGGTCGACCAGCCAGGTGCACGCCTCGACCGCCGGGTCGGAGTTGAACGTCGCCTTGGCCACCTCGTCGTCGAAGAGCTTCCCGCCCCACTGGTGCAGCAGGCTGTAGAACGTCATGCCGCCGGTGAACTGGAACGGGCTGACCCAGAAGCCCTGCACGCCCGACTTCTTCAGCTCGGTCAGCGCGGCGGTGTACTCGTCCCGGGTGGCCGGCGGCTTCTCCGGGTCCAGGCCGGCCTTCTGCATGACCGCCTTGTTGTAGTAGAAGCCGAGCGGGTGCATGTCCAGCGGGATGCCGTACCGCTTCTCGTTGTAGAGCCCGCCCTTCCACACCGTGGGGGCGAAGTCACCCTCGCTGAGTTCCAGCGTCTTGGCCACGTCGTCCAGCTCGCTGATCGTGCCGCGGGCGGCGAACGTGGCGAGCTGGTCCATGTGCATGACCGCGATGTCCGGCCCGCTGCCGCTGGAGACCGCGCCGGGCAGCTTGCTGTAGTAGTCCGCCCACTCGTAGGTGACCACGCTGACCGCGATGTTCTGGTGCTCGCTGTTGAACTGCTGGACCAGCGTCTTGAAGATCTCGCCGTCGCCACCGGTGAAGCCGTTCCACAGTTTCAGGTCGACCTTGGGGCCGGTGTAGTCCTTGCCGCCGTTGCCGGCCGAGCCGGCGCGGTCGGGACTGCTGCTGCCGCCACCGCATCCGGCCAGGGTCAGCGAGGCCGCCGCGCCGAGGCCGACGCCGAGGCCGAGCAGGCGCCGCCGGCTCAACTCGTTCTGGATCATGGGAACTCCTTGGGGGACGGATGTGGAGTATGGGCCGGTCACTGCTGAGGTGTGAAGCGCAGCAGGTTCCAGGAGGTGGCGGGGAGCGCCACGGTGCAGCGGCCGCCGTCGAGGGTGGGGGTGGTGAGCTCCCGGGGCGTGACCCGCTCGGGATCCGCCTCGGTGTTCGTGGCGGCCGGGTCGCCCCCGGCCGCGAGCGTGGTGTGCGCCTCCCCGCGCAGCCCCGGCAGGCCGCGCAGGTCCAGGTCGAGCGGGAGGTCGTGCGGACCCCGGTTGACCGCGAAGACGGCCAGCTCGCCGGTCTCCTCGTCGTGCACGGCGACGGTGTCCAGCACCGGCACGTCGCCGTACCGCTTGGTCTCGTACGTCGGGCCGACCGGCTCGGTGCGCAGCACGGTGCCGCGCGCGTACCGGGCGGTCAGCGCGAACGGGTGGAAGATGCTCTGCCGCCAGGCCGGGCCGCCGGTCCGGGTGCGGATCGGGGCGATCACGTTGGCGAGCTGGGCCTGGCAGGCCACCCCGACCCGGTCGGCGTGCCGGAGCAGCGTGATCAGCAGGTCGCCGACCACCACCGCGTCGTCCGCGGTGTAGTCGTCCTCGATCAGCGCGGGTGCCTCCACCCAGCCGCGCCGGTCCAGGTCGGCCTGGAGGCGCGACTGGTACCAGACGTTCCACTCGTCGAAGGAGATCTTGAGCTTGCGCTTCTGCCGCAGCTTGGCGCCGACGTGGTCGGCGGTGGCGGTCACCTCGGTGATGAACGCGTCCATGTCGACGGCGGAGGCGAGGATGCTGGCCCGGTCCCCGTCCGAGGGGTCGTAGTAGGTGTGGGCGGAGATGTAGTCGACGTGCTCGTAGGTGTGCTCCAGCACGGTCGCCTCCCACCCGGCGAACGTGGGCATGCTCCGGTTGGAGCTGCCGCAGGCGACCAGGCTGATCGAGGGGTCGATCATCTTCATCGCGCGGGCGGTCTCGGCGGCCAGCCGGCCGTACTCGTCGGCGGTCTTGTGGCCGACCTGCCACGGGCCGTCCATCTCGTTGCCGAGGCACCACAGCCGCACCCCGTACGGCTGCTCGGCGCCGTGCTCACGGCGCAGGTCGGAGAGCTGGGTGCCGCCGGGGTGGTTGGCGTACTCCAGCAGGTCGCAGGCCTCGGCGACGCCGCGCGTGCCGAGGTTGACCGCCATCATCGGCTCGACGTCGGCCTCGGCGGCCCAGGTCATGAACTCGTTCAGCCCGAACGCATTGGTCTCGATCGTCTTCCAGGCCAGGTCGAGCCGGCGCGGCCGGTCACCGGCCGGGCCGACGCCGTCCTCCCAGCGGTAGCTGGAGACGAAGTTGCCGCCCGGGTAGCGGACCACCGAGACGCCCATCTCCCGGGTCAGGTCGAGCACGTCGCGACGGAAGCCGCGCGGGTCGGCGTCGGGGTGGCCCGGTTCGTAGACCCCGCCGTAGACGCACCGCCCCATGTGCTCGACGAAGGAGCCGAAGATCCGGCGGTCGGCCGGACCGACCCGGAACGCCGGGTCGACAGTGAGCTGCGCGTTCGGCACGGATGCCACCTTTCCGTCGGAGCTGTTCCCCGGTGACCGTGGTCACCGTGCCCCTGGTTTCTACAACGTTGTAACCCGCAATGTAAAGAGGTCGTTACGTCGTCGTGACGCGGTAGAGTGCGGCCGGAGCGCTCAGCGGGGAGGAATGTCAGTGCGGCACAGGCTCAAGGACGTGGCGGAGCGGGCCGGCGTGTCGGTGAAGACCGTCTCGAACGTCGTCAACGGCTACCAGCACGTGCGCGCCGACACCCGGGCCCGGGTCGAGGAGGCCATCGCCGAGCTGCACTACCGGCCCAACCTGTCGGCCCGCAACCTGCGCAAGGGGCGCACCGGCGTGATCGCGCTGGCCGTCCCGGAGCTCGACATCCCGTACTTCGCCGAACTGGCCCGGCACGTGGTCGTCGCCGCCGCCGAGCACGGCTGGACGGTGCTGATCGACCAGACCGGCGGTGGCCCGGAGCAGGAGCGCAAGGCCGCCAGCGGGATCGGCGACCACATGATCGACGGGCTGATCCTCAGCCCGCTCGCGCTCACCGCCGACGACCTCGCCAGCCTCGACGGCCTCCCTATGGTGCTGCTCGGCGAGCGTGTCGACCACGGCCCCGCCGACCACGTCATGATCGACAACGTGGCCGCCGCCCAGGAGATCACCGCGCACCTGGTCGGGCTCGGCCGCCGCCGGATCGCCGCCATCGGCTCCCAGCGCACCCCCGAGGGCGCCAGCGCCCGGCTGCGCCTGGCCGGCTACGCCACCGCGCTGGCCGAGGCCGGCATCGAGTACGACGACAGCCTGGTGGCGCCCGCGCCGGCCTGGCACCGCGCGGACGGCGCCGCCGCCATGCGTCACCTGCTCACCGCCGAGGTACGCCCCGACGCCGTCTTCTGCTTCAACGACACGCTCGCGCTCGGTGCGCTGCGCGCGTTGCACGAGGCGGGCCTGCGCGTGCCGGAGGACGTCGCGGTCGCCGGCTTCGACGACATCGAGGACGGCCGGTTCTCGATCCCCACGCTGAGCACGGTCGCCCCCGACAAGGAGCGCATCGCCCGCCTGGCGGTCGAACTGCTCGCCGGCCGTCTCACCACCGACCGCGACGCCCCGCCCCGCGAACTGGTCGCCCCGCACCGCCTGGCCCTCCGCGAATCCGCCCCCTGACCCGCCTCCCTCCCTCCCTCCCCCTTCTCTCCCCGGCGATCTTGCAGTTCGTGCCCCGACATTCGGGACATCTGCCCCACTTCAAGGGCCCGAAGCGCAAGATCGTGGGGCGGGTGGGTGGGGCAGGTGGGTGGGTGGGTGGGTGGGTGGGTGGGGTTGGGTCAGTCGAAGAAGCGGGCCAGGTGGGAGGGGGGTGGGGCGGGGGCGTTCGGGGGGAGCGGGGTGAGGTCGGCGAAGACGGAGGCACCGTCGCAGCCGACGTGCAGCGGATACCAGCGCGGGGCGCCGGGCGGGCGCTGACCGCAGATGCCCTTGAACGTCTGCACGTCGAGCAGGCGGACGTGCGTCGGGTCGGCCACCGCGTTGACGTGCCGCCACCAGGGGCTCATCACGTGCAGCACGCCGCCGGGCCGGAGCACCCGGTGGCACTCGTCGAACAGTGGCAGGAAGTCGATCAGGTGCTCGACGATGTGCACCGCGAAGAACACGTCCACCGAGTCGTCGCGTAGCGGCAGCGAGCCGGAGAGGTTGGCGACCGCGTCCACCCCCGGCGCCGGATAGATGTCCAGCCCCAGGTTGCCCGGCCACTGCTTGGTCGCCCCGCAGCCCAGGTCGACGACCACCGGCGGACGGCCGGCGACAGCGACCCGGCACCACACCCCGAGCACCCCGGACAGCCGGCCGATCAGTTCGCGCACCAGCCGTAGCTGCGCCGGATCGTCGACCTCGCCGGTCAGATGCGCCACGCCCCGGTCGAACCGCACCTCGACCGTCGTCCCGCGCAACCGCTCGTCGTGCTCGGCCAGCTCGGCCCACGCCTCGGCGAGGAAGCCGTCGGCCTGCCGGAGCCGCTCACCCGAGAGCGCGGCCTGCCCCATCGCCACCATGCGCCACCTCCGGCGGCGCCTTACCCCCATTCCACCCAGATATACGCCCACCCGCGCCCCCCACCCCCACCCCGTCCCGCCCTCCCCCCATCACCCCCCGCTCCCGTGATCAAGGACTTTGCGTCTCCCGCGCCGTCCCTCCAGACGCAATCTCCTTGGTCAACAGACCCGTCCCCTCCCGCCTCGGCCCGGGACCCACCCGGGCCCAGCCCGGGTGGGTCGGAGTGATCAAGGAGTTTGTGTCCCCGTGAGGGCTCCTTCTGGACGCAAACTCCTTGGTCAACACCGGCTACCCGTTGCCTCCCCGGTCCGGCCGGGTGGTGGACGCGCCGGTGCGTGACGCGAAGCCCTTGGTCGACTCGGGCAGGCAGGCAGGCAGGCACGGCAGGGCAGGCTGTGCCCTGCATCGGGCGGTGTCGACGCGCGTGACGGTCGACGTGGGTGCGCTTGTTGTTGCCCCGGGCGACAACAAGCGCACCCAGAGCAGCCGGCTGTCACCCGCGGGTTCGGCACGGGCCGTCGGCCGGTGGAAGTCGCCGGAGCGGGTTTGTTGACCATGGAGTTGGCGGCGACAGAACGGGCACACGCTGCCGTCAACTTCATGATCAAACCCAGGGAAGGAGTGCGAGGGTCAGGTGGCGAGGGTGCGGCGGGTCGGGCGCATGCGTTGGCGGGGCTGGGGGGAGGCCGGCTTCGGGCGTTTGAGGTGGTAGCGGTGCAGCTCGGCGTTGCCGGGCAGGGACGGGTCCTCGCTCATCGAGACCAGCTCCCAGCCCTGGTCACCGGCCCGGTTCAGGTGCGCCAGCGCGGTGTCGCCGTACGGCGTGACGTCGATCATGGAACCGTCCGGGCCGTACCAGATGAAGACGATCTCCCACCCGGCGTCGGTGGCGGCCGCCTGGCGGCGGCGGACCAGCAGCGCGTACTCCCACTTGAGCATGAGGTCATTGTGGCCCCGGGCCGGCCGGTCGGCACGGATCAGTCCTCGGCGATCCGTCCCTCGTTCACCCGCAGCCGCCGGTTCACGCTCACCGCGTCCAGCATCCGCCGGTCGTGGGTCACCAGCAGCAGCGTGCCGGGATAGGTGGCGAGCGCCGACTCCAGTTGCTCGATCGCGGCCAGATCGAGGTGGTTGGTCGGCTCGTCGAGCACCAGCAGGTTGACGCCGCGCCCCTGGAGCAGCGCCAGCGCGGCCCGGGTCCGCTCGCCGGGGGACAGCGTCGCCGCCGGGCGCAGCACGTGGTCGGCGCGCAGGCCGAACTTGGCCAGCAGCGTGCGGACGTCCGCCGGGTTGAGCTCGGGCACGGCGGCGGCGAACGCGTCGAGCAGCGGCTGGTCGCCGAGGAACAGCCCTCGCGCCTGGTCCACCTCGCCCACCACCACGCCCGGCCCCAACGCGGCATGCCCCTCGTCCAGCGGCAGCCGCCCCAGCAGCGCGGCCAGCAGCGTGCTCTTGCCGGAGCCGTTCGCCCCGGTGATCGCCACCCGGTCCGCCCAGTCGATCTGGAGTTCCACCGGGCCGAGCGTGAAGCCGCCCCGGCGTACCACGGCTCCTCGGAGCGAGGCCACGACGGCGCCGGCGCGGGGCGCGGCGGCGATCTCCATCCGCAGCTCCCACTCCTTGCGCGGCTCCTCGACCACCTCCAGCCGCTCGATCAGGCGGGCGGTCTGCTTCGCCTTCGCGGCCTGCTTCTCGGTCGACTCGGTCCGGAACTTGCGGCCGATCTTGTCGTTGTCGGTGGCCTTGCGCCGGGCGTTCTTCACGCCCTTCTCCATCCAGGCGCGCTGGGTCCGGGCGCGCGCCTCCAGGTCGGCCTTCGTGTCGGCGTACTCCTCGAACTCCTCGCGGGCGTGCCGGCGCGCCACCGCGCGCTCCTCCAGGAAGGCCGCGTAGCCGCCGCCGTAGTGGTTGACCTGCCGCTGGTGCAGGTCCAGCTCGACGATCCGGTTGACCGTGCGGGTGAGGAACTCGCGGTCGTGGCTGACCAGCACCGTGCCGGCGCGCAGCCCGGTGACGAAGCGTTCCAGCCGGTCCAGCCCGGCCAGGTCGAGGTCGTTGGTGGGCTCGTCGAGCAGGAAGATGTCGTAGCGGCTGAGCAGCAGCGACGCCAGCCCGGCGCGGGCCGCCTGCCCGCCGGAGAGCCCGGTCGTCGGATGGTCCAGGCCGACGTCCAGGCCCAGCTCGGCCGCGACCTGCTCGGCCCGTTCGTCCAGATCCGCGCCGCCGAGGTCGAGCCAGCGTTCCAGGGCATTCGCGTACGCGTCGTCGGCGCCGGCCGCGCCGGCGGTCAGCGCCTCGGTGGCGGCGTCCAGCGCGGCCTGCGCGGCGGTCACGCCGGTACGCCGGGCCAGGAAGTCCCGGACCGTCTCACCCGGCCGACGTTCCGGCTCCTGCGGCAGGTAGCCGACCGTGGCGCCGGGCGGGCTCAACGCCACCGAACCCTGCTCGCGGGGCTGGAGCCCGGCGAGCGTGCGCAGCAGCGTGGACTTGCCGGCGCCGTTCACCCCGACCAGGCCGATCACGTCGCCGGGCGCGACGACCAGGCTCAGGTCTTCGAAGAGGAGACGGTCACCGTGGCCGGCGGTGAGATTCTTGGCGATCAACGTGGCGCTCATCAGGTCACCGAGCCTACCGGCGGGCGCATCCGGATTACCGTGACCCGCGCTCGGGCAGGTACACCGCTGAGGGAGACTCACAGCCGTGGCGACCACACTGGCGATCGACTGCGGGGGCGGCGGGATCAAGGCCTCCGTGCTGGACGCCGCCGGCACCATGCGGGCCCGTCCACTGCGCGTGCCCACGCCGTACCCGCTGCCCCCGACCCTGTTCGTGCGGACGCTGCTCGATCTCGGCGCCCGGCTGCCCGCGGCGGACCGGCTCACCGTCGGCATGCCCGGCATGATCCGGCACGGCGTCGTGGTGGCCACCCCGCACTACGTGACCCGCGCCGGGCCGCGCAGCCGCGTCGACCCGGACCTGGTCGCGGAATGGTCCGGGTACGACGCGCGCGGCGCGCTGGCCGAGGCGTTCGGGATGCCCGCGCTGGTCCTCAACGACGCCGAGGTGCACGGCGCCGGCGTGGTCGCCGGGACCGGCTGCGAGCTGGTGCTGACGCTCGGCACCGGGCTGGGCAGCGCGCTCTTCGACGGCGGGACGATCGCGCCGCACCTGGAGCTGTCGCACGCGCCGGTGCGGTGGAACACCACCTACGACACGTACGTCGGGGAGCCGGAACGGCGGCGCCTCGGTGACGCGTTCTGGTCCCGGCGGATCCGGCAGGTGGTGGACGGCCTGCGGCCGGTGTTCCACTGGGACCGGCTCTACCTGGGCGGCGGCAACTCGCGGCTGATCCGGCCGGAGCAGGTGGCGCGAATGGGGGACGATGTCGTGGTCGTCCCGAACACGGCCGGAATCGTGGGTGGTGTCCGCGCCTGGGACCTGGTGGGCGACAGGTACGACCCCACGCCCTGATCCTTACCCCGTGGAACACTCGCGCTTCCGCCGGTGTTGTGCCAGCGTCGGACAAAGGGCTGACGCGACACGAGGAGGTGGGTCGAGTGGACCTTCTGGCGGAGTACCGGCGGGCGACCATGTTCTTCGACTCGGGGGACCCGACCGGAGCGGCCCGGCTGCTGGAGCCGATCATCGAGGCGGAGCCCGACAACTCCTCGGTACGGCAGTTGCTGGCCCGGGCGTACTTCCAGTCGGCGCAGCTCAACCGCGCCGAGGAGCACCTGCGTGAGCTGGTCGACCGGGACCCGAGCGACCACTACGCGCACCACGTGCTGGGCCGGACGCTGGAGCGGATGAACCGGCCGGCCGACGCGCTGCGGCACCTGCGCATCGCGGCGGCGATGTACTCGACGAACGCCGACTACACCACCGCCCTCAAGCGGGTGGAGAGCCGGGTCGGTCGTTAGTTCTCCCGAAGGGCAGCCCGGGTGGGCTGCCCTTCGGCGTACCTAGGATGGACTCGTGAAGCTGAAGCTCGATCTCCACGACATCTACAACAAAGGCCACGACATCGACCGCGCGCTGCGCGGGATCATGGACGAGGCGGTGGCGAAGAAGGCCACGCTCGTGGAGATCATCCCGGGTAAGGGCTCCGGCGCGCTGAAGAAGAAGGTGCTGCGCTTCCTCGACCAGAAGGACGTGAAGCAGCTCTACCACCGCGTCGAGAAGGACTCGAAGAACTTCGGCCGCCTGTTCGTCCACTTCCGCTGGAAGTAGCCCGCGCTTGATCCACTCGCGCTTGATCAACTCCGCTTCGCCGAGGTGGCGGTATCCCGGTCACCCGGACCCAGCCACTTCCCCGAGCTGGTGTCGATCAAGCCACCCCGAGCGTCGCGGCGAGCTGGATGATTGTGGCGGGGGCACAGGAATCCCGGACAACCTGGGCGAGCGTCGCGCGGGCGGCTGGACGGTGACGTAACTCCTCGGGCGCGATCCGGAACGCGTCGGCCAGGGCGCGGGCCCCCTGAGCTGGTCGGTCGACCCGAAGGTACGCACGCGCGACGTGCACGAGATGGCCGGCGCGATGCTCGGCGGCCAACCATCGCCAGCCGTCACGGAGCATTGCCTCCTCGTGCCATTCGACCGCGTTACGACTGTCACCGAGATCGAGAGCCGCGCGAGCCCGTGCCAGCATCACGGTGGTCGGCCCGAACTCAGTCCGGTGGTGGTCATGTCTACTCGCATGGCTTGCACCAATGAAGTAGGTGAGGTGGGTGCGACTTTGGCAGAGCGGTGGCCTGGTGCCCCGCCTGCCGGCTCCGGTCACTCCCGGTGGTGGCTACCAATTATGGCTTTTTGTGTGCCAGCGTCTGCGAAATCTCGGTGGTTGTCTCCCACAACGCATCGGACCAATTGGTTGCGAGCGCACAATAGCCGCACGTGTCTCTGCCTTTACTTGCTGCGGCCATTTCCCTCGCGGCTGCCTCTAGGCCATCCTTTGTAAAAGAAAATACTTCATCCGTTAGCGGGTCAAGAGCTGATTTGACGGTCTCCGGAAGAATCGGGTCGTATAGCCAATGGAAGCGATAGAGCTTCCGTGCTGTGGACCTGTAGAACGGGTATACGTCCTCAAGGTGACAGGTGTGTTTTACGCCGGGCCCGTCCTTAGTTAGGTCGATTGCTTCTGTGTGCAGGGCCTCCACGGTCTCGGCCACCTCCAAGACCGTTCGCTGTTTAAGCTCTTCCTGCAGAAGTGCGAGCTGCTGCTCGTGGGCCTGCCGCATCTGGTAAGAGGCAGTTTCGAACGCTGAGCGTACCTGCCGCTCTGCCACCTCTTGGCTTGCGGCCACCTGTAGTTTGGCTGTTCGCTCAACAGCCGCAACTTGGGCCTTAGCGGCGAGAGCAGTGAAGATCCCGCCAACTAAGCCGCCAAGAAGAGCGCTGAGGACCCCAGACCAAAAAGCTGACATGGTTGCATCATCCAACCCCTATGCAAGCCTTGCTTTCTCGGCAGTGCGGCAGCGATGTACTGCAACCGACGGCACCACATGAGGGCTCATCAAGACCAAGATCATGCCGTCTCCGGGCCGTCAAACGAGGACAAGCCGTGACCATCGCTGACCATCCATGCTAGGTGTGAACACAGGTCCGAGGCGCAGTCGCCCGCTCTGATGGACTACGTCCAGAAGCGAGATCAATACCGCTGGAAGTAGCGCCCGCTCATCCGGCTAGACACAGACCCAGCAGTAGAGCCGCTCGTCGCGGGCCGTGGCGCGCCGAGCCAGGCCCGCAAACTCGATCAGGGCCTCGGCCAGGATCGACGGCTCGGCCTGCCCCCAGAACTCCTCGGTCTCCGACCATGGCGCGGCCACCTCACGGAGCCGGCTCTCCGAGGCAGCGGCCAGCGCGACGTGCAACTCGTCGGTCAGCGAGATGACGAGCAGTTCACCGTCATCGCGGACCGCGGCGGCCTTTCCCCACCTCGGGTTCCGCGTCACCACGTCGTAGTCGACGCCGGTCAGGAGCGACTCCAGCGTGCCGAGCTGCACGGTCGGTTCGATCCCTTTCAGTTCGACGACCTCGAACCCGGGATCGGATGCGGCGCGCGGGCCGCCCAGGACGTCGGCGACCGCGGCGGCTGCCTCATCGGTGGGAGCGGAGAAATAGTCACAGAGAATGCCCACGCCCGCGATCATGTCAGCGAGGGCCGACATCAAGGAGGCGCCTACAGGTCCCGGACGGCGACGGTCTGACCGCCGCTCTGCTCACCCGTCGGGCGGAAGCCCAGCTTCAGGTAGAACGGTTCCGGCCCGCCGGGGCGGGGCTCCCAGGTGACGTACGCCCGGTTGCCGCCCCGGGCCCGGATCTCCTCGCACACCGCGTCCACCGCGAACCGGCCGTAGCCGTGGCCCTGCGCGTCGGCCGCGATGTTGAGCCGCCAGAGCCCGGCCCGCAGGTCGTCCGGGTTGTCGCCCCACGGGATGTCGAAGAACGCCATCAGGAAACCGACCAGCCGATCACCGTCGTAGACCAGCCTCGGCCAGGCGTGCTCGGGGAAGACGTACGCCTCGGCCAGCGACTTGACCACCGGCGCCACCAGATCCTCCTGGTCGGGGCGTACCGACAGCGCGAGAGCCGCCTCGTAGTTGTCGGGGGTGATCTTCGCCAGCCGCATGCGGCGGAGCGTAACGAGCGAAGCTAGAGCCGGCGACTCATATTCGTCCACTTCGCCGTGTTCAGAGACGCGGTCCACCGCCAGGCAGCGCCGCCGCATCAGATCGGGATTGCGCGAGCCAGAGGGAGTCGCGACGGCGGTACCTTAAGCTCGTGGCCCTATGCGCTGCGTGTCACCCCTCCGACCTGCCGAAACCAACGCCTATTCAAAAAAGAGTGACGTCCTTCGTCGTTCGCGGGAGGTGGCCCCGAAATCTTCAGCGGAAGTGTGCGCCTGATAGCCAGTGGAGGTGGGGTCATCGGCCATCACGTCATCTGAAAGGTAATTATTTACAATTCGACTAATACTGCGGACCTGTCGGTACAGATCACCGACGGAGTAGGGGTAACTCGGCCACCATTGATCAGTAATGCGCTGGAGGTTTGATATCCACTCCTCAGCAAACCCGACATCTGGGAGGCTGTCCGCCCATGCGGCAACCTCGAAGACCAAGTTCTGCAAAGAGCGGCCGTCGTGCTCGCGTGGCCATATGCCGGCGTCGTCCAAATCCTCTAGCTTGAAAACAAGATTTCGTATTCGTTGCCTGCACTGTGCTGCGAAGCGGATGTTTCGTGATCGCTCTTCATTGCTGAGCTGCTTCCACCGTCGGACCCGGTCCGCTTGATCACTGCTAGATGCATTAGCCGTTTGGAAGATCGGCCAGACTTGAGGGTTGACCTGGTTCAGCTGCGCATAGGCTAAATTCGCATCCGCGAAAATTGTTCCGTCGATTACTGCATCAAGCATCTTGCAGTCAGTCATCTCTGCGCCGGTAAAGTCAGCACCTGTTAGATCGGCCCGGTCGAGCCGTGCAGTCCGGAGGCTCGCATGACGCAGCTTGGCTCCCACCAGTCGGCTTGCTTGAAGTTGTGCGCTTACAAGACCCGCCTCAGAGAGGTCGGCGCTGTTCAAATTGGATCCGTGAAGTCGGGCTTGAAGCAGGTTGACTCGTCTCATGTCTGCTCCGAGGAGTGACGCTTCCTGCATTCTTGCGCGAGTAAGGATGCTGCCCACCAGATCTGCAGCGAAGAGGTTCGCTTGTTGCAGGTTGATACCCGCCATGTGGGCCCACTTAAGATCGATATTTGAGAGGTCGGCTCGTTGCATGCAGGCGCCAGTCAAAGTAGCGCTCTGGAATGAGGCGCTAAAGAGGTCGGCCTCCTCCAGGCAGGCGCCTGTGAAATCTGAACCCTGGAAACTTAAACCTTTCAAGTCTGCTTTTCGGAGGCACGTGAGCGAAAAGTCAAGCCTTTCCGGCCTTGGCCCAAGGTTCCTTCTTCCTAGAACCGTTAGGGCAGCTTGGACGTCTGCGGATACTGGCTTTCCATTGCATATGCTCCCCGTTGTTATCCGAGTAGCCTCCCTGACGAAGGTTGTGAGCACTTCGATGATTGTCAAGTGGTCTACTGGCGATTCTCGCATAAGATGTTCGAGGGCGTGGATCGCCCCTAAGCGTTCGGTAAGCCGCTCCGAGGCGAGGTGAGGAATTGCTTTAATATAACGGTCGGCTTGCTGACCTCGCCTACTCAAGTAGTAGGTTCCACCCGTGAAGGCTAAACCAATAGCGGCCGCTGTTCCGGCTGTGGCGGCCAAAAAGGTTTGACGAGTACTATTGACTGCAGAAGCGCGCTCTTTGTCATCTGATGTGGACCATTCAGCGACTGGGCCTAGCAGGAGGGCGAGGAATAGACCGAGGGCCCCGAGTGTGAAACCTGCTGCGGCAGGAGAGAGTACACCTCGGCGGTGCGCGTGCATCCTCTGAGCTTCGTGGATTTGATTGCCGATCTCAAGTGCTGTCAAATATTTGACTAGGCTATCTCGACTTGTGCGTTCGTCGATCTTGGCGGATCTGCTGGCGCCTAAGCGTTGCTTGACGGCTTCAAAGTCGCTACAGGCCAGCGCTCCCGACGGTTGCGCATTGCGCTAAGCGAAGGGCGGGAGGAGCGCCCAGTCTGCCTGTGGCTGGAAGGCGGGGACGGGGAGTTGGGGGGTGTCGACGGTGGCGGGCTAAGCCGGGGTGTCCTCGTCGGTGGGCCGGGGCTGGCGGTGTTCCTTGATCCACGCCTCGACTTCCTCGGCCAGCCACACCTTCATCCCACGAAGCTCCTGGTACGGCTTCGGGAAGGTGGGGTACCGGGCGAGCTGCTGGAACCGCTGTCGCGAGACGCCGAGGCGCTGCGCGATCTCGTACGGCCCCATCAGACGGCCTGGCCCACGGTCCACGCTTCCGAACGTAGGTAGATCGGACCTATCCTTTTGGATATAGCTACTTGACTAGACCATCGGGTGGGCGGGATCGTGGACCCATGGCGCAATCCGTCTCATACGGGGAGTATCTGGCAGCCGTTGCGCTCACGCTTGCTCGCCGACATCGGCCGGTATGGTCTTGGCCCAGATGGCGCTATGTCTGTCGATGTGGAGCGGACCTGCCGTGCCGAGCCCGCCACCGCGTCCCGATCAGTCGAGCTCACTGGCCGGGGGAGACGGAATGAGCACCATGGGCGAGGTGAAGGCTGGTGACATGCTGTTCATCGGACGTGCGGCCAGCGTGCAGTTCATGGCCCCGATCCGGTTCCGGCTCATCCGCCAGCTCGACTGGACCACCTACGACGGGTGGGTCTGGCTCGACGGCTATCAGCTCGACGAGCGCGGTGACGCCGTGGCCCGACGCTCGATTTTCGTCAAACGGGCGGGCCTCCGGACTGCTCCGGCCCTCGTGGTGATCGGGAAGCCTCGGCGAGAGCGGATCAGGTCGGTCGCCGTACCCGGTAGGCCAGGTGGGTGACGCCGACGCCCTCCACCACCCGGAACGGCCCGTCGAACTCCACCGGCGCGATGCCCAGCCCGGAGAAGAACGGAATCCCGTCGCCGAGCAGCACCGGTACCAGGTCGACGTGCACCTCGTCGAGCAGCCCCGCCTCCAGCACCTGCCGCGCGATCGTCCCGGCGTTCACGCCGACCTCCTTGCCGCCCGCCAGGGCGCGGGCCCGCTCGACCGCCCGCTCGATGCCGTCGGTGACGAACACGAACGACTCACCTTCGGGCGCCCAGTCCGCCGGCACCCGGTGGGTCACCACGACCACCGGCATGTCCAGCGGGTGCCGGCCGCCCCAGCCGTTGGTGATGTCGAACAGCGTGCGGCCGACGACCAGCGCGCCGGTGCGCTCGGTCAGCGCCCGGATGTGTGCGGCGCTGGCCGCCGACGTCCGGAACGTCATGTCGGGGTTGGCGGTCGGCACTGCCACGTCACCGTTGCCGTACCACCGGAAGAGGTGGTCGAAGCCGCCGTGCGACGAGTCGGCCACGTAGCCGTCCAGGGACATGGTCGCGCCGGTGGTCACCTTGCTCATGGTTGTGCTCCTCGGGTTGCCTGAACCAGCTTTCACCCGGGGGTAGAAGCCGGCCGGGCCGTCCTCGACATCCCGGCCGAAAGAGTTCAGCGGGGTCGCAGCCCGTCGAGCGCGGTGGCGACGAGGCGATCGGTGTACGCGGTCGTGAGCGGTCCGCTGCGGTGCAGCCAGCGCTGGAACAGCGGGCCCCAGATCAGGTCCACCGCGACGTCGAGGTCGACGTCCTCGGCGAGTTGTCCGGCCTGTTGGGCGCTGCGCAGGCGCTGCCGTTTGGCCTCCCGCAGTGGTCCGTCCAGCCGTTCGGCGTAGGTGGCGGCCAGCTCGGGGTCGTGCGCGATCTCGGTGGCCAGCGCGCGCATCGGTGGCTCGTACCGACTGTCGGTCAGTTCCGCGACCGTGGCGCGAAGGATCTCGGTCAGGTCGGCCGCCAGGTCGCCGGTGTCCGGGAGCCGCACCGGCTCACCCTCGGCGCCTTCGCTGAGCATGAGGAACGCGTCGAAGACGACGGCACCCTTGGATGGCCACCAGCGGTAGATGGTCTGTTTGCCGACGCCGGCGCGGGCGGCGATGCGTTCGATGGTGACCTTCGCGTACTCGACCTCCCGCAACAGGTCGAAGGCCGCGGTGAGGATGGCTCGGCGGGAGGTCTCGCTCCGGCGGGCCGTGTTCGGCGGCGTCATGTGAGGTACCGTACCAGCGAGACGGACCGTCTCGTCTCATGCGTCGAAGGGAAACACCGACATGCGGACCTGGTTCATCACCGGCGCCAGCCGCGGCCTGGGCCGCGCGTTCGCCGAGGCCGCGCTCGACCGGGGTGACCGCGTGGTGGCCGCCGCCCGGACCGTCACCCCGGACGACTTCGACGCGCGACACGGCGACCGGCTGCTGGCCCTGACGCTCGACGTGACCGACCGGGCGGCCGTCTTCGCCGCCGTGGCCACCGCGGTCGAGCGTTTCGGGCGGCTCGACATCGTCGTCAACAACGCCGGCACCCTGTCCATGGGCATGATCGAGGAGTTCACCGAGGCGGAGGCGCGCGCCCAGTTCGAGGTGAACCTCTTCGGCGCGCTCTGGGTCAGCCAGGCGGCGCTGCCGCACCTGCGCGCCCAACGGTCCGGCCACATCGTGCAGGTCTCCAGCATCGCCGCGCTCGGTGGCTTCCCGAGCACCGGCATGTACAGCGCGAGCAAGTTCGCCCTGGAAGGCATGAGCGAGGCCCTGGCGATGGAGGCGGCGGCCTTCGACGTCACACTCAGCATCGTGCAGCCGGGCGGCTACTGGACCGACCTGTACGACAGCATGAAGACCACCACCCCCGATCGAGGCGTACGCGCCGCTCCGCGCCGAGTTGGCCCGACAGTGGGCGGCCGGCTCGGTCGACAGCGAGCCCCGGCTGGCTGCCGAGGCTCTGCTGCGACTGGTCGACAGCGACGACCCGCCGCTGCGGCTGCTGCTGCTCGGCAGCATGGTGTACGACCTGGCGTTCGACATCGCCCGCCGGCGGATGGACACCTGGGCGAGCTGGGAGCGGGTCAGCCGCGCCGCCGAGCACGCGGTGCCCGCCCCCGGAACGGCCCGCTAGAGCGCGTACGTCTGGGCCACCGCCAGCATCTCCGAGGTGTGCGAGCCGACCACGCCCACGGTCCCCGGCCGCTGCCGGAAGCCGGGCAGCGCGGACAGCCCGTCGCTGGCGTCCATGGCGCGCAGGTCGACCGTGTCCGCCGAGGTTGTCAGCGTCAGCGTCACCTCGACGCCCTCCGGCGGCGGGGCGTGGAACACGATCCCGAAGCCCCACCGGCCCTCGCGCGCCTTCACCGGCACGTCCCGCCCGGCCACCGAGGCGGACCGGACCGTGGCGGTGCGCGTGTCCACGTGCAGCGTGAGCAGCCGTACCGTCCGCTGCGGCGTGACCCGCACCCGCAGCACGCGCTGGTCACCGTCGCGGGTGTCGGCGAGCGTCTCCAGCTTCGGCGCGGGCAGCGACGCCGCCGGCGCCGGGCCGGCCCGCAGCTCGCCGTCGCCCAGGCCGGGGAAGTCGTCGGCCACCGAGATGGTCCGGTCGACGTAGCGGTCGGTCCAGGGCTGCGGAATGTCCTCGTGACTGAGCCAGGCCGCCTTCTTCGAGCCGGCGTCCAGCGCGTACATCAGGTGGGTGGGCACCGGGTGCGCGGCGTCGAAGCGGTCGACGGCCAGGCCGACCCCGGCGAGCGCCACCGCCACCACGAACGCCGCGCCGGCCGGCAGCGCGCCGAGGCGGCGGGCCCGCAACGCCAGCAGGCCGCGCTGGCCGCCGGCGCGCGGGTGCAGCAGGTCCACCACCGGCAGCAGGGCCAGGCCGAGCAGCACCGCGACCAGCGCGGCCACCGCGCCCATGCCCATGCCGAGCGCCGGGAACAGCAGCACCACCGGGGGCAGCAGGATGACGACGGCGACCGCGCCGGCCAGCGTCACCGCGACCACCGGCCACGGGCCGTCCAGGCGGGTGGCCAGCGCGACGAGGCCGGCGACCGCGCCGGCCAGCGCCGGCAGGGTCGTCAGGTACGCCCCACCGGGCACGAGCACGGCGAGCAGCACGCCGAACAGGGCCAGCCAGAGCAGCCCGCCGAACGCCAGCGCGGCCGGGCCGACGCGGCGGCGCAGCAACGCGTACCAGCAGAGGAGCACGGTGGCGGCGAGCGCCACCACCGCGAGGCGGTACCAGACCGGGCGGTACGGGTCGAGCAGCTCGGCGTACCCCGGTCGGATCGTGGTGATCGCGGCCCAGAGCAGCCAGGCGCCCAGCGGGGCCACGACGACCGGCACCAGGGCCAGCCCGGCCCCGGCGGCGAGCGTGCCGACGGTGGCCCGGCCCCGGCGGCGCAGCAGCCAGCCGAGCGCGCCGACCGCGAGCAGCGCGGCCACCGCCAGCGGCAGGGTCAGCCCGCCGGGGTAGCGGACCAGCCCGCCCGGCACGGGAAAGTAGGTGTCGTCGTGGCCGGCGCGCAGGTCGCCGAGGTCGGTGCGGCCGAACTCGCGGGCCAGGCCGAGCGCGTTGTCGCCGTGCATCTGGAGGCTGCCCCGGTCCATCCGGGCGGGCACGTCCAGCGGGGTGTGGTAGATCGCGCCGCCGTCGATGTAGGCGGAGTTCAGGCCCACGAAGCGACGGTCGGAGAAGGCGGTGAAGTCGGTGTCGTTGGGCAGCGCCCGGTAGATCTCCACCGCGAACGACGTGCCCACCGGGTGCGGCGCGGCCCGGCCGAACACGTCCACCAGCTTCGCGTTGTTCCGGGACGTCTCGAACATGATCACCGGGCCGGTGGAGCCGCGTGCCTCCAGGTTGAGCACCACCCCGCCGTCGGCGGCGAGCGGATGGTCGGCGGCGAAGCCGGCCGCGCCGCAGAGGCACGCCTCCTCCGCGTCGGTGAGCACGAAGACCACGTCGTTGCGGGGGCGCGGACCGGTGGTCAGCGCGCGGGCCACCTCCAGGATGGTGGCGGTGCCGGCCGCGTCGTCGTTGCCGCCCGGCCCGGTCTGCACCGAGTCGTAGTGCGAGACCAGGAAGACCTTGCCGGTCGGGTCGGTGCCGGGGAGGCGGGCCACCACGTTGCGGACCCGGGCCAGCGTCGCGCCGCCGGCCGCGCCGGACAGTTGCCCCGCCTCGGGCGCCACCGCGTCCTGCACCTCGGTCTCCAGACCCAGCCCGCGCAGCGTGCCGACCAGGTGCTCGCGGACCCGGTCGTTGGCCGCGCTGCCGGCCACGTGCGGCCGGGCGGCGATCACCTCGACGTTCCGGTACGCCCGCGCGGCGCTGAACTCGCCGGCCGGCGCGTCGGCCGGGCGCGGCGCCGGGGTGGACAGGGTGACCAGGACGCCCGCCCCGACGGCGAGCAGCGCGGCCAGCGCGGCGACGGCGGCGGGCAGCCGGCGGCGGGGCTTGGCGAACGCCCGGTCGGCGGGGCGGGTGGGGGGTGCGCCCACGGGGACTCCTCGGGGGGTGGATCTACGGGGGTGGGGATCATCCTGCACCCCCGCCCGCCGTGGCGGCACTCCCCGGTCGGTGCGCTGCCGGACTGGTCTCGCTCCCGCGTAACATCGGGGGTCGGCCGCGTCGCTGTCCGGGTGGACGGGCTCACCCGACCGCCTGTGCCGACGGCGGTCGGGTGGGGTGTGGCCGGTTGTCTTAGCCTGGATCGCCCACGGCGCTCGGAAGGAGTACGTCATCACCAGCGACCTCCCGCGACTCGCGGCGGTGGCCCGGCCGCACCGGGGGACCGGCGTTCCGGGTGCCGCCGTCGTGCCCCGGGCCGGCGCGGGGCTGCCCGGCGGCCTGCCGCCCGGTGAGCGGCTGCGGGTGCTGCTGGTCGAGGACGACGAGGGCGACGCCTTCCTGGTCGGCGAGCTGCTCGCCGAGACCAACTCGATGATCGACCTGCTGGTCGCGACCAGCCTCAGCGAGGCCCGCCAGCGGGTGATGGGCGTCGACTGCGTCCTGCTCGACCTGGGTCTGCCCGACGCGCAGGGCCTGGACGGGCTGCGCCGGGTGCTGGAGATGGCCAGCGGCGCCGCGGTCTGCGTGCTGACCGGCCGCTCCGACGAGCACCTGGGCATCGTGGCGGTCGCCGAAGGCGCGCAGGACTACCTGGTCAAGGGCCAGGTCGACGGCGTCCTGCTGACCCGGGCGCTGCGGTACGCGGTGGAACGCAAGCGCGCCGACGTGAACGCCCGCCGGCTGCGCGAGGTGGAGCTGCGCCAGGCCGAGTCCGCCCGCCTGGAGCGCGGTCTGCTGCCGCAGCCGTTGATGACCACCGACGAGGTGTCGGTGCACACGTTCTACCGGCCCGGCCGGCACGCGGCGCTGATCGGCGGCGACTTCTACGACGTGGTGCAGACCCGACCGGACCGGATCGACCTGATCGTCGGCGACGTCTGCGGCCACGGCGTGGACGAGGCCGCGCTCGGCGTCGAGCTGCGCGTCGCCTGGCGGGCGCTGGTGCTGGCCGGCGTGCCGGACGACGAGGTGCTGCCCGCGCTGGAGCAGGTGCTGATGAGCGAGCGCCGACTCCAGGAGATCTTCGCGACGGTGGCCACCGCCCGACTCGACCTGGCGTCCGCGCGGGCCACCGTGCGACTCGCCGGTCATCCGCCGCCGCTGCTGCTCAGCGGCGGTAAGGTCGCCCCGGTGCCGGCCAAGGGCGGGCTGCTGCTCGGCGTCCGGCCCCGCCGTCCCGTTGCCTTCGACCTGGAGTTCGACACCGATGACTGGTCCCTGCTGATGTATACCGACGGCCTCATTGAGGGTCGGGTCGACGGCGGCGACGAACGGCTCGACGTGCCCGGGCTGACCGGCCTGCTCGCCGACCCGGCGAACCGGGCGGTGCCGCTCTCCGAGCTGCCCGCGTGGCTGGTCGGCCGCGCCGAGCAGATCAACGGCGGACCGCTCGCCGACGACGTGGCGATGCTGCTGGTCACCCGGGGCGGTGGCCGCTGATGCAGGGATACCGGCAGGGGTGGACGCTGCGGCGGCGGGTGGCCGCGCTGCTCGGCGTGGTCCTCGCGCTGCTGCTCGGGCTGGCCGCCGCGGAGGCGGCGGTCGCCGCGAAGAACCGGCAGAACATCGACGCGGTGCTGCTCCGGACCGGCCCGCTGCGGGTCCAGGCGCAGGAGCTGATGAGCGCGCTGCTGGACCAGGAGACCTCGGTACGCGGGTACGCGGTGAACGGCGACCGCAAGGACCTGGCGCCCTACCAGGACGGTCTGAAGCGTGAGCAGAGCCTGGTCGCGTCGATCCGCGGGCTCGCCGCCGACTACCCGGCCGTACGCCGGGAGCTGGACGTGATCGAGCAGCAGGCGACGCAGTGGCGGGCCCAGGTCGCCGAGCCGGTGATAGCGACCACCGAACGCAGTGGCCCGTCGGCCGGCCGGGCGCTGATCACCGATCGGACCCGGCAACAGTTCGACGGTATCCGGGCGTCGGTGAACATGCTCCAGGACGAGATCCTCACCGTTCGGAAGCAGGCTGCCGATCGGGTCAACTCGACAAGCAACGTACTGGTCGTGTTGCTGATCGTCGCGGCGCTGGTGGTGGCGGTGGCCGGCGCGGTCATGCTGGTCTCGCTCGACCGGATCCTGATCCGTCCGCTGGCCGCGCTGGTCGGTCAGGTGCGCGAGGTGGCCGAGGGTGACTACCAGCACCGGATCTCCGGCTCCGGCCCGCCGGAGTTCCGCCGGCTCGCCGACGACATCGACCAGATGCGCCAGAAGATCGCCCAGGATCTGGACGAGGTGCGCCAGGCCCGGGAGCGGATCGAGTGGGTGAACGACCAGCTCCAGAAGCAGGCCGAGGAGTTGACCCGCTCCAACCGTGACCTGGAGCAGTTCGCGTACGTGGCCTCGCACGACCTCCAGGAGCCGCTGCGCAAGGTGGCCAGCTTCTGCCAGCTCCTCCAGCGGCGCTACGCCGGGCAGCTCGACGAGCGGGCGGACCAGTACATCGCGTTCGCGGTGGACGGCGCACAGCGGATGCAGCGGCTCATCAACGACCTGCTCGCGTTCTCCCGGATCGGCCGGCTCACCACCGGCTTCACCGAGGTCGACCTGAACCGGGTGATGGGTGACGTCGCCGGGCAGACCGAGGCGGCCCGGCAGTACGCCGACGCGGAGCTGACCTGGGACGAGATGCCGACCATCCGCGGCGAGGAGCCGTTGTTGACCAACCTGCTGGTCAACCTGGTGAGCAACTCGGTGAAGTTCCGCCGTCCGGACGTGCCGCCGAAGGTGTACGTGTCGGCCCGGCTGGTCGACGGCGAGTGGGAGATCAGCTGCCGGGACAACGGCATCGGCATCGAGCCGGAGTTCGCCGACAAGATCTTCGTGATCTTCCAGCGGCTGCACTCGAAGGACGCGTACCCGGGCACCGGCATCGGGCTGGCGATCGTCAAGAAGATCGTGGAATACCACGGCGGCCGGGTCTGGGTGGACACCGACGCCGAGGAGGGCACCACCATCCGGTTCACGCTGCCCGCGCTGGAGGCCGACGTCGAGGCCGCGCAGGCGGCCGAGAACGCGGCGGCGGAGGAGACCGGGGCCGCCGGGTCTGCCGAGGACGCCCCGGTGGACGTCGCCCGGCAGCCGGACGGCGCGGCAAGCGAGGAGCCGGCCGTGGCGGCGGAGCGGCACGAAACCAACGGTGGCATGAAGGAGACGGTCGGATGACGGCGCCCGCGGACGGCAAGAGCCCGATCGAGGTCCTGCTCGTCGAGGACGATCCGGGCGACGTGCTGATGACCCAGGAGGCGTTCGAGGAGCACAAGCTCCGCAACCGCCTGACGGTCGTCTCCGACGGCGCCGAGGCGCTGGCGTACCTGCGCCGTGAGGGCCAGTACACCGACGCGGTGGCGCCCGACCTGATCCTGCTCGACCTGAACCTGCCCCGCCGGGACGGCCGGGAGGTGCTGGAGGAGATCAAGAAGGACGAGCACCTCCGCCGGATCCCGGTCGTGGTGCTCACCACGTCGCAGGCCGACGAGGACATCCTGCGCAGCTACCAGCTGCACGCCAACGCCTACGTGACCAAGCCGGTGGACTTCGAGCGCTTCATCTCGGTGGTCCGCCAGATCGACGAGTTCTTCGTCAGCGTGGTCAAGCTGCCGCCGCGTGGCTGACCCCCTGCTGGACGACGTCGCCGGGCTGCTGCGGGAGGCCGCGGCCGAGGTCGTGGTGCCGATGTTCCGTCGGCTCGACCCGTCCGACATCTCCGAGAAGGCGCCCGGCGAGGTGGTCACCGTCGCCGACCGCGAGGCCGAGAAGCTCATCTCCGACGGGCTGCGGCGGCTGCGTCCCGGCTCGGTGGTGGTCGGCGAGGAGGGCGTCGCCGAGGATCCGGGCCTGCTCCGGCACCTGCGCGGCGGTGGTGACGTCTGGCTGGTCGACCCGGTCGACGGCACCGCCAACTTCGCCGCCGGGAAGCGGCCGTTCGCGCTGATGGTGGCGCTGCTCACCGACGGCGTGCCGGCGGCCTCCTGGGTCTACGACCCGCTCGACGACACGATGGCGGCCGGCCGGCTCGGCGCGGGCACCCGGCTGGACGGCACGCCCGTCCGGCCCGACCGGCCGGTGCCCGAGGTGGGCGCGTTGCGCGGCACCGCGATGACGAAGTTCCTGCCCGCCGACTTCCGCCGCGACGTCGAGGCCGGGGGCCGCCGGATCGGCGAGCTGCTGCCCGGCCAGCACTGCGCCGGCCGGGAATACCTGGACGTGCTCACCGGCGCGCAGCAGTTCGTGCTGTTCTGGCGCACGCTGCCGTGGGACCACACCCCCGGCACGCTGCTGGTGCGGGAGGCCGGCGGGGTGGCCCGCCGCTTCGACGGCACCGACTACCACCCGGCCGACGAGGGCCGGGGCCTGCTGGTCGCGGCCAGCGGGGAGATCTGGGACGAGGTGTACGCGGCGCTGCTGGCACGCTGAGCGTCGACGGCGGCACGCTGCGTCGACGTCGCGTGTCCCGAGTGGTCACCGGCCTGGCGCGGCGCGTCCGGTCCGGTATCGTGACCGGCGGTCTCCGCCAGCAGGCCGCCGCCCGGCGCCGGTGGAGCCGCCGCCGCGCACGGTCGAATCGGGGGCCGGCGGTCGACGGAAGGACCCTCACGTGCCCAGGACCAGGCTCACCGGCCGGCGCGTCCGCCGGTCGCTGCTCGCGCTGCTCGCCGCGACGGCCGTGCTGCTCGGCGCCGGCCTCGCCACCGCCGGCCCGGCCGCCGCCGCGCCCAGCCCGAACGCCCCCGACGAGGGCGGCAGCAAGAAGCTCCGGGACGCGCTGGAGGCCGCGGCGAAGGGCCACATCGAGGCCAAGAACCGGCTGGACAACTCCAAGCGTCGGCAGACCGCGCTGGCCGCCCAGCTCAAGGACATCGAGGCACGCCTGGTCGGGCTGACCGCCCAGGCCGGTGAGGTGGCCGTGCAGTCCTACCGGCAGGGCCGGCTGACCCCGGCGTCGATGCTGCTGGCCGCCTCCGGGCCGGACGACTTCCTGCACCGGGCCGCCGAGCTGGACATGATGGCCCACCGGGACAGCAAGCGGCTCGGTGACCTGGCCGACGCGAAGGCCGAGGCGACCGAGTCGAAACTGGCCCTCGACGCCGAGGTGCGCGAGCAGCAGAAGCAGCTCGCCGTGCTGGCCAGGAAGAAGAAGGACGCCGAGGTCGCGCTCGCCAAGGTCAGCTCCGGCACCGGCTCCGGGTTCAGCGGCAGTTCCTCGTCGGCCAAGCCGGCGCCGCGCAACTCGGACGGGTCGTGGCCGTCGGAGTCCTGCTCGGTCAGCGACCCCACGCCGGCCGACGGCTGCATCACGCCGCGCACGCTGCACATGCTCCAGCAGGCCCAGGCCGCCGGCTACAAGCGGTACGCGTCCTGCCACCGCAGCGGCGGCGGCGGCGAACACCCCAAGGGACGGGCCTGTGACTTCTCCGCCGCCAGCGGCGGCTTCGAGGACAAGACCGCGACCGGCGGCGACAAGTCGTACGGCGACAGCCTCGCCAACTGGGCGAAGAACAACGCGGGCCGGCTCGGCATCATGTACGTCATCTGGTACCGGCAGATCTGGATGCCGAACACCGGTTGGCGGGCGTACAGCGGGGGCGGCAGTCCGGCCGCCGACCACACAAACCATGTTCACATCTCGATGTACTGACCCGGGCGGCCAGGAACGCCGCGTAACCTCGCCACGGTGAGCAGCACATCGTCCGACACCGTCACCGCGCCGGCGACCGAGACGCCGGCCCTGCCCCGGGCCCTGCCGAACGGGTTGGCCGCCTTCCTGGTCTTCCTCTCCAGCGGGGCGGTGCTGGTGCTGGAGACCGTCGCGCTACGCCTGGTCGGCCCGTACGTCGGGGTGACGCTCCAGGTGACCAGCTCGGTCATCGGCATGGCGCTGGCCGCCATCGCGTACGGGGCGTGGATGGGCGGGTGGCTCGCCGACCGGCGGGACCCACGCGCCCTGCTCGCCCCGGCGCTGGTGCTGGCCGGCATCGCCACCGCGGTCACCCTGCCCATCGTCAGGTACGCCGGTGAGGCGCTGCGCGGCGGCGCGGCGAGCGCGGTGCTGCTGCTGACCGCGCTGACCGTGCTGCTGCCGGCCGCGCTGCTGGCCGGGATCACCCCGCTGGTGGTGAAGCTCCAGCTCGCCGACCTGCGCCGTACCGGTCAGGTGGTCGGCAAGCTGTCCAGCATCGGCACGCTCGGCGGCATCACCGCCACGCTGGGCACCGGCTTCATCCTGGTGGCGGCGCTGCCCAGTTCGGTGATCGTGCTGGCGTTGGCCGCGGTGCTCGGCGTGACCGGGCTGGTGCTCGGGTTCTGGCTGCGGCGACGCTCCGGCGCGGCGTTGTCCACGCCGGGCCGGGCCAAGGCGGCGCTGGCGCTGATCGGGCTCGCCGCCGCCGGGCTCAGCGCGGCGGCGCCCAACCCGTGCGACGTGGAGACCGCCTACCACTGCGCCCGGGTCGAGGCGGCCCCGGACCGGACGGACGGGCGCACGCTCTACCTCAACTCGGCCCAGCACTCCTACGTCGACCTGACCGACCCGAGACACCTGGAGTACGCGTACACCCAGTGGATCGGCCTGGTCGCGGACGTGGCGCGGCCGGCGGAGCAGCGGATGGACGCGCTGCACCTGGGCGGCGGCGGCTTCACCGTGCCGCGTTACCTGGCCGCCACCCGGCCGGGCACCGACAACCTGGTCTTCGAGGTCGACGGTGGTCTGGTCGAGCTGGACCGGCGGGAGCTGGGCCTGCGGACCGGCCCGGAGTTGACCGCCCGGGTGGGTGACGCCCGGGTGCTGCTGCGCGCCGAGCCGACCGACAGCCGGGACTTCATCGTCGGCGACGCGTTCGGCCACCTGGTGGTGCCGTGGCACCTGGCCACCCGGGAGATGGCCGCCGACATCCGCCGGGTGCTCCGCCCGGACGGGATCTACGTGCAGAACGTCATCGACTACCCGCCGGGCCGGTTCATCCGGGCCGAGCTGGCCACCGTCTCCGCGGTGTTCGACCACGTCGCGCTGATCGCCCCGCCGGGCGCTGTCGACGGCCGCCAGGGCGCGAACTTCGTGATCGTCGCCTCGGACGCGCCGCTGCCGCTGGCCGCGATCCCGCCCGGCCTGAAGCCGCTCCCAGAGCCGGCCGAGTTGCTCGACGAGGCGGCTACCGCCGAGTGGATCGGGGACGCGCGGGTGCTCACGGACGACTACGCCCCGGTGGACCAACTCCTCGCGACCGCCTGATCGGGTGATGTTTCTGACCGATTCCGACAGCTCAGGTGTAGCGGGGGCCACTTCGGGCAACTGCACCGACCATGGGTGGACCGGTCAGGAACGGCGTGCAACTGCTCGGTGAGCGGTACCGCCTGGTCGAGCAGTTGGGTGCCGGCGGCATGTCGGTGGTCTGGCGCGGCTACGACGAGGTGCTCGGCCGGCAGGTGGCGGTGAAGGTGCTCGCCTCCCGGCTCGCCAGCGACAAGGCGTTCCGGCACCGGATCCGCGTCGAGGCGCAGGCCGCCGCGCGGCTCTGCCACCCCAACATCACCAACGTGTACGACTACGGCGAGTCCGTCCAGGTCGGGCTGACCGTGCCGTACGTGGTCATGGAGCTGGTCGACGGCGGCCCGCTCAGCAGCCGGCTCGGCCGGGACGGGCAACTGCCCTGGCGGGAGGCGCTGACCATCGGCGCGGAGGTCGCCTCCGCGCTGGCCACCGCGCACGCCCGGGGCGTGGTGCACCGGGACGTCACACCCGGCAACGTGATGCTCACCGCGACCGGCGTGAAGGTCGTCGACTTCGGGATCTCGGCGCTGGTGGGGGAGAGCGACAAGGGGCCGGACGGCGCGCTGCTCGGCACGCCCGCCTACCTGGCCCCGGAACGGCTGGACAACGGCCACGTCTCGCCCGCCACCGACATCTACGCGGTCGGCCTGCTGCTCTACCGGATGCTCACCGGCCGGCTGCCGTGGCAGGCCAGCACCACCACCGAGATGCTGCGCGCGCACATGTACCACGACCCGGACCCGATGCCGCCGGTGCCCGGCCTTCCCGGCCAGGTCGCCGAGCTGGTCCAGCGGTGCCTGGCCAAGCGTCCCGAGGACCGCCCACCGACCGCCGAGGTGGCCCGTACGCTCGCCGAGGCGGTGGGGATCGCGTCGATCGTGCCGGTGTCACCGGCATTCGGCGGCATCGACCCGGCGCTGATGGCGAACGCCGGCACCACCATCCTGCCCTGGTCGGCGGCGACCGACGCGGTGCCGTACTCGGCGATCCGCACCCGGACCCGGGGGGCGGCGGCCCGGCGGCGCAAGGTGGAGGCCGGGGTGGCCGCCGCCGGCCTGCTCGCGGTGACCGCGACGATGTGGGGGCTGACGTCGCGGAGCCCGGCCAGCGGCGGGGTGGAGCCGACCGAGGCGTCGATGGGCCTGCCCGAGCCGGTGCCCTGCGCTGTCGACTACTCGCTGCGCCGCGACACCGGCAAGGACTTCTCCGCCGAGCTGACGCTGACCAACACCGGCCCTCGGGAGCTGCGCGGCTGGACGATGAGCTTCAGCTTCCCTGGCAAGCAGGCGGTCACCGCGGCGCAGCCGCCGGTCCGGCAGGTGGGGCGCACCGTGTCGGTGGCGGCCCCGAAACCGGACGCGACGCTGGCGCCGGGCGCGTCGACGAAGCTCACGTTGAGCGGGCGCTACACCGGGAGCAACACGCTGCCGGTGGAGTTCAAGCTCGACAACAGCACGTGCGGCGTGCAGGTGTCGGGCATCGCCGGCTCGGTGCCGATCACCACCGCGCCGGCGAAGACGAAGGCACCGGTCAAGCCGGCCGCCAAGCCGGCCGCGAAGAGCGGGCCGACCAGGGCGAAGCCGGCGCCGAAGCCCAAGGCCGAGCCGAAGCCCAAGCCCAAGCCCAAGGGCAAGGAGGGGCCGGGGGGAAAAGGGAAGTGAAGCAGCCGAAGGGGGGTGGGCACGGCAAGGGACCGAAGGGCTGACGGTCGGGTCGGGGGTCCGCGCCGGTCAGGTCAGCGCCGCGAAGCGCTGCACCTGGGTGATGCTGCCCTCCACGATGAGCACGCTCTCCGGCGCCAGCACCGTCTCCGGCCCGGCGTAACGGAACGGCTGGCCGGGCAGCTTGGCGCCGACCACCATCACCCCGTACCGGTGGTGCGGGGACAGTTCGCGCAGCGCACGTCCGACAAGCGGCGCGGGCACCCGTACCTTGGCGATGGCGAAGTCGTCGCCGAACTCGATGAAGTCGAGCATCCGGCTGACGATCAGGTGGGCGACCCGCTCACCGGTCTCCGCCTCCGGGAACACCACGTGGTGCGCGCCGACCGAGTGCAGGATCTTGGCGTGCTTGTCCGACGTGGCCCGCGCCCAGATCTGCGGGACGCCCAGCTCGGCCAGGGCCAGCACGGTGAGCACGCTCGCCTCGACCGACGCGCCGATGGCCACCACCACCCGGCCGAAGTCCGCCACGCCGAGCTGCCGCAACGCCATCTCCTCGGTGGCGTCCGCCTGCACCACCCGGTCCAGCTCCGCCGACCACCGCTGGACCCGGGCCGGGTCCCGGTCGATGGCGAGCACCTCGTGGTCGAGGCGTGTCAGCGAGCTGGCGAGGTGGTGGCCGAACCGGCCCAGGCCGATCACGACGACACCGGTGTCGTCCGCGTGTCTAGCCGACAATGGGTTGCTCCTCCGGGTAGCGGTACAAACGTCGTCGGGTGTTCAACGCGATCGCCGAGCCGAGCGTGAGCGGGCCGATCCGACCGATGTACATGAGCGCGGTCAGCACGTACTGGCCGGGCGCCGACAGCCGCTGGGCGAGGCCGACGGTCAGACCGGTGGTGCTGAACGCGGAGGTGACCTCGAAGAGCGCGGCGTAGAGGCGTACGTGCGTGACCATCGCGATCAGGCCGACCGTGCCGACGGCCACCAGCGCGACGCTGAGCAGCGCGACCGTCAACGCCTGTCGCTGGCTGGCCGGGGACACCCGGCGGTTCCCGACCGTGGTGTCCGGCTCGCCGCGCAGCTCCGCCCAGATGGCGAAGCCGAGCAGGAAGAACGTGGAGACCTTGATGCCGCCGGCGGTGCTGGCGCTGCCGCCACCGATGAACATCAGGGCGATGAGCATCGGGTAGCTCTCCTCGGTGAGGTGCCCGACGTGGATCACGTCGAAGCCGCCGGTGCGGCTCAGCGCGATCTGGGCGAACGCCGCCAGCACCTTGCCCGGCACGTCGAACCGGCCGATCGTGTCCGGGTTGGTCCACTCCGCCAGCAGCAGGTAGCCGAAGCCTCCGACGGTGAGCACCAGGCTGCCCCAGACGGTGAGCTTGGTGGCGACCGCCCAGCCGCCCGGCCGACGCCATTCCCGGAACGCCTCGAACAGCGCCGGGAAGCCGAGCCCGCCGATGATCGCGCCGGCGCTGAGCGGCAACGCCACCCACGGGTCCCGGGCGAAGGCGACCAGCCCGTCGGAGTAGAGCGCGAAGCCGCCGTTGTTGAACGCCTGAACCGAGTGGAACACCGCGTACCAGAGCGCCCGCCCCGGCGGGTAGTCGTAGGCCAGCCAGAAGCGCCCGCCGACCACGGCGGTCATCAGCGTCTCGGTGACGAAGACGGTGGCCGCGATGCGGAGCAGCAGCCGGCGTACGTCGCCGAGGCCGAACTCGGCGGTCTCGGCCTGCACCAGCAGCCGGTTGCGCAGTCCGAGCTGACGGGAGACGGCCAGGATCAGCAGGGACGCGCCGGTCAGGATGCCGAGGCCGCCGAGCTGCGTGAGCACGGTGATCATCACGAGCCCGAAGTCGGTCCAGTAGTTCGGGGTGTCGGTCACCGCCAGGCCGGTCACCGAGACCGCCGAGGTGGACGTGAACAGCGCGGTCTCGAACGGCGTCCAGTGCTGCGTACGGGTGGCCCAGGGCAGCATGAGCAGCCCGGTGCCGACCAGGATCACCGCCAGGAATCCGAGCGGCACCAGCCGGACCGGCTTCCGGAGCAGGCGGCGCACCAGGTCATCTTCCGTCCGGAGATTCACCCGCAGGTCAGGAACCGACCAACTGGACGTCAACCACGCCGGGTCTGCTGTGCGTACCCATCGACGACAGGAGACGGCGTTGCGACGTACCCTTTCTGCCCTCGGCGTGGCCGGCGCGCTGCTCGCGGCCGCGGCCGTGGTGGTGCCGGCCGTGGCCGCCCAGGCCGGCCCGGACCCGCGCGCCGAACGTCCCCGCGCGACCCAACGGCCGATCGTGATCGGTCATCGCGGCGCGAGCGGCTACCGCCCGGAGCACACCCTGGAGTCCTACCGGCTCGCGATCCGGCAGGGCGCCGACTTCATCGAGCCCGACCTGGTGTCGACGAAGGACGGCGTCCTGGTCGCCCGGCACGAGAACGAGATCTCCGGTACGACGGACGTGGCGGCCCACCCCGAGTTCGCGGCCCGCCGGGCCACGAAGACCATCGACGGGGTGGCGGTGACCGGTTGGTTCACCGAGGACTTCACGCTCGCCGAGCTGAAGACGCTGCGCGCCAAGGAGCGGCTGCCCCAGGAGCGGGTGACCAACACCGCGTTCGACGGCCAGTTCGAGATCCCGACGTTCCAGGAGGTCATCGACCTGGCGCGGGCCGAGTCGAAGGCGCGCGGCCGGACCATCGGCATCTACCCGGAGACGAAGCACCCGACCTACTTCGCGTCGATCGGGCGGGCGCTGGAGGAGCCGCTGGTCGCGACGCTGCGGAAGAACAAGCTGACCCACCGCGACGACCCGGTCTTCGTGCAGAGCTTCGAGACCGCCAACCTGCGCAAGCTCGACACGATGACCGACGTGCGGCTGGTGCAGCTCATGGACGCGACCGGCGCACCCTACGACTTCACCGCGGCCGGGGACCGCCGGACCTACGCCGATCTGGCCACCCCGGCGGGCCTGGCCTGGGTGTCCCGGTACGCCGACGGCGTCGGCCTGAACAAGAACCTGATCGTGCCCCGCGACGCCGCCGGCCGGCTGTTGGCGCCGACCTCGGTGATCCGGGACGCGCACCGGCTGCACCTGGTGGTGCACGCCTGGACGTTCCGCGCCGAGAACCAGTTCCTGCCGGCCGACTTCCGGCTCGGCGCCGACCCGAACGCGCGCGGTGACATCACGTCCGAGTACGAACTCTTCTTCGACCTGGGCCTGGACGGTGCGTTCGCCGACCAGCCGGACACGGCGGTGGCCGCCCGCGCCGGCCGCTGACGCCCAGTCGGTTCGTTGGCTCGTCGGCTCGTTCGGGGCGCCCGCGTCACGCGGGCGCCCCGGCGCGCGTTCGGCGCGCGTTCGGCGCGCGTTCGGCTGGCGGTAGGGCATCGTTCGCGCATCGTCGGAAGGTGGCAGCGCTGGCGATTGGCCTTGGGTAAAGTGCCGCCTGTCCCCGCCGGGAAGCCCTTCGCTCTGGTGCCTTTGGAGCTGAGAGCAGAAACGACTCAGGCTGCGCCGCCGTGCGGTCGTGACCTCTTCGCTGCCGCGGATGCGGCTTCCCAAGGATCCTCGGCGGTGGTTCTGTTATGAGCCAGCGTGCGGCGTCGGGCCACGAGGATCGGCGGGTGAGTCGTTGCTGCTATCAGCTCCAAAGGCGGCGAGGGAAAGTGGCCCACGTGGTGCACCTGACGCAACGGCCAGCTCGACCCGAACGGGGCACACCTGACCCCGATCAGCGGCCCGTCCGGCAGCCCCGAGGTCACCTCCGTCCTGGGCTGGCGTCGGCCGGTGACCGGGCCGCCGCGCGTACGCGGGGCGCGATGGGCGGGGGCGACACCGTGGCCGCGTTCCGCGTGGTGGGGCGGGCCATCCCGGGTCGGCCGGGTTACGTGCTGGTGTCCGGGGTTGTAACGTGCGGCCATCCCGTCCCGGGCACTTGTGTGCGTCGACCACATAGCTCGTGGGTGACGTCACTTCTAGCGTGAGCCGACAACTGACAATCCTCCTGTCCTCACCTGGAGTCGCAATGACGATCCGGCACACGCGACGGGTGTTCCTTTCCGCCGCCACGATGATGGCGGCCGCGCTGGCCGCCACGGCGTGTGGCAGCCCGCAGGACACCGCCTCCGGCGGCGGCGACGCCGCGCCGGTCAAGGTCGGCCTGGTCTACTCCCAGTCCGGGCCGCTGGCCAGTTACGGCAAGCAGTACATCGAGGGGTTCAAGGCCGGCCTCGACTTCGCCACCAAGGGCACCGGCAAGGTCGGCGACCGGAAGATCGAGCTGAGCGAGGCCGACGACGCGGGCGACCCGGCCAAGGCCGTCTCCGCCGCCAAGGACCTGATCGGCAAGGGCACGAAGATCATCGCCGGGTCCACCTCCTCCGGGGTGGCGCTCCAGGTGGCCCCGATCGCGGCGCAGAACAAGGTGCTGTTCATCTCCGGCCCGGCCGCCACCGACGCGGTCACCGGCGCGAACAAGTACACGTTCCGCTCCGGCCGGCAGTCCTGGCAGGACGTGGTGACCGCCAAGTCGTTCATCGGCGACGCGGCCGGCAAGAAGGTCGTGGTGTTCGCGCAGGACGGCGCGTTCGGCGACGCCAACGAGGCCGCCGTGAAGGCCGTGATCGGCGGCGCCGGCGCGACCGTGAGCAGCGTCCGCGCCCCGGCCAGCGCCACCGAGTTCACGCCGTTCGCCAGCCAGATCAAGGCCGCCAAGCCGGACCTGCTCTTCGTCGCCTGGGCCGGCACCACCGCCGGCGCCATGTGGCAGACGCTCGACCAGCAGGGCGTGCTCGCCGCCACCACGGTCGTCACCGGGCTGGACATCCGCGCCTCCTGGCCGACGTTCGGCGCGGCCGGCAGCAAGATCTCGTTCCTGTCGCACTACTTCGACGGGGCCAGCGACACCGAGGCCGCCAAGGCCGCCAAGGCGAAGATCTCCGGCGGCACGCTCGACCTGTTCCACCCGGACGGGTTCGCCGCCGCGCAGATGGTCGTGCGCGCGGTGCAGGAGGGCGGCGACGACGTGGACAAGATGGTCACCGCGCTTGAGGGCTGGGAGTTCGAGGGCGTCAAGGGCACCATGAAGATCCGCGCCGAGGACCACGCGCTGCTCCAGCCGATGTACCAGGCCAAGCTCACCGGCAGCGGCACCGCGTTCACGGCCACCGCGCAGAAGACGCTCACCGGTGACGAGAGCGCGCCGCCGGTCGCGCAGATGAAGGGCTGACCGATGCTCGCCACCCGCGGTCTGACCTGGCGGATCGGTGAGGTCGCCATCGTCGACTCCGTCTACCTCGATCTGGCGCCGGGGGAGTTCCTCGGCGTGATCGGGCCCAACGGCGCCGGCAAGACCTCGCTGTTCAACCTGATCACCGGCCTGCGCCGGCCCACCGAGGGAAAGATCCTGCTGGACGGCGCGGACGTCACCACGCTCCCGCCGCACCGGCGGGCCCGGCTCGGTCTGGGGCGCACCTTCCAGGCGTCCTCGGTCTTCGGTTCGCTGACGGTCCGGGAGAACGTCCGGCTCGCCGTACAGGCGCACCGGGGTGGCTCGATGAAGCTGTGGCGGCGGGCGGCGGCCGACCAGGAGGTGGCCGCCGCCGCCGACGCGGCGCTCGACCGGGTCGGCCTGCACCACCGGGGTACGGCGCTGGCCGGCACGCTCGCCCACGGCGAGAAACGCAAGCTGGAGATCGCGCTGCTGCTCGCCGGGGAGCCCCGGGTGATGCTGCTGGACGAGCCGATGGCCGGGGTGAGCGCCGAGGACGTGCCGGAGCTGGTCCGCGTGATCAAGTCGCTGACCGGGGACAGCGGCCGGGCGGTGCTCATGGTGGAGCACCACATGGACGTGATCCTGGAACTGGCCGACCGGATCGCCGTGATGCACCACGGCGCGCTGCTGGCCTGTGACACCCCGGACACGGTGATGGCGAACGCCACCGTGCAGGAGGCGTACCTGGGGGAGGCGCTCTGATGGTCGAACCTGTCCTGAGCGTCGAGGACCTGTCGGTGCGGATCGCCGGACTGCACATCCTCCAGGGCGTGTCGTTCGAGGTGGCGCCGACCGGCGTCACCGTGCTGCTCGGGCGCAACGGCGTCGGCAAGACCACCACGCTGCGCGCGATCGTCGGGCTCACCCCCCGGGGCGGCGAGGTGCGCGGCACGGTGCGGATGGGCGCGCGGAGCCTGCTCGCCCGCCCCACCCACCGGCTGGTCCGCGACGGGCTCGGCTACGTGCCGGAGGACCGGTGCGTCTTCGCCGGGCTCACCGTCGCGGAGAACCTGCGGCTGGCCGAGCGGCGGGGCACCACCCCGGCGTACGACAAGGTCTTCGCGCTCTTTCCGGAGCTGGACCGGCGCGGACGGCAACGGGCCGGTTCGCTCTCCGGCGGGCAGCAGCAGATGCTCGCCATCGGCCGGGTGCTGCTCAACGACAACCGGCTGCTGCTGGTCGACGAGCCGACCAAGGGGTTGGCGCCGAAGGTGGTGACCGAGGTGGCCGAGGTGCTGGAACGGGTCGCGGAATCCGTGCCGGTGCTGCTGGTCGAGCAGAACCTGGCGGTGGTGCGACGGCTGGCGTCCGACGCGGTGGTGCTCTCCGCCGGCCGGGTCGCCTGGACCGGCGACGCCCACGAGCTGCTGCTGGAGACCGCGTTGACCAAGTCGCTGCTCGGCGTGGGTTCGGCGGAGGTGCACTCGTGAACACCGTGGTCCTGCTGACGCTGACCGGGCTCGGCCTGGCGGCGCTCTACTTCCTCGTCGCGTCCGGCCTGTCCCTGGTCTTCGGCCTCGCCGACGTGCTCAACTTCGCGCACGGCCTGTTCCTCGGCGTCGGCGCGTACGCGACCTGGTGGGCGGCCGGCAACCTGCCCGGCGCCGGGCCGGACGGCCTCGGGTTCGTGCTCGCGGTGCTGTTCGGCGTGCTGGCCGGCTCACTGGTCGCGGTGCTTGTCGAGCTGGTGCTGATCCGGCCGCTCTACTCCCGCACCATCGAACAGGTGCTGGTCACCGTCGGCCTGTCGCTGGCCGGCGTGGCGCTGCTCCAGGCCGCCTGGGGCGCGGACCCGCGCACGTTCCCGCGCCCCGACTGGAGCCGTCAGGTGACAGCGGTGCTCGGCGCGCAGGTGCCGAACGCCGGGCTGCTGCTGATCGTCGCCGCGGTGCTGGTGCTCGGCGCGCTGCTGGCGTTCCTGCGCTGGACCCGGTACGGCCTGATCATCCGGGCCGGCGTGGAGAACCGGGAGATGGTGACCGCGCTCGGCATCGACGTGCGCAAGGCGTTCACGCTGGTCTTCGCGATCGGCGGGGCCGCCGCCGCGCTGGCCGGCGCGCTCGGCGGCGTCTACTTCGGCACCGTCTCACCCGGCCAGGGGGGCTCGCTGCTGATCTTCGCGTTCATCGTGGTGGTGATCGGCGGCATGGGCTCGGTCGTCGGGTCCGCGTACGCGGCGGTCGCGGTGGGGCTGCTGCAACAGTTCGTCAACTACTACGGCACGTCCGGGCTGGGCGACCTGTGCGTCGTCGGCCTGCTCGCCGTGGTGCTGCTGCTGCGTCCGCAGGGCCTGGCCGGAAAGGTGGCTCACGCATGACCGAGGTCAAGAGTGCCGAGGTGCCCGCGCCGCCGGCCACGGTGCCCGACGAGTTGACCCCCGGGCGCTCCCGCTGGCCCGGGCTGCGTCCGTACCTGCCGCTTGTCGCGCTGGTGGTGGCCGCGGTCCTGCCGTACTCGACGGTGAACCTGCCCGGCATCTTCGAGGGGCCGCTGAACTCGCCGGGCACGCTGCAACTGCTCGCCATCTGCCTGGTCTTCGGCGGGCTCGCGGCCGGCTACGACCTGCTGTTCGGGCGCACCGGCATGCTCTCCTTCGGGCACGCGCTCTACTTCGCCGCCGGCGTCTACGGCACCGACATCCTGGTCACCAAGGCCGGGCTGCCGCTGTGGCAGGCCGCCGTGCTCACCGTGGCCGGCGGCACCACGCTGGCCGCGCTGCTCGGCGCGGTGGCGCTGCGCACCGTGGGCATCGCGTTCGCCATGGTGACGCTGGCGTTCGCGCAGGTCGGGGCGATCCTGGTGGCCCGCGACTTCGGCGGGCTGACCGGCGGCGAGGAGGGGCTGCCGCTGGACGTGTCCGGGCTGCCGTCGGCGCTCGTCGGCGTCACCAACACGGTCAACCTCTACTGGCTGGCGCTGGCGTACCTGGCGCTGGTGGTGCTGGTGGTGCACCGGGTCAGCGGCTCACCGACCGGGCGGGTGCTGGCCGGGCTGCGCGACGACGAGCGGCGGATCGGGGTGCTCGGGCTCGACCCGTACCGGTTCAAGCTCGTCGCGTTCACCCTGGCCGGCGGCCTGGCCAGCGCGGGCGGGGTGGTCTACGTGCTGATCGTGGGCGGCGCCAGCCCGCACATCACGTCGTCCGAGCTGACGCTGTCGCTGCTGGTGATGGTGGTGCTCGGCGGCCCGGGCACCCGGTGGGGGCCGGTGCTGGGCGGCGTCCTCTACATGTACCTGGACCACCGGCTCACCGCGTTCGGCAGCAGCGACGCGGTGAACAGCCTGCCCGCGTTCCTCAGTCACCCGCTGAGCCAGCCGCTGTTCGTCCTGGGCACCGTCTTCATACTGGCGGTGTACTTCTTCCCCGGCGGCCTGGCCAGCCTGCGCGCCCGACTGGCCCCCCTCGGGACCGCGCTACGCCCGCGCCGCTGACCGCCGCGACGGGCGGCGGCCCCCCGCGTGGCCGCCGCCCGTCGCGCTGGTCGCGGGTCAGCCGTTGAGCATCTCGTACACCAGGGCCGGCGCCTTCTGCACCTGGTCCCCGGTGGGCTCGGCGATCTTCGGCGCCTTGCCGTAGTCGTAGTACCTGGTGATCAGCTTCATCGCCTTCTGCTTGCCGGCCGCCGGCACGTTCAGGGTCAGCGAGGCCAGGTTGCCGTCCGCCCCGACGACGGCGGTGAACGGCACCCTCTTCCCCGCCTCACCCAGCGCCGCCAGGTCCACGTTGTCGAACGTGCTCTGCACGTCGGCGTTGTCGGTCAGGTCGGCGAGCCCGGTGTACGTACCGTCGCCCTCGGCCTCGACGGTGTCCGCGGTGCGGATGACGGCGGCGGTGTTGCCCGGGTCGGCGCCCTGGTAGGCGGGGATGCTGGACTCGTCCTTCAGCTTGTCGCGGTCCATCGCCATCCAGCGCTTGGGCAGCCTGAGCGAGTCGGGTACGTCGGTGAGGCCGGTCAACTTGACCCGCATCCACAGCGCCTCGTCGATCCACCGGAACGTCATGTCCATGGTGAACTCCGGGTCGTCGTTCCGCTGTCTGACGGCGAGGTCCATGGCCTCGGTGGCCGGGTCCAGCACGCCGGTGAACTTGTCGGTGCTGTCCTGGAGCAGGAACCGGAAGGCCGGGTCCTGCTCGGTCGGCACGGCGGCCAGCAGGGTGGCCTTCGGGTCCGCCGACGGGGCCGGCGCGGGGCCGGCGCCCTCGGAGGCGTCCCCGGCGCCGCACCCGGCGGCCAGTGCGGTGGTGGCCAGCACGGCGGCCGCGCGGAGCCCGATCCGCCGGACGGTCGCGGCGGTGCCGTTTCGCTGCGTCATCTTCGTTCGACTCACTTTCCCAGGTGGCTGTTGCCGGGGAAGCTTCGCAGGCCGCCATCGCCGTTCCACTGCCGATATGCTGCCGTCCGACTGCCGCCGGCCGCGGCGGGCGACGGCCGGGGGTACGGGGGCGGAAAACTCGCATGTCAGAGGCGCTGCGTTTCGAGCTCCTCGGTCCACAGCGGGCCTGGTACGCCGACCGTCCGCTCGATCTGGGCCCGGCCAAACAGCGGGCCGTGCTGGCGGTGCTGCTGCTCGCCGCCGGCCGCCCGGTCCCCACCGGGCAGATCGTCGAGGCGGTGTGGCCCGAGGAAGCGCCGGTGAACGGCCCCAACGTGGTGCAGAAGCACGTGGCCGGTCTGCGCCGGATGCTGGAGCCCGACCGGTCACCGCGTACGCCGGCCCAGGTGCTCACCCTGACCGACGCCGGATACCTGCTGCGGGTCGCGCCGGAGGCGGTCGACGTGACGCGCTTCGAGCGGGGCGTCCAGCGCGCCCGAGAGGCGCAGGCGGCCGGGCGTACGGCGGAGGCGCTGGCCGAGGTGCATGCCGCGCTGGAGCTTTGGCAGGGCGAGCCGTTCACCGGGTTCGCCGGCCCCTGGTTCGACGCCGCCCGGCACCGGCTGGTGGAGTTGCGGGCCGTCGCGCTGGAGACGCGTACCGAGCTGGAGTTGGCCGCCGGCCGGCACGGCGAGGCGGTGGGCCGGCTGGTCGAGCTGGTCGCCGAGTTCCCGGTCCGGGAGCGGCTGCGGCTCCAGCTCATGCTGGCGCTCTACCGGAGTGGCCGGCAGGCCGAGGCGCTCGCCGCCTACCGGGACTTCGCCGACCTGCTCCGCGAGGACTACGGCATCGAGCCCGGCGGGTCGCTCCAGAACCTGCACCGGCGGATCCTCCGCTCGGATCCGGCACTGCTGCCGCCCGTCGCGGACCTGCCGTCCCCGGTGTCGCCCGTCGCGGACGCGCCATCCACGACGGCGCGGCCCGCCGTGCCGCCGCCGCCCGCACCCCTGCCGCCGGTGCCGGCTGCGCCTGTGCCCGGGCCGCCCCTGGCCGCTCCGACGTCGTCCCCGGCCGCTCCGACGCCGGCCCCGGCCGGCTGGGTCGGCCCGGCCCCACTCCCGCACGCGCTGCTGCTCGCCCTCAACCCGCCGCCGGAGGCCACTCCGCGCCGCTCGCCGAGGTGGGTCCAGGTCACCGCGACCGTCTTCGGTACGGCCACCGTGCTGCTCTCGTTCGGGTCGCTCACCTGGGCGGTGGTCCTCGGGTACGCGCTGTGGCGGCGGAGCTGGCGGCTGGCCCTGGCCGGCGTCAGCTACTTCCTGCTCATCTTCATCCTGGTCGTCGTCGCGCTCAACATGCCGGAGAACGAGGAGGTGACGGACGCCGAGGCGTTGTATCTGATCGGGGCGATGGGCGTCTGCTGGTTGGTCGGCGCGGGCCACGTGGTGCTGCTCAACCCGGCGCTCTGGGCGGCCCTCGGCGCGCTGTTCTGGACCGGCCGACAACGCAGCGACGAGCAGCGCCGGCTGCGTCGGGAGCAGGCGCGCCACCTCCTGCACCACTATCCGGCCGCCCGGACGGAACTGCGCATCGGCCGCCCGGACCTGCTCCGCGGCTACGACGACGGCGGTCTGGTCGACGTGAACGCCGTACCCGAGCCGGTGCTCGCGACGCTCCCCGGGCTGACCGCCGAGCAGTGCCGCCAGCTCGCGGTGGACCGCTGGCTGCGCGGCCCGTACGGCTCGCTGGAGGAGCTGGCCGGGCGCTGCCACCTGCCGTCGTCGACCACCGAACCGCTACGCGAGCTGCTGCTCTTCCTGCCGCCCGAGCCGTCGCCCGCCCCGCCGGTGTGGTCGGCCGCTCCTGGTAGAAATGCCGGATGAGTCAGGATCGGAACGCCGTCCGGGAACGCGCCGAGGAAGTCCTGCGGCGGCTGGCGGGTGACCACGCCCGGCTGCGCGAGGACCAGTGGCGCGCCATCGAGGCGCTGGTCGTCGACCGGCGGCGGGTGCTCTGCGTGCAGCGCACCGGCTGGGGCAAGTCGGCCGTCTACTTCGTGGCCACCGCGCTGCTGCGGTCCGGCGGCGGGCACGGGCCGACGGTGATCGTGTCGCCGCTGCTGGCGCTGATGCGTAACCAGGTCGACGCCGCCGCCCGCGCCGGCATCCGGGCCCGCACCATCAACTCCGCCAACCTGGACGAGTGGGACGAGATCACCGCCGAGATCCACGCCGGGGCGGTCGACGTGTTGCTGATCAGCCCGGAACGCCTCAACAACCCGGACTTCCGGGACGGCGTGCTGCCGAAGCTGGCCGCCACCACCGGGCTGCTGGTGGTGGACGAGGCGCACTGCGTCTCCGACTGGGGGCACGACTTCCGCCCCGACTACCGCCGGCTGCGCACGTTCCTGGCGAACCTGCCCGAGCGCACGCCGGTGCTCGCCACCACGGCCACCGCCAACGCCCGGGTCACCCGCGACGTGGCCGAGCAGCTCGGCGACGCGCTGGTGCTGCGCGGCACGCTGGACCGGGAGTCGCTGCGCCTCGGCGTACTCGACCTGCCGAGCCCGGCCCACCGCCTGGCCTGGCTGGCCGACCACCTGGACCGGCTGCCCGGCTCGGGGATCGTCTACACGCTCACCGTGGCCGCGGCCACCGAGACGGCCGAGTTCCTCCGCGGCCGGGGCTGGGCGGTGGCGTCCTACACCGGTCAGGCCGAGGACGCCGACCGCCGCGCCGCCGAGCAGGACCTGCTCGACAACAAGATCAAGGCATTGGTCGCCACCAGCGCGCTCGGCATGGGCTTCGACAAGCCCGACCTGGGCTTCGTGGTGCACCTCGGCGCACCGCCGTCGCCGATCGCCTACTACCAACAGGTCGGCCGCGCCGGCCGCGCCGTCGAGCAGGCCGAGGTGCTGCTCCTGCCCGGCGTCGAGGACGCGGCCATCTGGCGGTACTTCGCCTCGCTCGCGTTCCCGCCCGAGGAGCAGGTGCGCGCCGTGCTCGCCGCGCTCGACACCGACCGGCCGATCTCCACCCAGGCCCTCGAACCGGTCGTCGACCTGCGCCGGGCCCGGCTGGAGCTGATGCTCAAGGTGCTCGACGTGGACGGCGCGGTCCGCCGGGTGCGCGGCGGCTGGCTCGCCACCGGCGAGCCGTGGACCTACGACGAGGCCCGGCTGCGGCGCGTCGCCGACGCGCGCACCGCCGAGCAGCGGGCCATGCGGGAGTACGCGGACACGTCCCGCTGCCGGATGCGCTACCTGCGGGAAGGACTCGACGACACCGGGGCGGAGGACTGCGGCCGGTGCGACAACTGCGCCGGCCCGCTGTTCGACGCGGACGTCTCACCGGAGGCGCTCACCGCCGCGCAGACGTTCCTCGGCCGCCCCGGCGTCCAGATCGCGCCGAAGAAGCTCTGGCCGACCGGGTTGGACGCGGTCGGCGTACCCCTGAAGGGTCGCCTCCCCCCGGCGGAGCAGGCCCTGCCCGGGCGGGCCGTGGGACGCCTGTCCGACCTGGGGTGGGGCGGGCGGTTGCGGGGGCTGGTCGGCCCGGACGCGCCGGACGGCCCGGTGCCCGACGACGTGGCGGCGGCCGTGGTCGAGGTGCTGAAGGCGTGGGCGCACGGCGACGACCCGTGGCCGCGCCGCCCGGCCGGCGTGGTCGCGGTCGGCTCCCGGAACCGGCCGACGCTGGTCGGCTCGCTGGCCGAGCGGATCGCCGCGGTCGGCCGGCTGCCGTTGCTCGGCGTGGTCGTGCCGACCGGTCCGGCCGGCGCCGGCGGGCCGCGCGGCAACAGCGCCCAGCGGGTACGCGCGCTGCACGACGCGTTCCACCTGCCGGACGAGTTGGCCGGCGCGCTGCCCGCGCTGGACGGGCCGGTGCTGCTCGTCGACGACCTGGTCGACTCCGGCTGGACGATGGCCATGGTGGCGCGCCTGCTGCGGCGCGCCGGTGCGCCGGACGTGCTGCCGCTCGCCCTCGCCCTCGCCGCCTGACGTGCAAGGCCGGGCCCCCTGTTAACGCCTTCTGCATAGGAACGGTCCCCGCTTGACACCGCGCTCCGCGCGCTGCGGCGTAGGCGTCAAGCGGGTCCCCCGCCTCTACCAAATGCGTTAAGAAGGGGCCCGGCCTTGGGGCGGGTGCGAGCGACGCCACCGTTCGCGCGGGCGTCGTCCGCGGGCGACCCGACCGGCGGTACCGTGGGGCCATGACCGAGCAGCGACCCGTCGTCCAGACGTACACCGTGACCGGGATGACCTGCGAACACTGCGTCCGGGCGGTGACCGGGGAGCTGTCCGCGCTGCCGGGCGTCGAGGAGGTCCGGATCGACCTGGTCGGGGGCACGGCCACAGTCACCAGCGCGGCTCCGCTGCCGGTGGAGTCCGTCCGTGCCGCCGTCGACGAGGCGGGTTACGAGTTGGCCGGCGGCGTTGCCTGAGTCGCCGTCCCTCGCCGAGCCCGCACCCGACATCGACGGCCCGGGGTCTGGCTCGGGCGGTGCCGTGTCGGGCTCCGACGGTCCCGCGTCCGACATCGGCGGCCCGGCGTCGGGTTCCGGCGGTGCCGTGTCCGACGTCGGCGGCCCGGCGTCGGGTTCCGGCGGTGCCGTGTCGGGTTCCGGCGGCGCGGGCGCGGCGACGGGTCCGGCGGTGGTGGACCGGGACACGGTACGGCTCGCCCTGGTGGTGGGCGGCCTGGTGCTGGCCGTGCTGCTCGGTTTCGGGCTCGGCAGGTTGAACCCGCCGGCGAACCCGGGCGGCGGCGCGGCTCCGGCCGGCACGGTCCCGGCGGGCGACGCCCCGGCCGGTGGCGCCCACTCCCACGCGCCCGGCACCGGCGCGCACTCGCACGACGGAGCCACGGTCACCCAGGGCGGTGGCGACGGCGCGACCGGGCTGTCGATCAGCTCGGCCGGCTACACGCTCGCCCCGTCGACCGGGGGCCTGACCGCCGGCCGCGTCGGTGAGCTGCGGTTCCAGGTCCGCGACGACAATCGTCGGGCGGTGACCCGCTTCGCGGTCGTGCACGACAAGCCGATGCACGTGATCGTGGTCCGTCGCGACCTCACCGGCTATCGGCACCTGCACCCGACGATGGCCGCCGACGGCACCTGGTCGGTGCCGTTGACGCCCACCGCGCCGGGGGCCTGGCGGATGTACGCCGACTTCACCGCGGTAGCCGACGACGGCCGGCAGGTCGCCGCCGTGCTCGGTGCCGACCTGGCCGTGCCGGGCGACTACCTGCCCCGGCCGCTGCCGGCCCCGGAGACGTCGGCCACGGTCGACGGGTTCACCGTCGGGTTCACCGGCACGCCCGACGTGGGACGGTCGGTGCCGTTGCGGTTCCGGGTCACCGACGCCGGTGGCGTGGCCGCTGCCCTGGAGCCCTACCTGGGCGCGTTCGGTCACCTGGTCGCGCTGCGTGAAGGCGATCTCGGCTACCTGCACGTGCACCCGGAGCCGGTGCGGGACGGCGACGCGGTGACGTTCTGGTTGACCGCCCCCGGGCCGGGCCGCTACCGGATGTTCCTGGACTTCCAGGTCGGCGGCGTGGTGCGGACCGCCGAGTTCACGCTGACCGTCGCCTGACCGGCCGGCCCGTGCCTCAGCCGGCACCGGCGGCACGCCCGACCCGCCGGCCCGTACGGTCAGCCGGCGCGGCGGACCGGTCGGCGGGCCAGGTAGCGCAGCAGGTCGCGGATGTGGTGCTTCTCCTCGGCGGGGACGTTCGGGTCGGCCAGCCGGTCCAGGATGACCCGTACGTCTGCCTCGACCGGACCGTCCTCGGCGGCGCGTCGTCGGGGCACCGCCCCGGCGTCGGGCAGGCCCAGGGCCCGGAACGCGGCGGCCACCGGCAGATCGAGGGCGGCGCAGAAGCCGCGCACCTTGGCGAGCTCGGGATAGTCCTGCCAGTCGCCGGCCAGCCAGCGGAACACCGTGGAACGGCCGACACCGGTGTGGGTGGCGAGGTCGGTCACCGTCCAGCCGCGCTCCTCACGCGCGTCGTCGATGGCCCTTCGCACGAACCGTGCGAAGGCCATCTGCGGCGAAACCTCTGCGGAGCCCATCCCTCCTCGGCTGTCCCCTTCCGCCGGTGCGCCCGGCTCTGCGTCCCGAGCCTAGTACGCCCGGGGGAAGAAGTAACTGACTGATCGGTCGGAAGGTCTCGTGGGCGGGACCGACGCAGCGTGAACAGTTGCGGACTGTCAACTAAGCTGAACGAATCCTCCCCGGCAGCGACTTCAGAGGAGCAGCATGGCCGAACCAGACCGTCCCGTTCCGCACCGTCCTGGCGCGGTGAGCCTCTTCTTCGTGGCGAAGGCCGGCGTGTTCGCGCTGGGTTTCTGGATCTGGCTGCTGGTGCTGGCGGTGCGGGGCGACCCGGCGGAGGGCGTGCACCTGATCGCCGCGACCGGCGCGGTCTGCACCACCCTGGTCGGTGTGGTGCTGGGCGCGCGGATGGCGCTCCAGCGCAACGCGGCGGCCCGGCACGCCGAGCTGAAGCGGTTGCTTGTCGACATCTCCTGGAACGCGTTCGCCGCCGTCGGCAACTCCGACCAGCAGCAGGCGAAGGTGGTCCCGTTCCCGACCACGCCGCCGGACAGCGATCGGGCCACCAACCGCGGCCCCGGCGAGCGGGTGTCGGCGCTGGACCGCGGCGACCGCAACCGCGGCGAGCGGCGCCGCTAGACCGGGTCCGGGTCCGGGCCCGGCGCGGCGAGCAGTGTCTCCAGCCGGGGCGTGACGCCCCACCGGTCCACCAGCTCGCGGTATTCGGCCCGCTGGCCGTCGGTCGGCGAGCCGGCCGTGCGTCGTGCCCGGATGAGCAGGTTGCGTGGGGTGTGCTGTGAGTCGACGAACTCCACCACCTCGGCGCGGTAGCCGTGCAGCCGGAGCAGCCCGGCCCGCAGCGCGTCGGTGAGCACGTCGGCGAACCGCTCGCGCAGGATGCCCTGGCGGGTGAGCAGTCCGTCCGGCCCGGGCGCGGGTCGGGCCCGGAGCTGGGCGGCCAGGTCGTGGTGGCAGCACGGGGCGGCGAGCACCCAGCGGGCGCCCCAGTGCACCGCCCGGGCCAACGCCTCGTCGGTCGCCGTGTCGCAGGCGTGCAGCGCCAGCACCAGGTCGGGGGCCGGTTCGACAGGGGCCTGCGCGATGGTGCCGGCGACGAAGCTGACCCGGTCGGCCCAGCCCAGCCGTTCGGCCAGTTCCGTGTTGCGGCGGCGCTGGTCCTCCCGGACGTCGACGCCGATCAACGTCACGTCCAGGCCGCGCCGGGTCAGGTAGCGGTGGGCGGCGAAGGTCAGGTACGCGTTTCCGCAGCCCAGGTCCACCACGCGTAGCGGGCCGGTGAGGTCGTCCGGCAGCGTCGCGGCCAGCGCGCGGAGGAACGCGTCGACCTGGCGGCGCTTGGCCGCCGAGCCGCCGATCGCGGCGAACAGCGGATCACCCGGATCGAGCAGCCAGTCCTTGGCCCGGTCGTGTCCGTCCGGCTCGGCGACCGTCCGGCTGGCCTTGGCGCGGTGCACCTGCGCCTCGCCGGACTTGGTCACCCGGAGTTGGAGCGTGGTGCCGGTGGTCTCCACGTGCCAGTTACCGAACGGCTCGGCGAGCAACGCGTCGACGGCCGTGTCGGCCTCCTCCGTACCGGGGGTGACGTTGCGGGTGTGCGGTCGGGCGCCGTCGGAGGTGGCGATCTGCAACCGCGCGCCGGCCTTCAGCGTGACCGGGCGCAGTTCCGCGCGGACCACCGAGGGCCGCTGTCCTCGTTGCCGGCCGGCGGCGACCGCCCGGGTCAGACCGGGGTCGAGCAGCAGTGCCCGTACCTCCCGTAGCGCCGCGTCCAACGCTTCCGGCATCCCTGCTACTCCCGTCCTGCAAGCCTCCCCGCCCGCCGTCCCCCGCTCGCGCCCGGTCGATCATGAGGTTGGCGGCGCGACACGCCGGCGGGCGCCAACCTCATGATCGACACGGGCGAAGAGTGCCGGGGTGGGGACAGGGAGCGGCCCCCGGAGCGGGTCCGAGGGCCGTCGTGTGTGGGACTCTGCTCAGTCCGTGGTGGGGGACTCGGCGGTGCCTACGCCGGCACCGCTGCGGCGACGCCTGCGGCGGCGCGGCTTGGTCGCGGCCTCGTCGCCGCCGTCAGCGGCGGCGACGGTGGTGGGCTCCTCCGTCGCGCCCTCGGTGGCGACCACCGCGGTCGGCTGCTCGCCGGCCACCGTCTCGCCGGCCCGGCGGCGACGCCGCCGGCGCGGGGTACGGGTGCCCTCGTCCGTCGCGACCGCTGTCGCTCCGCCTTCGGCGGGTGCGCCGCCGGTCTCGCCACCACGCCCACGTCGGCGGTCCCCGCCGCGACCGCGGCTGTCACCGCGGCTGTCACCGCGCCGGCCGTCCCGCCGGGACCGGCCGCCACCCAGGTCCTCCTCGACCTCGGCCGACAGGCCGGCGCGGGTACGCGCGGCGGTCGGCAGGGTGTCGCTGACGTCCGGGGAGATGTCCAGGTCGGTGTAGAGGTGCTTGGAGGTGTGGTAGGTCTCCGGGGGCTCGGGCATGTCCAGCCCGAGCGTCTTGTCGATGATGCGCCAGCGGGGCATGTCGTCCCAGTCGACGAACGTCACCGCGACACCTGTCGCCCCGGCCCGGCCGGTGCGGCCGATCCGGTGGGTGTAGGTGTCCTGGTCCTCGGGGCAGTCGTAGTTGATCACGTGGGTGACGCCGGTGACGTCGATGCCCCGGGCCGCCACGTCGGTGGCGACGAGCGTGTCGATCTTGCCGGTGCGGAACGCCCGCAGCGCCCGCTCCCGGGCACCCTGGCCCAGGTCACCGTGCACGGCCGCCACGGCGAAGCCGCGGAAGTCGAGATCCTCGGCGACCCGGTCGGCGGCCCGCTTGGTGCGGCAGAAGATCATGGTGAGCCCGCGCCCCTCGGCCTGGAGGATCCGCGCCACGATCTCGACCTTGTTCATCGAGTGGGTGCGGTAGGCGAGCTGCTGGGTCTGCGGCGACGGGCCGGTCTCGGCGGTGTGCCCGGCGTGGATGGTGACCGGCCGGCGGAGGAACCGCCGGGACAGCGCCACGATCGGGTCCGGCATGGTGGCCGAGAACAACATGGTCTGCCGGTCCTCCGGCAGCATCGCCAGGATCTTCTCGACGTCGTCCAGGAAGCCCAGGTCGAGCATCCGGTCGGCCTCGTCGAGGACGAGCGCGCGGACCCGGTCGAGCCGCAGGTGCTTCTGCTTCTGCAGGTCGAGCAGGCGGCCGGGCGTGCCGACCAGGATCTCGACGCCCTTGCGCAGCGCCTCGATCTGCGGCTCGTACGCCACGCCGCCGTAGATCGGCAGCACCCGGACGCCCCGGGTGCGACCGGCGGCGTCGAGGTCCTTGGCGACCTGGATGCCCAGCTCGCGGGTGGGGACGACGACGAGTGCCTGGGGCACGCCGTCGCTGCCCTCGGACGGGGCGAAGACCCGCTCCAGCAGTGGGATGCCGAAGCCGAGCGTCTTGCCGGTGCCGGTCGGGGCCTGCCCGATCAGGTCGACGCCGCGCAGCCCGATCGGCAGCGCGTACTCCTGGATGGCGAAGGCGCGGGTGATGCCCGCGGCGGCGAGCGCCTCGACGGTCTCCTGGCGGGCGCCGAGCGCGGCGAATGTGGGTGCCTCCGGGGGGACCGGAGCGGTGGGGGCCAGTGGCTGGCCTGTGCTCTGCTCACTCATGTGGATGTGGGGGTGCCCTCTCGTGGTGCGCCCCTCATGTCCTCAGGGCGCGGACGGTTTGGCGCGGGCCACGCGGTCGGGGGTGGTTTCGCCGAGCCGGACCGGGCCGCACGCGCGCCGGGGACCGGTGCTGATCAGCGATGCTGGCCAGGTCGGTGCCCACGGCAACTGCTTCATCCTACCTGAACGGCCTGCGAGCCGTCCCGATTCCAGATGTCGGCCGGGCAGCCGGGGGCACTTCCTGTGACCCGCATCACAGCAAGGGAACGGTAACCTGCGCTCGTGTCCGCCCCCGATTCCGCCGCTGTCGGCCTGTTCGGCCTCGTCGCGTACGGCGAACTGCTCGCCTTCGACCGGCTGGCCGCCGACGCCCGGCTCGCCCCCGACCTGCGCCGCCGCGCCGCGCTCAGCGAGCTGGCCGCGGGCGAGATGGCGCACTACCGGTGGCTCACCGACCGCCTCATCGCGCTGGGCGTGACCCCCGAGGAGGCGATGGCCCCCTACGTCGAGGCGTTACGGGCGTACCACGACTCGACCGAGCCGCGGGACTGGGCGGAGGCGGTGACCAAGGCGTACGTGGGCGACGCGATCACCGACGACTTCCTGCGCGGGATCGCCGACGGCCTGGCCGGGCCGGACCGTGTGCTGCTGCTCGACGTCCTGCACGACTCCCGGTACGCCGAGTTCGCCGCCACCGAGATCCGGGCCGCCATCGCGGCGGACCCGAGGGCGGCCGGACGGCTCTCGATGTGGGCTCGTCGGCTGCTCGGCGAGGCGCTCTCGCAGGCCGGACGCGTGGCCGCCGCCGACCGGGGCGCGCTCGCCGCGTTGCTCGGCAGGGCCGGCGACGACGTGCCCGCGGTGCTGCGCCGGCTGACCGAGGCGCACGCTACGCGGATGTCGGCGGTCGGGCTGAACAACTGAGCCGTCAGGCCGTACGACTGACCGTCGGGCTGACCAACTGATCGGTCGGGCTGACCAACTGAGCCGCCGCGGCGGGTCTCCCCGCCACGGCGACCGGTGCGACGCGGATCAGCGGACGGTGAACCCGACCGCGCGGGGCGAGGCCTCCGCGATCTCGACGTAGGCGACCTTGCCGACCGGCACGATGACCCGCCGGCCCTTCTCATCGGTCAGGGAGAGCGTGCCCTCGCTCCCGGCGAAGGCGTCGGTCACGATCTGCTCGATCTCGGCCGGCGACTGCGCGCTCTCCAGGACCAGCTCCCGCGGCGCGTACTGCACGCCGATCTTGACCTCCACTGTGCCTCCTCAACTGGGGCGAAAAAGCCACCGTGGGAAGGCTATCCGATCGGGCGGCGCGATGGTCAGGCTGACTCACCTTGCAGCGGGAAGCTGGCGATGCCACGCCAGGACAGCGCCGCGACCAGCGCTTCCGCCTCCGGCTTGGCCACCTGCCGACCGCCCGCCAGCCAGAACTGCGCGGCGGTCTCCGCGGCGCCGACCAGGCCGGACGCGAGCAGCTCGGCGTGCGCCCGGCTCACCCCGGTGTCCGAGATGATGGTGTCGGTGATCGCCGCGATGCAACCCTGCTCGACCCGCTCCACCCGCTGCCGTACGGCCGGGTCGTTGCGCAGGTCGGACTCGAAGACCAGGCGGAACGCCTCGCTCTCGTGGTCGACGAAGTCGAAGTAGGCCCGCACGGCGGCACCGACCCGCTCCTTGTTGTCGTTGGTGCCGCGCATGGCGTCGTGCACCTTCGCCACGATGGCGTCGCAGTGGGTGTCCAGCAGCGCCAGGTAGAGCTCCATCTTCCCGGGGAAGTGCTGGTAGAGAACGGGCTTAGAGACGCCGGCCCGCTCGGCGATGTCGTCCATCGCGGCGGCGTGGTAGCCGTGTGCGACGAACACCTCCTGGGCCGCGGCGAGTAGCTGCTTGCGGCGCGCCGAGCGGGGCAGGCGGGTGGGCCGGCCGGCCGTGTGTGCACCGTTCCCCACTGCCGTCATGGGAACCTCCGAGTATCTGCGTCGAGCCGGCACGTATCGCCCGAACCGGTCCGGGTTCGTGAACCCGTCGCGGAATTGGCCCGCCGCTGTAACTTATCGCCACTGTCACCACACGGTAGCCTCAGCGGGGGCGACCAAGGAGCGCGCGGTGAGTGAAACAGGGCAACCCGGAGCCGCCACCCCGGGAGAGCACGGCGACGGGACGGGCCAGCACGACGACCCGGCCCGCACCGGCGGCGGATGGGCGCCCCCGGCGGACGGCTGGTCCCGCGGCGCCCCGGCGCCTGGTGGCTGGCCCTACGGCGACCTCGGTGGCGGGTGGGCGGCGTCCTCGCCCCGGCACGGCGACCTGCCGGCCCCGCTGCCCGGCCACCCGGCCGAGGAGCTGCCGGCGCGCGTCAACGGCCGCCACGTCAACGGCGTGCACCACGCCGGGGAGGAGTCAGCCGTGACCCGCCAGGCGCCGGTGAGTGCACCGCCCGTGGGCGAGCCGCCGCGGGAGACCGACGGCGACCGGTTGGCCGTGCCCGCCCCGCGCCCCGCGCCCGCCGTCGAGCAGCGTCCCGGCCCGGCCGACCCCACCGGCTCCCGGCACGCCTCGGACGACACGTCCGCCGGGCGGTCGCCCCGCTGGGCCGAGAGTGGTCCGGCCTCCGCGCCCCCGGCGCTCCAGGTGCCGCCGGTCGGCGCCGCCGCCTCCGGCTTCGAGGTGCCGCCGGGCTTCCACGCCCCGACCGTCGACCAGGCCCCGGCGCTGCACCAGGGCTGGCCCCACCGGGGCCCGACCGAGCCGCCGGTGACGGTTCCCGGCCGGGGCGAGCCGCCGGCGGCGGAGCACCACCCGGGCGACGCCCACCCCGGAGAGGGGCCGCGGACCGCCGCCGATCCGCACGCCGCCGCGCCGAACGACCCGGGCACGGGGCCGGCGGGTGAGCCGGAGTGGCCCGGGCCGTCCTGGAACCGCCCGAGTTGGGGCGACGGCTGGGCCCCGCCGTGGGCCCGCGCCGACGAGCCGGTCGGGCGCCGCTCGGCCCGCGACGACGCGCCGGCCGAGCGACGGACCGGGGACGACGAGCCGACCGGCCGCCGCGCCGCCCGCGAGGACCGCGCGTCCGAGTGGGCGCCCGAACCGATGCGACCGTACGAGCCGACCCGCGTCGATCCGCCCACCGGCTACCAGCCCACCCGCGTCGACCCGGCCGGCGGTTACGAGCCGCGGCCCGAGCCGGTCCGACCGTACGAGGCGGTGCGGGCCGAGTCGACGGCAGCGCCCGAGCCGCCGCGCCCCGAGGCGACCCGGCCGTTCCGGCTGCCCCGCGAGGACGCCGAGCCCCGCTCGGGCCACGAGCCGCCCGCCGAGCGACCCTCCTGGGCGGGTCCGCCGGTGCCGGTGACCCCGTTCGGCGCGCGTCCCGAGCCGGTCGGCGCGCCGCCGGTGGCCCGTGAGCGCGAGGCGCCGGCCGGTCCACCGCCGTCGGCGTACGCGGCGGGGCCGGCCTCCCGGGCCGTCGGTGAGCCGGCCGCCGGGTACCCCGCACCGGACCCGTCGCACGGCGAGCCGGCCGGCCTCCCCGCGCCGGGCGGGACGGCGCGGTTCGACCCGCCGCCCGCGCCCCGCCCGACGAGCGCCCCGCCCTACGCGGCCCGCCGGTCCGCCCCGGAGCCGACGCCGACCGCCGAGGCGGCTGCCGGGCCGGAGTCGACCGAGTCGGCCCCGGCGGTGCTGCCGCAGCGCGTCCCCGCCGAACCGGATGTGCCGGTGGTGCCGGAGCCGCCGGCCGTGGAACCGTCCGCCGAGACCCCGGAGTTGGCCCGCATCGCCACCCACCTGCGTCGGGACGACGAACCGGCGCCGCTGCGCGAGCGGCCGGAGGGCTTCGACGTCAACGCGATCCTGGACGCCGTGCGCGAGGTGGCCGGCGTCCGGGACGCCGCGCTCCGCCGCACCCCGGCCGGTGCGCACAGCCTCCGGCTGGACCTGGCCGACGGCGCGGACCCGGCCGAGGTGAGCCGGCTGGTGGCCCGGCTGCTCCAGGATCGGATGGGTCTGGCCGCCGCCCCGCAGAACCTGCCCGGCGCGCCGGCCGTACCGCCGCCGCCGGTCCGCCGGCGGTCCGCCACCGCGCGCACGGACCGCCTGGCCGAGGCCGCGGCCGTCCGCGACCGTCCGGTGGAGGTGCCACCGGGCCTCGCCGACCGCCTCGCCGAGGCCCCGCCGGTCGCGGAGGCCCCGCCGGGCCGTGCTGCCGACCGCCGTGCCGAGGCCGCGTCGGCCGAGCCCCGATCCGGCGCCGACGACGAGCCGGGCGCTCCGGCGCGGGGCGGGGCCTCGTCCGGTCCGGCCGAGGCGGACGTGCCGGCGCGGGCCGGCGTGGTGCGGCCGGCGTCGAACCGGCCGGCCGAGAACCGCTCCGGCGAGGGCCGGTTCGGCGGCGTGGAGTCGCGCGCCGGCCGGCTGGTCGACGCGCCGGGGGAGGACGCCGACGAGCCGCCGCGCCGCCGCCGGCAGGCCACCCACCGGGGCCGGGCCACCGTCGACGAGACGTCGCTGGCCGCCGCGCCCACCGGCATGTCCACCGGAAGTCCGGTCACACTCGGCACCTCGTACTCCGGTGGGCAGGTGACCACGACGGAGACCGCGCCGTCGCGACCGCTGGATCCGGGCGGCGTGCCCGGGCCCCGGGTGGTGATCGACCACGTTCTGGTGAGCACGTTGGGGCTGGACGCCACCACCGAGGTCCGCCTGCTCGCCGGGGACCGGACGGCCGAGGGGCACGCGACCGGGCCGGCCGTCGACGGGTACGTGCTGCGGCTCTGCGCGGTGGCCGCGGCCGCCGCGGTGGACGAGCTGCTCGGCCCGGCCCTGCCGGCGGGCGAGCGGGGCCGGTGCTTCGTCGAGCACGCCGCCGTGGTGCCGTTCGGCAACTGCGAGGTGGCGACCGTGGTGGTGCTGCTGGTCTGCGACGGGTGGGTGGAGCAGTTGGCCGGTTCCGCCCTGGTCGCGGGCGATCCGCGGCAGGCTGTGGTGCGGGCCACGCTGGCTGCGGTGAACCGGCGTCTGGAGGCGCTGCTCGCCTAGGGGACTGTGCGGACGGAGCCGGCGCGGGGAAGACTGAACGCATGAAGCGTGCCGCGCTCGGGCCCGAGCATCTCCTTCCCGCGCATCATCTCCCGCCGCCCTGGCCGGGCCGGCACGTGCGGCTGGACGGCGCGCTCGTGCACGTCCGGGACACGCCGGCCACCGGGCCCGACGCCGAGCCGGCGCTGTACGTGCACGGGCTCGGCGGCTCCGCGCAGAACTGGACCGACCTGGCCGGCCTGCTGGCGCCCCGGCTCGACGGCCAGGCGATCGACCTGCCCGGCTTCGGGCGCAGCGAGCCCGGCCGGCGGTACACGATCCCGGCGTTCGCGGACCGGGTGGTCCGCTGGATCGAGCACAGCGACCGGGGCCCGGTGCACCTGTTCGGCAACTCGCTGGGCGGGGCGGTCGCGGTCCGGGTGGCGGTGCTGCGCCCGGACCTGGTCCGCACGCTCACGCTGATCTCGCCGGCCCTGCCGTTCCTGGACTTCCGGCGCTCGTTGCAGGGGCGGATGCTGCCGGTGCTGGTGATCCCCCGGGGCGAGCGGTTGGCCGCCTGGCGGCTGGCCCAGCTCGCTCCGGAGGCGATGGCGCAGCAGGTGATGGAGTCGTGCGTGGCGGACCTGACCCGGATCAGCGAGCAGCGCCGGCAGGAGGCGATCGAGGAGATCCGGATCCGGTACGAGGCGGCGCACTACGCCGCCGCGTACGTCCGGACGTTCCGGGGCCTGGTCGGCAGTTTCCTGCGGTCGTACCTGCCGGGGGAGGGCGCGCTCTGGCGGCAGGCCGCGGCGGTGCGGGTGCCGACGCTGGTGGTGGGCGGACGGCAGGACCGGCTGGTCGACGTGCGGGTCGCCCCGCAGGCCGCCCGGCTGATTCCGGACAGCCGGCTGCTGATGCTGGACGGCGTCGGGCACGTGGCCCAGTTGGAGGTGCCCCGGACGGTGGCCCGGGCGGTGCTGGCACTGCTCGACGAGGCGGCGTCGGCCGGGTCGCCGGAGACCGCCACGCCGGGGTCGGACGGCCGGAAAGCGCAGGTCACGGCGCTGGTGACCGGAATGGGGGAGAGCGGCGGCGTCCACGACATGGCAGGCTGAGCGGGATGCCCAGCTCCCGCCGTCCGCGTTTGCCGCGGTCCCTGTCCGCTGCCCGTCGGTGGCGCTCCGCCGTGGTGGTCTGCGCGTTCCTGGCCACCGCCGGGGCCGGCGTGGGCGTGGCGCTGCGACTGCCGCCGGCCGGCGCGCGGGAGGTGGTCGCCGACGGGTTCGCGGCCCAGCCGCCGGCGCCGGTGGCACCGAGCGTCTCGTCGTCGCCAGTGCTGGCCGCGCCGCCCCGCTCGCCGGCGCCCGTGCTGAGTCTGCCCGGTCCGGTGCCCGCGCGGGGCACGGGTGGTTTCGGGTACGACGACCGGGCCGGCGGCGTGCTGGGCCGGGGCGGTGAGCTGCGCCGCTTCCGGGTGGCGGTGGAGCGGGGCGTCGGTGAGGACGTCCGGGCGTTCGGGGACGCGGTGCAGCGGGCCCTGGCCGGGCCGGGGAGCTGGGTGGACAGCGGCCGGCTGCGGTTGCAGCGGGTCACGCCGGGCAGCCGGTACGACTTCACGATCTATCTGGCGAGCCGGGACACCGCCGGCCGGCTGTGCGGCGCGGGCGGGATCGACATCCGCAAGGGCGGGGTGCCGTACACGTCCTGCCGGGTCCCGGGCCGGGTGGTGCTCAACCTGGACCGGTGGCGGACGTCCGCGCCGCACCTGGTGGCCGCCGGGATGCCGCTGGGGACGTACCGGCTCTACGTGGTCAACCACGAGGTGGGGCACCAGCTCGGGCACCATCATGAGGGGTGTCCGGGCGCCGGGCGGGCCGCGCCGGTGATGCAGCAGCAGACGCTCTTCCTCGACGGTTGCCGGCCGAACCCGTGGCCGTACCTGGGCGGGAAGCGGTACACCGGGTCGGCATTGTGACGGATTTGTGAGCAATTCTCAGGACTTGCGCCGCAAAAGCAGCTAAATGCCCGAATTGCGTGTCACGCTGTCCGCATGACGTCGTACCCGCCCGAACGCCCCGGGCTGCGCCGGATGCGCCGCCGACGCCGACGCGCGGTGCTGCTGCTGGCGATGCTGCTCGCGGCCGTCGGCGGCGCGGCGGGCATCACCCGGCTGAGCGAGCCGCCGCGTCCCGTGCGGGTCCCGCTCGCCGCCGAGCCGACGCTGATGCCGGACGCCGACACCGACACCGCCGCGTCGGCGTCGCCGACCGGCTACCCCACCGCCGGCCCCGGCACGTTCGCGGTGGCCGACGGGCGTTCACCGGTACGCGGCCACGCCGGCCCGCTGCGTCGCTACCGGATCGAGGTCGAGCACGGTACGGGGCAGGACGCCGACGCGTTCGCCGCGACCGTGGACGCGGTGCTCGGCGACCCGCGTAGCTGGATCGCCTCCGGGGAGCTGCGGGTGCAGCGGGTGCCCGAGGCCGCCGCCGCCGACTTCACCGTCTACCTGGCCACGCCGGTCACCTCCGAGCGGATGTGCGCCGAGGGCGGCCTGCACACCGAGCGCTACACGTCCTGCCGGCTGCCCGGTCGCGTGGTGCTCAACCTGGCGCGCTGGATGACCGCCGTGCCCGACTACGGCGCCCCGCTCGACGTCTACCGGACGTACGTCATCAACCACGAGGTCGGGCACGAGTTCGGCGAGCTGCACCAGGCGTGCCCGCGCCCCGGCGCCCCGGCCCCGGTGATGCAGCAGCAGACGTACGGGCTGGACGGCTGCCTGCCGAACGCGTGGCCGTACGTCGACGGGGCGCGGTACTCCGGCGAGCCCACCGACGGCGTCTGAGATATTCCCGGTCCCGCAGTTCGGGCCGGGTGTCCCTCGTCATGGCCGATCCGCACTCCGGCGAGCGACAATGGCGCTTTCCCACCGCCGATTCCGGGGAGTCCACCGTGTCGTTGCCCCCGCTCGTCGAGCCCGCCGCCGAGCTGACCGTTGACGAGATCCGCCGCTACTCGCGCCACCTGATCATCCCGGACGTCGGGGTCGAGGGGCAGAAGCGGCTGAAGAACGCCCGGGTGCTCTGCGTGGGCGCCGGCGGTCTCGGCTCGCCGGCCCTGCTGTACCTCGCCGCCGCCGGCGTCGGCACGCTCGGCATCATCGACTTCGACACCGTCGACGAGTCGAACCTCCAGCGGCAGATCATCCACGGCGTCTCCGACGTCGGCCGGTCCAAGGCCGAGTCCGCCGCCGCCTCGATCCGCGAGATCAACCCGCTGGTCACCGTGGAGATCCACGACACCGCGCTGGACCGGGAGAACGTCCGGGACATCTTCTCCCGGTACGACCTGATCGTCGACGGCACCGACAACTTCGCCACCCGCTACATGGTCAACGACGCGGCCGTGCTGCTCGGCAAGCCGTACGTCTGGGGTTCGATCTACCGCTTCGACGGCCAGGCGTCGGTGTTCTGGGCCGAGCACGGCCCGTGCTACCGCTGCCTCTACCCGGAGCCCCCGCCGCCCGGCATGGTCCCCTCCTGCGCCGAGGGCGGCGTGCTCGGCGTGCTCTGCGCCTCCATCGGGTCGATCCAGGTCAACGAGGCGATCAAGCTGCTCGCCGGCATCGGCGAGCCGCTTGTCGGCCGGCTGATGGTCTACGACGCCCTGGAGATGAGCTACCGCAAGATCAAGGTGCGCAAGGACCCGAACTGCGCGCTCTGCGGCGAGAACCCCACGGTCACCGACCTGCTGGAGGACTACGAGGACTTCTGCGGCGCGGTCTCCGAGGAGGCGCAGGAGGCGGTGGTCGACTCCACCATCACCGCGCGGGAGCTGAAGGAGTGGCAGGACGCCGGCAAGGACATCTTCCTGGTCGACGTGCGCGAGCCCGCCGAGTACGAGATCGTCCGCATCCCCGGCTCCACGCTGATCCCGAAGGGGGAGATCCTCTCCGGCGAGGCGCTGGCGAAGTTCCCGCAGGACCGGCAGATCGTGCTGCACTGCAAGTCCGGCGTCCGGTCCGCCGAGGCGCTGGCCGCGCTCAAGGCGGCCGGGTTCAAGGACTCCGTCCACGTGCAGGGTGGCGTGCTCTCCTGGGTCAAGCAGGTCGACCCGTCGCTGCCCGCGTACTGACGTCGATGTGGTGAGGGCCCTTCCGGTGCGCCGGGAGGGCCCTCGGCGTCTGCCGCTTTCTGGCCGAGCTACCGAGGCGGGACCGCGTCCGCGCAGGTAGCGTCACGACCGTGGTCGATCTGGAAGCGGCGATCGGGTTCGTCGTGGCACACGGGGACGTGGTGGACCGAGCCCGCCTGTCCCGACTGCGTTCCGGCACGCCGGTGCCGCCGGCGGTGCTCGACGCGGCGGAGTCCGGTCAGGCTCCCGGCGGTGGCTGGCCCGCCGTGCTCGGCGGCGACGTCGCCTCCGTCGACGCGACCTGCTTCCGCCTCGCCGAGCTGGACGACCTCGGCGCGCTGAGCCGCCCCGCCGCCCGGCACGCGCTGGACTGGCTGGCCGCCGGCCAGCTCGCCGACGGTGGCTGGGACGAGCACCTGTCGCTGGCCGGGTTCGCGCCGGAGTGGGCCACCCCCGGCGACCCGGAGGCGCGCTTCTACCTGACCGCCGGCGCCGGGTTCTGGCTCACCGTGGCCGGGCTGGACGCCCGTGCCGCCGGCCCGCTCGACCACCGCGTCGGCGGGGCGTACGCCGGGGTGGTGCAGGCGGCGGCCCACACGCTCGCCGCGCAGCTCGCCCCGGACGGGAGCTGGCCGTCGTTCCTGCCCGCCGGCTGGCTCGCCGCGGCGGTGCTGCACCGCCAGCGGATGTACCACGAGTCGGCCCGGATCCAGGCGGTGCTCGCCGACCGGATCCCGGAGATGTCCCCGGCCGACGTGGCGTGGCTCGCCGCCACGCTGCGCCGGGTGGAGGTGGGCGAGGAGCAGTGGCTGCTGGTCTCGGCGCGGCGTCGGCTGGCCGGGACGCAACGCAGCGACGGCGGCTGGGACAGCGACGACGGTCACCAGTTCGACGTGCACACCACGCTGCGCGCGATCCGGGCCTGCCGGCCGACCGAGCCCGAGGTCGCGGCGTCCGGGGCCCCGTTCGTGGCGCCGCGCGCCGCCGCGCTGCCCGAGCCGCCGTCCCGCCGCCGCGCGCCCGGGCCACCGCCCGCTCCGGCCGCGCCGCCCGCTCCGGCGGTTCCCGACCCGGCCGCGCCCCCAGCCCTGCTCCCGGCCCCGGCCGCACCCCCGACCCGGCTTTCGGCCGCCTGCCCGACTCCGACCCTGCTTCCGGCTCCGGCTCCGGCTCCGGTCGTGGTTCCGGCTCCGGTCGTGGTTCCGGCTCCGATTGGGGCCCCGGTCGGGACGCCGGGTCCGGCTCCGGCCCCGAATCCGCTTCGGGTGGCGTAGCCCGCCGCCCGCATCCGCTTCGGGTGGCGTAGCCCGCCGCCCGCATCCGCTTCGGGTGGCGTAGCCCGCCGCCCGCATCCGCTTCGGGTGGCGTAGCCCGCCGCCACGGGCGCGAGCCGGGGCCGGGTCCGGCTCAGCGCAGGTGGCCGTCGCCGGTGACCACGTACTTCGTGCTGGTCAGCTCCGGCAGGCCCATCGGGCCGCGGGCGTGCAGCTTCTGGGTGGAGATGCCGATCTCGGCGCCGAACCCGAACTCGCCGCCGTCGGTGAACCGGGTGGACGCGTTCACCATCACTGCGGCGGCGTCCACCCGGGCCACGAACTCCCGCGCCGCCCGCTGCGAGTCGGTGACGATCGCCTCGGTGTGGCCGGTGCCGTAGCGCCGGATGTGCGCGACCGCCGCGTCGAGCGAGTCGACCACGGCGACCGAGATGTCCGCGGACAGATATTCGGTGGCGAAGTCCTCCTCGGTCGCCGCGACCACCGCGTCGGAGTGGGCGGCCACCTCCGGGCTGCCGTGCGCGGTCACCCCGGCCTCGGCGAACGCGGCCAGCACGGCCGGCAGGAACGCGTCCGCGACGGCCCGGTGGACCAGCAGCGACTCGGCGGTGTTGCAGGTGGACAGCCGCTGCGTCTTGGCGTTCAGCGTGATCGCCACCGCCTTGTCGAGGTCGGCGGCGGCGTCCACGTACACGTGGCAGTTGCCCACCCCGGTCTCGATCACCGGCACGGTCGACTCCTCGACCACGGCGCGGATCAGCGACGCGCCGCCGCGCGGGATCAGCACGTCGACCAGACCCCGGGCGCGCATCAGCTCCTTGACCGAGTCGCGCGTGCTGGCATCGAGCAGTTGCACCGCGTCCGCCGGCAGGCCGGCGCCGGCGACCGCGTCGCGCAGCACCGTGACCAGGGCGGCGTTGGAGTGTGCCGCCGACGAGGAGCCGCGCAGCAGCGCCGCGTTGCCCGACTTCAGGCAGATGCCGGCCGCGTCGACCGTCACGTTGGGCCGGCCCTCGTAGACGATGCCGACGACCCCGAACGGCACCCGTACCTGGCGCAGCTCCAGCCCGTTCGGCAGCGTGGACCCGCGGACCACCTCGCCGACCGGGTCGGGCAGCGCGGCCATCTCGCGCAGCGCGTCCGCGATGGCGGCGACCCGGCCCTCGTCGAGCGCGAGCCGGTCCAGCACGGCCGCGCTCAGTCCGGCGTCGCGCCCGGCCGCCAGGTCCGTCGCGTTCGCGGTCAGGATCTCCGGGGTACGCGCCACCAGCGCGTCGGCCATCGCGTGCAGCGCGGCGTCCTTGGCGGTACGGGTGGCCGCCGCCAGGGCCTCCGCCGCGTCCCGGGCCCGGCGGGCCTGCTCGACGACGCTCATGGTGCGCTCTCCTTCGCAGTGGCGTTAGGAGGGGCCCCCTGTTATGCAGAATGCGTTAACAGGGGGCCCCTGCTTACAACAAGACGAGGTCGTCTCGGTGGACGACCTCGCGTTCGTAGGCCGGGCCGAGCGCCGCGGCGAGTTCCGAGGTGGAGCGGCCGAGCAGGCCGGGCAGCTCCACCGCGTCGTAGTTGACCAGGCCACGGGCCACCGGCGCGCCGGCGGTGTCGACCAGGTCCACCGGGTCCCCGGCGGTGAACGCGCCGTCCACCGCGGTGATGCCGGCCGGCAGCAGCGACTTGCGCCGACCCACCACGGCCTGCACCGCGCCCGGGTCGAGGTGCAGCCGGCCGCGCGGCGCGGTGGCGTGCGCCAGCCAGAACAGCCGGGCGGCCGGGCGTCGGCTGCTGGCGTGGAAGAACGTGCCGACCGGCTCGCCGGCCAGCGCCGGGCCGGCCAGCGGCGCGGCGGTGAGCACCACCGGAATGCCGAAGCCGGTGGCGATGCGCGCCGCCTCCACCTTGGTGACCATGCCGCCGGTGCCCACCCCGGCCTGGCCGGCCCCGCCGACGTCGATGCCGGCCAGGTCGCCCTCGCCGTGCACCTCGGTGACCCGGGTGCTGCCCGGACGGGTCGGGTCACCGGTCCAGAGCGCGTCCACGTCGGAGAGCAGCACCAGCAGGTCGGCGTCGACGAGCGCGGCGACGAGCGCGGCGAGCCGGTCGTTGTCGCCGAACCGGATCTCGTCGGTGGCCACCGTGTCGTTCTCGTTGACGATCGGCACGGCCCGCAGGTCGAGCAGCTTGCGCAGCGTGCGGTACGCGTTGCGGTAGTGCGCCCGCCGGGTCACGTCGTCGACCGTGAGCAGCACCTGCCCGACGGGGTGACCGTGCCGGGCGAACGCGGTGGCGTACCGGCCGATGAGCAGGCCCTGGCCGACGCTGGCGGCGGCCTGCTGGGTGGCCAGGCCGCGCGGGCGTCGGGGCAGCCGGAGCGGGGCGAGGCCGGCGGCGATCGCACCGGAGGAGACCAGCACCACCTCGCGTCCCGCGCCGATCAGGGCGGCGAGCGTGTCGACGAGCGCGTCGACCCGGCCGTCGTCGAGGCCGCCCGTCGCGGTGGTCAACGAGGACGATCCGATCTTGACCACGATCCGGCGGGCCGAGGCGACTGCTTCACGCACCCGACCATTCTGCGGGTCGCGGTCCGCGCGATCGTGGCGCGTTCCCATATCGTGGCAGCTCGTGACACCTGACGAGTACGTCGAGGCGGTGCTGACGCTGGTCGAGCGCATCCCGCCCGGGCGGGCGATGTCGTACGGGGCGGTGGCCGACGCGCTGGCCGAGCGGTCGGGGCGGGCGTCGGCGCGGCTGGTCGGCTCGATCATGGCGCGGCACGGGGGCGGGGTGCCGTGGCACCGGGTGGTGAACGCGGCCGGCCGGCTGCCGCCGGGGCACGAGCTTCAGGCGCGGGCCCGGCTGCGCGCCGAGGGCTGCCCGTTGCGCGGGGATCGGGTCGACCTGGCGGTGGCCGCCTGGTCGCCGGAGGAGGGGATGTGACCGCGACCATAACGTGAGTAACATTCGGCTCCATGACAGCTTCGGGCCTGCCCCGCCGGGTGCACCTCGGGTACGCGTCGGGCTCGCTCGTCACCGGCGCGTTCGGAACCGTGCCCGGGCTGCTCCTGCTGCCGTACCTGACCGACACGCTGGGCGTCGCGGCCGGGCTCGCCGCGCTGCTGGTGCTCCTGCCGAAGGCATGGGACGTGCTGGTCAACCCGGTCGCCGGCCGCGTCTCGGACCGGACCCGCTCGCGCTGGGGCGCCCGCCGGCCCTACCTGCTCGGCGGCGGGCTGGCGCTGGCCGTGCTGTTCGCCGCGATCTTCGCCGCCCCGTTCGGGCGCGGTCCGGCCGCCGCCGGATACGTGGCGCTGGCGTTCCTGGCCACCGCGACCGCGTTCGCGTTCTTCCAGGTGCCGTACGTGGCCATGCCGGCCGAACTGACCGCCGACCCGGCGGAGCGTACCCGGCTGATGACCTGGCGGATCGCGGTGCTGGCGCTGGCCATCCTGGTCTCCGGCGCGGTGGCCCCGGCGGTGGTGGCCGCCGGCGGCGACGGTGTGCCCGGCCACCGCTGGATGGGTCTGTTCGTCGCCGCGCTGATCGTGGTCGGCACGGTCGGCGCGTTCCTCGGCACCCGGTCCGCGCCGGCCGGGACGGTCGGGGAGAGCGAGCCGAGCCTGCGCGCCCAGCTCGCGGTCGCCGGCCGCAACCGGCCGTTCCGGGTGCTGCTGGTCTGTTTCGTGCTCCAGTCCGCCGGGGTGGCCACCGTGCTGGCCGGCGTGAAGTACTTCGCCGACCAGGTGCTGCGCGCGCCGGACAGCGGGCCCACCCTGCTCTTCGCCTGCTTCGTCGCGCCCGCGCTGCTGGTCATGCCGCTCTGGCGCCGGGCCGGCGACCGGCTCGGCAAGCGCACCTCGCTGGTCACCGCGTCGCTGCTCTTCGCGGCCGGCGCGCTGGCCCTGGTCACCGCGCCCGCGCTGCCGGCCGCCGGGGTGTACGCGGTGGTCGCGCTGATCGGCGTCGGCTACGCCGGCCAGCAGGTGTTCGCGCTGGCCATGCTGCCGGACTGCATCGCGTACGACACCGCGCGCACCGGCCGTCGGCAGGCCGGAGTGTTCACCGGGCTGTGGACCGCCGGCGAGACGTTCGGCCTGGCGCTCGGGCCCGGCATCTACGGCCTGGTGCTCCAGCTCTCCGGTTACGTCTCCTCGTCGACCGGCGCGGCCGCCGTCCAGCCGGACTCCGCCCGGCTCGGAGTGCTGCTCGGGTTCACCGTGCTGCCCGCCCTGCTGGTGGCCGCCCCGGTGGCGCTGCTGCGCGGCTACACGCTCACCCCGGCCGACCTGACCGCCGCGTCCGGCGCCGCCGCGTCCGGCGGCAGCGCGTCCGGGTCGGGCGACACCGCTGCCCGCGCCGGTGGCTCGGGCGTGAGGCGCCGCACCCGTCCGCCGGTCGACGCGGACCGTCACGAGAGGAACACCTGATGAGCGACACGGCGGGGACGGGCGCGCTGCCCACGCAGGGGGTGCCGGCGGCGCGGGTGCTCGACGAGATCCGGGCGCTGCGGTCGGCCGACCGCCCGACGCACGGCGGCCGGCTGTTCGCCTACGTCTACGACCCGGGCGTGGCCGGCCTGGACGAGCTGGCCCAGGCCGCGTACGCCGAGAGCGCGCACGTCAACGGCCTCGACCCGACCGCCTTCCCGTCGCTGCTGGCGATGGAGAACGCGCTTGTCGCCGCCGCCGCCCGGCTGCTCGGCGGCGGCCCCGGCACCGCCGCGCCGGACGTGGTGGGCAGCGTCACCGGCGGCGGCACCGAGTCGCTCCTGCTCGCCGTCAAGGCCGCCCGGGACGCCCGCCCCGAGCTGACCGCACCGCGGCTCGTGGTGCCGGCCAGCGCGCACGCCGCGTTCGCCAAGGCCGCCCACTACCTGCGGGTCGAGCTGGACACGGTGCCGGTCGACCCGGTGACGTTGCGTCCGGCGGTGGCCGACGTGGCCGCCGCGATCCGGCCGGAGACCGTGCTGGTGGTCGCGTCCGCCCCGTCGTACGCGCACGGCGTGGTCGACCCGGTGGCCGGGATCGCCGAGGTGGCGGCCGGGGTCGGGGTGCGCTGCCACGTGGACGCCTGCTTCGGCGGCTGGGCCCTGCCCTGGCTGCGTCGGCTCGGCGCGCCGGTGCCGCCGTTCGACTTCGCCGTGCCCGGCGTCACCTCGGTCTCGGTCGACCTGCACAAGTACGCGTACGCGCCGAAGGGCGTGTCGGTGCTGCTGCACCGCGATCCGGCGTTGCGCGCCCCGCAGTTCTTCGCGTACGCGGACTGGCCCGGCTACACGATGGTCAACCCGGTGATCGCCTCCACCCGGTCCGGCGGGCCGATCGCCGCCGCGTACGCCACGTTGCGGCACCTCGGCGAGGACGGCTACCTGCGGCTGGCCGTGGCCACCCGGGACGCGGTCGCCGGGCTGGCCGACGCGGTGCGGGCGTCGGACGGGCTGCGGCTGATGGCGGAGCCGGAGTCCACCGTGGTGTGCTTCACCGCCGACGACCCGAAGCTGGACCTGTTCGTGCTGGTAGACGAGCTGACCGCGCGTGGCTGGCACACCCAGCCCCAGCTCCGGTACGCCGACCTGCCGGCCAGTGTGCACCTCACGGTGACCGCCGCGGTGGCGTCCCGGGTGGCCGAGTTCGCACCGGCACTGGCCGACGCGGTCGCCGCGGCACGGGCCGCCGGCCCGGTCGTGCTGCCGCCGGAGTTGCGGGCGCTGGCCGCCGGTCTCGCCCCGGAGGCGCTCACCCCGGAGCTGGTGGCCGGGCTGGCCGAGGGGCTCGGCCTGGCCGGCGGGGTCCCGGACCGGATGGCGGTGGTCAACACACTGCTCGACGCCGCCCCGGCGGCGGTACGGGAGCGGCTGCTCGCCGAGTTCGTCGGCCTGTTGCAACGCCCCGCCTGGGGGCGCACCCCGGGCGGCTGAACACGGTCTGACGCGATTCCCGAGCTGCCTCTCGAACCGGCCGGATCCGCGGCCGGGGAGTGTGGTGAAAAGAGCCGGATCGCTTATATCACGGGCAGTCAATGCGGAACAGGAAAGTCTCGATACCTGCGACAGATGTGGGGCCGCCCTATTCTGTTGCTCGTGACTGGCTTGGCCGAATATTCGATGCGTCATGCCGGGTCGTACCGCCGATGACGGGATCCGACCGCGCCGGGTCCACCCCGAGGGCCGGCGCTGCCCGGCGGCTCGGCACGATGCCGGGTGACGAGGTCGTCTGGGACGACGTGATGGCGTTCCGGGCGGTCGCGGAACAGCTCAACTTCACCGCCGCCGCCCGCCAGATGCACGTGTCCGGCCCGACCCTGTCGCACCGGGTCGCCCGGCTGGAGGCCGCCCTCGGGCTGGTGCTGTTGGTCCGCACCACCCGTTCGGTACGACTCACCGAGCCGGGGGCGGTCCTGCTCGACTGGGCGGTCGAGGCCGGCGATTCGTGGCGGGACCTGCGCGCGTCCCTCCAGCGTGAGGCGGGCCCGGCTGAGCCGGCACGGGCGCCCGCGCTGCGCGGCGTCCTGCGGTTCGGGCACGCGAGGATGGACACGACCGACCTGTTCGGGGAGTTGCGGCGCGCGGTCCCGGGCGTCGTCTGGCACACGCGGGGCATGCCGACCGGGACGGCGGGCCTCGTCGCCCTGGTCGAGGGGTCACTCGACCTGCTGCTCTGGGCGGACTGGCTGTCCTGGGGGCTTCACCAGGCACCCGGCCGGGTGCTCGAACAGGTCGAGTCGGCCCTGGTCGTCAACGAACCCCTTTGGGTGTACCTGCCGGCCAGCCACGCGGCGGCCGGTCAGGACACCGTGGACGTCGGCCAGCTCGCGGAGGACGACTGGATCGCCTCACCGCAGGAGGTGCCGATGCGGATGGTGCGGCACACGGCCCGTCGCTACGGGCGGTTCGAGCCGCGGATCCGGCACGTCACCGACGATCCGAGGATGGCGATGAGCCTGCTGACCGAGGGGCTCGCCGTGGACGTCGGGCCACCGCCGTGCGCGCCGCTGCCGCCGCAGGTGGTGGCCCGGCCGCTGCGTAGAGCGCCGCGGACCCGGATCCAGTTGAGCAGATGGCGCTTCGGCCCGGTGCCCGCGCAGACCTTCCGCGCCGTCCACCACCGGATCGGCCACTGGTACGTCGACGGCTACCGCCAGGCCAACCCGGACTACTGGCGCTGGCTGGTCCGCCGTTCGGAGCGGCACCCGGGTCTGCGGCGCGCCCTGCGGGAGTCCGTCGACAGCCGGCGGGTCGCCCGGTGAAGTGGCCGCAGTTGCACTCCTTCGTGGCGGTCGCCGAGGAGGAGAGCTTCACCGGTGCGGCGCGGCGACTGGGCGTCAGCCAGCCCGAGGTATCGCGCCGGGTCCGCCAACTGGAACGGCAGGTGGGCGCCAAGCTGGTCCAGCGGACGACGCGCCAGGTGACGATCACCGCCGCCGGTCGCGAGGTGCTCCGCTGGGCGGTACGCACGATCGACGGCTGGGAGCGGGTCAACCGCCGGCTCGACGGTTACCGGAGCCCGTCGGACCCCAGGTCGGAGGGCATTGATAGCAGTAAAGAGAAAAAGCGAGTGGATTAAGAGGATTTTCATCCTTCCAACGTTGGAAACCCGCCGGCAGACTCGATGTCGCGGGGAACTCCGCATCCGGAACGTCGAAGGGAAATGCCACATGCGGTTGAAGCGAACGATCGGATCCGGGTCCACCCTGGCCGCCATCGGCCTGGCCGCCTCCGCCGGGGTGCTGGCCGTGCCGTCGCCGGCCAGCGCGGCCGTGGGACCCGCCCTCCTGGGGACCTGGTACAACAACTACGGCAACGTGCTGAGCATCCGGGAGGACGGCGCGCACGGCGCACCGGTCGGCACCTGCGGTGACCTGACCATCAAGGACATCAACGTGGTCGACGGCGCCGGCCTGGTGATGACCGGCCAGTACCGGACCGCGGCCTCCGAAGGGGTCCTCAACGGTCAGGTGATGTGCGTCAGCTACACGTTCACCAATGTGCTGATCACCGTCAACGCCCAGCAGAACCAGTTCACCCTGACCGGCGGGGTCAACAGCACCTTCACCCGCGCCTCCTGATCACGTACGCACCGGATAGCAGGGACCCGTGGCCCGGCCGGCACCACGCCGGCCGGGCCACCCGCGTCGCCGCAGCGCGCGCCTGCTCCGGGGTCAGGCCGGGTCGGCCACCGTCACGGTGAACGAGGCGGCGTTGTCCGCCGGGGCGGCGTCGGGCACCGTGAGGGCGTCCCACTGGGTGTTGAGCTGGAACGTGACGGTGCCGAGGGAGCCGGGCTGCCGTGCCCGGCTCCGCGTAGAGCAGCACGTCGAAGCTCCGCTGCTCACCGGCCATGAGACGCCCGCCCGGCACGATGAAGCTGGTGAGGTCGCTCGGCGCGTCCTGCGGATCGGTGCCCAGACCAGCACCCCGGCCGGGAGCCCGACGGACCGGGCCAGCAGGTAGTCGTGCCCGGCGTCACCGGCCCACCGCACCGTGACCGGCAGCCGGCCCAGGTACGAGCCGTCGTCCTGGCGGGACAGTGTCACCGATGCCGCCGCGGTGATGGCGGCCCGGGCCTGGTCGTCTTGGACGTAGGGCACCGGGTTGCGCAGCGAGCCCGAGGCGGAACGGAAACGGGCGGCGAAGCCGACCCGATCGGCGAGCTCATCCCGGCCGTCGCCGACGTTCACCGAGATCCGGCCTCCCGTCGCGATCATCGCGACGTCCCGGGTCGGAGTGAGGATCGTCGTAGCGGGACACCCGGGACCAGCGCGCGAACGCCCGGCAGAACGCCTCCTGCACCATGTCCTGCGCTTGGGCCAGGTCACCGCAGTAGGCGGTGAGCTGAACGGTCAGCGACCGGAAGTGCGCATGGTAGAGACCGTCGAAGTCGACCGGCCCCGCTCCGGCCGGGCGCCTCGTGGTCTCCTCGGGCGGCGGCTCGTCGAGCCGCGGCTCCCTCGTCACTGTCATCCGGTCCTCCCCGTGAGCATGCCGCCGGCGCGGTCACACCGGTCACACGTCCGGACGCCGGTACGGGTTGCGGCCGTTGCCGTACCGGCGGGTGCCGACTGTCCGGTCGGGGACAGCGGCGGTGGCCGGCGGCCGGTCCGGGCCCCGGACGCTGTGGTTGACTGTCGGTTCGGGGACCGTGGAGGGAGAGTCAGGTGCAGTTGCCGGCCGTGCTCGGTGAGCCGATCCGGTTCGTGCTGAACTGGGGCCGTCGCTACTCGCTCTGGGTGTTCAACTTCGGCCTGGCCTGCTGCGCCATCGAGTTCATCGCGACCAGCATGGGCCGCCACGACTTCATGCGGCTCGGCGTGATCCCGTTCGCCCACGGCCCCCGGCAGGCCGACCTCATGGTGGTCAGCGGCACGGTCACCGACAAGATGGCCCCGGCGGTCAAGCGGCTCTACGACCAGATGCCCGAGCCGAAGTACGTGATCTCGTTCGGCGCCTGCTCCAACTGCGGCGGCCCGTACTGGGACTCCTACTCGGTGACCAAGGGCGTCGACCAGCTCATCCCGGTCGACGTCTACGTGCCCGGCTGCCCGCCCCGCCCGGAGGCGCTGCTGCACGGGATCCTCCGCCTCCAGGAGAAGATCGCCGCCGAGCAGTCCGGCCTCGGCGGCGTGCCCCGCCCGGACCCGCTCGCCTCCCCGGCGGACGTGGTCCCCCGCCCGGTCGAGGCGCTGACCGCGCCCCCGGTGCGTCCCCCGATCGGCTGACCCGCTCCGGTGGCGCGGCGGGGCTAGCCTGCGGACCATGACCGACTCTGCGGAGAAGCGTTCCGCCTACATCGTCGACGTGCTGACCGAGGAGTTCGGCGCGTCCATGGCGATCGACCCGGCGGCATTCCGCCGGAAGTTCCGCAAGATGGCCGCCTCGCCGTTCGCGTTCTACCGCGGCAGCGCCGCGCTGTTCTACGCCGACCAGCGCGGCGACTTCGTCAGCGACCGGTTCCTCGACGACCGGACCAGCCGGGTGTGGATCCACGGCGACCTGCACGCCGAGAACTTCGGCACGTACATGAACGCCTCCGGCCGGCTCGTGTTCAACGTCAACGACTTCGACGAGGCGTACGTCGGGCCGTTCACCTGGGACCTGAAGCGGCTGGCCGCCAGCGTGGCCCTGCTCGGCTACGCCAAGGCGCTCTCCGACCGGGTGATCGGCGAGCTGGTGACCGGCTTCGCCCGGTCGTACCTGACCGAGCTGCGGGCGATCGCCACCGGCGGGGACGACGCGATCGGCTCGATCACGCTGGAGAACGCCGACGGCGTGCTGCGTCGGGTGCTCCAGCAGGCCCGACTCAGCACCCGGGTGGACCTGCTCGCCGCGCAGACCACCGTCGACAACTACGAGCGGCGGTTCTCGCTCGGCGACGGCGTGCACGAGATCGACGCCGCCACCCGGGAGCGGGTCTGCGCCGCGTTCGGCGACTACCTGCACACCCTGCCGGAGTCGAGCGCCCGGCTGCGCCCGGTGGCGACCACCATCAAGGACGTGGTGCTGCGCAAGGGCGTCGGCATCGGCTCGGCCGGGCTGCCGTCGTACAACCTGTTGCTGGAGGGGCACACCGAGGCGCTGGAGAACGACGTCGTCATCTACATGAAGCAGGCCCAGGTGCCGGCCGTGGCGCGGCACATCGACGACGAGCGGGTCCGGTCGTACTTCCGGCACCAGGGGCACCGCACCGCCGAGTCGCAGCGGGCGTTGCAGGCGCACGCCGACCCGTGGCTGGGCTTCACCGAGCTGGACGGCGTCGGCCAGCTCGTCGCCGAGGTCTCCCCGTACGCGGCGGACCTCGACTGGGCCGACGTGAACGAGCCCGAGGACCTGGCCGGGGTGCTCACCGACCTGGGCCGGGCGGTGGCCCGGATGCACTCGGTGGCCGACGACGAGTCCAGCCACGACCTGGTCGACTACTCCACCGAGGAGTCGATCGTCGCGGCCGTGGACGCCGACGCCGACGGCTTCGTCGACTACCTGGTCGACTTCGCCCACCGGTACGGCATCCGGGCCCGCGAGGACCACCAGCTCTTCGTGGACCTGTTCCGCAACGGCCGGCTGCCCGGGATCTGAGCCGGCACCCGGCTCACTGCGCGAAGTCCAGCACCACCTTGATGTCGTCGCCGGTCGACGCGTACGCCTCCCGGTACGCGGAGACCGGCACCCGGCGGGTGACCAGCGAGGTCAGCCAGGACCGGTCGGCACGGGCGAGCGCCTCGGCGGCCAGCTCCCAGTGCCGGCGGCCCGCGTTGACCGACCCGAACACCACGTTGTTCTCCAGCACCAGCTCCCGGTTGAGCGCGCCGGCGTCGAAGTCGATGGTCCGGCCGCCGCTGGACACCCCGGTCAGGCAGACGATGCCGTTCGGCGCGGCCTTGCACATCGCCTCCAGCACCACCGGCGGCGCGCCGGTGCACTCGACCACCACGTCCGGTGCGAGGTCCAGCTCGGCCACCGTCGACGTGTGGTACGTCGCGCCGAGCGCGCGGACCAGGTCCGGCTTCGGGCCGGTGGTGTTGCGGTCCAGCACGTGCACGGACAGCTCACGCTGGCTGGCCAGCAGCGCGGCCAGCAGGCCGATCGGCCCGGCACCGGTGATCAGCGCGGTCTTCGGCTTCCACTCGGCCCGGCGGCCGATCCGCTCGATGTGGTCCCACGCCTTCGCCACCACGCTCGTCGGCTCCAGCAGCATGCCCACCGACTCCAGCGCCGGGTCCAGCCCGACGGCGAACTTGGGCGGCAGCCGCCAGCGGTCCCGGGCGAAGCCGGGCAACCCCTTGATGCCGTGCTCGGTGTACCGCCCGTTGCGGCACATGTCCCACTCGTCCACCGCGCAGTTCGCGCAGGGCACCGGGTCGGGGCGGCGGACCACGCCGGCCACCAGGTCACCGGGGCGCAGCGTGCCGGTCGGGTCCTCCAGCACCCGGCCCAGCGACTCGTGCCCGAGCACCAGGCGCTCCTGACCCGGCGGCGCCTCGCCGTACTCCCCGGCGATGATCTCCTGGTCGGTCCCGCAGACGCCGACCGCCAGCGCCTCGACCAGGATCGCGCCCTCCTCGGGCGCCGGCTCGGGCCAGTCCTCGGTGAGCCGCAGCGAGTCCGGGACACCGGGGTTCACAGTCACAGCGCGCACGGCCCTCATCTTTCCCGGCCGGCCGGCCGCCCGCTCGGCAAAGCGGCGAACCGGGCCCGGACGGCCCGACCCGGCCGGGAGCTGCCGGCCATAGGATCAGCGCATGACTCCGGAAGAGGTCGGCCGCCGCGTGGTCGCGCTGCTCGCGCCCGTCGAGGCCGCCGCGTCGGTCTCCGGCGGTCAGGGGTACGCCCGCGCCACCGTCGACGTACCGCCGGCGAGCTGGGCGGACGCGGTGCGCGCGGCGCGCGACGACGCCGAGCTGGGCTGCGACTTCCTCGACTGGCTGTCGGCGGTGGACGAGCTGGCCGACGGCTTCGACGTGGTGGTGCACCTCTGGTCGGTGCGGCACCGGCACGGGCTGCTGCTGCGCACCCGGGTCCCCCGGGACACGCCGGTCGTGGCCTCGGTGGTCGACGTCTTCCCCGGCGCGGCTTGGCACGAGCGGGAGACCCACGAGATGTTCGGCATCGACTTCGCCGGGCACGGCGAGCTGCGGCCACTGCTGCTCCCGCCGGAGTTCGAGGGGCACCCGCTGCGCAAGGAGTTCGTGCTGGCCTCCCGCGTGGCGAAGCCGTGGCCGGGCGCGAAGGAGCCGGGCGAGTCGGAGGCGGGCGGCGGTCGCCGGCCGATCCGGCCGCCGGGCGTGCCCGCGCCGGGGGAGTGGGGCACGACGCCCACGCCGGCCGGCGCGGCCGGCGTCGGCGAGGGCCCACGCGGCGGTACGCCGGCCCGCCCGGCCCGCGAGCGCCCACCTCGCCCGGCCCTGGGTGAGCGTCCGGCGCGCCCCGCGTCCGGCGAACGCCCCGCGCCTCCGACCTCCGGTGAGCGTCCGTCGCGTCCGGAGGCGGGCGGACGCCCGACGCCGGGCGAGCGCCCCGCGCCTCCGGCCTCCGGTGAGCGTCCTGTACCTCCGGCCTCCGGCGAGAGCCCTGTACCTCCGGCCTCCGGCGAGCGCCCCGCGCCTCCGGCCTCTGCTGGGCGTGGGACGCGGCCGGGCCCCGAGGCTCGTCCGGTCCCGGGCGCGTCCCGGCCGACCGGCCCGGCCCGGCGGGAACCCGCCCCGCCGCCGGCGGAACCCGGCCCGCTCGGGCGCCCGCTGCCGGGGGAGCGACCGACCGGTCCGCCGCGGCAGGAACCGGCGGACGACCGGTCCGCCGGCCCGGCCCGGCCAGACGCGGGCTCCGGCGTCGAGGCGGGGGAGGACTGATGCCGGACTGGTTGGAGCTGGTCCTGCGGGTGGCCGGCGTGCTGGTCGCGTTCCTCACCCTGCCGCTGATCGTCGGCCAGGCCGAACACAAGGTCATGGCGCACATGCAGGGCCGGCTCGGCCCGATGTACGCGGGCGGCTTCCACGGCTGGGCGCAGCTCGTCGCGGACGGCATCAAGTTCGTGCAGAAGGAGGACGTCACCCCGCGCGAGGCGGACCGGCCGGTGTTCCGGCTGGCGCCGGCGGTGGCGCTGGTGCCGTACCTGCTGGTGCTGCTGGTCATTCCGCTCGGCCCCGCGGGCCTGGTCGCCCAGCCGCTGGACATCGGCCTGTTCTTCGTGCTCGCCGTGGTGGGCATCGGAGTGCTGGCGGTGCTCATGTCGGCGTGGGCGTCGGCCAACAAGTACAGCCTCCTCGGCGGGCTGCGCGGCGCGGCCCAGTTGCTCGGCTACGAGCTGCCGCTGGTGTTGGCCGCCGCCTCGGTGGCGATGGCAGCCGGCACGCTGAGCCTGAGCGGCATCGTCGAGGCGTGGCGGCCGTGGTGGCTGCTCTGGCAGGCGCCGGCCATGGTGATCTTCTTCGTGGCCGGGCTGGCCGAGATCCGTCGCCCACCGTTCGACATGCCGGTGGCCGACTCCGAGTTGGTCTTCGGCTACATGACCGAGTACACCGGCCTGCGCTTCGCGTTCTTCCTGCTCGCCGAGTACGTCGGCATCGTGGTGATCGCGGCGCTGACCACGGTGCTGTTCCTCGGCGGCTGGCAGGGCCCGTTCGCCGACGCGCAGCTCGGCTGGCTGTGGACGCTGCTCAAGGTGTTCGCCGTGGCGTTCGTGATCATCTGGCTGCGGGTGAGCTACCCCCGGCTCCGCGAGGACCAGCTCCAACGCCTCTGCTGGCTGGTCCTGGTCCCCCTCGCGCTGGCCCAGCTCGTCCTCACCGTCGCCGTCCGCCTGGCGCTGTAGCCCCGCGCCAGCGCCCATTCGGACCGCGCCCATGCGCGCGCCGTGTGGGCCGCGCCCCGTGCGGGCCGCGCCTCGCGCCCACCGCGCCCCGCGCCCCGTGCGGGCCCCGCGCACACTTTCACGGAAAGCGTGGCTAATGAGGCTGGAATAGCCACTCTTTCCGTGAAAGTGCAAGATCGCGAGGCGAGGCGGGTGAGGTGGGTCAGTGGAGGGGAGTGTGGGCGGGGTCCACGCGCTCGGCGGGGGGCGGAGGCGGGGGTGGGGTGCCGTCGCCGAAGGGGCGACCGCCCAGGTCCTCGCGGCCGTGCGGGGTCAGCCAGTTCGACAGGTCCGGGCCGAGCGGCACGATGCCGGTCGGGTTGATGTCCCGGTGGACCTCGTAGTAGTGCCGCTTGATGTGGTCGAAGTCGATCGTGTCGCCGAAGCCCGGCGTCTGGAACAGGTCCCGGGCGTACGCCCAGAGCACCGGCATCTCGCTCAGCTTCTGCCGGTTGCACTTGAAGTGCCCGTGGTAGACCGGGTCGAAGCGGGCCAGCGTGGTGAACAGCCGCACGTCCGCCTCGGTGATCGTGTCGCCGACCAGGTAACGCTGGCCGGTCAGCCGCTCGCTCAGCCAGTCCAGCCGGCCGAAAAGCCGCTGGTACGCCTTGTCGTACGCCTCCTGGCTGCCGGCGAAGCCGCACCGGTAGACGCCGTTGTTGACGTCGGCGAAGACGACCTTGTTGACCTCGTCGATCTCGGCGCGCAGCGGCTCCGGGTACAGCTCCGGCGCGCCCGGCCGGTGGTACGCGGTCCACTCGGTGGACAGGTCCAGGCTCATCTGCGCGTAGTCGTTGGTCACCACCTGGCCGGTGGGCACGTCGACCAGCGCCGGCACGGTGATGCCCCGCTCGTAGCCGGGGAAGCGGGCGAAGTAGGCGTCGGCGAGCCGCTCGATGCCGAGCACCGGGTCCTTGCCGCCGGGGTCGAGGTCGAACGTCCAGCTCCGCTTGTCGTGCGTGGGGCCGGCCACGGCCTGCGAGATGGCGTCCTCCAGCCCGAGCAGCCGGCGCACGATGATCAGCCGGTTCGCCCACGGGCAGGCCCGGCTGACCGCCAGCCGGTAGCGGCCCGGTTCCGCCGGCCAGCCGTCCCGTCCGTCGGCGGTGATCCGGGTCGCGATGTATCGCTGGTCGCGGGTGAACTCGCCGCCCGGTTCCACGTACTTGCCGCCGGTCCGGTCGAGGATCTCGTCGTCGCTGCCGCCCACGCCCACCTCCCAGGTTGTCGTCGCCTCCCATCATGGTCGCTCGGACCGGCCCCGGCAGTTCGAGCGGCGGAGATGGCCGCCACGACCGTTGGGGCGGCGGAGATGGCCGCCACGACCGTTGGAGCGGCGGAGACCGTCGCGCCGGTCCGTCCCGGCGGGCCGGGTGCCGTCGGGCCGGCATAGGCTGCCAGCCGTGACCGATCTGGAGGCGGCGGCCCGACGTTTCATCGCCGACGTGTGGAACGCCGGCCGAGAGGAGAGCGCGTACGAGCTGGTGGCCCCGGAGTGCCCCGGGCTGGGCGGCGCCGGGCCGGCGGCGGTGCTGGCCGGGCACCGGGACCGGCGGGCGTCCTTCCCGGACCTGCGCTACAAGATCGTCGAGCTGGTGGCCGGCGACGGACGGGTCGCGGTGCACTGGCGGGCGGCCGGCACCCAGGCCGGGCAGTTCGGTCCGGTGCCGCCGACCGGGCGGGTGGCCAGCTACTCCGGCGCGTCGTTCCTGCGCTTCGACGACGCCGGGCGGATCGTGGACATGTGGAGCGTCAACGAGCTGTTCCAGGTGCTCCAGCAGCTCGGTGTGGAGATGTTGCCGCCGCTCACACCCGGCGGGGCGTGATCCGGCTGATCGGCAGGTTCACCGGGAACGGCTCGCCGGTGTCGACGAACTTGGTCCACCGACCGGTCTCCGTGTAGACCTCGTGCACCGGATCGATCTTGTAGGTGTAGACCACGAGGCTGTCGTCCTCGATCTCGATCCGCCAGTAGAACGGGATGCCGGCCTGCGCGTAGAGCGCCGGCTTGAGCACCCGGTCGATGGTCCGGGTGCTGGGCGAGACGATCTCCACGGCGAGCACCACCTCGTGCGGCTCGTACCGGGACGGCTCGCGGGCGGCGGCTGCCGCGGTGGTGACCAGCACGTCCGGGATGAAGGAGCGGGTGCGGTTGATCCGCACGCCGACCGCCTGGGTCACGTCGTACCCGTCGGGGCAATCCTCGTCGAGCGCGACGCCGAGCAACATCGCGATGCTCTGGTGCATCCGGGTGGGGGAGGGGGACATGAGCAGCACTCCATCGAGCAGTTCACGGCGGCGACCGTCATCCGGCAGCGCGTCCAGATCGTCGGTCGTCCACTCGCGCTCCGGCGGGTGGTCGCTCTCCAGCGCGGCGGTCATCGGTAGGCCCTTCCCGGTGTGTCGTTCTCCCCGCGCTCACGATAGCGCCGCCAAGAGTCGGGTGGTGGTCGCGCGCGCCGGGGGCACAGGGCAGGATGGGCGGCATGAGCGAGCACGGTGGAGTGCCCGGCGGCGGGCTGGTGAAGGGCCTGGCGGTCACGTTGAAGACGATGACCCGCCGGTCGACCACCCAGCAGTACCCGGACGTGGCGCCCGAGCTGCCGCCCCGCTCCCGTGGCGTGATCGCGCTGCTGGAGGAGAACTGCACGGTCTGCATGCTGTGCGCCCGCGAGTGTCCGGACTGGTGCATCTACATCGACTCGCACAAGGAGGAGGTGGCGGTGCCCGGCGCCGCCCGCCCCCGGCAGCGCAACGTGCTCGACAAGTTCGACATCGACTTCTCGCTCTGCATGTACTGCGGCATCTGCATCGAGGTCTGCCCGTTCGACGCGCTCTACTGGTCGCCCGAGTTCGAGTACGCCGAGTACGACATCAAGGACCTGCTGCACGACAAGGACCACCTGGGCGAGTGGATGGGCACCGTACCGCCGCCGCCGGCCCACGACCCGCTCGGCGACCCCTCGAAGGAGGAGACCACCGCCGCCCGCAAGGCCGCCGCGCCCGCCGCCCGGCCGGCCCCGACCCGGGTACGCTCCGACGACGCCGACTCCCCGGGCGGAGGCGCAGCCTCATGACCGGTGCGGACGTGCTGCTGCTCGCGCTCGGCGCGGTGGCGGTGGGCGCGGGTGCGCTGGTGGTGGGCACCCGCCACCTGGTCCGGGCCGGGCTGTGGCTGGTGGTGTGCCTGGGCGCGCTGGCCGGCAACTACCTGGTGCTCACCGCCGAGCTGGTGGCCTGGGTGCAGGTGCTGATCTACGTGGGCGCGGTGGTGGTGCTGCTGTTGTTCGCGGTGATGCTGACCCGGGCCCCGATCGGCCCCTCGGACGACCTGGACCGGCCCGGCTGGCCGGCCGCGCTGGTCGGCGCCGGCAGCGGCCTCGGCCTGGCCGTGCTGCTTGTCGACGCGTTCCGGTGGTCGCGGGTGGAGCTGCCGGCGGCGGGGACCGCCGAGCGCCTCGGCGAGCAGGTGTTCCGCTCCTGGGTGCTGCCGTTCGAGGTGCTCTCGGTGCTGCTGCTGGCCGCGCTGGTCGGCGCGATCGTGCTCTCCCGCCCGGACATCGGCCGCCCGACCGGGCCCGTCGACACCACCGGTCCGGCTGCGGGCACCGGGCCGGCCGACACCACCGGTCCGGCCGCGGGCACCGGGCCGGCCGACGAATCCGGGCCGGCCGGCGAGTCCGATCCGGGAGCCGGTCTGGAACCGGCCGCCGCAGCCGCCGACGAGGGCGGGCGCCGGTGAGGCCGGTCATCCCGTACGTCACCGCCGCGCTGCTGTTCGGCCTCGGCGTGTACGGCGTGCTGCGACGCCGCAACGCGGTGCTGGTGCTGATGGCGGTGGAGTTGATGCTGAACGCGGTCAACCTGGTGCTGGTCACCGCGGACACCACGGTCCGGGCCGCGTTGCCGCACTCCGGGCAGGTGTTCGCGCTGTTCGTGATCGTGCTGGCCGCCGCCGAGATCGGCGTCGGGCTGGCCATCGTGCTCCAGCTCTACCGGCTGCGGGCCAGCGTCACGGTCGACGACGTCCCGCTGGCCGAGCGGTCCTCGGAAGGCGCGGCCCGATGAGCGCGTCGACGGTCTGGCTGGCGGCGGTGCTGCCGGCCGCGCCGCTGGTCGCCGGCCTGCTCGGGCTGCTGTTGCCGCCCGCGTCGCACGGGGACCGGGCGCCGGCCCGGAAGCTGGCGGTCGGGCTGGGGGTGACCGGCGCGGCGGTGGCGTCGCTGGCCGCGCTGGCGTTGCTGGTCCGTGTGGACGGGCCGGTGGAGGCGGCGACCACCTGGGTCGAGGTGGGCGGGCTGCGGGTCACGCTGGGCCTGCGGCTGGACGGCGTGGCCGTGCTGGTCGCCACCGCGGTCACCATGGTGGCGCTGGCCGTGCAGGTCTACTCGACCGGTTACCTGCGTCGCGGGCCGCACGACGACGTGGACGTGGACCACCGCTACCCGCCGTACGCGGCGCAGCTCAGCCTCTTCACCGCCGCCATGCTGACCGTGGTGGTCTCCGGTGACCTGATCATGCTGCTGGTCGGTTGGGAGGTGATGGGCATCTGCTCGTACCTGCTCATCGCCCACGACCGGCGGCTGCCGGAGGCGCCCGGCGCGGCGGTGAAGGCGTTCCTGGTCACCCGCGTGGGTGATGTGGGCTTCCTGCTCGGCATCGCGCTGCTCGGCGTGGGCGCGGGCAGTTTCCGGATCGCCGACGTGCTGGCGCACGACTACGGCACCGGCACGCTGACCGCGGCCTGTCTGCTGCTGCTGGCCGGCGTGGCCGGCAAGAGCGCCCAGTTCCCGCTGCACACCTGGCTGCCGGACGCGATGGCCGGCCCGACGCCGGTCTCCGCGCTGATCCACGCCGCGACCATGGTGGCCGCCGGGGTCTACGCGGTGGCCCGGCTGTTCCCGCTGTTCGAACGGGCCCCGGCCGCGCTCGCCGTGCTGGGCGTGATGGCGGCGGTCACGATGCTGCTGGGCGCGTTCGCGGCCACCGCCCAGGACGACCTCAAGCGGGTGCTGGCCTGGTCGACGGTCTCCCAGATCGGGTACATGACCGGCGCGCTGGCGGTCGGCGCGCCGGCCGCCGCGCTGTTCCACCTGCTCACCCATGCCGCGTTCAAGGCGCTGCTGTTCCTCGCCGCCGGTGCGGTGATCCACGCGGTGGGCACCACGCTGATGTCCCGGATGGGTGGCCTGCGCGCCGCCATGCCGGTCACGTTCTGGTGCATGCTGGTGGGGCTCGGCGCGCTGGCCGGGGTGCCGCCGCTGTCCGGTTTCTGGAGCAAGGACGGCGTGCTGGCCGCCGCCGAGGCCGCCGCGCTCGACGACGCCGGCCCGACCGCGCCGTGGGTGGGCTGGCTGGTCTGGCTGGCCGGGCTGCTGGGGGTGGCGGTCACCGCCTGGTACGCGACCCGCCTGCTGCTGCGCGTGTTCTTCGGCGTGACCCGTACGCCGCTGCTCCGGCCGCACGATCCGTCGGCATCGCTGCGTCTGCCGGTGCTGCTGTTGGCGGTCCCGGCGGCGCTGCTGGGGCTGGCCGCGTTCGCGCCCTGGTTCGCCGACCGCCTGCGGGTGCCGGGTGACGCCTCCGGCGAGGCGGTCGAGCTGGTGCACCTGGCGCCGAACCTGATCCTGCCGTTCCTGCTGCTGGTGGCCGGCGCGGGCGGGGCCTGGGCCGGCTGGCGTCGGGACCCGGCCGCCGACCCGGCCCGCTTCCTGGGTCCGCTGCGTCCGGTGTTCGCCCGGGCGTTCCGGCTCGACGACGTCCAGCACGCCCTGGTCGTACGCCCGACCGGCGCGTTGGCGCGGGCCGTGCGGGCCGGCGACGAGTTGGGCGTGGACGGCCTGGTCGAGGGCGCCGGCCGGGCGGCGGTGGAGGCGGGCGGCGGGCTGGCCGCGCTGCACCGGGCGGCGCTGCCCCGCGCGGCGGCCGGCGTGCTGGCCGGTGCGTTGCTGATCGGCCTGGCGGTCGCCCTGATCGGAGTCACCTCATGACGTTCGGGCAGGTTCTGCTGGTGGCCGTGCTCGCGGTCCCGGCGCTGGGCGCGGTGGCGACCGCCGCCGTGCCGGGTGACCGGGCCGGCCGGCTGGTCGGCACCGTCGCCGCCGCCTTGACGCTGCTGGCGACGTTGCCGCTGGTCGGCGGCGAGCACGGCTGGTTCGGGTACGGTCCGCGCCCGGCGGTGCAGCCGTGGCACCGGCTCGACGTGCCCTGGGTGCCGGGCCTCGACCTGCGCTTCCACCTGGGCGTGGACGGTATCTCCTGGCCGCTGGTGGTGCTGACCGCGCTGCTCACGTTGCTCTGCTGCGGCTACACGTGGTGGCGGGTGCCGGCCGGCGGCGGCAGCGGGCGGGCGCTGGTGGCGTTGCTGCTGGTGGTCGAGGTGGGCATCCTCGGCACGTTCCTGGCGCTGGACCTGGTGCTGTTCTTCCTCTTCTTCGAGGTCGTCCTGCTGCCGATGTACGCGATCATCGCCGGCTGGGGCGGCGACGACCGGCGGCGGGCGGCCCGCAAGTTCGCGCTCTACACGCTGTTCGGTTCGGTGTTGCTGCTGGTCGGCGTCTACGTCGTGGTGGCCGCCGCGGGCACCGCCGACCTGGTCACGTTGACCGGCGGCGCCGGCCTGTCGCGGAGCACCCAGCTCGCCGCGTTCACGCTGTTGGCGTTGGCGTTCGCGGTGAAGAGCCCGCTCTGGCCGCTGCACTCGTGGCTGCCCGACGCGCACACCCAGGCACCGACCGTGGGCAGCGTGATCCTGGCCGGGGTGCTGCTCAAGATGGGCACCTACGGGCTGATCCGGGTGGCGGTGGGGGTGGCCCCGGAGGGGGCCCGCTGGGCGTCGCCGGTGCTCGGCGCGCTCGCCGTCGCGGCCATTCTGATCGGTGGCCTGGTCTGCCTGGCGCAGGACGAGCTGAAGCGGCTGATCGCGTATTCGAGCGTGGGGCACATGGGCTTCGTGCTGCTGGGGGTGGCCACGCTCACCGCCACCGGCCTCCAGGCGGCGCTGATCGGCAACATCGCCCACGGGGTGCTCACCGGGCTGCTGTTCTTCCTGGCCGGGGCCGTCAAGGACCGGACGCACACCGGTTCGTTGGCCGAGCTGTCCGGGTTGCGGGAGACCGCGCCCCGGTTGGCCGGGCTGCTGGGCTTCGCGGCGGTCGCCTCGCTGGGGCTGCCCGGTCTGGCCGGCTTCTGGGGTGAGGCGTTCGCGGTGGTGGCGGCCGTGCGGCGGGGCGGCCCGCTGTGGCTGACGCTGGCGGTGCTGGCCGCGCTGGGCGGCGCGCTGGCCGCCGCGTACCTGTTGCGGTTGTTGCGCCGGGTCACCCACGGCCGGCCCTCCCCGGCGGTGGCCCCGCTCGGGCCGGGGTTGGCCGGCGCGGAGCTGACCGCCTGGGCGCCGCTGGTGCTGCTGGCGCTGGCGGTCGGCCTGGCCCCGGCGTTGGTCCTGTCCTACGCTTCCGGCCCGGTGGAGGCGCTGCTGGGGGTCGTGCCATGAGTCTGGTGCAGAGCGTCGACAACGTGGCGTTGCTGCCGGGCTACCTGGCCGCCGGCACCGCGATCCTGGTGCTCCTGGTGGACCTGCTGGTGGCCCGTCGGGCGGTGACGGTGGCGGTGGCGGCGCTCGGCGCGGCCGGCACCGCGGCCGGTGCGGCGCTGGTGAGCGCGGCCGGCACCCGGCGCACGTTCTGCGTCGACGCGGACTGCTCCTGGGTGTGGAACGGTCGGGCGGCATTGGCGGCGGTGGTGATCGCACTGCTCACGCTCGGCGTGCTGGCGATCTCCGGTCCGCTGCTGCGCGCCGGGCGCACGCCGGCCGGCGAGTACTGCTTCCTGCTCGCCTGCGCGATGACCGGCGGCGTGGTGCTCGGCGCGGCCGGTGACCTGATCACGCTGATCGTGGCGTTGGAGACGTTGACGCTGCCGTTGTACGTGCTGGTCGGGCTGCGCCGGGCGAGCCTGGCCGGGGCCGAGGCGGCGGTGACGTTCTTCGTGGTAAGCGTGGTCGCCACCACGGTGACGCTGCTCGGCGCGGCGTTGCTCTACGCGGTCACCGGCAGCCTGCACCTGGACCGGCTCGGCGCCACCCTGGCGGCGCGGGACGACCTGACCGACCTGCCGCTGACCACTGTCGCGGTGGCGCTGGTGGTGGCCGGGCTGGCGTTCAAGGTCGCCGCGGTGCCGTTCCACGCCTGGGCGCCGGCCACCTACGACGGCGCGCCGCTGCCGGTGGCCGCGTACCTGTCGACCGCGTCGAAGCTGGGCGGCGTGGTGGCGTTGCTGGCGGTGGTGCAGCGGGCGCTGCCGGGTGGGGTGACGGGTCCGGTGCTGGCGTTGCTGGCGGTGCTGACGATGACCGTGGGCAACCTGGTGGCGCTGCGCCAGCGGCGTACCGTGCGGTTGTTGGCCTGGTCGTCGGTGGCCCAGGCGGGCTACATTCTGGCCCCGCTGGGCGCGTTGGCGTTGGCCGCCGGGCGCACCCCGGACGCCCGCGCCACGGCGTACGCGGCAGCGGTCGCGTACGCCGTGTTCTTCGTGCTGCTGGAGCTGGCCGCGTTCGCCGCGGTGGTGGCGTTGCGGCCGGCGGACGGTGACGGCGGCACGCTCGCCGACCTGCGCGGCGCGGCGCGGCGGCACCCGTGGGTGGGTGGCGCGTTCGCGTTGGCGCTGATCGGGCTGGCCGGGCTGCCGCCGGGGCTGGCCGGGCTGTTCGCCAAGGTGACGGTGGTGCGGTCGCTGCTGGCCGGGCACGCCGGCTGGCTGGCCCTGGTGGTGGCGTTGAACGCGGTGCTGGGCCTGGCGTACTACCTGCGGGTGACGGCGTCGCTCTACGGGGTGCCGAGCGGCGTCGCCGCGGCCCGACCGGCCCGCGCGGTGGCGGTCGCGCTCGGGGTGGCCACCGTGGCGGCCGTGGTGATCGGGGTCGCGCCGCAGCTCGTGCTGGACGTGGCGGCCCGCTGACCGGTTCCTGCCCGGGTGGGCGGTCGGTTCAGCGGGCGCACAGGAATCCCCAGTCAACTTTCAGCCATGAGCCGGATGGTTGACGGGTACCGGTGTGTTGGACCGGTCAGCGGGTTCCCGTGTGGTCCCGCGGCACCGAAGGAGCGATCGTGCATCACAACCGTCTCAAGACCGCAGCGCTGCTCGGCCTGTTGACCTCGCTGATCCTCGCGGTCGGCTACTGGTTCGGCGGTAGCGGCGGTCTCGTCATCGCCGTGCTCGTCTCGTTGGTGATGAACGGCGTGACCTACTTCTACTCCGACAAGCTGGCGCTGCGTTCGATGAAGGCGCAGCCGGTCAGCGAGGCCCAGTTCCCCGAGCTGTACCGCATGGTGCGGGAGCTGTCCACGCAGGCAGGCAAGCCGATGCCCCGGCTCTACGTGAGCCCGACGTCGCAGCCGAACGCGTTCGCCACCGGGCGTAACCCGGAGCACGCGGCGGTCTGCGTCACGCAGGGCATCGTGGAGATCCTGGACTACCGGGAGCTGCGCGGCGTGATCGGGCACGAGCTGTCCCACGTCTACAACCGGGACATCCTGATCTCCAGCGTGGCGGCCGGTCTGGCCGGCATCATCACCATGCTGGCGAACATCGCCTGGTTCATCCCGTTGGGCTCCTCGGACGACGAGGACGGCCCGAACCCGGCGGTGCTGCTGCTCACCCTGATTCTCGGCCCGATCGCGGCTACCGTGATCCAGTTGGCGATCAGCCGCAGCCGGGAGTACCAGGCCGACCAGTCCGGCGCGGAGCTGAGCCGCGACCCGCTGGCCCTGGCCAGCGCGCTGAAGAAGATCCACATGGGTACGCAGGCCCGCCCGCTCGCGCCGCAGGGTCAGCTCGCCAGCACCGCGCACCTGATGATCGACAACCCGTTCAAGCGGGGCGGCGGCATCGCCGCGATGTTCGCCACCCACCCGCCGATGGAGCAGCGGGTGGCCCGGCTGGAGCAGATGGCCCGCAACTCCGGGCCGGTGCAGTTCCAGCGCTGACCCGTCCGTCCGTCACCTCCGCCCGCGTCCGGCCCCGGACGCGGGCGGAGTCGCGTTCGGGCCGCCTCCCGACGGGGCCGGTCTCAGGCCGGTTCGGGAATCCGGTCCAGCCGGGTGAACAGCCCCACGACGAGCAGCAGCAGCCCCGCCGCCAGGTAGGCCGCGGCCGGACCGAACAACGCGGCGGTGCCGCCGAGCAGGAAGATCCCGACGCCGGAGAGCATGATGTTGCCGGCCACCATGGTCGCCTCCACCTGCCCCATCCGCTCCCGGGGCGCCAACCGCGCGAACGTCGCCTGCGCGCCGATCAGCCAGCCGCCACCGGCGCCGACCAGCGCGTTCGCCACGGCCAGCGCCCAGAGCGGGGCGCCGGTCACCACCAGCAGGGCGGCCAGCAGGAACGCGGTGCCGAGCGCGCGGGTGGCGAGGACCTGACCGGCGATCCGGGCGAGCCATCTCCGACGCCCGACCACCAGCACGAACACGGCCCCACCGAACGACGAGGCGGCCAGCAGCACCGGTCGCCAGGCCCCGCCGGTCAGGTCCGGGGCGAGCGTCTCCGGCAGCGCCCCGGACAGCGCGGTGGTCACCGTCAGCAGGGCCACCCCGCGCAGGACCGGATGACCGGCGATGATCCGCAGGCCGGCGGTGGCGGGCGGTCGGGGACCCCGGCTCTCCTGCCGGCCGACCGGCAGGCCGGCGAGCACCACGGCCGCGAGCAGGAACGACACCAGGTCGATCACCAGGGCCGTCCGGGGGCCGAGCGCCACCGTCATGCTCGCGCCGGCGACCAGGCCGACCACCTGGCCGCTCTGGTTCGCGAACGCGGAGAGCCCGAACAGCGGCAACCGCAGCGGCGCCGCCACCGCCTCGGCGGTGACCGCCACGTGCACGCTCGAATACCCGGCCCGGACCGCGCCGAGCAGCCCGGCGGCCACGATCGCCGGCAGCGGCTCGGGCACCACCACCGGTACGGCGATGAGCGCCGCGCCGGCCAGCGACAGCCCGACCAGCATGGTGCGTCGGGCCGGCACGTCCAGCCAGCCACTGAACACGGTCGCGACCAGCAGCGCGGGCAGCGTCCGGGCGGCGTAGACGGCGGCCGGCCCGAGCACCGAGTCGGTCTGGTCGTAGGCGAGCAGCAGCAGCGCGGCGAGCCCGACGAAGTCACCCAGTTCGGAGATGCCCCGGGCGATCAGCAGCCGGGACGCCACCGGATGCCGGAAGAGCGCCCGGTAGCCGGGCGTCGCGGGGTCGGTCATCGGGCTGACGGGTCCGCTGTCTCGACCCGCGACGGCGCACCCGCCGTGCCGCTCATCCGACCTCCGTAGACGCCGGCGGCGACCCTGCCGCCGTTGGCATGGACTCAATTCGATGAGGAACCTACCCCGTACCGATCGGTACGGCAGCCCCTGTCTCCGGCGGAATGTGCGGCGGCGGGCCCCGGTCCGGGCGTCAGCGCTACTGCCCGCAGAGCCGCGCGGTGGAGAACGGCGGGCCCGGCGTCACCTGACCCCGCCAGATAGGGTTGATGGTGGCCGCCAGCGCCGGGACCTGCCAGGCCGCGCCGAGCAGTTGCAGCGTGGGGTACTCGGACCGCCGCTGCTGGACGTCCCGGCCCTCCAGGAAGTCGATCGCCCGGTCGGTGACGTCCGGCTGGCCCAGCAGCCCGCCGTGCAGGGCGGGCACCTCGTAGACCGGGATCTGGGTGAACGGGCCGGGCGGGAGTTCCGTCGCGCTGACCGTCGGCAGGAAGGCGACCATCCGTACGCCGGGGACCGGGCACATGGTCTGGAACCGGTAGAACGGGGCGTTCGCCAGCAGCGAGTGGATGAACGGCTCGTCAGGGCTGTCCCCGCCCCCGCTGACGCGGGCCACCAGCGCGAAGATCCCGCGCAACTGCCAGCCGGGAGCGATCCCCCAGCCCGTCGCCGCGTCCTCCGGCGGATAGTAGACGCGGGCGGCGCGGACCAGCGGGCTGAACATCAGCAGTGCCTTGACCGGCGAGTCCGGGCGGTCGCGCAGGTAGGTCCGCCCCACCATCGCGCCCTCGCTCTCGCCGAGCAGCGCCACCGGGCGGCCGGTCCGGGCGTGCAACGCGTCCACCTGCCGGGCGAGCAGGGCCGCGCTCGAATCCAGTGAGCGATGCGTGTCCTGCGGCGTGTACGGCAGCGGCCGACCGGCGGCGTCCGGGCCGGCGTAGGAGAACGTCTCCGCCGCCGGGTCGACGGCGGGCCGCCCGTCGTACCGCGAGTCGTGCGTGCCGATCACGATCACCGCGTACCGGACCGAGGCGGGCAGCGGCCGGTCGAGCAGCGGCGGCCGGAACGTCCTCACCTGGTAGGCCGGACGCGACGTCACCACCTGGGCCGCCAGCGGGATGGCCAGCGCGAGCACGACCACGATCGGGGTCACCGGGACCCGGGGCCAGTGGACCCGGGACGGCAGCAACGCCGCGCGGACCGACCGGTTCCACAGCAGCCCGTTGGCGGCCCCGGCGAGCGCCGCCACCAGCAGCGTCCACCAGCCGGGCACCCGCCAGACGACCGCCCCGGCCACGGTGATCAGCACGAAGTCGGCCAGCGACCAGCCGACCAGCGCCGCCGACGGCAGCCCGCGCCACCCGTGGGCGTTGACCGCCGCCCGTTGCAGGAACGGCGCGAGCAGCAGCATCGGCCCCACCGCGGCGAACACGAACCAGGAGAGCGACACCACGCCGGCGGCGACGGCGAGCGCGGCGAACGGGGTGACGATCACCGCGGTCAACGCCGCGATCCCCAGGTTGCGCCGCAGGATCCGCCGCCGGTCCGGCCGGGGCGCCTCGGCCGGCCAGGCGAGGCTCACCAGGCCGGCGCAGAGCAGCCCGCGCAGCCCGACGGCGACCACCAGCCCGAGCGCGTACTCCTGCCAGGAGTCGTGGTAGACCAGCAGCCACCGCATGTCGTTGTACGAGTCGTACGGCCAGACCGCCGAGCCCTGCGGGGAGAGGCCCTCCGCGCTGCGGAAGTCCAGCGCCAGGAACAGCACGTTCTGGAGCACCGGGACGGCCGCGGCGAGCGCGACGAGCCCGAGCAACCTGCCCCTCGGGTGGCTCACCGCTCCTCCTCGACCCCGGTCTCCCTCCCGACTCTCCGACGCCGGATGACCGCGGCGGGACGGAATGCCGGAAATCGCTGGCGCGATCCGGGTGGGCCGGGCCACTGTGAGGCAGCCGGACGTTCCCATCGCCCCCGGTCGGCGTTAGGGTCGAAAGGCTTCTGACTCGTTACATCCCTGGAGGTCGACAGTGGCCGCGCTGCGCCAGTACCTGGGTGTCTGGCGGATCCCCGGCGCGCCGATGCTGTTGATCCTCGGCATCATCGGGCGGCTCGGGATCGGCATGACCCCGCTGGCGCTGCTGCTGGTGGTCGAGCAGGTCACCGGCCGCTACTCGCTCGCCGCCGTCGCCGGCGGCATCTACGCGCTCTCCGGCGCCGCGCTCAGCCCGATCGCCGGCCGGATCGCCGACCGGGTCGGCCCCACCCCGGTGTTGCTGGCCACCGCGCTGGCCCACCCGCTGGCGCTGCTCGGGCTGCTCGGCGCCAGCCGCTCCGACGCCGGCAACCTCGCCCTGATCTACCTCGCGGCGGGCGTCGCCGGTGGCACGTACCCGCCGCTGACCGCCGCCATCCGGGGCGCCTGGAACGATCTGACCACGCCGGCCAGCGGGCGCGTGCACCTGCGCAACACCGCGCTCGCGGCCGAGACCTCCCTGTTCGAGGTCGTCTTCGTGCTCGGCCCGCTGCTGGTGGCCGGCTTCGTGCTGTTCGCCGACGCGTCCACGGCGCTGCTCGGCGCCGCCGTGGTCACCCTGGTCGGCACCGGATCGGTCGCGCTCGGCCGGGTGATGCGCGCCTGGCGCCCGCACCCGCGCGAACACCACGCCCGGGGGCTCGGCCCGCTGCGGGTCGGTGGCTTCCCCGCGCTGCTGCTCTGCGTGGCCAGCCTCGGCGTCGCGTTCGGCGCGTCCGGCGTGATCGTTCCGGCCTTCGCCGGCAACAGCGGTGCCGCCGACCCGGAGAGCCTGGCCGGCGTGCTGCTCGCCGTCTGGGGCATCGGCAGCGCCGCCGGTGGTTTCACCTTCGGGGTACGCAAGCCGGCCGCCAACATGACCCGCCAGTTCGCCTGGCTGCTCGGCGCGGTGGCGGCCAGCTTCGTCGTCTTCGCGGTGATGCCCGGCCCGGCCGCGCTCGGCGTCGCGCTGGTGCTCGGCGGCGCCGCCATCGCGCCCGCACTCACGCTGGAGAACACGCTCGTCGGGCGGATCGCCCCGGCCGGCATGCTCAACGAGGCGTACACCTGGGTGGTGACCATGTCGGTCGCGGCGAGCGCGGCCGGCGGCGCGGTCGCCGGACTGATCGTCGACCACGCCCGCGGCGTGCCGTGGGCGTTCCTCTTCGCCGGCGCGGCCGTCGCCGTCGGGGCGGTGGTCGCCGCACTGCCCACCGGCCCGATCGCCCGCGCCGAGGCGTCCGCGGTCCGCGCCGAGCAGTCGCTCGCCGCCTGAGCCCGGTCAGCGGTCGCCGGTCACCACCACCCGCTCGACGCCGGGCAGCCCGTCCACGACGGCCCGGATCGGCGCGGCGTCCTCTCCGGTCGCGAGCACCACCGACAGGACGGACCGCCCCTCCCGGTCCGGCCGCGACGCCACCGTCTGGCCGCCGCAGCGCAGCCCCGTCTCGCCGCGCGCCTGCGCGATCCGGTAGTTCACCTCCGCCATCTGCGGCGCGGTGGCCCCGGGGCGCAGGACGACGTCCAGCCGCAGCGGCGCGTCCCGCGCGCACTCGACGGCCACCGTCGCGGACGGCGTACCCGCCGCGCCGGCCACCGGCGCCGGCGCTCCGTTCAGCGCCGGCAGCGCCGCCAGCCCGCCGGTGACCGCCACCGCGGCCACGCCCGCCAGCGCCACCGTCCGTCGCCGGCCCCGGGCCCGGCCCCGCGCGCGTACCTCGGTCGACGGGCTCAACCGCAGCCCGGCCACGTCCTGCTCCAACTCCCGCAGCGCCTCACGAACGCGTGCCGACATCGGCTTCCTCCTTCTTCTCGTCACTCTGGTCGTCGAGCAGGACAGCGAGCGCCGCGCGCGCCCGGGACAGGTACGACTTGACCGTCCCGACCGGCATCCCGGTGCTCCGGGCGATCTCCGCCACCGGCAGGTCGTGCAGGTGGTGCAGGACGACCACCAGCCGCTGCGCGTCCGGCAGCCGGCGCAACGCCGCCAGCACCGCCACCCGGTCCGGGTTCGGCCCGGACACCGGCGACTCCCGGCCCAGCCGTGCCCGCGCCGCGAACCAGCGCCGCAGGCCGCGCCACCGGTTCGCGGTCAGCCGCCAGGCCACCATCCGCACCCAGCCCTCCGGATCCTCGTACGCCCCGACGGTCGACCACCGCTGCCAGGCCCGCGCGTACGCCTCCTGCGTCACGTCCTGCGCCTCGGCCAGGTCGCCGCAGAGCGCGTACACGTGGTGCACCGTGCGCCGGGCCGTCGCCGTGTAGAAGGCGTCGAAATCCTCGGGGCCGTCCATGCCCACCTCCCGCTGTCCGCTGTCCACCCCTCGACACCCCGTGGCGGCTCCGGCGGTTGCACCGGGATCAGGGCGCTCCGGCGCGTACCCGATCCGGGTGGGTCGTCCCCGGGCCGGACCGGTCCGGCCCCGACGGCGGCTCCGGCCCGGCCGGCGGACCGGCACCGGGCCGGCGCAGCGCGCCCACCCCGGCCGCGAGCAGACCCAGCGCGACGGTCCCGACCGCGCACACCAGCAGCGTGGGCCGCGCGCCCAGCGCGGCGGTCGCCGGGCCGCCCAGCATCGTGCCCAGCGGCACCGCCAGCACCGCCACCGCGCCGTTGGCGGCCAGCACCCGGGGCAGCTCCGCCGCGCCGGCCCGCCGCTGGAACAACGCGGTCGCGGTCGGCAGGTAGGGCGCCCAGACCAGACCGGCCACCGCGAACGCCGGCAACGACACCACGACCGGCGCGCCCAGACCCAGTGGCAGCAGCGCCGCCCCGAACGCCACCACGATGCCGAGCAGCGTGGGTCGCAGCGGCCGGTCCCGCAGCTGGCCGGTGAGCAGCCCACCGGCCAGCGACCCGACGCCGAACGCGGTGTAGTAGCCGCCCAGCGTCGCGGCGGACGCGTGCAGGTCCTCGGTCACGTGCACCGGCATGGCCACGTAGAACGGCCCGAACAGGAAGAAGAACCCGCAGCTCAACGCCAGCAGGCCGAGCAGCGACCGGTCCCGGCCGATGACCCGGAAACCGGAGGTACGCGACGGGCCGACGCCCGCCGCCCGACCCGCGCGACGGCGTACGGCCGGGACCACGAGCCGGTAGCTGACCGCCAGCACCGCGAAACTGGCCGCGTCGATCGCGATCACCGACACCGCGCCCGTCCCGGCGATGAGCAGCCCGGCCAACGGTGGCCCGACCACGGTGGCCGCCTGCCCGAACAGCCCGAGCAGCGCGTTGCCGGCCAGGTGATCCCGTTCCGGCAGCAGCTCGGCCACCAGCGTGAACCGGCCGGCCGACCCCCACGGGTGCAGCAGCGAGGAGGCGGCGAGCAGCGCCACGTACAGCCCGACGTCCAGCACCCCGGCGAGGTGCGCGACCGGGATCGCCCCCAACGCCAGTGCCCGCAGCGTCGCGTCCCAGCCGGCGAGCTGCGCCCCGCTGCGCCCGCCCAGCACGCGCCCCAACAGCACCGCGCCGGCCGCGCCCGGCAACGTGTACGCGGCCACCGCGAACGCCGTCCAGGTGCCGCGCTGCCCGACCGGCGCGAGTTCCAGCGCCAGCCACGTCACCGCGACCAGGGCCAGCCCGTCGCCGAGCGCGGAGACCGCGAGCCCGGGGAGCAGCCGGCGCAGCACGGGTTGGGCGAGGACCGGGCGGTAGGGGAGGAGCGGCATGGCTCCCACCCGACCGCACGGTGGACCCTCACCTCAACGAAGTTGCCTCAGGGCAGAAGAACTGGCGTCGTACGGGTCACGGGCGGCCAGCGCGACGGCCTCCGACACCCCGAGCCGGTGGCCGACCCGCCGCCGCGCCCGTACCTGGGCACTCGTGCGGGGCCGGAACTTCGGCTCCCGCCCGCAGCCGCACACCTCGAACCCCTCGTACCGCAGGCCCGCCCCGAGCACCGCCGCGACCGCCGCCCAGCCGGAGTCGTTCCGGCGGCGGGGCGCCGCGAAGTCGTGCCCGGCCAACACCATCGGCCGCCGGCACGACGCGCAGCGGTGGGTGGCGTCGTCCCAGGCGTACTTGTGGCTGCGACGGCACGGCACGCACACGTAGTGGACCCGGTAGAAGGTCATGGCGTACCGGCACATGCCGGCAGCGTAGCGGCGCGGCGGACGAAGGTCGCGGCAGTATGTCGCTGTCTCGCCTCAGCCCTTTCCTGCGACGACCGCGACGCGGGGGACCGAGCCGGTCGCGGCGACCGGGCCGTGGTCGGCGACCCGTGCGCGCCAGGACAGCAGCAGCGTCAACGCGACGGCCACCGCGACGATCGCCAGCCCGTTGATCCCGGCCCAGAGTGTCGCCAGTTCCCGCAGCGTCGCGGCGTCCTCGGCCGGGTCGCGGAAGCGCGGGTTCACCGAGGAGATCAGCACCGCCTTAGCCGCCACCGCGACGGCCAGCGCGGCCAGGGCGAGCCGCAGCCGACGGACCACCCAGCCCGGTGCGCCACGGGTGGCGAGCCGGTGCGCGAGCACCGCGACGAGGACCACCCCGAGTGGCGCCCAGGGCAGGTAGTAGTACATCGGGCTGCCGGCGTCGAGGGCGCCCACCGCCTCGCCGGGCTGCGGCCGGGCGAGGACGGCGACGTTGCTGACCAGTTCCTCGTAGAGATTGCCGAAGAGCTGCACGGCGAGGCAGAGCGCCGCCGCCAGGGTGAGCGTCCGGGTGGACCGGAGCAGCGCGACTCCGGTCGCGCCCGAGGTGGTCGTGGACATGGAACCTCCCAAGAATCAGTTGCCTGATACTCAGAGTATCAGGCAACTGATTCTCGCTGCCACGTCAGCCGCGCTCGGTACGGTGGAGCCGTGACGAGCCGTACGCCCGGGCGACCGCCCGACGAGTTCCTGGAGTACCGCCTGGTCCGGTTGGCCGGCCGGCTGGAACGCCGCTTCGCCTCGGCGCTCGCCCCGACCGGGCTCTCACCCCGCCAGTTCAGCGTGCTGGCGGTCCTCACCGAATCGCCCGGCGTGACCTCCGCCGACCTCGCGCGGGCCGTGCTGACCACACCGCAGAGCATGGGCCCACTGCTGGACCAGATGGAGGCCCGAGGGTTGGTCGAGCGGACCGCCGGCCGTGGTCGGGGCCGAGCCGCGCCGATCCGGGTGACCGACACCGGAGCGGCGCTGCTGCGCGAGGCGGCCCGGTTGGTCGACGCGCTCGACGACTCCACCCGGCGGCGGCTCGGCGAACGGGACCACCGGGAGCTGAACCGCCTCCTGGCGATCCTGGCCGAGCACGTCGGCGACGACTGACGCCGGCGCTCCTAGCGGTAGTTGGTGAACTGGAGCGCGACCCCGAAGTCCTCGCCCTTGAGCAGCGAGATGACGGCCTGAAGGTCGTCCTTCTTCTTGCCGGTGACGCGGAGCTGGTCGCCCTGGATCTGCGCCTGCACGCCCTTCGGGCCCTCGTCGCGGATCTTCTTGCTGATCGCCTTGGCCTTCTCCGTGTCGATGCCCTGGATCACCTTGGCGTCGATCTTGAAGATCTTGCCGGACGACCGGGGGTCGCCCGCGTCCAGCGACTTCATGGAGATGTTCCGCTTGATCAGCTTCTCCTTGAAGACGTCAAGCGCGGCGCGCACCCGCTCCTCGGTCTCCGCCTGGAGGCTGATCGCCTCCTCGCCCGACCAGGAGATCTCGGCCCCGGTCCCGCGGAAGTCGAACCGCGTCGCGAGCTCCTTCTCCGCCTGGCGGAGGGCGTTGTCGACCTCCTGGCGGTCAACCTTGCTCACGATGTCGAACGACGGGCTCGCTGCCATGATCATGCTCCTGCTGTCCGGCGGTGTGTCCTGATCCGTCCCGCACTGACCAGCGTGGGACCCCCTGACGGTACCCCGTTGCGCAGGGGGCGGGGACAACCGCTATCCTTGCTTCCGCTGCCGCGTCACGACGCGGTGGGTGCCCTGGCGGGTTGCCCGAGCGGCCAATGGGAGCGGACTGTAAATCCGTCGCGAAAGCTTCAGAGGTTCGAATCCTCTACCCGCCACCAGGTGCAAGAACGGCTCTTGACCAGCAGAAATGCAGGTCGGGAGCCGTTCTCATTGGTCCCACTCACTCTCACTCGGGACCACTACGGCTTGGCGGTCGTGTCGGATGCGTGTCGGCGTGGCAAGCGATGACGTCGGATATGACGAGAGGGCTGTTGCCTTGAGTAGCCTGTGGCCTTCCCTCGGTGCCAAGAAGATGCTCCGCTTCCTTGAGAGGGAGTTGGGGTACGAGGTGGTACACCAGGTGGGCTCTCACCGGAAGCTGAGCGCCCCGGGCAGGCCTGACTTGATCTTCGCCTTCCACGACCGAGCTACTGTCGCCCCCCGTACAGTCCGAGACATACTGGTGAAGCAAGCTGGACTTAGCTTGGCTGAAGCGGAGGAGGTGATTAGGCGTGCCTGACCGAGCGCCGATTGATCTGATCTTCAGCGACGAAGGTGAGTTCGGGTGGACGGTCCGCAGTCCGCAGGTACCCGGGCTGATCGGTGGTCGCGACACCCTTAAGGAGCTTTCCGCTGACCTTCCTGGTTTGCTGGAGTTCGCCGGTGTCGACCTCTCTGCCGTGGAAAAACGGGCTCACATCGAGAAGGTCGTCTCTACCCCAGAAGGTGATCTTGTAGTGCGGATCGCCGGTGACGAGCACCGGCAAGAGCGGGAAGCAACTGCCCATCGAATTGTTGCTGCCCTTGCTGTGCAGGATCAGCGGCCAGGGCTTCTGTCTGTACCGCGGACTCTGTCTGGTGAGGTCCTTTACGTCTGCGTAGTCCCATCCGATACCGTTCGCTGGCTTACCGACCAGTTTGGGCCCTCCGGGGACTCAGTCGCAGTAGCTATGAACGTTGCTGAGGGGATGATTTGGGCTACTCACTTCGTGGCTGGTCCTCCGGCTGATGCAGCCGATAACGCCCTTAGCCTGGCAGATCTTGGTTTTACTATGGAAACGACGATGGGGGAGATGATGCGAGAAAGCTCGGGCCGTTCTTCCCCCAGGCGACTGATTTTGTCTTTGTAGGTACGTCCCCCGCCTATCGCGGGGGACGTACTCGTTTGAAGGTCGGTCGGAAGATCCGCCTAGCGCAGCTTCTACGTGTCGTTGGGCGGCCTCCGCTTGGTCATAGACGCATTTTGCGTAGATCCGCATGAGGGCGTGCACTACGAATGCTGGGTGGCTCAGCCGACGTGCTCGACGCCGAAATCACCCTGCTCGACGCCGACGACCACGGCAGCCTGACCACTCTGGACTGGCGGCGGCTGCGGCGGGCCGAGGCCCGCGTGCCCCGCGCCGCCGCCGAGCTGATGGCCATCCGATCCCGCACCGCGCGGCCTGATGTCCCGCATCTGCGCTGCCTACTTCGACCCGGGCGGCACGTCGCACGGCATCCCCACCTACTGGTGGCAGGGTGCCCCGCCCGGCTACGCCACCCGCCGCCAACTGACCGCCGCTGGCTTCCTCCCTGGCGGCCAGTCGATCGCCGCTCAGATCCCCTGGCACGGTGGGCGGAGTCCGGCTGGCTCGGGCAGGGCCGGCACGCCACATAGTAATGGCGTCATCCAACTTGCCCCGCGATGGCGTCCCGCTGAAGATGAAATGAGAGCCGAAAGAGGGGGTGGCAAGCCTCTCCCGAATGTCGGATTCAGCTTCGGCTGGGATCCTTCACGGACGCGACAAAGGAGCCCCAGTGGGTTGCGCTGAACGTCAGTGAGGGGCCAGCGGTATCCTTGCTGTCCCGAATGCCCACGACGCCCGGAAGGTTGTCGGCGACCTCGACGCATGCGCCCTCGTTCGCGCTGTAGCTGCTCTTGCGCCAGCGGGCCGTGGCCATCTCAGTCATCATAAGTCTCCTTGATCAGGGCGCCCACCAGATCCTCGGAGGCGCGTTCGTCCAGGGCAAGGTCCCACAGAGTCTCCCAAGCCGAAGAGTAAGTCTCTACCTCGCTCGGCCGATCGAGATAGATGCTGCCGGTCATCGACTCGCCGTAGACGGTGCTGGGCTCGGCGGGACGAGTGCCCTTCGCCGGAAAGTCAAGGATCATGAATGCTCCGGCGACGGACGCCCGGTGTGGGCCAACGTTCGCCGGCAGCACTCGGACCTTGATGTTCCTTCCCTGGGCCCCGTTGACCAGATGGGCTAACTGAGCCCGCCACGCGTCCACATCGCTGATGGGGCGATGAAGGACTGCCTCGTCAATGAGGGCTTCGAAGAGCGGCGCTGCCGGGCTCCTTCGCACGAGCAGCTTCTGTCGCTCCATCCGGAAGGCAACCTTCTGTGCCACCTCCTGCGGCGTTCGACCGGGTTTCGTCTTGAAGACCGCAGACATGTAGTCGGGTGTCTGGAGCAGCCCTGGTACCAGATTCGGCTCGTAGTGCCGGATGTGGCGGGCCGCCGCTTCCAGACCCACGTACAACTCGAACCACGCCGGGATGACGTCGCCGTAGGAGTGCCACCAGCCCCGGCTCTTGCTCTCCCGGGCGAGCGAGACGAGGACTTCGGTCAGGTCCGTCGAGGTGCCGTAGAGCTGGCACATGAGGTTCACGTCGTGGGTGCGCAGTGAGGTGTGGCCGGCTTCCAGCCGGTACATCTTGGCCCGTGACCACTCCAGCGTCTTCGCGGCGGCTTCCAGGTTGATGCCGGCTTCCTCGCGCGCCTGCCGCAGCAGCCGGCCGAGTTGCCGACGCGGGACGGAAGATCCCGTCTCGGCCATCTGATCCCCAATCTCACCTCAACCGCCTGTGTGTCTCACTTCAGCCACCCTGCCCGCCCGGATGGCACGACGTCAATCTCGATGTCTGAAACCCGCGATGAGATGTTGCAGTGACCGTGCCGCTGCGCCACGTTGGCAGCCGAAGGGGTCGGTTGACGATTCGCCGGAGGTGCGCGATGCCCCGCTGGAGGTGGTTCCACCGCAGCAACGAGCCGGTCGATCTGGTGCAGTGGCCGACCAGCAGCGAGCGCCCTGGCGAAACCGGGAAGCGGAACGACGGCGCCAACGTCCTGCCGTTGGTCCGCTCTCCAGCGACCCGGGCCGCTCAGGCGCGAACAGAAGATGGCGGGAAGCGTCGTCACGGTGGCGAGCCGTGAGGCCGGAGCGGAGACCGGACACGCCCCTCATCGTGGCGGTGTCCTGGGCCGTCATCGACTACCACGTGGCGTACACCTGCCCGCGTTGCCGGCCGTACGGATGGTGTCCCCGGGTGGTCGTCGCCCGCGCCCGCATCCGCGCTTGGCGCAAGGTTTGTGGGCAGTGACGGAGCTGAAGCCCGGCGTGCTGCTCCTCGTGGGCAGGGCGGCCGGCGTGCAGTTCGTGAGGCCGTTCCACTTCCGGCTGATCCGCGTCCTCGACTGGAGCACCTACGACGGCTGGACGTGGCTGGACGGCTACCAGCTCGACGAGCAGGGCGACGCCGTGGCGCGGCGGTCGATCTTCGTCAAGCGGCTTGGGTTGAGACCGGGTTTCACTCCGTCTCCTCAAGTCAGCCGGAGTGCGCGGAGGGGCCAGCTCCGGACGGTGGGTGCCGGAGGAGGACGCGCGGCGGGTTCCAGCCGGCCGCCACCGTCGTCGGCTGCGGGGAGGGACGGTGAAGGTCACGTTGGCGGTGCAGTCTGAGCGTGACGTGTGGCTCGGCTGGTCGTTGTAGCAGCGGCGAGAACTCATCGGATCTATAACGCAGGAGTTGTACGTGGGCTACGGTAGAGGTGCAGGTGAGTGGCGAATCGACTCAACCGATGAGATCGACGACTGGCTCATCCGCCTCGCCAAAGAAGATCCGGACTCTGCCGACCAGATCGCCGCCGCCATCGACATCCTGGCCAGGGAGGGCCCCCACGTTGGGCCGCCCGCTGGTCGACCGGGTCAAGGGTTCGGACTACAAGAACATGAAGGAGCTGAGGCCAGGTTCCTCGGGTGACACCGAGGTCCGCATCCTCTTCGCTTTCGACCCGACCCGTGCGGCCATCCTGCTGGTGGCCGGGAACAAGGCCGGCAACTGGAAGGGCTGGTATGAGACCAGCATCCTCGAGGCTGACCGGCTCTTCGCCGAACACCTGCGGACGTTGAAGGGACAACGCTGATGGTGCGTAGTTGGCAGGACACCCGCTCTCGAATGAACCTCGACGAGGCCAAGGTCGCCGAGCACAAGGAGCGGATGCTCGCCGAGGTCCGGGCGACCCGCCTGCGTGAGATGCGTGAACGGCGTGGCCTGACCCAGCAGGAGGTCGCCGACCTCATGCATGTCTCGCAGCCGAGGGTGGCCGCCATCGAGAAGGGTGAGGTGCCGGCGACCGAGGTCGGCACCATCGAGCGGTACGTCTCCGCGCTCGGCGGTCGGCTGGAGATCGTGGCCGACTTCGACGGCGACCGGTTCGCTCTGGGCTGACCCCAGGCGCGGCCGATGGGCGTGTTCGTGCGGGCGCGTTTGTGTCAGCGGCGATCCGTCAGGTCGTCCGCCAAGCGTCGAGCCTCGCGCATCACATCCGCGTCGATGTCGGCGGTCATGGCGCTGGTGGCCGGGTACACCGCCTCGTAGGCGTTCTCCAGGCCGATCAGCTCGGTGGCCATGGGAGTGCCGTCCCAGCCGATGTGGCGGTACGCCCAGATGGTCAGATCCCGGGGCGTGATGTCGTGTGCGAGCACCCTTCGGGCCATGATCCGGAGGGCCGCTTCCTGGCCTTCGCTGCATCCCTCTCGGTAGTAGGTGAGGGAAAGCTCTGTCAGGGCGTCTTCGAGCCAGCGCCGTAGTTCGTCGCTCTCGCTCCCCTTCTTGCACGAGGCGCCGGCGAGGATCCGGAGGTGCGGGCTGTCCACCCCTGTGGCGAGGCAGTCGCAAGCGGCATCGATCACCTGCATCGGGGCACCCGAGCCGACGCTCCAGAAGATGGCAGCGGCCTGGAGCCGGGTGAGGGCAGTTTGGTCGAGCACTGCTACACGATCCGCCTGTAAATCCCTCCTGTCTCTCGAATATCCCTCTGCGGGGGTGCGCGGGGACGGCAGGAGCGAGGCTCCGCATCCAACGCCTGGTCTGAGCGCCGCCGCGCCGCGTACAAGAAAAAGGTCGTACCGTGCGGTCATGCTCTATGTCGGCCTGCTCGGCTGGGTGCTGATCCACGTGCTGGCCCTCGCCGCGGTCGTCGCCGTCGGCTGCCTCGCGCGGTGGTTGTGGCGGTCGACGCGACGCGGAGTGGCGGCGCTGCCGGGCCGGCTGCGGGCGCTGCCCGGCCGGCTCCGGGCGCTCACGGTCGAGCCGCCGCCGGGGCCCGCGTTCAACGACGCCCGGGACGTGTGGCCGATGCCGGTGGACGACTGAGGGCGGAACCGGCAGGTGAGGGGATGTGTCGGTGATTCGCCATTGATTGACCCGTATCGCCCTCTGGTGCTGAGGCGAGTTATAGGTATGGTGGTCTATGCCCAGGGTCGTCCGAGCCACGGGGATGGGGAGTGCGGCCGGGCGCAGCGACCCGATCGCTTCGAGGTCGCCTAGATCAGTTCGCGCTGAAGGTCGGAATACGCAATGGACGGACGGCCGCGGGGCCCCTGAGCCCGCTGATCTGGCTTCGCGTCCCTCTGGCACCGGGCCGATCGGCGAAACCTTTTCGACGGTCGGATCGGGCCTGTTCCCACCGCTTTCCTGCGTGCGGGCCCTGTGGCACGATCGTGGAACCTCCACCATCCCCGGTGTCCCATCCCCGACAGGAGAGCGAACATGTCTGGTCGAAGACTGGGCCGGCTGCTTGGCTCAATGCTGGTTTTTGCCGCTGTCATGAGCGGCGTCCTGGTCGGCGCAGGGCCGGAGCTCGGCGACATGCAGACCGCGGACGTCATCTGGAACATGCCTGCGACTCGCTGACGTTCACCGTCCCCTCCGAGCCAGGCGAACGTCGATCGACGGAAGGGGCGGCATGTCCGCACAGCCCGTCAAGGGCTCGCGGTCCAATGATCACGCTTGGCTGATCACCGGGCCGCTCGTCCTTTTCGCTGTCGTCTGTGCGACGGTGACCGGTCTGATCAGCGACCATCCGTTCGGCGGCTGGCCGCTGGCGGTGGTGCTGCTGGTGGCGATGGTCGCCGCCGGGCTTCCGGTGCTCAACTTCACCGTACGACGCCAGTCGCTCGGTGTGACGATCACCGAGATCCCGTTGGTGCTCGCGTTCTATCTGACCCGTCCGCTGACGGTGGTCGCGATCTGCACCGGGGCCGCGATCCTCACCCATCTCTGGCACCGGATGGGCGCGACGAAGCTCTGGTTCAACGTCGCCCGTGCGGCGGCCGGCTCCTCGCTCGCCGTGCTGGTGTTGCAGGCGCTGCCCCCGGTCGAGGGCGTGGGCCCGCGCACCTGGCTGACGCTGTTCACCGCCGCCATCATGGTCAACCTGGTCAGCATCACGTCGGTGGCCGGCGTCTACACGTTGGTCCAGGGCTGGCAGACCGGCCGCGACGCGTTCCGCAAGTCGCCCTCCGCGCTGTTCTCCGCCGGCATCAACATCGTCGCCGGTCTGATCGTCCTGATCCTGATCACCTCCAACTGGTGGTCGTTGATCCTGCTGTCCGCGCTGATCTCCGCGCTGGCGCTCGTCTACCGCGCGTACGCGCAGTTCTTCCGGCAGCACCGGACGCTCTCCGACATGTACGAGCTGAGCCGCGCGGTCAGCGGCAGCGGGCAGGACGGCACGCTCGCCGACGCCCTGCTGGGTCGCGTCCGGGCGATGCTCCAGGCGGAGTACGCGACGCTCTGGCTGCCCGCGCAGCGCCGCCACCCGGAGGTGCTGCTGACCTCCCGGATCGCCGACCCGGGGCTGCTGGACGTGGCGCCCACGCCCGCCGCCCTGCGCGAGCAGGTCCGCCGGGACGGGCAGACGCTGGTGCTCACCCGCGGCGCGGGCGCCGACGGGAAACTGCGGACCGCGCTCACCGAGCAGCGGGTCAAGGACGTCATCGTGGTGCCGCTGCGCTCCGGGCAGGCGGTCGTCGGCACCCTTGAGGTGGCCAACCGGCTGGGCGCCAGCAACTCGTTCAGCCGCACCGACGTGCCGCTGCTGGAGACCGTCGCCGCGCACGCCGCGGTCGCGTTGGAGAACTCCCGCCTGGTCGACCGGCTGCGGCACGACGCCGAGCACGACACGTTGACCAAGCTGCCGAACCGACGGCGACTCATCGCGGCGGTGGGGGAGGCGGTCAAGATCCGCGCCCCCGGCGAGGTGGTGGCGCTGCTGCTCTTCGACGTGGACCGGCTGCGCCAGGTCAACGAGTCGTTGGGCCACGCGGCCGGCGACAAGGTGCTGGTCGAGGTGGCCGAGCGGCTGCGGGCCTGCGCGCCCTCCTCGGCGCTGGTGGGTCGCGCCGGCGGGGACGAGTTCCTGGTGACGCTCCGGCTGGAGGGGGTCGAGGCCGCGCTGGACCTGGCGGCCCAGCTCCGGGAGCAGATCCGGGACGAGATGGTCTTCGACGCGCTCACCCTGGACGTGGACACCGCCGTCGGCGTGGCCGTCCACCCCGACCACGGTGGGGACGCGGTGGCGTTGCTCCAGCGCGTCGACCTGGCGGCCAACGCGGCGAAGTCGGTGCCGGGCAGCGTGCAGCTCTACAGCCCGGCGCTGGAGTCGCGGTCGCTGCGCCGGCTCGGTCTCGCCGGCGACCTGAAGCGGGCGCTGGAGGACGGCGCCCTGGAGGTCTACTTCCAGCCCAAGGTCACGCTGCGGGACCGCCGCCTGGTAGGCGTGGAGTGCCTGGCGCGTTGGGAGCACCCGGCGCACGGCACGGTCTCGCCGGACGACTTCGTGGCGGTGGCCGAGCACACCGGCCAGCTCGGCCGGCTCACCGAGTTCGTGCTGCGGGAGAGCCTGCGGCGCAGCCGCGACTGGAGCCACGGCGAGCAGCCGCTCTGCGTCTCGGTCAACCTGGCCGCCCGGACGGTGAACGACCCGCGCTTCCCGGGGCTGGTGCGGGAACTGCTGACGGAGTACGGCGTGCCGCCGCAGCGGCTCACGCTGGAGATCACCGAGGCGGGCGTGCTGGACGGCACCGAACGGCCGGTGCCGATCCTGCGCTGTCTGCGCGACATCGGGGTCCGGCTCTCGGTGGACGACTTCGGCACCGGCAACTCGTCGCTGGCCCAACTACGCCGGCTGCCGGTGCACGAGGTGAAGGTGGACCGGTCGTTCGTGCAGGGCATGGCGACCGATCCAGGTGATCTGGCCATCGTCAACGCGGTGGTGACGCTCTCCCAGCAGTTCGGCCTGACGGTGGTGGCCGAGGGGGTGGAGAGCGAGCTGACCCTGGAACTGCTCCAGGACATCGGCTGCGAGATCGGCCAGGGCTTCCTGTTCAGCCGGCCGCTGCCGTACGAGCGACTGGAGGCGTGGTTCGGCGCCCAGGTCGACCCCGAGACGGTCGTCGCGGGGGAGCTGCCGCGGCTGCGTGTGGTGCCCTGAGCAGGGGTGGCACCTGTCGGGGGGATCCGATTTCACCTCCGCGACGCGGTCGTGTACTGTTTCCTCTGCGCGACACCCGAAGGGTGATCGAGCAGGCCCCCTTAGCTCAGTCGGCAGAGCGTCTCCATGGTAAGGAGAAGGTCTACGGTTCGATTCCGTAAGGGGGCTCAAAGGGTCCGGCTGGACCCGCCACGGCGGTGTAGCTCAGATGGTAGAGCAAGCGGCTCATAATCGCTGTGTCGCCGGTTCAAGTCCGGCCACCGCTACTCTCGTCCCCCGGGTCCGCCCGGTGGTCGGTGGGATGGGCGCCACAGGGCGCCCACTTTGCATGTCCGCGTGGTCAGCGCGTAGGCTGACACGCCGTAGTTGATGTCCTGAGCGAGGAAGGCACTCCGCCGTGGCGAAGGCGACCGATGTCCGGCCGAAGATCACTTTGGCGTGTGTGGAGTGCAAGGAGCGCAACTACATCACGCGCAAGAACCGCCGTAACGACCCGGACCGCATCGAGCTGAAGAAGTTCTGCCCCCGGGACGGCAAGCACACCGTCCACCGCGAGACCCGCTGACGCCCGGCCGGCACCGCCGGCCCGCAGCAGCATCCCGTACGCCGATTCGCACCGGTCGACGGCCTGAGAAGGTCGCTCGACCGCGCGGATCGGCGTTCGTGTGTTCCGTGTAGGTTCGCGGCATGTCCCTGGACCCGTCCTTCGTCGGCCGGACCTATCCGCCGACCGCCCCCTACCTGGTGGGCCGAGAAAAGATCCGCGAGTTCGCCACCGCCATCGGCGCGACCGACCCGGCGCACCACGACCCGGAGGCGGCCCGGACGCTCGGCCACCCCGACGTGGTCGCGCCGCCGACCTTCCCGGTGATCATCACCATGGCGGCCAACCAGCAGATCGTCGATGACCCGGCGCTGGGCGTCGACTACAGCCGGGTGGTCCACGGCGACCAGCGCTTCGCGTACACCCGGCCGGTGGTGGCCGGTGACGAGCTGGTGTGCGTCAGCGTCATCGAGGACGTCAGCAGCCGGGGCGGGCACGGTTTCCTGACCACCCGCACCGACGTGGGCACCGTGGCCGGTGAGTCGGTGGTCGCGGTCTGGTCCAAGATCGTCGTACGTCGGGAGGAGGCGTGAGCATGGAACTGCCCGTCCAGACGTTCCGGGTGACCCGGGCGGACCTGGTCCGCTACGCCGGCGCCTCGGGGGACTTCAACCCGATCCACTGGAGCGACCGGACCGCCACCGGGGTGGGCCTGCCCGGGGTCATCGCCCACGGCATGTTCACCATGGCCCTGGTCGGTCGCGCGGTCGCCCGCTGGGCCGGCGCGCCGGACGCGGTGGTCGATTTCGGCGTCCGCTTCACCCGGCCGGTGGTCGTGCCGGACACCGACGAGGGCACCGAGATCGAGGTCGCCGCCGTGGTCAAGGAAGTCACCGAGGCGGGCCTGACCAGGCTCGACGTCACCGCCACCTGCCGGGGCGAGAAGGTGCTGTCGCAGGCCCGGGCACTGATCCGTACTCCTCGCTGAGGGGCCACCCGACGCGCGAGGGGCGGACCGGTTGGGAAAGTCGCACGACTACCCGTACACTGGTCCGCCGTGGGGCAAGTGACCCCCGCTCGGCACAACATGTCCGGGTGGAGGTGAGTTGCCGCACAGGGGTGTAGCTCAATTGGCAGAGCAGCGGTCTCCAAAACCGCAGGCTGCAGGTTCAAGTCCTGTCACCCCTGCGCCTCAGGCCTGACCGTTCCCGTGGGTCGTGCCGCCGTTCGCGGCGGCGTCCGGCCCGTGGTGGTGGCACCGGTGGGGTGGTCCCGAGGCGTTCGGGGCCCTCCCGTCCGGTCCGCCGGCCGCGGCCCGTCGCGGGACGGTTGGTCCGGCCGGCGTGACCAACACGCCGCGCACGCCGCCCGGCGTGCGACCCCATACCCGCACGGAGGGCGAAGTGGCCGAGAAGAAGCGGCGCGGCGAGGACGACGGCGACGAGCGTCTGAACGACGACGCGACTGTCGACGGCGTGGCCGACGACGACGTGGCCGACGACGCCGCCGACGCGGACGAGCCGGTCTCCCGGGGCGGCACTGCCACCCGCAAACGCGCCCAGGCCGAGCCGGCCGAGGGCCGGAAGACCCGCAAGGACACCGAGCGGATCGGGCTGTTCGCCCGCATCGCGCGGTTCTTCCGCGAGGTCGTGGCCGAGCTGCGTAAGGTCATCTGGCCGACCCGCAAGGAGCTGCTGACCTACACGGCCGTGGTGGTCACCTTCGTGGCGGTGATGCTGGCGATCGTGGCCGGTCTGGACTACGGCTTCGCCAAGGCGGTGCTGTGGGTCTTCGGCAACCCCAGCTGACCTGCGCACAGTAATACTGACGGAAGTGAGCGAGCGTGCCTGAGTACGACGAGACCGCCGAGACCCCGGACGAGCAGTCCGCGGTGGCGACGGCGGCCAACAACGAGTCGGTCGAGGCCGCCAGCGAGCCGGAGTTCCCGACCACCGAGCCGGCCCCGGACGAGGACTTCGACCCGGTCGCCGAGCTGCGCCAGAAGCTGCGCTACGCGCCCGGTGACTGGTACGTGGTGCACTCGTACGCCGGCTACGAGAACAAGGTCAAGACCAACCTCGAGACCCGGATCACGTCCCTCGACATGGAGGACTACATCTACCAGGTCGAGGTGCCGACCCGGGAAGAGGTCGAGGTCAAGAACGGCAAGCGGTCTCAGGTCCAAGCGAAGGTCTTCCCGGGCTACATCCTGGTCCGGATGGAGCTGACCGCGGAGTCCTACTCCTGCGTCCGGAACACCCCGGGGGTCACCGGCTTCGTCGGCGCCACCGACCGGGCCGACCGGCCGGCGCCGCTGAGCCTCGACGAGGTGCTCAAGTGGCTCGCCCCGGCGGTCGAGACCGAGCAGAAGAAGGCCAAGCCCGAGATCAAGGTCCTCGACTTCGAGGTCGGCGACTCGGTCACCGTCACCGACGGCGCGTTCGCGTCGCTGCCGGCGACGATCAGCGAGATCAACGCCGACCAGCAGAAGCTCAAGGTGCTGGTGTCGATCTTCGGCCGGGAGACGCCGGTCGAGCTGAACTTCAACCAGGTCGCCAAGATCTGACGGATGTCCGCACCGGCGGTCGGCCTTCCCGGGCCGGCCGCCGGTGTGCCGTTCCACCGGTCGCCGACCTCGGCGGCAAAGCCGGTAGCGGGTTGCGCTACCCTTGAACGTCGGCCGTCCGCACCGCGCTGACCGTGCGCGCCCGCGGGCGGTGGAGAATCCCAGTTTCAAGCCCCAGGAAGAGACATGCCTCCGAAGAAGAAGCTCGTCAAGACGTTCACGCTTCAGCTGCCGGCGGGCCAGGCCACCCCGGCGCCGCCGGTCGGCCCCGCGCTCGGCCAGCACGGCGTGAACATCATGGAGTTCTGCAAGTCCTACAACGCGCAGACCGAGTCCCAGCGTGGCGACGTCGTCCCCGCCGAGATCAGCGTCTACGAGGACCGCACCTTCACCTTCGTGCTGAAGACCCCGCCCGCCGCCCGGCTGCTGATCAAGGCTGCCGGCGTGCAGAAGGGCTCGGGCGTCCCGCACAAGGAGAAGGTCGGCTCGGTCACCCGCGCCCAGCTGCGCGAGATCGCCGAGAAGAAGATGGCGGACCTCAACGCCAACGACATCGAGCAGGCCGAGAAGATCATCGCCGGCACCGCCCGGTCGATGGGCCTGACCGTCGGCGACTGACCTCGTCGTACCCGCTCCACCCGATCCGTTCGTGGGAGGGCCGCGAGTCCCGCGCGCCCGCCAGAGACCACAGGAGTCACCAGAAATGCAGCGCAGCAAGAGCTACCGCAAGGCCGCCGAGGTCATCGACCGGTCGAAGCTGTACGCCCCCGCCGAGGCCGTGAAGCTGGCCAAGGAGAACACCAACGTCAAGTTCGACGCCACGGTCGAGGTCGCGATGCGCCTCGGCGTCGACCCCCGCAAGGCGGACCAGATGGTCCGCGGCACGGTCAACCTGCCGCACGGCACCGGTAAGACCGCCCGCGTGATCGTCTTCGCCGCCGGCGCGAAGGCCGAGGAGGCCGCCGCCGCGGGTGCTGACGAGGTGGGCACCGACGAGCTGGTCGCCCGCATCCAGGGCGGTTGGCTGGACTTCGACGCGGCGATCGCCACGCCGGACCAGATGGCCAAGATCGGCCGGATCGCGCGGATCCTGGGCCCGCGCGGTCTCATGCCGAACCCGAAGACCGGCACCGTGACCATGGACGTCACCAAGGCGGTCGCGGACATCAAGGGCGGCAAGATCACCTTCCGGGTGGACAAGCACTCGAACCTGCACCTGATCATCGGCAAGGCCTCCTTCTCGGAGAACCAGCTGATCGACAACTACGCCGCGGTGCTGGACGAGGTTCTCCGGGCCAAGCCGTCCGCGGCCAAGGGCACGTACCTCAAGAAGGTCACGCTGACCACCACCATGGGCCCGGGCGTCCCGGTCGACCCGAAGCTGATCAAGAACCTTCAGGAGGGCTCGGCCGAGGCCTGAGCACGCAGCTCCCGGACGGGGCCCCGCCACCACCACGTGGCGGGGCCCCGTCCGTCTGTCCGTTGTGGCAGGCTCGGCGCATGCGGCTCGACGGCGTCTGGCTCCGGTACCACCGGCACGGCCCCTGGGTGCTGCGACAGGTCGACGCGACGATCGGTCCGGGCGAGGTCGCGGTCGTGCTCGGCCGCAACGGCGCGGGCAAGTCCACGCTGCTCCAGCTCGCCGCCGGGGTGCTGCGACCGAGCCGGGGTCGGGTCGTCGACCGGCCGGCGACCGTCGGCTGGGTGCCGGAGCGCTTCCCCGCCGACCAGCCGTTCACCGTCGGGGACTACCTGGCCGCCATGGGCCGCGTCGCCGGCCTGCCCGGTCCCGCCGCCGACCGGGCGGTGCGCCACTGGGTGGAGCGGCTGGGTCTGACCCGCTTCTCCGACGTGCGCCTGCCGCAGCTCTCCAAGGGCACCGCGCAGAAGGTCGGCCTGGCCCAGGCGCTGCTGCGCCCGCCCGGCCTGCTGGTGCTCGACGAACCGTGGGAGGGGCTCGACGCCGCCGCCCGCGAGCTGGTCCCCGAGATGATCGGCGAGGTGCTGGCCGGCGGCGGTGCGGTCCTGGTCAGCGACCACCGGGGCGAGACGGTCCGGCTGCCCGGCTCCCGCCGCTGGTCGGTCACCGACGGCACGCTGGCCGAGGAGGCGTCGTCCGAGGGCTCGGCCGTCGCGGTGGTCGAGCTGGCGGTGCCGGCCGCGGGGCTCGCCGCCGCCGTCGCCCGCCTGCGCGCCGACGGCCACCAGATCCTTCGGGTACGCGAACCCGCCGTCCCGCCCGCCGCCGGGTCACCGGCACCGGCTCCCGCCGGCGCGCCGGGCGTCGAGGCTCCCGGCGAGTCGCCGGCACCGGGCCGGTCCGACGCGTCGGTGGCCGAGATCGATGGCGGGTCACCGGCCCTTCCCGGCGCGTCGGTGGCCGAGGTGGATGGCGGGTCGCCAGAGGTCCCCGGCCCGCCGGGCGTCGAGCCCGGGGCCAGGTCCGGGACGCCGGAGGCCGGTGCCGGCCGCGCCGGCGTGGCGTCGGAGGTGGGCCGGTGATCGCGCTGGTCCGGCTGCGGCTGGCCGGCTTCGTGCGTACCGGACGGGCGCTCGCGCCGGTGCTGGCCGGCCTGCTCGCCCTGGGCATCCTCTACGGCGGCGGTGGCGCGGGCCGACCGGCGGAGGTCTACGGCGTCTCCGCGGTGGTGATCTTCCCGGTGCTGGCCTGGCAGACCAAGATCCTGCTGGACGTCGAACCCGACGTGCAGCGCCGGTTGGCCCGGGTCGTGGTCGGGCCGGCCCGGGAACGGGCGGCCGGGCTGCTCGCGGCGCTCGTGGCCGGGCTCGCCGTGGTGCTTGTCGCGCTGGCGATGCCGTGGCCGCTCGGCGCGGTGTCGCTGGCCGGCGGGCCGGCGGGCCGGCCGGCGCTCGTCGGGGTGGCACTCGGCGTCTGGGCGCACCTGCTCGCGCTGCCGGCGGCGGTGGCGCTCGGCGCGCTGGCCAGCCGGCCGATCACCCGCACCGCCGGCTACGGTGCGGCGGTGCTGGCGGTCGGCGTGGTCGGGGTGGTGGTGTGCGGGTTGTCCGACTCGGTGGTGCCGTGGCTGGTCCCGCCGGTGATGGCGACCGCGCGGGCGGTCGCCGCGCCGGTGACGCCCGGCGCGGGGCTGCTGCTCACCGGCTGGGCGGCGCTGTGGGTGGCGCTGACGCTGGCCGGCTACGCCTGGGGGCGGCGCACCCGGGCCTGACCGCCGGGTGACCCGGAGCACTCCGGGGCGATTTGGCGCTCTGCCGCACGTCGCGTAACCTGAACCGGTAGTTCCACCCAAAGACCGCTGGTCACCGTGCCCCGGCACGGTCGAAGGTCCCGCGACGACGGGCGACCCGCGCAGGGCGGCAAGCGAAACTCGGTGTCAGGCACGGTCCGCCGACTGTGTTCCATGATCCCGGCCCTCGCCCCGTGCGCCCCGCGCCGGGGCTTTTTCGTTGTCGTGGTGCCTCCGCCGCCGTCGCGACGTCCCGTCGCCGGCGTGCCAGCTCCGAGTAACGAGAGAGGAGGGACATGGCGGACAAGCCGATCCGGGCCGACAAGGCCACGGCCGTCGCCGAGCTGACCGAGAACTTCCGCACCTCGGGAGCCACCGTGCTCACCGAGTACCGCGGGCTCACGGTCTCGCAGCTCACCCAGCTGCGGCGCGCGCTCGGCAAGGAGACCAGCTACACGGTCGCGAAGAACACGCTGGCCAAGCGTGCCGCGACCGATGCGGGCATCTCCGGCCTCGACGAGCTGTTCACCGGTCCTACCGCGCTGACTTTCGTTTCGGGCGACGTCGTCGAGGCGGCGAAGGGGCTTCGCGACTTCGCGAAGGCCAACCCGAAGCTCGTCATCAAGGGCGGTGTCTTCGAGGGCAGGGCCATTTCCGCGGCCGAGGTCACGAAGCTCGCCGACCTGGAGTCCCGCGAGGTGCTGCTGGCCAAGCTGGCCGGTGCCATGAAGGGCAACCTGAGCAAGGCCGCGGCCCTGTTCCAGGCGCCGCTCTCCAAGGCCGCCCGCGCGGCGGCCGCCCTGGCGGACAAGAAGCGCGAGCAGGAGGGCGCCGAGGCGGCCTGAGGCCGCACGGCGCACCACATTCTTAGTTTCCACTTTCAGAAAGGACGCCAGATATGGCGAAGCTCAGCACCGACGAGCTGCTCGACGCGTTCAAGGAGATGACGCTGATCGAGCTCTCCGAGTTCGTGAAGCAGTTCGAGGAGACCTTCGAGGTCACCGCCGCCGCTCCGGTCGCGGTTGCCGCTGCCGGCGGTGCCGGTGGCGCTGCCGCCGCCCCGGCCGAGGAGGAGAAGGACGAGTTCGACGTCATCCTCGACGCCGACGGTGGCAAGAAGATCCAGGTCATCAAGGTCGTGCGTGAGCTGACCGGCCTGGGCCTCAAGGAGGCCAAGGACCTGGTCGAGGCCGCTCCGAAGGCCGTCCTGGAGAAGGCCAACAAGGAGACCGCCGAGAAGGCCAAGGCCAAGCTCGAGGGCGAGGGCGCCAAGGTCACCCTCAAGTGACCTTGTTCTGACCTGACGCGCGTCCGGCTCACGTGAGCCGGGGCACACCGTGTCGCAGCGGGCGGTGATCCGGGAGACCGGGTCACCGCCCGCTGTCGTGATGTCACCCGCTGGAAGCGCCGTGAGCAGGGCGTACAGGTTCCTCGTACCGGCCTCTCAGCGATGTGGAGCCGGTAGCCCGTCGGTGGGAAAGACACTCTGAGCGGTAACCGGCCCTTGACGCGGCACCGGCCGGCAGGCACGCTGGCATCAGCAAGACCTTCCGCGCTTGCAACGGCCGCCACTCGGGTAAGGGCAACGGCAGCACCAACGCCGCGGCTCCCGAGCGGACCGGCAGGAGCGTCGCGTTCCGAGCGGCCCGGTGGACCCGATTCTTCGAGGTCCCAGGGCTTGTTCCGCGACGACCTGCGGGGTGGGCTGGACAGCGGTTAGCCTCTCGGCTACACTGCTAGTTTGCGCTGCCTTCCGACTTGACCCCTGCTCGGAAATGTCCGATTGTGGATATTTCTGGTGGGGTCATTGGAGTGCACGCGTACCAGCCGTTCTGCAGCACCGGTCCTCGGAAGGACGCATCTTGGCAGCTTCCCGCCCTGCGAAGACCAGTCGTACGTCGAGCGCTTTCGCACCCCGCCGAGTTTCATTCGGCCGGATCACCGAACACCTCGAGGTCCCCAACCTCCTTGCCATTCAGAACGAGTCCTTCGACTGGCTCGTCGGCAACGAGGCTTGGCAGGGCCGGTCGGCGGACGACCCGCACGCACGCTCGGGTCTCGCGGAGATCCTCGACGAGATCAGTCCCATTGAGGACTTCTCCGGCACCATGTCGCTCTCCTTCTCCGCTCCGCGCTTCGACGAGGTCAAGGCCTCGATCGAGGAGTGCAAGGAGAAGGATCTGACCTACTGCGCGCCACTGTTCGTGACCGCGGAGTTCACCAACAACACCACCGGCGAGATCAAGAGCCAGACGGTGTTCATGGGTGACTTCCCGATGATGACGCCGAAGGGCACCTTCATCATCAACGGCACCGAGCGCGTCGTGGTCAGCCAGCTCGTCCGCTCGCCGGGCGTCTACTTCGACAAGCAGCCGGACAAGACCTCCGACCGCGACCTCTCCAGCGTCAAGGTCATCCCGAGCCGGGGTGCCTGGCTGGAGTTCGACATCGACAAGCGCGACACGGTCGGCGTCCGCATCGACCGCAAGCGTCGGCAGGCCGTCACCGTCCTGCTCAAGGCCATCGGGTGGTCCGCGGAGCGCATCCGCGAGAAGTTCGGCTGGTCCGAGCTGATGATGACCACGCTCGAGAAGGACCACATCGCCGGCCAGGACGAGGCGCTGCTCGACATCTACCGGAAGCTCCGCCCTGGCGAGCCGCCGACCCGTGAGAACGCCCAGACCCTGCTCGACAACCTCTTCTTCAACCCGAAGCGGTACGACGTCGCCAAGGTCGGGCGCTACAAGTTCAACAAGAAGCTCGAAGTCGACGTGCCGATGAACACCGGCACGCTGACCGAGGACGACATCGTCGCCACCGTGGAGTACCTCTGCCGGCTGCACGCCGGTGAGGACGGCTACGAGGCCGACGACATCGACCACTTCGGCAACCGTCGCCTGCGTACCGTGGGCGAGCTGATCCAGAACCAGGTCCGGGTGGGTCTCTCCCGGATGGAGCGGGTCGTCCGCGAGCGGATGACCACCCAGGACGTCGAGGCGATCACGCCGCAGACCCTGATCAACATCCGCCCGGTGGTGGCGGCGATCAAGGAGTTCTTCGGCACGTCGCAGCTGTCCCAGTTCATGGACCAGACCAACCCGCTGGCGGGTCTGACCCACCGGCGCCGGCTGAGCGCGCTCGGCCCGGGTGGTCTGTCCCGGGAGCGGGCCGGCTTCGAGGTCCGGGACGTGCACCCGTCCCACTACGGCCGGATGTGCCCGATCGAGACGCCGGAAGGCCCGAACATCGGCCTGATCGGCGCGCTCTCCACGTTCGCCCGGGTCAACCCGTTCGGCTTCATCGAGACGCCGTACCGGAAGGTCATCGACGGTCGGGTCACCGACCAGATCGACTACCTGACCGCGGACGAGGAGGACCGGTTCGTCAAGGCGCAGGCCAACGCCCCGCTGAAGTCGGACGGCACGTTCGCCGAGGACCGGGTGCTGTGCCGCCGTAAGGGCGGCGAGACCGAGGACGTGGTCCCCAGCGCCGTCGACTACATGGACGTCTCGCCGCGGCAGATGACCTCGGTCGCCACCGCGATGATCCCGTTCCTGGAGCACGACGACGCCAACCGCGCGCTCATGGGCGCGAACATGCAGCGTCAGGCGGTGCCGCTGGTCAAGGCCGAGGCCCCGCTGGTCGGCACCGGCATGGAGTACCGCGCGGCCGTGGACGCCGGCGACGTGGTCGTCGCCGAGGTCGGCGGTGTGGTCGAGGACCTGTGCGCGGACTACATCACCGTGCACCAGGACGACGGCCACCGCCGGACGTACCTGCTGCACAAGTTCCGCCGCTCCAACGCCGGCTCCTGCGTCAACCAGAAGCCGGTCGTCTTCGAGGGCGACCGCGTCGAGGCCGGTCAGGTCGTCGCCGACGGTCCGTGCACCGACGAGGGCGAGATGGCGCTCGGGCGCAACCTGCTCGTGGCGTTCATGTGCTGGGAGGGCCACAACTACGAGGACGCGATCATCCTGTCGCAGCGCCTCGTGCAGCAGGACGTGCTCACCTCGATCCACATCGAGGAGCACGAGGTCGACGCCCGGGACACCAAGCTCGGCCCGGAGGAGATCACCCGCGACATCCCGAATGTCAGCGAGGAGATGCTCGCCGACCTCGACGAGCGCGGCATCATCCGGATCGGCGCCGAGGTCGTCCCCGGCGACATCCTGGTCGGCAAGGTCACGCCGAAGGGCGAGACCGAGCTGACCCCGGAGGAGCGGCTGCTCCGCGCGATCTTCGGTGAGAAGGCGCGCGAGGTCCGGGACACCTCGCTGAAGGTGCCGCACGGCGAGACCGGCACGGTCATCGGTGTGCGTACCTTCTCCCGCGAGGACGGCGACGAGCTGCCCCCGGGCGTGAACGAGCTGGTGCGGGTCTACGTGGCCCAGAAGCGCAAGATCCAGGACGGTGACAAGCTCGCGGGCCGCCACGGCAACAAGGGCGTCATCTCCAAGATCCTGCCGGTCGAGGACATGCCGTTCCTGGAGGACGGCACCCCGGTCGACATCGTGCTGAACCCGCTCGGTGTGCCGTCCCGGATGAACATCGGCCAGGTCCTGGAGACCCACCTCGGGTGGGTGGCCAAGACCGGCTGGAGCGTGGACGGCGACGACGCGGAGTGGAAGCGCCAGCTCAAGTCGATCAACGCGCACGAGTCCGAGCCGGACACCAACGTGGCCACCCCGGTCTTCGACGGTGCCCGCGAGGAGGAGATCTCCGGCCTGCTGTCGTCGACCCTGCCCAACCGGGACGGCAAGCAGCTCATCGGGCGCACCGGCAAGGCGCAGCTGTTCGACGGTCGTTCCGGCGAGCCGCTGCCCGACCCGATCGCGGTCGGTTACGTCTACATCCTGAAGCTCAACCACCTGGTCGACGACAAGATCCACGCCCGGTCGACCGGCCCGTACTCGATGATCACGCAGCAGCCGCTGGGTGGTAAGGCGCAGTTCGGTGGCCAGCGCTTCGGTGAGATGGAGTGCTGGGCCATGCAGGCGTACGGCGCCGCCTACGCCCTGCAGGAGCTGCTGACCATCAAGTCCGACGACGTCCTCGGCCGGGTCAAGGTCTACGAGGCGATCGTCAAGGGCGAGAACATTCCCGAGCCGGGCATCCCGGAGTCGTTCAAGGTGCTGCTCAAGGAGCTGCAGTCGCTGTGCCTCAACGTCGAGGTGCTCTCCAGCGACGGCGTGGCCCTGGAGATGCGCGAGACCGACGACGAGGTGTTCCGGGCCGCGGAGGAGCTGGGCATCGACCTGTCCCGGCGCGAGCCGAGCTCGGTCGAAGAGGTCTGAGGCGGTGATTCGGGGGCCGGCTCGCCGGCCCCCGATCCCGCCCGTTAGCTAGCAGTACAGACGACGACATAGGGGACACAGTGCTCGACGTCAACTTCTTCGACGAGCTGCGCATCGGTCTCGCCACCGCCGACGACATCCGTCAGTGGTCCCACGGCGAGGTCAAGAAGCCCGAGACCATCAACTACCGCACCCTCAAGCCGGAGAAGGACGGGCTCTTCTGCGAGAAGATCTTCGGCCCGCAGCGGGACTGGGAGTGCTACTGCGGTAAGTACAAGCGGGTCCGCTTCAAGGGCATCATCTGCGAGCGCTGCGGCGTCGAGGTGACCCGCTCCAAGGTTCGCCGGGAGCGGATGGGTCACATCGAGCTGGCCGCTCCGGTGACCCACATCTGGTACTTCAAGGGCGTGCCGAGCCGGCTGGGCTACCTGCTGGACCTCGCCCCGAAGGACCTCGAAAAGATCATCTACTTCGCCTCGTACGTCGTGACGAGCGTGGACGCCGAGTCGCGTCACCGTGACCTCTCGACCATCGAGAACGAGATCCTGGCCGAGAAGCGGCAGTCGGAGAACAGCCGCGACTCGGAGATCGAGAAGCGGGCCGCCAAGCTGGAGGCCGACCTGGCCGAGCTGGAGGCCGAGGGCGCGAAGGCGGACGTCCGGCGCAAGGTCAAGGAGGGCGGAGAGCGCGAGATGCGCCAGATCCGCGACCGGGCCCAGCGCGAGATCGACCGCCTCGACGAGGTCCTCGACACCTTCCGCAAGCTGGAGCCGAAGCAGCTCGTCACCGACGAGCTGCTCTACCGCGAGCTGCGCGACCGCTTCGGTGAGTACTTCACCGGCAGCATGGGCGCCGAGGCCATCAAGGCGCTGGTCCAGAACATGGACCTCACCGCCGAGGCGGAGAACCTGCGCGAGACCATCCGCTCCGGCAAGGGCCAGCGGAAGATCCGGGCGCTCAAGCGGCTGAAGGTCGTCGCGGCGTTCCAGAACACCCGGAACTCCCCGCTCGGCATGGTGCTGGACTGCGTCCCGGTCATCCCGCCGGACCTGCGCCCGATGGTGCAGCTCGACGGTGGCCGCTTCGCGACCTCCGACCTGAACGACCTCTACCGCCGGGTGATCAACCGGAACAACCGCCTCAAGCGACTGATCGACCTCGGCGCGCCCGAGATCATCGTCAACAACGAGAAGCGGATGCTCCAGGAGGCCGTCGACGCGCTGTTCGACAACGGCCGTCGTGGTCGTCCGGTGACCGGCCCGGGTAACCGGCCGCTGAAGTCGCTCTCCGACATGCTCAAGGGCAAGCAGGGCCGGTTCCGCCAGAACCTGCTGGGCAAGCGCGTCGACTACTCCGGCCGTTCGGTCATCGTGGTCGGCCCGAAGCTGAAGCTGCACCAGTGCGGCCTGCCCAAGCAGATGGCGCTGGAGCTGTTCAAGCCGTTCGTGATGAAGCGGCTGGTCGACCTCAACCACGCGCAGAACATCAAGTCCGCCAAGCGGATGGTCGAGCGGCAGCGGCCGGTCGTGTGGGACGTGCTGGAAGAGGTCATCGGCGAGCACCCGGTGCTGCTGAACCGCGCGCCGACCCTGCACCGCCTGGGTATCCAGGCCTTCGAGCCGCAGCTGGTCGAGGGCAAGGCCATCCAGATCCACCCGCTGGTCTGCACCGCGTTCAACGCCGACTTCGACGGTGACCAGATGGCGGTCCACGTGCCGCTGTCCGCCGAGGCCCAGGCCGAGGCGCGGATCCTGATGCTGTCGTCGAACAACATCCTCAAGCCGGCCGACGGCAAGCCCGTCACCATGCCCACCCAGGACATGGTGATCGGCCTCTACCACCTCACCCACCTCACCCCGGGTGGCACGGGCGAGGGCCGGGCGTTCAGCTCGGACGCCGAGGCGCGGATGGCGTACGACAACGGCGAGCTGCACCTGCAGACCCCGGTCAAGATCCGACTGCACGACGTGGTCGGCGTCGACAACGGCGCCGGCGCCGAGCCGTGGACCGCGCCCGAGGGCTGGGTCGAGGGCGAGCCGGTGACGGTGGAGACCACGCTGGGCCGGGTCCTGTTCAACGAGACGCTGCCCCCGGGCTACCGCTTCGTGAACTACGAGATCCGCAAGGGCCAGCTCTCCGCGATCGTCAACGACCTCGCCGAGCGCTTCCCGAAGGTGGCCCTGGCGGCCACCCTGGACGGGCTCAAGGAGGCCGGTTTCCACTGGGCCACCTGGTCCGGCGTCACCATCGGCATGGAGGACGTCATCGCTCCGCCGCGCAAGCGGGAGATCCTGGAGCGGTACGAGAAGGAAGCCGACCGGATCGACAAGCAGTACCAGCGTGGTCTGATGACCGCCGAGGAGCGCCGCGGCGAGCTGATCGAGATCTGGACCAAGGCGACCAACGAGGTCGCCAAGGAGATGGACACCGCGCTGCCGCAGGAGAACCCGCTGTGGAAGATGATCAACTCGGGTGCCCGCGGTAACCTGCTCCAGCTCCGGCAGATCGCGGCGATCCGTGGTCTGGTGGCCAACCCGAAGGGTGAGATCATCCCGCGGCCGATCAAGGCCTCGTACCGGGAGGGTCTGTCCGTGCTGGAGTACTTCATCTCCACGCACGGTGCCCGTAAGGGCCTCGCGGACACCGCCCTGCGTACCGCCGACTCGGGTTACCTGACCCGGCGTCTGGTGGACGTCTCGCAGGACGTCATCATCCGCGAGGAGGACTGCGGCACCGACCGGGCCATCCCGATGCAGATCGGCGAGCGGGTCGACGGCAAGCTGGTCGTGCACGAGCACGCCGAGACCAGCGTGCACGCCCGGACGCTGGCCGACGACATCAAGGGGCCGGACGGCACCGTGGTGGCCCACCGCGGCCAGGACATCAACTCCATCGGCGTCGACGCGATCGTCGCCGCCGGGACGGAGACGGTGCGGGTGCGCAGCGTGCTCACCTGCGAGTCGAAGCTGGGCGTCTGCGGTGCGTGCTACGGCCGCTCGCTGCCGACCGGCAAGACCGTGGACGTCGGCGAGGCGGTCGGCATCATCGCCGCCCAGTCGATCGGTGAGCCGGGTACGCAGCTGACGATGCGTACCTTCCACACCGGTGGTGTCGCGGGTGAGGACATCACCCAGGGTCTGCCCCGTGTCCAGGAGATCTTCGAGGCCCGGGTGCCGAAGGGTAAGGCGCCCATCGCCGACACCCCCGGCCGCATCCGGATCGAGGACGGCGAGCGGTCCCGCAAGATCGTGGTCATCCCGGACGACGGCAGCGACGAGATCGTCTACGACAAGATCTCGAAGCGGGTCCGGCTCCGGGCGCACGACGGCGACCACGTCGAGGTCGGCGAGAAGCTCACCGAGGGCACCATCGACCCGCACGAGCTGCTGCGCATCCTCGGCCCGCGCGCGGTCCAGGTCCACTTGACCCAGGAGGTGCAGGAGGTCTACCGCTCGCAGGGTGTGCTCATCCACGACAAGCACATCGAGATCATCATCCGCCAGATGCTCAAGCGGGTGACGGTCATCGACTCCGGCTCGACCGAGTTCCTGCCGGGCGTGCTTGTCGACCGGGCGCTGTTCGAGTCGGAGAACCGCCGGCTCGTCGGCGAGGGTGGCGAGCCCGCCGCCGGTCGACCGGTGCTGATGGGTATCACCAAGGCCTCGCTGGCCACGGATTCCTGGCTGTCGGCGGCCTCCTTCCAGGAGACCACCCGGGTGCTGACGGACGCGGCGATCCACGCCCGCAGCGACTCGCTGATCGGCCTCAAGGAGAACGTGATCATCGGTAAGCTCATCCCGGCCGGTACCGGCATCAGCAAGTACCGCAACGTCCGGGTCGAGCCGACCGAGGAGGCGAAGGCCAAGGTCTACTCGATGACCGGCTACCCGGAGACCGACTACGGCTTCGGGCCGGCCAGCGGCCAGGCGGTGCCGCTGGACGACTTCGACTTCGGGTCGTACCGCTAACCCGCACGGACGACGAGGCCCCCGGCACCCGCCGGGGGCCTCGTCGTGTCTCTGGTGCGTCATCTGAAGAGAAAGCTATCGAGGGAAGTCTTTCGAGAGATTACTCTCGACAGTATGGAGATCGACGAACCCCGCACCCTCACCGACGCCCGCGAGCTGCGCGCACTGAGCCACCCCGTGCGGCTGGCCCTGCTGGAGGCGCTCGGCGACGGCCCGCTGACCGCCACCCAGGCCGGCGAGCTGATCGGGGAGACCCCCACGACCTGCTCGTTCCACCTCCGGCAACTGGCCCGGTACGGGTTCGTGGAGGAGGCCGGCGGCGGTCGGGGCCGTTCCCGCCCGTGGCGGGTGACCCGCCGGGGCTGGGCGGCGCCGGCCCGCCCGGGTGACGCGGAGTGGACCCGCGCGTCGCAGACGCTGGACCGGGTCCTGCTCGACCGCTACACGCAGCGGTTGCGCCGATTCGTCGACGACGCGCCCACCTATCCCGGCGAGTGGTACAGGGCGGCGTTCGGAAGCCAGTACCTCTTCCACCTCACCCCGGCCGAACTCGCCGAACTCGCCGCCGGGTTCCGGGCGCTGATCGACGGCGTCCGGGCGCGAACCGGTGCCCGGCGCGATGACCCGGCTGCCCGGCCGTCCGGCTGCCTCCCGGTCGAGCTGCTCCTCTTCGGCTATCCCGTACAGAGCCCGGAGGAGTCGGATGTCCGCCCGACGCCTGCTGGCTGAGCCACACGCCCGGCGCTTCCTGGTTGGCCAGACGTTGTCCCTGGTCGGTGACAGCGCGATGTGGTTGGCCTGCGGCATCTGGGTCAAGGAGTTGACGGGCAGCGACGGCGCGGCCGGCCTCACCTTCCTCTTCTTCACGATCCCGGCGCTGCTGGCGCCGTTGGCCGGGATGCTCGCCGACCGACTGCCGCGCCGCCGGCTGCTGGTGGCGGCGAACCTGGCCGGCGTGGTGATCCTGCTGCCTCTGCTGCTCGTCCGGGACGTCACCGACGTGCCGCTGATCTACGCCGTGATGCTCCTGTACGGGTGCTTGCACCTGGTGATCGAACCGGCCCAGTCCGCCATGCTCGTCACGCTGCTTCCCGGAGACCTGCTGGCCAGCGCGAACGCGATGCTGCGCACGGTACGGGAGAGCCTGCGGCTGCTCGCGCCACTCGCCGGCGCCGGGCTGTACGCGTTGCTCGGCGGCGCGGCCGTGGCCGCCCTCGACATGCTCACCTTCGTCGGTGCGGCCGCGCTGCTGCTCGCCCTACGGGCACCCGACCCGGTCCCGAAATCCCCGGCGCGCTCGGGAGGCGTGCTCCGGCACTGGTCCCGGGAGGTCGGCGCCGGCTTCCGGCACCTCGGTGGTCACCCGCTCCTGCGCCGGGTGGTGCTCGCTACGTCGGTTCTCGCCCTGGTCCTCGGCTTCGCCGAGTCCACCGGCTATGCCGTGGTGGACCGTGGTCTGCACCGCGCGCCGGAGTTCCTCGGGGTGCTCCAGGCCGCCCAGGGGGCGGGTGCGGTCCTCGGCGGGCTGGGCGCCGTGGCGGCGGTGCGCCGGATGGGTGAGGTACGCGCCGCCGCAGCCGCATTCCTCGCCTGGGCCGCCGGCGCCGCGCTCGCCGCCGTGTCGGCGTTGCCCGTGGTGCTCGTCGGCCGGGCCTGCGCGGGGGCCGGCCTGACCGTCATGGTGATCGCCCTGCTGACGCTGCTCCAGCGCACCGCGCCCGACCACTTGCAGGGCCGGGTGTACGCCGGTTTCGAGGTGACCACGACCGTCCCGCAGACCGCGTCGATCGCGCTCGGTGCGTACCTGATCGGCGTGGTCGACTACCGGGCGGTGCTGCTCAGCGAGGCTGTCGTGGTGGTGGTCGCGGCGCTGCTCCTGCTCCGGGCCGGCCGCGTCGCCGAACCGCCGGTCGGATCGGGGCAGAATGGGGGACATGACGACCGTGCCCGGGCAGGTGCCCGCCGTGCCGCAGGCGCATCGCCATCCGCACGATCCTGAGCCGGTCCGCTCGACCAAGGCCCGCGCGGTCTTCGCCCTCGGCCTGATCGGCGCGCTGACCGGCCTCTTCGTCGGCGGAGTGGTGCCGGCCACGCTCGCGCTGACCCTGGCCCGGCAGGCCCGCCGGGAGGCGTACGCCTCGGGGGGTTACCTGACCGGCGCCGACTGGTTGCGTCGGGGCGAGCGGCTGGCCCGGATCGGCCTGGTGCTGACCGCCGTCGCGGTGGTGGCGGCGGTGGTGATCGGCGTGGTCCGGCACGCCGACGCCGGTTTCGGGCACGACTACGACCCGAACTTCGACTGACCGGGTGGGGGAGCGGTCCCGCGCCCGTCCTCCCGGCCGTGACGCGCGGCGGTAGCCTGGCCGGTGTCCGCCGGGTGGCGGGTGGGCCAGGCAACCAGGAGGACCCCGTGACGGAACCCGCCGCGCCGGGAGGCGACCCGATCCCGGATCACCCGGCCGCGTCACCGGCCAGCCCGTGGGCGCCGCCGGGGGAGCGGCCGGGTTCCGACGCCGGTCCGGTGCGGTCGTCCGAGCCGGCCCCACCTGGTTCCGCCGTCGAGCAGGCTTCGGCACCGCCGGGTCCGTGGCCGCCGGCCGGGCCTTACCCGCCGGCCGGACCGGCCCCGGCGCACCACCCGGGACAGCCGGCATTCCACCCGGGAGAGCTCGGCTACGGTGCCCCGACGTCGCATCCCGGCCAGCCCGGCTCTGGCGCGCAGGCTTACCACCCCGGGCAATCCGGCTACGGGGAGGCGGCGTACCACCCGGGGCAGCCGGGACACGGCGGGCCGGGGCCGACGCTCGGGGCGTACCCGGCAAGCGGGCCCGGGACCGGCGGCGGGTGGGGGCCGCCGGGGAGCGCGCCCGGCGGCGGCTGGGGTCCGGGGCTTCCGCCGCCCCCGCGCGAGGCGCCCCGGCCGCCGAAGCGGGTCGACGCGGTGCCGGGCACCCCGTTCGGGGTGGTGCACCTGGACGTGCCGCCGGTCACCTCCGGGCTGGCGATCGGCTCGCTGATCACCGGGGTCGCCTCGATCCTGGTGTCGCTACTGGTTCTCTGCTTCGGCATCGCCGGGCCGGACTACGGCGGCGCGTGGGCGGCCGGCGCGTTCACGGTGCTCGGCGCGCTGGCCGGGGTCGGGGCGATCGTGGCCTGGCTGCTCGCCCGCCGGCAGATCCGGCGACCGGCGCCGCCGCCGGCGGTCCGGTTCACCGGTGGTGGCCTGGCCGTGGCGGGGCTGAGCTGCGGCGCGGTGGGGCTCCTGCTGAGCGTGGTCGGGCTCGGGATCGCCCTGGTGGTGCAGATCACGTGACCGCCCGCGCGTCGCTGACCGGTTGAGGAATGTATGTCCGGGTCTTCGGCGCTCATCCGGTGCCGGGGCTGCCGGGCCGTGCGGCGGACGAGCCGGTACACTTGTGGTCGTAGGTGCCTGTCGGGGGCGCACCGGTGATCCGGAACCGACCGTTCGGGGCTGCGATGCAGTCCTCCCGAGTCGATCCGTTTTGACCGGCGCGGCTGTGGTAGGTACTCTTTCCCCTTGCGCCCGGGCTCGCCCGGGCAATGCGTGCGTGCGCTGGAGCCGCTCAGTCGGTGATCGTGTGGTCGCACCACCAAAGACCAAATTCCGGTACGACGCGTCAGCGGCCGGCACCGGGACCGTGACTCGGGCGACACGCCCGACCGCGGGTGCTGGGGCCGCCTCAGGTGACCCCGGCTGGAATGTAGGAGAGCCGTCCATCAGGCCGGCTAGAGCAGACGGCGCGGTCGCCTCGCAGCGGCCGAAGGGAGCGGAGAAACCCGGTGCCCACCATTCAGCAGCTGGTCCGAAAGGGCCGACAGGCCAAGACGACCAAGACCAAGACCCCTGCGCTCAAGGGGTCTCCCCAGCGGCGCGGTGTGTGCACCCGCGTGTACACCACCACCCCGAAGAAGCCGAACTCGGCGCTGCGCAAGGTCGCTCGTGTCAAGCTCAGCAGCCAGATCGAGGTGACCGCCTACATCCCGGGCGTCGGCCACAACCTGCAGGAGCACTCGATCGTGCTCGTGCGTGGCGGCCGTGTGAAGGACCTCCCCGGCGTGCGGTACAAGATCGTGCGCGGCTCGCTGGACACCCAGGGTGTCCGCAACCGCAAGCAGGCTCGTAGCCGTTACGGCGCGAAGAAGGAGAAGAGCTGACATGCCGCGTAAGGGACCCGCTCCGCGGAATCCGCTGGTCGCTGACCCGGTGTACAACTCGCCGCTGGTCACCCAGCTGGTGAACAAGATCCTGCTGCGTGGCAAGCGTCAGCTCGCCGAGCGCATCGTGTACGCCGCCCTGGAGGGCTGCCGCGAGAAGTCCGGCACCGACCCCGTCGTCACGCTCAAGCGGGCGATGGACAACGTGAAGCCGACCCTCGAGGTGCGCAGCCGCCGTGTCGGTGGCGCCACCTACCAGGTTCCGGTCGAGGTCCGGCCGGCCCGCGCGACCACGCTCGGTCTGCGCTGGCTGGTGACCTACTCCCGGGCCCGGCGTGAGAAGACCATGATCGAGCGGCTGATGAACGAGCTGCTCGACGCGAGCAACGGCCTCGGTGCCGCCGTCAAGCGGCGTGAGGACACGCACAAGATGGCCGAGTCCAACAAGGCCTTCGCGCACTACCGCTGGTAACACCTGTGGTTCCGGCGCCCGGACGGGCGCCGGAACCAACCACCAGTTGTGTCGAGACGACGATAAGTAGGGATTGAAGTGGCCGCCGCAGACGCGCTCGCCAACGTACGCAACATCGGCATCATGGCGCACATCGATGCCGGTAAGACCACTACCACCGAGCGAATCCTGTTCTACACCGGCATCACGTACAAGATCGGTGAGGTCCACGAGGGCGCCGCCGTCATGGACTGGATGGAGCAGGAGCAGGAGCGCGGTATCACCATCACTTCCGCCGCCACGAAGTGCGAGTGGAAGGGCCACACGATCCAGATCATCGACACGCCCGGCCACGTCGACTTCACGGTCGAGGTGGAGCGGTCGCTGCGGGTTCTGGACGGTGCGGTCGCGGTGTACGACGGCGTGGCCGGTGTGGAGCCGCAGACGGAGAACGTCTGGCGGCAGGCGGACAAGTACAACGTCCCCCGCATGTGCTTCGTCAACAAGCTCGACCGGACCGGTGCCGACTTCTTCCGCTGCGTGCAGATGATGATCGACCGGCTCAACGCCACCCCGCTGGTGCTCCAGATCCCGATCGGCCTCGAGGGCGACCACATCGGCGTCGTCGACCTGATCGGCATGCGCGCCCTCACCTGGCGCGGGGAGACCCAGAAGGGTGAGGACTACGCGATCGAGGAGATCCCGGCCGAGCTGGCCGACTCCGCGGCCGAGTGGCGCGAGAAGCTGATGGAGACCCTCGCCGACGTCGACGACTCGGTGATGGAGAAGTACCTGGAGGGCGAGGAGATCTCGGCCGAGGAGGCCAAGGCCGCCATCCGCCGGGCCACCATCGCCGGCAAGGCCAACCCCGTGCTCTGCGGCTCGGCGTTCAAGAACAAGGGCGTGCAGCCCATGCTCGACGCCGTCATCGACTTCCTGCCGTCGCCGCTGGACGTTCCTGCGATCGAGGGTACGGCCACCGACGGCGAGACGCCGATGCTGCGCAAGCCGTCGAAGTCGGAGCCGTTCTCCGGTCTGGCGTTCAAGATCCAGACCGACAAGCACCTCGGCAAGCTCACCTACGTCCGGGTCTACTCGGGCGTGATCGAGACCGGCACCCAGGTGGTCAACTCCACGAAGGACCGCAAGGAGCGCATCGGCAAGATCTACCAGATGCACGCCAACAAGCGGGAAGAGCGTGGCTCGGCCCAGGCCGGCGACATCATCGCGGTGCAGGGTCTGAAGCAGACCACCACCGGTGACACCCTGTGCGACTCGGCCAACCCGGTCATCCTGGAGTCGATGACCTTCCCGGAGCCGGTCATCGAGGTGGCCATCGAGCCGAAGACCAAGGCCGACCAGGAGAAGCTCAGCACCGCCATCCAGCGGCTGGCCGAGGAGGACCCGACCTTCCGCGTCAAGCTGGACGACCAGACCGGTCAGACGGTCATCTCCGGCATGGGCGAGCTGCACCTGGACATCCTGGTCGACCGGATGCGCCGCGAGTTCAACGTCGAGGCCAACATCGGCAAGCCGCAGGTGGCGTACCGCGAGACCATCCGCCGCAAGGTGGACAAGGTCGAGTACACCCACAAGAAGCAGACCGGTGGCTCCGGCCAGTACGCCCGCGTGATCGTGAGCGTCGAGCCGCTGCCCATGGGCAGCGACTCGCCGACCTACGAGTTCGCGAACGGCGTCACCGGTGGCCGCATCCCCCGGGAGTTCATCCCGTCGGTGGACGCCGGCGCCCAGGACGCCATGCAGTACGGCATTCTCGCCGGGTTCCCGCTGGTGGGTGTCAAGCTGACGCTGCTGGACGGCCAGTACCACGAGGTCGACTCGTCCGAGATGGCGTTCAAGATCGCCGGTTCGATGGTGATGAAGGAGGCGGCCCGCAAGGCCGACCCCGCACTGCTCGAGCCGATGATGGCCGTTGAAGTCACCACTCCGGAGGAGAACATGGGTGACGTCATCGGCGACCTCAACTCCCGGCGGGGCATCATCCAGGCGATGGAGGAGCGCAGCGGCGCTCGCGTCGTCCGGGCACTGGTGCCGCTGTCGGAGATGTTCGGCTACGTCGGCGACCTGCGGTCGAAGACCCAGGGCCGGGCTAGCTACAGCATGCAGTTCGACTCCTACGCCGAAGTGCCGCAGAGCGTGGCGAAGGAGATCATCGCCAAGGCGACGGGTGAGTGACGCTCACCCCGAGCTGACCCGGTGATCCGGGGTTGGTCGCGGGAGGGTTCTCCCACCCGCGGCCACCTCGGTCGGGTTGTGTGAATCCGGGCCTGTAGGCTTCATCGCCGCAGAACCCACAAAGGCTATCCGGCCGTCAGGCCGGAAAGGCTGTCGACAGAGTCCTACGCGCCGACCGGCGCACCGGGGCGAACGAACCAAGAAAGTCCACCAGGAGGACACCAGTGGCGAAGGCGAAGTTCGAGCGGACTAAGCCGCACGTCAACATCGGCACCATTGGTCACATCGACCACGGTAAGACGACGCTGACGGCGGCCATCACGAAGGTCCTGCACGACCAGTACCCGGACCTGAACCCGTACACGCCGTTCGACGAGATCGACAAGGCGCCGGAGGAGAAGGCCCGCGGCATCACGATCTCGATCGCACACGTCGAGTACCAGACCGAGGCGCGTCACTACGCGCACGTCGACTGCCCCGGTCACGCCGACTACATCAAGAACATGATCACCGGTGCCGCGCAGATGGACGGCGCGATCCTGGTGGTGGCGGCGACCGACGGCCCGATGCCGCAGACCCGCGAGCACGTGCTGCTGGCCCGTCAGGTCGGTGTGCCGTACATCGTCGTGGCGCTCAACAAGAGCGACATGGTCGACGACGAGGAGCTCCTGGAGCTCGTCGAGCTCGAGGTCCGCGAGCTGCTGTCGGCGCAGGAGTACCCGGGTGACGACCTGCCGGTCGTCCAGGTCTCCGCGCTGAAGGCGCTCGAGGGCGACCCGGTCTGGACCGAGAAGCTGCTCGAGCTGATGAGCGCGGTCGACACCGCGATCCCGCAGCCGGAGCGCGAGACCGAGAAGCCGTTCCTCATGCCCGTCGAGGACGTGTTCACGATCACCGGTCGTGGCACCGTCGTCACCGGTCGTGTCGAGCGTGGCGTGCTGCTCCCGAACGAGGACGTCGAGGTTGTCGGCATCCGCGAGAAGGGCTTCAAGACCAAGGTCACCGCGATCGAGATGTTCCGGAAGACCCTGGACGACGCCCGCGCAGGCGAGAACGTCGGCCTGCTGCTGCGTGGCACCAAGCGCGAGGACGTCGAGCGCGGCATGGTCGTCATCAAGCCGGGCAGCAACACCCCGCACACGGAGTTCGAGGCGACGGTCTACATCCTCTCCAAGGAGGAGGGTGGCCGCCACACCCCGTTCTTCCAGAACTACCGCCCGCAGTTCTACTTCCGGACCACGGACGTCACCGGCGTCGTCACGCTGCCCGAGGGCACCGAGATGGTCATGCCGGGCGACAACACCACCATGTCGGTGAAGCTGATCCAGCCCATCGCCATGGAGGACAACCTGAAGTTCGCGATCCGCGAGGGTGGTCGTACGGTCGGCGCGGGTCGCGTCACCAAGATCGTCAAGTGAGCTGGGTAACCCCGATTAGCGTCGTCGCCGGTCGTGCGGCATACTAGTCAGGTTGCGTAACGACGGTCGGTCACCTGCGTCCGGTTGAGGCTGGACCTCCGGGAGACAGATCGTTTCGCGTGGGGTGGTTGATCGCCATCGGCGGTCAACCACCCTCGCGCGGCGTCTAGGTCGCGGTCACCGCGATCGGCGCCATGACCCACCGCGCGGTCAGAGAATCGCTCCGGAGCCTCGGGGCGGAGCCTGGTCCACGGGCGCGACACGCCCGACCGCGGGGGTCGGCGGAAGTGGGCCTGTACCAGCCGGTACAGGTGCCCGCGACACAGCGGCATCGAGAGAAGGAACAGAAGCCACCATGGCGGGACAGAAGATCCGCATCCGGCTCAAGGCCTATGACCACGAGGTCGTCGACTCCTCGGCTCGGAAGATCGTCGAGACGGTGACGCGTACCGGGGCGCAGGTCGCTGGCCCGGTGCCGCTGCCCACGGAGATCAACCGTTTCTGCGTCATCCGCTCGCCGCACAAGTACAAGGACTCGCGCGAGCACTTCGAGATGCGCACGCACAAGCGTCTGATCGACATCATCGACCCGACCCCGAAGACGGTCGACTCGCTCATGCGCCTCGACCTGCCGGCTGGCGTCGACATCGAGATCAAGCTGTAGGGATCGATCAAATGGACAGGCAAGTCAAGGGGATCCTGGGCGCCAAGCTCGGCATGACCCAGGTCTGGGACAACAACAAGGTCGTCCCCGTGACCGTGGTCGAGGCCGGCCCGTGCGTCGTGAGCCAGGTTCGTAGCGCCGACAAGGACGGCTACGCCGCCGTTCAGCTCGCCTACGGGGCCATCGACCCGCGCAAGGTCAAGAAGCCGGTCGCCGGGCACTACGCCAAGGCGGACGTCGCGCCGCGTCGGCACATCGTCGAGCTGCGCACCGCCGACGCCGCGGACTACGCGCCGGGCCAGGAGGTCACGGTCGACGCGTTCCCGGTCGGCGCCGTGATCGACGTGACCGGCAAGACCAAGGGCAAGGGCTACGCCGGCCCGATGAAGCGGCACGGCTTCCACGGTCTGCGCGCCAGCCACGGTGTCGAGCGCAAGCACCGCTCGCCCGGCTCGATCGGCGCCTGCGCCACCCCGGGTCGCGTCTTCAAGGGCACCCGGATGGCGGGCCGGATGGGTGGCGTGCGCTACACCGTCCAGAACCTGACCGTCCAGGCGGTCGACACCGAGAACAACCTCCTGCTCGTCCGTGGCGCCATCCCGGGCCCGAAGGGCGCGCTCGTCCTGGTCCGCACCGCGGCCAAGGCGAAGGTGAAGAAGGGCGGTGTGGCCAAGTGACCACCGTTGACGTCCTCAACGTCGAAGGCGGCAAGAGCGGCTCCGTCGAGCTGCCGGCCGACATCTTCGACGTCCAGGCGAACGTCGCGCTGATGCACCAGGTCGTGGTGGCTCAGCTCGCCGCGGCCCGACAGGGCACGCACAAGACCAAGACCCGCGGTGAGGTCTCCGGCGGTGGCCGGAAGCCTTACAAGCAGAAGGGCACCGGCCGGGCCCGTCAGGGTTCGACCCGCGCGCCGCAGTTCGCCGGCGGTGGCGTGGTCCACGGCCCGACGCCGCGCGACTACAGCCAGCGCACCCCGAAGAAGATGAAGGCCGCCGCCCTGCGTGGTGCCCTCTCCGACCGGGCCCGCGCCGGCCAGGTGCACGTCGTCGAGGCGTTCGTCTCGGGCGAGAAGCCGTCGACCAAGGCGGCCCTGGCCACGCTGACCAAGCTGACCGCCGCCCGCCGGGTCCTGGTCGTGCTGAGCAGCACCGACGAGCTGAACTGGGTGTCGCTGCGGAACCTGCGCAACACGCGGGACAGCCGGGTGCACCTGATCGAGGCCGGCCAGCTCAACACGTACGACGTGCTGGTGGCCGACGACGTGGTCTTCACCAAGGAGGCCCTGGACGAGTTCCTGGGCGTGCCCGCCGAGACCACCGAGGAGGATGGCAAGTGAGCACGATCGCCGATCCGCGTGACGTCATCGTCGCGCCGGTCGTCTCGGAGAAGAGCTACAGCGAGCTGAACCGGAACTGGTACACCTTCCTGGTGCACCCGGACGCGAACAAGACCGAGATCAAGATCGCTATCCAGCAGATCTTCAACGTCCGCGTCCTGACGGTCAACACGCTCAACCGCCAGGGCAAGCGCAAGCGGACCAAGACCGGTTTCGGCAAGCGCAAGGACACCAAGCGGGCGATCGTGAAGCTGGCTGACGGTGACCGTATCGAGGCCTTCGGCGGCCCGGTCAGCTGAGGGGTGTAGACAATGGCTATCCGTAAGTACAAGCCGACGACGCCGGGCCGGCGAGGCTCCAGCGTCGCCGACTTCGCCGAGATCACCCGGTCCACGCCGGAGAAGTCGCTGCTGGCTCCGCTGCCGAAGAAGGGCGGGCGTAACGCCCACGGCCGGATCACCACGCGGCACCACGGTGGCGGCCACAAGCGCCAGTACCGTCTGATCGACTTCAAGCGGGTCGACAAGGACGGCGTGCCGGCGAAGGTCGCCCACATCGAGTACGACCCGAACCGCACCGCGCGCATCGCGCTGCTGCACTACGCCGACGGCGAGAAGCGCTACATCCTCGCGCCGAAGGACCTGAAGCAGGGCGACCGCGTCGAGTCCGGCCCGGGCGCCGACATCAAGCCGGGCAACAACCTGCCGCTGCGCAACATCCCGGTCGGTACCACCATCCACAACGTGGAGCTGCGTCCGGGCGGCGGCGCCAAGCTGGCCCGCTCGGCCGGCGTCGGCATCCAGCTGCTCGGCCGCGAGGGCGCGTACGCGACCCTGCGTATGCCGTCCGGTGAGATCCGGCGGGTCGACGTGCGCTGCCGCGCCAGCATTGGCGAGATCGGCAACGCCGACCAGTCGAACATCAACTGGGGCAAGGCCGGCCGGATGCGGTGGAAGGGCAAGCGCCCGACCGTCCGTGGTGTCGCCATGAACCCGGTCGACCACCCGCACGGTGGTGGTGAGGGTAAGACCTCCGGTGGTCGCCACCCGGTCAACCCGCAGGGTAAGCCCGAGGGCCGCACCCGTCGTAAGGGCCAGCCGAGCGACCGGCTGATCGTCCGCCGCCGCTACGCCACGCGTAAGCGCGGCTGAGGGAGATAAGACATGCCTCGCAGCCTGAAGAAGGGCCCGTTCGTCGACGACCACCTGCTCAAGAAGGTGGAGACGCAGAACGACAAGGGCTCGAAGAACGTGATCAAGACCTGGTCGCGGCGCTCGACGATCATCCCGGAGATGCTGGGACACACGATCGCCGTGCACGACGGACGCAAGCACGTCCCGGTCTTCGTGACCGAGGCCATGGTCGGGCACAAGCTCGGCGAGTTCGCGCTGACCCGCACGTTCAAGGGTCACGAGAAGGACGACCGGAAGAGCCGCCGGCGCTGACGCCGCGGGCATACGGATAGAGGAACAAGGGGTTACAGCGATGCCAGGAAAGGGCGACGCTCCGGTGCTTCCGGGCGCGCGGGCGGTTGCGCGGCACGTGCGCATCTCGCCGATGAAGGCGCGCCGGGTGGTCAACCTCGTCCGCGGCCTGCCCGCGAAGGAGGCGCTCACGGTGCTGCAGTTCGCGCCGCAGGCTGCGAGCGAGCAGGTGTACAAGGTGCTCGCGAGCGCGATCGCCAACGCGGAGAACAACGAGCGGCTGGACCCCGACGCGCTGCTCGTCAGCGAGGCGTTCGTCGACGAGGGCCCGACGATGAAGCGGTTCCGGCCGCGGGCGCAGGGCCGGGCGTACCGGATCCGCAAGCGGACGTGCCACATCACGGTGGCGGTCGAGGCCGTGGCGCCGGCCGCGCCGAAGAAGTCGGCGAAGAAGGCCGCTCCGGCCAAGCAGGCCGAGCCGGCGCAGGCGCAGAGCACGACGGAGGGTGCCGAGTAATGGGTCAGAAGGTTCACCCCACTGGGTTCCGGCTCGGCATCTCGACCGACTGGAAGTCCCGCTGGTTCGCGGACAAGCTCTACAAGGACTACATCGGCGAGGATGTCAAGATCCGCCGGATGATGTCCAAGGGCCTCGAGCGTGCCGGCATCTCCAAGGTCGACATCGAGCGCACCCGCGACCGGGTCCGCGTGGACATCCACACCGCCCGGCCGGGCATCGTCATCGGCCGTAAGGGTGCGGAGGCCGACCGGATCCGCGGCGAGCTGGAGAAGCTCACCGGCAAGCAGGTCCAGCTGAACATCATCGAGGTGAAGAACCCCGAGTCGGACGCGCAACTGGTCGCCCAGGGCGTCGCCGAGCAGCTGTCCAGCCGGGTCAGCTTCCGTCGGGCCATGCGCAAGGCGATGCAGTCCGCGATGAAGAACCCGGCCTGCAAGGGCATCCGGGTCCAGGTCTCGGGCCGTCTCGGCGGCGCCGAGATGAGCCGGACCGAGTTCTACCGCGAGGGTCGTGTTCCGCTGCACACGCTGCGGGCCAACATCGAGTACGGCTTCTTCGAGGCCCGTACCACCTTCGGCCGGATCGGCGTGAAGGTCTGGATCTACAAGGGCGACGCCGTGCCGGGCCGCGAGGCCCCGGCCGAGGCCGCCCCGTCGCGCGGCCCGCGCCGTGACCGTGGCGACCGGCCGGACCGGCCGCGTCGTGGCCGGTCGGGCTCGTCGGGTACGACCGCCGGCGGTACCGAGGCCGGGCGCGCTGCCGCGACCACCATCGCGCAGCAGGCGGAGACGCCGGCCGGCGAGCCGGTCGACAGCAGCGCTGTCGCCGCCGCCGCCTCGGCTCCGAACCAGCCGGCAGAACAGCAGCAGGAGGGCTGACAGATGCTGATGCCGCGCAAGCCCCCGAAGGGCTTCCGCAAGCCGCACCACCCGGACCGCAGTGGCGCGTCCAAGGGTGGTAACCGGGTGGTGTTCGGCGAGTTCGGGATCCAGGCTCTCGAGCCGGCGTACGTGACCAACCGTCAGATCGAGTCGGCACGTATCGCGATGACCCGCCACATCAAGCGTGGCGGCAAGGTCTGGATCACGATCTTCCCGGACCAGGCCCTCACCAAGAAGCCGGCCGAGACCCGGATGGGTTCCGGTAAGGGTTCTCCCGAGTGGTGGGTCGCCAACGTCAAGCCGGGGCGGGTTCTCTTCGAGATGTCCTTCCCCAACGAGCAGATCGCGCGAGAGGCGATGCGTCGCGCGATCCACAAGCTCCCGATGAAGTGCCGCATTGTTACGCGCGAAGTGGGTGAATCCTGATGGCAGCCGGCGTCAAGCCCTCCGAGCTGCGTGAGCTCTCCGACGAGGAGCTGGTCACGAAGCTGCGCGAGGCTAAGGCGGAGCTGTTCAACCTCCGCGTGCAGGGCGCGACCGGGCAGCTCGACAACAACCGGCGGCTGCAGGTCATCCGTCGGGAGATCGCCCGGATCTACACGATCATGCGTGAGCGTGAGCTGGGTCTCTCGGCCGCGCCGACTGAGGTGACTGCATCATGAGTGAGAACACCACTACCACCGCCGCCGCGCGGTCCCGCCGTAAGGTGCGCGAGGGCCTCGTGGTCAGCGACAAGATGGACAAGACCGTCGTGGTCGAGGTCGAGGACCGGGTCAAGCACGCGCTGTACGGCAAGATCATGCGCCGTACCCGCAAGCTGAAGGTGCACGACGAGCAGAACTCGGCCGGTATCGGCGACCGGGTCCTGATCATGGAGACCCGGCCGCTCTCCGCCACCAAGCGGTGGCGGCTCGTGGAGATCCTCGAGAAGGCCAAGTAGCGAAGGCTCGAGCTCGGCCGGGATCGGTCGGGCGCAGGTTCCGCCAGGCTCCGGCCGCCCCCGGCGGCCGGAGAACCGGCAGACATAGGAGATAGACGTGATTCAGCAGGAGTCGCGACTGCGCGTCGCCGACAACACGGGTGCCCGGGAGATCCTGTGCATCCGGGTTCTCGGTGGCTCCGGTCGGCGCTACGCGAGCATCGGCGACGTCATCGTGGCCACGGTCAAGGACGCGATCCCCGGTGCCGGTGTGAAGAAGGGCGACGTCGTCAAGGCCGTCGTCGTTCGGACCGCCAAGGAGAGGCGGCGGCCGGACGGGTCGTACATCCGCTTCGACGAGAACGCCGCCGTCATCATCAAGGACGGTGGGGACCCGCGCGGTACCCGTATCTTCGGCCCGGTGGGTCGTGAGCTGCGGGACAAGCGGTTCATGAAGATCATCTCTCTCGCGCCGGAGGTGTTGTGACCGTGAAGGTCAAGAAGGGCGACACGGTCGTCGTCATCGCCGGCAAGGACAAGGGTGCCAAGGGCAAGGTCATCGCGGCCTACCCGCGGCAGGACAAGGTCCTGGTCGAGGGCGTGAACCGGGTCAAGAAGCACACTCGCATCAGCACCACCCAGCGTGGCGCCAAGACCGGCGGCATCGTCACCCAGGAAGCCCCGATCCACGTCTCGAACGTGATGGTCGTGGACTCCGACGGCAAGCCGACCCGCGTCGGCTACCGGATCGACGACAACGGCCAGAAGGTCCGCATCGCGCGTAGCACCGGTAAGGACCTGTGATGACCACGGCTACCGAAACCAAGACCCAGCCGCGCCTCAAGGAGCGGTACCGCAACGAGATCGTGGCGGAGCTGCAGAAGCAGTACAGCTACGGCAACCCGATGCAGGTGCCGCGGATGGTCAAGATCGTCGTCAACATGGGTGTCGGCGAGGCTGCTCGCGACGCCAAGCTGATCGACGGCGCCGTCCGCGACCTGGCCACCATCACCGGCCAGAAGCCGCTGGTCCGGCGGGCCACCAAGTCCATCGCGCAGTTCAAGCTCCGCGAGGGCATGCCGATCGGCGCGAAGGTCACCCTCCGGGGCGACCGGATGTGGGAGTTCCTGGACCGGCTGCTCTCCATCGCGCTGCCGCGTATCCGTGACTTCCGCGGTCTGGACGGGCGCAAGCTCGACGGGCACGGCAACTACACGTTCGGTCTGACCGAGCAGTCGGTGTTCCACGAGATCGACCAGGACAAGATCGATCGCCAGCGGGGCATGGACATCACGGTGGTCACGACCGCCACGACCGACGACGAGGGCCGGGCGCTGCTCAAGCTCCTGGGCTTCCCGTTCAAGGAGAACTGAGATGGCCAAGAAGGCGCTGATCCTCAAGGCGGCCGCGAAGCCGAAGTTCTCGGTTCGCGCGTACACCCGCTGCCAGCGGTGCGGGCGTCCGAAGGCGGTCTACCGCAAGTTCGGTCTCTGCCGGGTGTGCATCCGGGAGATGGCCCACCGCGGTGAGCTGCCCGGCGTGTCCAAGGCTTCCTGGTAATAGCCCGGCGCGCTCCGGCGCGTCAGCTGAACTGTCTCTTCGCCGTAGGCCCCGGGCCCGGCCCGGGGAACCCCGGCGAGAAAGGTTGACGAGTTTTCATGACGATGACCGACCCGATCGCAGACATGCTCACGCGTCTGCGTAACGCCAACCAGGCGTACCACGACCAGGTGACGATGCCCTACTCGAAGATCAAGGCGAACATCGCCGAGGTCCTCAAGGCCGAGGGTTACATCGCCACCTGGTCGGTCGAGGACCCCGAGGAGGGTGCCGTCGGCAAGCGACTGGTCGTCGAGCTGAAGTACGGCCAGAACCGCGAGCGGAGCCTGGCCGGCATCAAGCGCGTGTCCAAGCCCGGTCTCCGGGTGTACGCCAAGTCGGAGGGGCTCCCGCGGGTGCTCGGCGGGCTTGGTGTGGCGATCATTTCGACGTCCCAGGGGCTGCTCACCGACCGGCAGGCCCGCAAGCGGAGCGTTGGCGGGGAAGTCCTCGCCTTCGTCTGGTAACGGGAGACAGGTAGAAATGTCGCGTATTGGACGTAAGTCGATCCCGGTGCCATCCGGCGTCGACATCACGATCGACGGCCAGACCGTCAAGGTCAAGGGCCCCAAGGGCGAGCTGAGCCACGTGCTGGCCGAGCCGATCACGGCGGAGCGGGACGAGAGCGGCGAGCTGCACGTCAACCGGCCCAACGACGAGCGCAAGGCCAAGGAGCTGCACGGCCTGAGCCGTACGCTGGTGGCCAACATGATCGTCGGGGTGACCGAGGGCTACCGCAAGAGCCTGGAGATCGCCGGCACCGGTTACCGGGTGACCGCCAAGGGCAAGGACCTGGAGTTCGCGCTCGGGTTCTCGCACCCGGTCGTCGTGCCGGCGCCGGACGGCATCACCTTCACGGTCGAGCGGCCGACGCTGTTCCACGTGGCCGGCATCGACAAGCAGCAGGTCGGCGAGGTCGCCGCCAACATCCGGAAGATCCGCCCGCCGGAGCCCTACAAGGGCAAGGGTGTGAAGTACCAGGGCGAGGTCATCCGCCGTAAGGCTGGAAAGGCAGGTAAGAAGTGAGCGCCACGCTGCTCAAGCGCCGCCGCGGCGTTGCCGCCAAGCGCGCCGTCGGGCGTGCGCGTCGGCACTTCCGGGTCCGCAAGAACGTCAGCGGCACCGCCGAGCGTCCTCGCCTCGTCGTCACCCGTTCCCTGCGGCACATGGTCGCCCAGGTCGTCGACGACGCCAAGGGTCACACCCTGGCGTCGGCGTCGACCATGGACGCCTCGCTGCGCGGCGCCGAGGGCGACAAGAGCGCCCTGGCCGGCAAGGTCGGCGAGCTGCTCGCCGAGCGGGCCAAGGCCGCCGGCGTCTCGAAGGTCGTCTTCGACCGCGGTGGCAACCGGTACGCGGGGCGGGTCGCCGCGCTTGCCAAGGCCGCCCGCGAAGCCGGGCTCGAGTTCTAGAAACCCCGTCACGAGAGAGAAGGAAGGCTGCTGATGCCAGGTCAACAGCGCCGTGGCGGCGGGTCCGGTGGCAACGAGGGTGGTCGCCGCGACAACCGCCGTGAGGGCGGCCGCGGAAACGCGCCCGTCGAGAAGACCCCGCACCTCGAGCGGGTCGTCGCGATCAACCGCGTCGCCAAGGTCGTGAAGGGTGGTCGTCGCTTCAGCTTCACCGCCCTGGTGATCGTGGGCGACGGCGACGGCACCGTCGGCGTGGGCTACGGAAAGGCCAAGGAGGTGCCCGCGGCGATCGCCAAGGGCGTCGAGGAGGCCAAGAAGCACTTCTTCAAGGTGCCGCGGATCGGCCAGTCGATCCCGCACCCGATCACGGGCGAGGACGCCGCCGGTGTGGTGCTGCTCAAGCCGGCCTCCGCCGGTACGGGTGTCATCGCCGGTGGTCCGGTGCGTGCCGTGCTGGAGTGCGCGGGCATCCACGACGTGCTCTCCAAGAGCCTCGGCTCGTCCAACCCGATCAACATCGTGCACGCCACCGTGGCGGCCCTGAAGGGGCTTGAGTCCCCCGAGCAGGTCGCGGCGCGTCGTGGCCTCCCGGTGGAGGACGTCGCGCCGGCCGCCATGCTGGCGTCGCGTGCGGGGGTGGCGTCCTGATGGCACGTCTGAAGGTCACCCAGGTCCGGTCCGGGATCGGGCGCAAGCAGAACCAGCGTGACTCGCTGCGTTCGCTCGGGCTCAAGCGGATCAACGACGTGGTGGTCAAGGAGGACCGGCCGGAGATCCGCGGCATGATCTTCACGGTCAACCACCTCGTGAAGGTCGAGGAGGTCGAGTAATGACGATCAAGGTGCACCACCTGCGTCCCGCCCCGGGAGCCAAGACCGACAAGACCCGGGTGGGTCGCGGTGAGGGTTCGAAGGGCAAGACCGCTGGACGCGGTACCAAGGGTTCGAAGGCCCGGAAGAACATCTCGCCGGCGTTCGAGGGTGGGCAGATGCCCATCCACATGCGCCTGCCGAAGATGAAGGGCTTCAAGAACAAGTTCAAGGTCGTGTTCCAGGTGGTCAACCTGGACCGGCTGGCGGAGCTCTTCCCGAACGGCGGCCAGGTCGGCCCGGTTGAGCTGGTCGAGACCGGCGCGGTCCGTAAGGGCCACCCGGTCAAGGTGCTCGGCACCGGCGACCTCGGCGGTGTGTCCCTCCAGGTGTCGGCGCACGCGTTCAGCGCGTCGGCCAAGGAGAAGATCACCGCGGCCGGCGGCTCGGTCACCGAGCTCTAAGGGCATTTTCGTGGCGCCCGCTCAGTTGTTCGCGACTGGGCGGGCGTCATGGTCTACCGGTCGCGTGTGCGCCGGGTAACATCGGATTCGGTTTATGTAGCCGGGCACATCTGCCCGGACCGGGATCGGACTGTTAGAGTCCGTTGCCAGCCATGGATACCGGGCACTCCGCCCGGCACCCACCCCGCCCCGCCAGGGATCGTCACCGGCGGCCCGCGTCGCGCAGGAGGAAGAAGTTGCTGTCCGCCTTTCTCAGTGCGTTCCGTACGCCTGACCTGCGCAAGAAGCTGCTGTTCACAGTAGGCATCATCGCGGTCTACCGGCTGGGCGCCACGCTGCCCAGCCCGGGCGTCTCGTACGGCAACGTGCAGAAGTGCCTCGACACCATCCAGGGGAGCACCGGCGTGCTCAACCTGCTGGATCTGTTCTCCGGCGGCGCGCTGCTCCAGCTCTCGGTCTTCGCGCTGGGCATCATGCCCTACATCACCGCGTCGATCATCCTGCAGCTGCTGACGGTGGTGATCCCGCGCCTGGAGCAGCTCCGCAAGGAGGGCCAGGCCGGCCAGGCGAAGATCACCCAGTACACCCGCTACCTGACGCTGGGGCTGGGCATCCTCCAGTCCTCCGCGTTCGTGGCGCTGGCCCGCTCCGGGCAGCTGTTCAACAACCAGTGCGACCAGTTCCCGATCGTGCCCAAGGGCACCGGCATCCCGGACTGGCTGACGCTCACCGTCCTGGTGATGACGATGACCGCCGGCACCGGCGTGGTGATGTGGCTCGGCGAGCTGATCACCGACCGGGGCGTCGGCAACGGCATGTCGGTGCTGATCTTCACCTCGATCGCGGCCCGGCTCCCCAGCGAGGGCTGGAAGATCAAGACCACCAAGGGCTGGGGGATGTTCCTCCTCGTCATCGCCCTGGTGCTGCTGGTCATCACCGCGGTCACGTTCATCGAGCAGGCGCAGCGCCGGATCCCGGTGCAGTACGCGAAGCGCATGATCGGCCGGCGGATGTACGGCGGCACCTCCACGTACATCCCGCTCAAGGTGAACCAGGCCGGCGTCATCCCGGTCATCTTCGCCTCGTCGCTGCTCTACCTGCCGACGCTCGCGCTCCAGTTCTTCGACCAGAACGACCCGGGCAAGGTCCAGGCCTGGATCCAGAACCACATCGTGAAGGCGAGCGCGCCGGAGCACATCGCGATCTACTTCCTGCTGATCATCTTCTTCACGTACTTCTACGTGTCGATCACGTTCAACCCGACCGAGGTCGCGGACAACATGAAGAAGTACGGCGGCTTCGTGCCGGGCATCCGCCCCGGCAAGCCGACCGCCGAGTACCTCGACTTCATCCTCAGCCGGATCACCCTGCCGGGCGCGCTCTACCTCGGCATCATCGCGATCCTGCCGAACTTCTTCTTCATCTGGCTGGACAACCAGCAGTTCCAGAACTTCCCGTTCGGCGGCACCGCTGTGCTCATCATGGTCGGCGTCGGTCTGGAGACCGTGAAGCAGATCGAGAGCCAACTCATGCAGCGGAACTACGAAGGGTTCCTGCGGTAGATGCGACTCGTTCTGGTTGGCCCGCCGGGCGCGGGCAAGGGCACACAGGCGGAGTTCATCGCCGCGCACCTCTCGGTGCCGAAGATCTCGACCGGTGACATCTTCCGGGCCAACGTCACCCAGGGCACTCCGCTGGGCGTCGAGGCGAAGCGGTACATGGACGCCGGCAAGCTGGTCCCGGACGACGTCACCATCAACATGGTCCGGGACCGGCTCGCCGAGCCGGACGCCGGCGAGGGCTTCCTGCTCGACGGCTTCCCGCGCACCACGCCGCAGGCGGCCGAGCTGGACAAGCTCCTCGCCGACCTGGGCTCCATGCTGGACCTGGTGCTGGAGCTGGTGGTCGACGACGACGAGGTGATCCGGCGGCTCTCCGGCCGGCGCACCTGCCGTGGCTGCGGCAAGATCTGGCACGTCGAGTTCGACGCGACCACCCGGGACGGCATCTGCGACAGGTGCGGCGCGGAGCTGTTCCAGCGCGACGACGACAAGCCGGAGACGATCGCCGCGCGGCTGCGGGAATACTCCGAGAAGACCGCGCCGCTTGTCGACTACTACGGCGCCCAGGGCAAGCTGGTGGGCATCGACGCGACCGGGCCGGTGGAGGACGTCACGGTCCGCGCCATCGACGCCCTGCGGTCGTACGGCGGCTGACCTCCCACCGCCGCCCGGCGGATAGACTGTGAACAGCGGGGTACGCGCGACGTGCCCCGCTGTTCCGTGTAACGAAAGGTGAACGCCGTCATGCGCCGTCCCCAGCTGGACATCCAGCTGAAGACCCCCGAGCAGATCGAGCTGATGCGGGCCGCCGGTCTGGTGGTCGCCCGCGCCCTGGCCCGGATGCGGGAGGCGGTCGCGCCCGGTGTGTCGACCGCCGACCTCGACGCGATCGCCGAGGCGACCATCCGGGAGGCCGGCGCGGTCCCGTCGTTCAAGGGCTACCACGGCTTCCCGGCCTCGATCTGTTCCTCGGTCAACGAGCAGGTGGTGCACGCCATCCCGTCGCCCGAGCAGGTGCTGCGCGAGGGCGACCTGATCTCGATCGACTGCGGGGCGGTGCTCGACGGCTGGCACGGCGACGCGGCGATCACGGTGGCGGTGGGGGAGGTCGACCCGGCGCTGCTACGGATGGCGGAGGTGGCCGAGGACGCCATGTGGGCCGGGATCGCCGCCGCGGCCCGGGGCGCGGCCTCCGGCAGGGGCCGGCTGACCGACATCTCGCACGCGGTGGAGACCGCGGTCCGCAAGGGCGGCCGGTACGGCATCGTCGACGGCTACGGCGGCCACGGCATCGGCACGGAGATGCACCAGGACCCGCACGTGCTCAACCACGGTCGCCCCGGCAAGGGCCCGCGGCTGGTGCCCGGTCTGGCGCTCGCCATCGAGCCGATGATCACGGCGGGCTCCCCGCGTACCGTCGAGTTGGCCGACGGCTGGACGGTGGTGACGCGGGACCGCTCGATGGCGGTGCACGTGGAGCACTCGATGGCGCTGTTGGCGGACGGGGTGTGGGTGCTCACCGCCGAGGATGGCGGCCGGGCCCGCCTCGGCGACCTGGTGACCTCCCGCCAGCCCGCGAACTCGCCCGCCCGCTGACCCACCCGCCCCCTCTCCAGTCCCCCTGTTTCACGGAAAGAGGGGGTATTCGGGCCCGGATGGCAACTCTTTCCGAGAAACAGGGCTCGGGGCTGAGTGGGGTGGCGGTCGGGTGGCATCCTTGCCGACATGGAGGGGCGGCGGGAGATGCGGGCGGCCGACCGCGACCGGGAGGCCGTCGCGGAGCGGCTCCGGGTGGCGCTGGAGGAGGGGCGGCTCGGCCTGCACGAGTACGACGAGCGGCTGGCCCGCGCGTACGGCGCCCGGACCTACGGCGAGCTGGACGAGGTGGTGGCCGACCTGCCCGGCCCGGCGCCCGCCGAGCGGTCCGCGCTGGCGCCGACCCCGCCGCCGCCCGCACCCTCGCCGGTCCCGGCGTTCGACCCGGCCGCCCCGGTGGCCGGTGGCCCCGAGGTGCCGGAGACCCGGTCCCGGCTGCTCGGGCTCTGGCTGCCCTGGCTTCGGGTGGCCGCGATCCTGGTGCCGATCTGGCTGATCGGCGCCGTGGCGTCCGGGCATGCCGCAGGCGTCTGGCCGCTCTGGGTGCTGGGGCCGTGGGGCGGCCTGGTGCTGATGCAGTCGGTCGGGCTGATCGGCGCGGATCACGGCCGGAAGCGGCGCGACCGCCGCAGGTAGCTGTGCCGCTGGTCACAACCGGGCCGGAAATCCGCCGTTCGAGGGATCTGCCGGCCGGCCGGTTTGGCGACGGCGCGCGGGCGGGCGTACACTTTCAGATCGGCGCACAGCGTCCACTCCGCCATGCCCACCCTGCGCTTCGGTGGGAGTCGGAGCCGCGGCTGGCGCGGGTTCACTGATCTTGGTCAGTTCACCCGTGTAAGACGTTGTGGGCCGTCCGGAGCAACCGACGTCAGGACAGCGGAGTACATGCCGAAAAAAGACGGAGCCATCGAGATCGAGGGTCGGGTCATCGAGCCCCTGCCGAACGCCATGTTCCGGGTGGAGCTCGCGAACGGCCACAAGGTGCTGGCTCACATCAGCGGCAAGATGCGGCAGCACTACATCCGCATCCTGCCGGAGGACCGGGTCGTCGTCGAACTGTCGCCGTACGACCTGACCCGCGGGCGCATCGTCTACCGCTACAAGTAAGCCTGACGACGGCCGGGACGTCCCCGTGTCCGTCTTCGACGTCCGGGTCGCGATCCGTCGCGCTCCGGGCCAGATGGGAAGTAAGGCAACCGTGAAGGTCAAGCCGAGCGTCAAGAGGATCTGCAACAAGTGCCGGGTGATCCGTCGGCACGGCCGGGTCATGGTCATCTGCAGCGACCCGCGTCACAAGCAGCGCCAGGGCTGACGCCCCACACATCACCAGCTCGTCCCAGCCGCGGACGGTGCGCCTCGCGCGTACCCCTCGTGGTTGACCCCCGGTCGGAGGCCGGGGCCCGCTCGGGCAGCGGGATGGGACGGGTCCACACCTCCGCCACAAATCATGAGGAGTACGCCCGCACATGGCACGTCTAGTCGGCGTGGATCTCCCCCGCGAGAAGCGGATGGAGATCGCGCTCACCTACATCTTCGGGGTCGGCCGTACCCGCGCCCTGGAGACGCTCGCCGCGACCGGCATCTCGCCGGACAAGCGCGTTCGGGACCTCACGGACGAGGAGCTCGTCGAGCTCCGGAACCACATCGAGGGCAACTACAAGGTTGAAGGCGACCTGCGCCGCGAGGTCGCCGCTGACATCCGCCGCAAGGTCGAGATCGGCTGCTACGCCGGCATCCGGCACCGCCGCGGTCTGCCCGTGCGTGGTCAGCGCACCAAGACCAACGCGCGGACCCGGAAGGGCCCGAAGCGGACCGTGGCCGGCAAGAAGAAGCCCGGCAAGAAGTAACTAGGAGCGCACAGACTTATGCCACCGAAGGCTCGTGCCGGAGCCGCCGTCAAGAAGGTCCGGCGCAAGGAACGCAAGAACGTCGCCCACGGGCAGGCGCACATCAAGAGCACCTTCAACAACACCATCGTGTCCATCACGGACCCGACCGGTGCGGTCATCTCCTGGGCCTCCTCCGGCCAGGTGGGCTTCAAGGGCTCCCGCAAGTCGACCCCGTTCGCCGCGCAGCTGGCCGCCGAGGCCGCCGCGCGTCGGGCCATGGAGCACGGCATGCGCAAGGTCGACGTGTTCGTCAAGGGCCCCGGCTCCGGCCGGGAGACCGCCATCCGTTCGCTGCAGGCCGCCGGTCTCGAGGTCGGGCAGATTTCCGACGTCACGCCGCAGCCGCACAACGGGTGCCGTCCGCCGAAGCGTCGCCGGGTCTGAGAGGTTAGAGAGAGATGGCTCGTTACACCGGTGCTGACTGCCGCCGTTGCCGGCGGGAGAAGATGAAGCTGTTCCTCAAGGGCAGCAAGTGCGATGGTCCGAAGTGCCCGTTCGAGTCCCGGCCGTTCCCGCCCGGGCAGCACGGCCGCGGCCGCACGAAGGAGACGGAGTACCTGCTCCAGCTCCGTGAGAAGCAGAAGGCCCGTCGTGTCTACGGCGTGCTGGAGAAGCAGTTCCGCGGCTACTACGAAGAGGCCGTGGGCAAGAAGGCCAAGACCGGTGAGGTTCTGCTCCAGATCCTCGAGTCGCGGCTGGACAACGTGGTCTACCGGGCCGGCTACGCCAAGTCCCGGGACATGGCCCGTCAGCTGGTCAAGCACGGTCACTTCACGGTGAACGGCAAGAAGGTCGACATCCCGTCGTTCCGCGTCAAGGAGCACGACATCATCGAGGTCCGGGGCAAGAGCAAGGAGCTCACCCCGTTCATCGTCGCGCAGGCCGAGGCCGGCTCCAAGACCGTTCCGGCGTGGCTCGAGGCCATCCCCAGCCAGATGAAGGTCCTCGTGCACTCGCTCCCGGCCCGTCAGGTGATCGACACCCAGGTCCAGGAGCAGCTGATCGTCGAGCTCTACTCCAAGTAAGGGCTCGTTGCGGTGGCCCGTCCTGCGGGGCGGGCCACCGGAACAGTTGTGTCGTGGGCGTCAAATAGCGGGCGCCCCGGAAGAGAAGAGAAAAGATGCTCATCAGCCAGCGACCGTCTCTCTCCGAAGAGTCGATCAACGAGACCCGGTCCAAGTTCACCATCGAGCCGCTGGAGCCCGGTTTCGGCTACACGCTCGGCAACTCGCTCCGGCGTACGCTGCTGTCGTCCATCCCGGGCGCGGCGGTCACCTCGATCAAGATCGACGGTGTCCTGCACGAGTTCACCACCATCCCCGGTGTCAAGGAGGACGTGGTCGAGCTCGTCATGAACATCAAGGAGCTGTGCGTCAGCTCCGAGCACGACGAGCCGGTCAGCATGTACCTGCGCAAGCAGGGCCCGGGCGACGTGACCGCCGGTGACATCCAGCCCCCGGCCGGTGTCTCCGTGCACAACCCGGACCTGAAGCTCGCCACCCTCAACGGCAAGGGCCGGCTCGACATGGAGCTGACCGTCGAGCGGGGCCGGGGCTACGTCACCGCCGCGCAGAACAAGCAGGCGGGCGCCGAGATCGGCCGGATCCCGGTCGACTCGATCTACTCGCCGGTGCTGAAGGTGACGTACCGCGTCGAGGCGACCCGGGTCGAGCAGCGGACCGACTTCGACCGGCTGATCATCGACGTCGAGACCAAGCCGTCGATGGGCCCGCGTACCGCGCTGGCCTCGGCCGGCTCGACGCTGGTGGAGCTGTTCGGGCTCGCCCGCGAGCTGGACGAGACCGCCGAGGGCATCGACATCGGGCCGTCCCCGCAGGACGCCCAGCTGGCGGCGGACCTGGCTCTGCCGATCGAGGAGCTGGACCTCACCGTCCGTTCCTACAACTGCCTCAAGCGCGAGGGCATCAACTCCGTTGGTGAGCTGATCGGGCGTACCGAGGCCGACCTTCTCGACATCCGTAACTTCGGTCAGAAGTCGATCGACGAGGTCAAGATGAAGCTCGCCGGGATGGGCCTGGGGCTGAAGGACTCGGCTCCGAACTTCGACCCGGCGCACGTCGTGGACGCCTTCGGCGAGGCCGACTACGACACCGACGACTACCGCGAGACCGAGCAGCTCTAGTCCGCGCTGCCGCCACACCTGAGGAGCACCAAGCATGCCCACGCCCACCAAGGGCCCCCGCCTCGGCGGCAGCCCCGCGCACGAGCGGCTGATGCTGGCCAACCTGGCCACCGCGCTGTTCCAGCACGGCAAGATCCAGACCACCGAGACGAAGGCCCGGCGGCTCCGCCCGTTGGCCGAGCAGCTCATCACCAAGGCCAAGCGCGGCGACCTCGCCTCGCGTCGGCGGGTGGCGGGCGTCGTCAAGGACAAGGACGTGGTCTACTCCCTGTTCGACCAGATCGCGCCCCGGTACGCCAACCGCAACGGTGGCTACACCCGGATCGTGAAGACCGGTCCGCGCAAGGGTGACGCCGCTCCGATGGCGATCATCGAGCTGGTCGAGGAGCTTCAGGTCGCCGAGCCGAAGGCGAACAAGAAGACCGCCGCCCGCAAGGCCGCCCAGCAGGACAAGGTCGAGGCCCTGGCCCCGGCCGAGGAGGCCCCCAAGGCCAGCACCGGCGACCAGGACGCCGAGGCTCCGGTCTCCGCCTCCGGTGACACCGCCGCCGCCCGCGAGGACAGCGACGAGGCCACCGAGAACGACAAGGCCTGAGTTCAGGCTCGACCGGGCCCGGCATCCCCACGGGGGTGCCGGGCCCGTCGCCGTCAACGGGAGGTACGAGGTGGACGAGCGGACCCGGCTGCGGCTGGACGTCTCGTACGACGGCACCGACTTCTCCGGATGGGCCCCGCAGCCCACCCGGCGCACGGTGGCCGGCGTGCTCATGGCGACGCTGGACCTGGTGCTCGGCGCCGGCACGGTCACCGGGCTCACCGTGGCCGGGCGGACCGACGCCGGGGTGCACGCCACCGGGCAGGTCTGCCACCTGGACCTGCCGACCGAGGTGTGGCGGGCGCACGAGGGGCGGCTGCTGCGCCGGCTGGCCCGGCTGCTCCCGCCGGACGCCCGGGTACGCGCGATGACCGAGGTGCCGGCCGACTTCGACGCCCGGTTCTCGGCCACCTTCCGGCGCTACGAGTACCGGGTCACAGACGCGCCGTGGGGCGCCGAGCCGCTGCGCCGGCGGGACACGCTGGCCTGGTCGAAGCCGCTGGACCTGGCCGCGTTGAACGAGGCCGCGGCCGGTCTGGTGGGCGAGCACGACTTCGCCGCGTACTGCCGGCGGAAGGAGAACGCCACCACGCTGCGCGAGGTGACCCGGCTGGACTGGCGGCGCGACCCGGACGGGATCCTGGTCGCCACCGTGCAGGCCGACGCGTTCTGCCAGAACATGGTGCGCAGTCTGGTCGGCGCCATGCTGGTCGCCGGTGACGGCCGGCGGCCGGTCGAGTGGCCGGCCGGGCTGCTGACCCGCCGGGAACGGTCCAGCGAGGTCACCGTGGCGCCCGCGCACGGCCTCGCGCTGGTCGAGGTCGGCTACCCGGCCGACCCGGCGGAGTACGCCCGCCGCGCCGGCCTCACCCGCCGGTTGCGGGTCCCGGTCGCCGAGGGCTGAGCCGGGCGGAGGACGACGCGGGCGCGGCCAAGCGGCCCGGATACGCCGACCGGCCGCCACCGGAGATGGATGGCGGGCCGGGGGAGCGCCGCTTCAGTCGCCGGTGCCGCGCTGGCCGGCGCTGTCCTCGGTCGGACCGTCGGTGGGCTGGCCGGCCGTGCCGCCCGCGGCCCGGTGGTCCAGCACGTTCCGGTTCAGGTGCAGCTCGATCAGGTCGAACATGATCTCGCGGGCGACCGCGTCGTCGGTCGGGATCCGTTCCCCGTCCGCGCGGGTGACCAGGCAGAAGGCGAGATAGTGGCCGCGTACCTGCCAGCCGACCCGGGCGGCGGCCTTCTCCACCGCCTCGGTGCCCTCACCCGCCGGCAGGCCCCGGAACCGTCCCTGGCGGTCGTCCAGCAACGGCCGGATCCGGTCCCGTACCCGCTGGGCGCTGGCCAGGTCGGTCAGGTTGAACAGCCCGGCGGTGAGCAGGTGGTCGCCGTCGGGGGAGCGGAGCGTGCCCCGGACGACCTGGTTGCACCCGAGCCGGACCAGCAGGTCGGCGATCTCGCCGGTGGCCGAGACCGCGCAGTCGGTGCTGGCCTGCGTCTTGAGCACCCGGTACGCCGGCTTGCCGTCGGTGACCACGAGTTGCTTGCCCGGGAACAGTTCCTTGGCGGTGAGCGCCGCCTGGTCGGTGTCCCGCGAGTCCAGGTCGGACCGGCCGGGCGCGCTCGACTCGGTCGCCGCCGGAGGTGGGGTCTGCTCGCTCGTCGGCGGCGTGTCGGCCCGCTCGTCGAGCAGCGCCGCGACGGCCAGGCCGGTGAGGGAGAGCAGGAGCAGCACGGCGGCGCCGCCGACCAGCGCCTGCCAGAACCGGCCACCGCCGTGGCGGCCGGCCCGCCGGTTCCGTGACTGGTCGGGCAGGCTCGTGGTGCGGAACGTCGGGCTGACCGGGACCGGCACGGTCGGGCCTGCGGTCGCGGCGGGCACCGGCTGCGGCACCGGTGGTGCGGGCTGGGGCACCGGCGTGGGCTCCCGGGGCGGTGTGGGCACCGGCGCGGGTGGCGCGGGGGCGGGCGCCCGGGCGTCATCGAGGGTCGGGCGGGTGGCCCGGGCCGGTGGCAGCGACGGCGTGGGGAAGCGGGACGGCGACGGGCCCGCCGGTGGCGGCGTCGCGACCACGGGCCCGACCGGGGCCGGCCCGGGCTCCGGATATTCGAGGAAGGCGTCCTCATCGGACTCGTACCGGTACACCATGTGGGATAGAGTAGGGCCGATTATCCCTTTCAGGGGGAATATCGGGAAATTCCGACAGGGTGGCGTCGCCCCCTGCCCGCCGTACCGTCGACCGGCCCGCCACCCGCCGGTGCGAGAATGCCCGCGTGACCGGCGACCACTACTTCACCGCTGAGCCCACGACCCCGGCCCGCCCGCGCGAGGTCGAGTTCTCCGTCGCCGGGCGCGACTACACGCTCACCTCGGCCGGCGGGGTCTTCTCCGCCGACCGGCTCGATCCTGGCACCGCCGTGCTGCTGCGCAAGGCCGACCTGCCGGCCGCCGACGCCGCCGGCCCGCTGCTCGACATCGGCTGCGGATTCGGCCCGATCACCTGCGTCCTGGCCACGCTCGCGCCGGCCGCCACGGTCTGGGCGGTGGACGTCAACGAACGGGCCCGCGCGCTCACCACCGCCAACGCCGCCCGCGTCGACGCGGCCGACCGGGTCCACGCCGTCGCCCCGGACGACCTGCCGCCGGACGTCACGTTCGCGCAGATCTGGTCGAACCCGCCGATCCACGTCGGCAAGGCCGAACTGCACGACCTGCTGCTGCGCTGGCTGCCCCGGCTCACCCCGGACGGCGTGGCCTGGCTGGTCGTCGCCCGGCACCTCGGCGGCGACTCGCTGCACCGCTGGCTTGTCGAGCAGGGGTGGCAGGTGCAGCGGCACGCCAGCCAGAAGGGCTACCGGGTGCTCCGCGTCACCCGGTAATCCGGTGTCGGCCGGGCCGCCGGCTCGGGCAGGATGCCCGCGTGGGATACGTGGACGTGGCAGGGGTCGGGCACATCCTCCCGGACGGGCGGGAGCTGTTCCGCGACGTGTCGTTCCGGGTCGGCGAGGGCGCCAAGGTGGCGCTCGTCGGCCCCAACGGCGCCGGCAAGACGACGTTGCTCCGGATGGTCGCCGGTGACCTGCCGGTGCCCACCGGCGCGATCGCCCGCGCCGGCGGGTTGGGCGTGATGCGGCAGTTCGTCGGCATGATCGGTGACGAGTCGACGCTCGCCGACCTGGCCCTGTCACTCGCGCCGCCGGCGCTGCGCGACGCCGGGCACCGGCTGGTCGAGACCGAGGCGGCCATGCGGACGGCCGAGGTCCGGGGCAAGTTCAGCTCCGCCGCCGGCAAGGCCCAGCTCGCGTACGCCGACGCGCTGGCCGCCTGGGGCGAAGCCGGCGGGTACGACGCCGAGGTGCTCTTCGACACCGTCACCACCATCGTGCTGGACCTGCCGTGGGACGCCGCCCGGGACCGACCGGTCCGGACGCTCTCCGGTGGCCAGCAGAAACGCTTCGCGCTGGAGCTGCTGCTGCGCGGCCCGGACGAGGTGCTGCTGCTCGACGAGCCGGACAACTTCCTCGACGTACCAGGCAAGCGGTGGCTGGAGGCGCGGCTGCGGGAGTCCGCCAAGTCGGTGCTCTACGTCTCGCACGACCGGGAGCTGCTGGCACAGACCGCCGACCGGGTGGTCGCCGTGGAGGGCGGCAGCGCCTGGGTGCACCCGGGCGGCTTCGCGAGCTGGCACGACGCGCGGGTGGCCCGGCACGCCCGCCTCGACGAGCTGCGCCGGCGCTGGGACGAGGAACACCAGAAGCTGCGCGAACTGATGCTGATGTACAAGCAGAAGGCCGCGTACAACGACGGGCTGGCCTCCCGCTACCAGGCCGCGCAGACCCGGCTGCGCAAGTTCGAGGAGGCCGGGCCGCCGCCCGTACCCCCGAAGGACCAGGACATCCGGATGCGGCTGACCGGCGGGCGGACCGGCAAGCGCGCGGTGATCGCCGAGCAGCTTGAGTTGGACGGCCTGACCTACCCGTTCGACCTGGAACTCTGGTACGGCGACCGGGTCGCGGTGCTCGGCGCGAACGGGACCGGCAAGTCGCACTTCCTGCGTCTGCTGGCGCGCGGCGGCACCGACCCCGAGCCGGGCAACACGCCTGTCGACGGCGCTGCCGCGCTCGCGCCGGTCGCGCACGGCGGTGTGGTGCGGCTCGGCGCCCGGGTCCGGCCGGGGCACTTCTCACAGACCCACGACCGCCCGGAGCTGATGGCGAAGACGCTTGTCGAGGTGCTGTGGCGCGGCGACGAGCACCGGGCCGGCATGGACCGGCACGCGGCCATGGCGGCGCTGTCCCGCTACGAGCTGGCGGGCCAGGGCGACCAGCGCTTCGGCACGCTCTCCGGCGGCCAGCAGGCCCGCTTCCTGGTGCTGCTGCTGGAGCTGTCCGGGGCCACGCTGCTGCTGCTCGACGAGCCGACCGACAACCTCGACCTGGCCTCCGCCGAGGCGCTGGAGGCTGGGCTGACCGCGTTCGACGGCACGGTGGTCGCGGTGACGCACGACAGGTGGTTCACCCGGACCTTCGACCGGTTCGTGCTGTTCCGCGGCGACGGGGACGTGGTGGAGACGCCGGAGCCGGTCTGGGACGTCGGATGATCGACCAGGAGCTGGTCGACCGGCTCTGCGCGGTCGACGGCGTGGTCGCGGTGGCGCTCGGCGGCAGCCGGGCCCGCGGCGAACACCGGCCCGACTCCGACTGGGACGTCGGCCTCTACTACCGGGGTACGCCGGACGTGGCCGGGCTGCGCGCGGTCGCCGACTCGGTCGCCGACAGCCCGGTGGACCTCACCGCACCCGGCGGCTGGGGCCCCTGGGTCGACGGCGGCGGCTGGCTGCGCGTCGGCGGGGTGGCGGTGGACTGGATCTACCGGGACCTGGACCGGGTGCACCGGGTCTGGGCGGACTGCCGTGCCGGCCGCTACACGGTCGAGGTGCAGGCCGGGCACCCGCTCGGGTTCTACTCGCCCGCGTACGCCGGGGAGGTCGCGCTCGGCCGGGTGCTGGGCGACCCGACCGGCGAGCTGACCGCGCTGCGGGCCGAGACCGTCCACTACCCGCCCGCGCTCGGCGCGGCACTCGTGGCCGGCGGCTGGGAGACCGGCCTGCTGCTCGACGGCGCGGCCAAGGGCGCGGCCGGCGGCGACGCCGGGTACGTGGCGGGGTGCCTGTTCCGGGTGGTCGGCGTGCTCGCGCAGGCGCTGCACGGCCGGGCCGGGCGATGGCTGGTCAACGAGAAGGGCATGCTCGCCTCGGCCGGGCGGCTGCCGGGCACGCCACCGGACCTCACCGCCCGGGCGCAGGCGCTGCTCGGCGCGCTGGGGCGTACCCCGGTCGAGCTGGCGGCGACGGTCGGTGCCGCCCGGGCGCTCGTCGCCGACGCGCTGGGCTGAGACGCCCGGGCCGGCGGGCCCGGCCCGGTGGCAGCCGGTCGGGCTCGTCCCGTGCTCGGGCGGCGGCGGGCATAGGGTGGGACTCGTGAGTGAGATGACCTACCGTCGGCTGGGCGACTCCGGACTCGTGGTGTCCGTGGTCGGCATCGGCTGCAACAACTTCGGCCGCAAACTCGACAGCGACGGCACCCGGGCGGTGGTCGACGCCGCGCTCGACGCCGGGATCACCTTCTTCGACACCGCCGACATCTACGGCGAACCGCAGGGCGGCTCCGAGGAACTGCTCGGTCAGGCGCTCAAGGGGCGCCGCGACGACGTGGTGGTCGCCACCAAGTTCGGCATGGACATGCACGGCGCGAACGGGCCGGACCACGGTGCCCGGGGCGCCCGTCGCTACATCGCCCGCGCGGTCGAGGCGTCGCTGCGCCGGCTCGGCACCGACCACATCGACCTCTACCAGATGCACGAGCCCGACCCGGGCACGCCGATCGACGAGACGCTCGCCGCGCTGGACGACCTGGTGACCGCCGGCAAGGTGCGTTACCTCGGCAACTCCAACTTCGCCGGCTGGCAGATCGCCGACGCCGACTGGACCGCGTCGTCGGCGGGGCGTACCCGGTTCATCTCCGCGCAGAACCACTACTCGCTGCTGGAGCGGGGGGTGGAGGACGAGGTGATCCCGGCCTGCGAGCGGTTCGGCCTCGGCATGCTGCCGTTCTTCCCGCTCGCCAACGGGCTGCTCACCGGCAAGTACAAGCGGGGCGAGGCGCCCCCGACGGGCAGCCGGCTGGCCGGCGGCGGCCGGTACGCCGAGCGGCTGGCGGCGGCGCGCTGGGACACCATCGAGGCCATCGAGGCGTACGCCGCCGAGCGTGGGATCAGCATGCTCCAGGTGGCCATCGGCGGGCTGGCCGCCCGGCCGGCGGTGACCTCGGTGATCGCCGGCGCGACCACTCCGGACCAGGTACGCGCCAACGCCGACGCGGGCACCTGGCAGCCCACCGACGAGGACCTGGACGCCCTCGACGCCCTCCTCTGACGTCCCGCCCACCCGTTGGGTGGGCACTCGGTGAGGGGAACGTCATGGCTGTCTCCACGTCGGCCCGCGCAGCATCGGCCGGGTGCGCAGCCCTTCGTTGACGGCTCGACTACCCCGGAACGGCAGGACCGCCAGGCAACGCGGGACGCGGGCGTGGGTCGACATCCTGGCAGCGTGTCGTCACTCGACGGTCACCCGCCGTCCCGGTCCGTCGGGTGGCGCGGTCCTGGGAAAAAACTCACCCGGTCTTCCGTACGGCGGGGAGGCGTCGTACGGTAGCCGCAAGTGACCCACGGGAGCCCGGTGTGGACCGGGCTGAGAGGGGGGCTGACAGCCCCCGACCGTTGAACCTGATCCGGGTAATGCCGGCGCAGGGAGGAGCGTTGCCGTGCCGTCCCTGGGACGACTGCATCTCATCACCGACACCCGACCGGGGCGGAATCCGCTCGGCGTGCTGCGTGCCGCGCTGCCGGTGGGCCGCGCCGAACTCGTCGTACAGGTCCGCGTGACGGACGACGCCACCGACCGGGAGGCGTACGAGCTGGCCCGCCGGGTGGTCGAGGCGTGCCGGCCGTACGGCACGTGTTGCCTGGTCAACGACCGGTTGCACGTGGCGCTCGCGGTGGGCGCGGCCGGTGGCCACGTCGGGGCGGACGACCTGCCGGTGGCCGCCGCCCGCCGGGTGCTCGGCGTCGACGCGGTGCTCGGCGCGACCGCCCGGGAGCCGGGCGCCGCCCGGGCCGCGGTCGCCGCCGGAGCGAGCTACCTGGGTGTGGGCCCCTGCCACGCCACCACCACCAAGCCGGGGCTGCCCGCGCCGATCGGCCCGGACGGGGTACGCGCGGTCTCCGCGGCGGTGACCGTGCCGGTGATCGCCATCGGCGGGGTGACCGCCGCGGCGGTGCCGGCGTTGCGGGCGGCCGGGGCGTACGGGGTGGCGGTGGTCGGCGCGCTGTCCGAGGCGGCCGACCCCGCGCACGCCACCGCCGAGCTGCTCGGTGCGCTGACGTGTTAAGCGGGGGCCCCTCCTCTACCGAATGCGTTAACAGGGGGCCCGTCCTTTCCGAGGTGGGGGTGGTGGGGGCGGGGCCGGTGGGGCTGGCGATCGCGTGGCGGTGCGCGCAGCGCGGGCTGCGGGTGAGCGTGTACGACGACCGGCCCGGGTCGGGCGCGTCGCGGGTGGCCGCCGGCATGCTCGCCCCGGTCGCCGAGGCGTACTTCGGCGAGCGGGAGCTGACCGGGCTGCTTGTCGAGTCCGCGGCCCGGTGGCCGGCGTTCGCCGCCGAGCTGGCCGAGGCGAGCGGCGTCGACCTGGGCCACCGCACCGAGGGCACGCTGGTGGTCGGGCTCACCGCCGACGACCTGGCCGAGGCGGGGCGGCTGTGGTCGTACCAGCAGGGTTTGGGGTTGCCGATCACGCCGCTGCGCCCGTCGGCGCTGCGCGACCGCGAGCCGGCGCTGGCCACCCGGGTGCGCGGCGGCGCGGTCGCGCCCGGCGACCACCAGGTCGACCCGCGTCGCCTGGTCGCCGCGCTGCGGGTCGCGGCGGAGCGGGCCGGCGTGACGTTCCGGCCGGCGCGGGTCGGCACGCTGTCCGAGGTGGACGCGCGGGTCACCGTGGTCGCGGCCGGCTGCGGCGCGGCGGCGCTGACCGGGCTGCCGGTCCGGCCGGTGAAGGGCCAGGTGCTGCGGCTCCGCGCGCCCGCCGGCGGTCCGCCGGGCTTCCGGCACGTGATCCGGGGGTACGCCGACGGCGAGCCGGTCTACCTGGTGCCCCGGGCCGACGGCGAGGTGGTGGTCGGTGCCACCGTGGAGGAACGCGCGGACGTCGAGGTGACCGCCGGCGGTGTGCTTCGGCTGCTCCACGCCGCCGCCGAGCTGGTCCCCGAGCTGACCGAGTACGCGCTGGTGGAGGCCGCCGCCGGGCTGCGCCCGGGCACGCCGGACAACGCGCCGGTGATCGGGGTGCTGCCCGGCCGACCCGGCGTGCTCGCCGCCACCGGGCACCACCGGCACGGCATCGTGCTCACCCCGGTCACCGCCGACCTGGTCACCGAACTGATCGTCAACGGCGAGCCGGATCCGGCGCTCGCCCCCTTCAGCCCGGCACGGTTTTCGAAGGAGCGCCTGTGGAACTGATCGTCAACGGCACCGGGCGGACGCTGCCCGACGGCGTCACGCTCGCCGAGGTGGTCCGCGCGGTCACCGGTCAGCAGCGCGGCCTCGCGGTCGCGGTCAACGGCGAGGTGGTGCCGCGCGGTGGTTGGCCGGCGAGCGTGCTGCGCGACGGCGACCGCGTCGAGGTGCTCAGCGCCGCGCAGGGCGGGTGACCGGGATGTCCCTGGAGATCGGCGGCGTGCCGCTCGGCTCCCGGCTGGTGCTCGGCACCGGCGGCGTGGCCAGCCTGGACGTGCTGGAGGCGGCGGTCCGGGCGTCCGGCACGGAGGTGGTGACGCTGGCGCTGCGCCGGGTCGACACCACGCCGGGTGGCGCGGGCGGGCTGCTCGACCTGCTGGAGCGGTGCGGGGTACGGCTGCTGCCGAACACGGCCGGCTGCCGGACCGCGGTGGAGGCGGTGAAGACGGCGCACCTGGCCCGGGAGGCGTTCGACACCGACTGGGTGAAACTGGAGGTGATCGGCGACGAGCGCACGCTCCTGCCCGACGGGGTGGAGCTGCTGCGCGCCGCCGAGGAGCTGGTCGCCGACGGGTTCACCGTGCTGCCGTACACGTCGGACGATCCGGTGCTGGCCCGGCGGCTGGCCGACGTCGGCTGCGCCGCGGTGATGCCGGCCGGGTCGCCGATCGGCTCCGGTCTGGGCATCGGCAACCCGCACCACATCCGGCTGATCCGGCAGGCCGTCGACGTGCCGGTGATCCTCGACGCCGGTATCGGCACCGCCTCCGACGCCGCGCTCGCCATGGAGCTGGGTTGCGACGGGGTGCTGCTGGCCAGCGCCGTCACCCGCGCCGCCGACCCGGTGGCCATGGCCACCGCCATGCGCCACGCGGTCGAGGCCGGGCGCCTCGCGTACGGCGCCGGCCGCATCCCCCGCCGCTCCCACGCGCTCCCGTCCACCCCCGACGACGGCCGGCCCGACCTGTGACCGGCACCCGCGTCGCCACCGTTCCCGGCGGGCGGACGCGTACCAGCATCCGCGACTGCCCGGCCGGAGTGGTGCTGCTGACCGATCGGCGGGTCGCGCGGGCGCCGCTCGTCGAGGTGGTGGCGGCAGCCGTCGACGGGGGAGTGCGGTGGGTGGTGCTGCGGGAGAAGGACCTGCCGCGCGCCGAGCGCCTGGCGCTCGCCGTCGAGCTGCGCGCGGTCCTGGCCGACGTCGGCGGCACGCTGATCGTGGCCGGACCGGACCCGCTCGACGGCGACGCCGTGCACCTGCCGGCCGCCGGCCCGTACCCGCCGCCGCGCCTCGGGCTGGTCGGTCGCTCCTGCCACGACGCCGCCGAACTGACGCGACTGACCACCGAGGACTACGCGACGCTGTCCCCGGTCCTCCCCACCCGCACCAAACCCGGCTACGGCCCACCGCTGGGCCCGGAAGGGCTGCGCGCGCTGGTCGCGGTCAGCCCGGTGCCGGTGCTCGCGCTCGGCGGCATCGAGACCCCGGCCCAGGTCACGGCCTGTGTTGACGCGGGTGCCATCGGCGTCGCCGCGCTCGGCGCGATCATGCGCGCCTCCGATCCCGCCGAAACCGCCACCGCGCTGGGCAGCGCCTTCCAGGAGGCGTTCACCCCGGTTGTCGCGCACCCCCCACCCGACGGCGGAGATCCCCACGAGAGGGCTGCGGCCGACCGTGACCACGCAGGGATCAAGCCTGACCGCCCGGAGTGGGCACGGTCGGCCGCAGCCCCCACCGCAACCAGAGAAGGAACGCAGTGACGCCGCAGGTACTACTCACCATCGCCGGCTCCGACTCCGGCGGCGGCGCCGGCATCCAGGCGGACCTGAAGACGTTCGCCGCGCTCGGCGCGTACGGGACGAGCGTGCTCACGGCCGTCACCGCGCAGAACACGCGCGGCGTGGACGCCGTCCTGCCGTTGCCCCCGCAGACCGTCCGCGACCAGCTCGACAGCGTGCTCGGCGACTTCGACGTCCGGGCCGTGAAGACCGGCATGCTCGGCACGCCGGCGGTCGCCGAGGCGGTGGCCGGGGCGGCCCGGGACGGGCGACTGCCCCGCCTCGTCGTCGACCCGGTGCTGGTCGCCACCAGCGGGCACCGGCTCGGCGTGACGGAGGCGGTCGAGCGGCTGCTGCCGTACGCCGAGGTGGCGACGCCGAACTGCGCGGAGGCCGCGGCCCTCACCGGACGCCCGGTCGGCACGGTCGAGGAGATGGTCGCCGCGGCCGAGGCGCTGGCCGCGCGGGGGCCGACGTTCGTGGTGGTGACCGGCGGCGACGTCGACGCGGCGGGCGAGTCGGTGGACGTGCTGGCCGGCGGCGGCACCACGCGGCTGCTGCGCGCGCCCCGGGTGGACACCCGGCACAACCACGGCACCGGCTGTTCGTTCGCCGCCGCCGTCGCGGTCCGACTGGCGGCCGGCGACGCGGCGCCGGTCGCGGTGGCCGCCGCCAAGGAGTACGTGACCCGCGCGCTGACCGGCGCGCGGGGTTGGGAGCTGGGCGCGGGACGCGGCCCGCTGGACCACTTCGGCTGGTCCGCTTGAGCGACAGGGAGGCTGTCATGCAGGCACGTCGCAAGGTGTACGTGGAAGGGTCGCGGCCGGACATCCGGGTGCCGTTCGCGGAGGTGACGCTGACCGGGGACAACCCGCCGGTGCGGCTCTACGACACCTCGGGCCCGGGATCGGACCCGGAGGTGGGGCTGCCCGCGCTGCGCGGGCCGTGGATCGCCGAGCGGGGCGACGTCGCGCCGGTGCGGGGCGCCGGCAGCCCGCTGGCGGGAACGCGGCCGACCCAGCTCGCGTACGCCCGGGCCGGGACCGTCACGCCGGAGATGGAGTTCGTGGCGATCCGGGAGGGCGTCACGCCGGAGTTCGTCCGGGACGAGATCGCCGCCGGCCGGGCCGTGCTGCCGCTCAACGTCAACCACCCGGAGTGCGAGCCGGCGATCATCGGTAAGGCGTTCCTGGTGAAGGTGAACGCCAACATCGGCACCTCGGCGGTCACCTCGTCGGTGGCCGAGGAGGTGGAGAAGCTCACCTGGGCGACCCGGTGGGGCGCGGACACCGTGATGGACCTCTCCACCGGCAGGCGGATCCACCAGACCCGCGAGGCGATCGTGCGTAACGCGCCGGTGCCGATCGGCACCGTGCCGATCTACCAGGCGTTGGAGAAGGTCGGCGGGGACCCGGTGAAGCTGAGCTGGGAGGTGTTCCGGGAGAACGTGATCGAGCAGGCGGAGCAGGGCGTCGACTACATGACCGTGCACGCCGGCGTGCTGCTGCCGTACGTGCCGCTGGCCGTGGACCGGGTCACCGGCATCGTCTCCCGGGGCGGTTCGATCATGGCGGCCTGGTGCCTGGCGCACCACGAGGAGAACTTCCTCTACACGAACTTCCCGGAGCTGTGCGCGCTGCTGGCGAAGTACGACGTGACGTTCTCGCTCGGTGACGGGCTGCGTCCCGGGTCCATCGCGGACGCCAACGACGAGGCGCAGTTCGCCGAGCTGCGTACGCTCGGCGAACTGACCACGGTGGCCTGGGAGCACGACGTCCAGGTGATGATCGAGGGCCCGGGGCACGTGCCCATGCACAAGATCAAGGAGAATGTGGACCTCCAGCAGGAATGGTGCCACGAGGCGCCGTTCTACACGCTGGGCCCGCTGACCACCGACATCGCGCCCGCGTACGACCACATCACGTCCGCGATCGGCGCCGCCATGATCGGCATGTTCGGCACCGCGATGCTCTGCTACGTGACGCCGAAGGAGCACCTCGGGCTGCCGGACCGGGACGACGTGAAGGCCGGCGTGATCGCGTACAAGATCGCGGCGCACGCGGCCGACCTGGCCAAGGGGCACGCCGGTGCGCAGGCGTGGGACGACGCGCTCTCGAAGGCGCGGTTCGAGTTCCGCTGGGAGGACCAGTTCAACCTGGCGCTCGATCCGGAGACGGCCCGGGCGTACCACGACGCGACGCTGCCGGCCGAGCCGGCCAAGACCGCGCACTTCTGCTCGATGTGCGGACCGAAGTTCTGCTCCATGAAGATCACCCAGGAGCTGAAGGACTACGCGGCGCGGGGCATGCGCGGCAAGTCCGAGGAGTTCGTCGCCGCCGGCTCGCAGGTATACCTGCCGCTGGCCTGAGCGTGACCGGGGGCCGGGCGCGGTCCGGCCCGGCCCCCGGGTCGGCTCAGTCGCGGTGGTGCCGGCCGGTCCGCAGGGAGCGGGCGTCGTCGGCGTTGTCGTCCGAGGCGAGTCCGGCGACCCAGTCGACGTACTCGTCGTCGGTCGTGGTGCCCGGCTCGGCGGTCTCGTCGGCCGGCTCCGGGCCGCCCTTGTCCCGGTTACGCCGGAACAGTCCGCGCCGGGTCTTCGACTTCCCGCCGGCCGCCTCGGCGTCGTCCGCCCCGGCGTGCCGTCCCCGGGACGCCTCCCGGTCGTCGTTCCCGGCTCCGGCTCCCGAGCCCGAGCCCGAGCCGGAACCCGAGCCGATGGCCTGCTCCGGCACGGTCGTGACGGTCCTCGCGCCGTCGGCCCGCGCCGGCACGGCCTCCTCCGCAGCGGTCCGGCCGGCCGGGCGGGCGTTGGTGGCGAGCGCGTCCCACCCGGTGCTCCGACCCGGCTCGGGCAGGCCCTGATGGCGGAGACGGGGCGCCGGTTCGGCCCGGTCGGTCGCGCCGTCGCCGTCCCGGCCGGTGGCCGGCGGCGTGGTGGCGGCGGGCGGACGGGCCGGCCGGCCGGCCGGCGGGGTGATCGGCCAGGCCGGGCGCACGTCTCCCGCTCGTTCGGTGGCGTCCTCGAAGATCGGGAACCGTGGCCGGGGGGACGCGGGCGCGGGTTGCTCGGCCGGCTCGGGGTCGAAGAAGAAGCTGCGTGGCCGCCGGGCCGGCTGCGGCGGGGCCGTCGGCTCCCCGGTTCGCGTTCCGCCCGGCATGTCGGTGCCACCCGCGTCGGTGCCGTCCGGGACCGGGCCCGTCGCCGTGGTGACCGCGTCGACGGCTCCGACTCTGTCGGCGGCTCCGATCGCATCGGCAGCCCCGGCCGGTCGGGTGGCTCTCACCGCGTCGGCGGCCCGGCCAGGGCCGGCCACGTCGGCGGCGTCGGTGGCACCGGCCGCCGTGACCGGCGTGGCCGGGGACGGCGTGGCTGCGGGTGGCGCGGCTGCGGACGGGCCGGTGTCCTCACCGGTGGGACGCGTCGGTCGGGTGCGGCCCGAGCGCCCGGTCCGGGGGGCTTCGGCCGGGTCGCCTGTCGCATCGTCCGCGAGCGGTGTGGGCCGGGTGGCGGCGCGGCTCCGGCGTGCCCGGGTGGCGCGTGGCGCGGCCTCCGCCCGTCCCGCCGTGACGTCCGCCGTCTGCTCCGCCGTGCTGTCGGACTTCCGCGTCGCGGTGCCGTCGGACCTCTGCTCCGCCGCGGTGTCGGACGTCTGCTCCGCGGTGCCGTCGGCCTTCTGCTTCGTCGAGCCGGTGGGCGCCCCCGTGGTCGGGATCGTGGCCCTCGTCCGCGCCGGGGCGGTGGTCGTCGGCGTGACCGCGACGGACGTCGGACCGGTGCCGGTCGCCTCCGGTGCGGAAACCGGCCGCATGGCCCTCCGCCCGTCGGTCCCCGGCTCGTCGGCCCCCCGCCCGTCGGTCCCTGACTCGTCGGCCCCGGCCCCATCGGTGTCCGACTCGCTGGTGCCCGGTCCGGTGGTGCCTGTTCCGGTGGTGCCCGTTCCGGCGGTCCCTGTTCCGGAGGTGTCGGAGCCGGCCGGGAGCGGCCCGGTCGACGGCTGCGGCTCGGGGCGGCCGGCGGCGAGGACGTCGATGGCCGAGGTGCGCCGGCCCGGTGGCAGCAGGCCGGGCATCGGGGACGTGCGGGCCGGATCCTCGTCGTGCCGGCCACCGGCCGGCGTGACCGACCGGGCCGGTCGCTCGTCGTCGACGGACGACGCCGGACCGGCGTGTCGGGGCGCCGACGGCGGCGGCGTGACGGACCCGCCGGCCTCCGGCCAGTCCCAGTGCGCGGGAGCCGGCGCGCCGGTCGTGGCCGGCACCGGCGCGGTGCCGGCCGGCGTCGTCGGAACGGGCGCGCTGGCCGGCAGCGGCGCGAGGATGTCGGTCGGGTCGACGGCGTCGGAGTTGCCCGGCCGGGGCAGCACCGAGGTGGCGGTCGCGCCGAGCGCCCCGGCCGCGACCGCGATCAGCGCGCCGTAGTAGGGCGCGAGCTGGTAGCGGTCGGCCGCCGTGCCGGGACCGGCGGTCAGGTAGGCGAACGCCACCAGCACCGGCCCGGCCGCGCCGGCCGCGCCGCCCACCAGTGGCGGATGCCCGGCCCGGCGGGCCAGCACACCGATCGCGCCGCCCGCGAGCAGGGCCAGCGTGGGCAGCAGCAGCATGGCCAGGCGTTGCGCCGCCGGGGCGCCCAGCCAGGACGGTTCGAGCACCCCGAGGCGTACGGTGGCCAGCGGCCGGTTGGCGACGATCGTGGGTGCGACGGAGAGCAGCGCCAGCAGCCAGACGATTCCGGTGGTGATCGCGACGCCCCAGCCGAACGGCGGCTTGAGCAGCACGGCGATCGCCGCGCCGGCGCCCACCACCGCACCCAGGACGGCGCAGATGCCGGCCGCCCAGACCGGGTCGACGGAGCCGCCCAGCTCGGCGGCGCGGGCCGGTTGCATGCAGAGCGGGGCGACCACGATCGCGCCGAGCGCGCTGACGCCGGCGATCGAGAGCAGCTCGGTGGTGCCACCGGGGAGGTCGTCGCGGCGGGCGAGGCGCTCGGTGACGACGGCCCCGGCGACGGTCGCGACGGCGGCGAACCAGGCGACCCAGACGAGCTGGGCGGGCCAGCGGTTGACCGAGACGTCGACGAACGCGCCGTCGAGGCGGACGACGCCGAAGCCGTACGCGACGCCGAGCTGGCCGGCAGCGGCCAGCACACTCACCCCGAGCGCTGTGAGCAGCAGCCTGCCCCACGTCCGAAAGGCCATGTCGGGCACGTTACGGCCCGGTGGGGTGGTTCGCCACCTTGCCACCGCGCGGCGCGGCGAACCGCCGCCGGCGTGGCTACTTCAGCTCGACCAGCCGGGCGAGGTAGGTGGTGTCGCCGACGTTGGTCAGCATGTGCACCGCCCCGGGGTCGCGGTAGACCACCCCGCCGGTGGGCTCGTCGGCGTCGATCGTGGTGCCGTCGATCGTCTGCACCACGTTCTTCGCACCCTCGATCGCCACCACCAGGTACGGGTGGTCGTGGCGGTGCAGCGGCTGGCGCTCGCCCGGCTCCAGCCGGATGTGCCAGACCCGGACCCGGTCGTTCTCGTAGACGATCTCCTGGCCTACCGGGCCGAGTTCGAGGTCGGCGTGCGCGTGGGTCATCGGGCTCCGTCCAGTTGGGGGAGCACCTCGGCGGCGATCAGCTCCACGTGGTCGAGGTCGTCGAAGTCGATCAGCCGCAGGTGCACCCGGGTGGTCCCGACCGCGGCGAACTCGCCGAGCCGGTCGACGAGCTGGGCGGGGGAGCCGACCACCGGGTCCTCCGGCGGGAGCGCGCTGGCGACGTGCAGTGGCGCGGCCCGGCGCTGCGCCTCGGCGTCGGTGCGCCCGATCGCCACCACGATCCCGGCGGAGAGCGTCAGCGGCGCACGCCCGGACGCGTCGCGCCCGGTGCGGTCGCACGCCTCCCGGACCCGCTCGTAGGCGGCGGCCGTCTCGGCGACGCTCTTGAACGGCATGTTGAACTCGTCGGCGTACCGGGCGGCCAGCTCGGGGGTGCGCTTGGGGCCCTTGCCGCCGACGATCACCGGCGGACCGGGCTGCTGCACCGGCTTGGGCAGCGCGGGCGCGTCGACCAGCCGGTAGTGCTCGCCGGTGAAGCTGTACGTCTCGTCGGACGGGGTGCGCCACAGGCCGGTGACGATCTCCAACTGCTCGGCCAGCCGATCGAACCGCTCGTTGACCGGCGGGAACGGGATGCCGTACGCGGTGTGTTCGCGCTCGTACCAGCCGGCGCCGATGCCCAGCTCGACCCGGCCGCCGCTCATCCGGTCGACCTGGGCGACCATCACGGCCAGCGGCCCGGGGAGCCGGAAGGTGGCGGAGGTGACGAGCGTGCCGAGCCGGATCCGGGACGTCTCCCGGGCCAGCGCGGCGAGCGTCAGCCAGGCGTCGGTGGGGCCGGGCAGCGCCGGCTCGTCCCCCATCGACCGGTAGTGGTCGGCCCGGAAGAAGCCCTCGAAGCCGGTCTCCTCGACCAGCCGGGCGAACCGGAGCTGGTCGTCGTAGTCCGCGCCGCGGTGGGGCTCGGTGAAGACCGTGACCCGCATGCTCACCGTCCTCCCGCCGCCGCGGCCCGCGGCGGCGTCTCGACCGGCGTGGCCGGCGGTCCCACCGGACCGGCCGGCGCGGGTACGCCGGGTGTGTCCCGTTCCATCAGCAGCTCGTGCAGCTCGGCGCTGATCCGGGCGACGTCGGCCAGGTGCGCGTGCCGGCCCAGGGTGCGGGGCCGGGGCACGGCCACCTCGACCACCTCGCGGATCCGGCCGGGACGCGGGCTGAGCACGACCACGCGGTCGGCCAGCAGCACCGCCTCGTCGATCGAGTGGGTGACGAAGACGATCGTCGCTCTCGTGTCCATGTGGACCCGTTGCAGCTCGCCGGAGAGTTCCTCCCGGGTGAGCGCGTCGAGCGCGGAGAACGGCTCGTCCATCAGCATCACGCGGGGTGAGCCGATCAGCGACCGGCAGAGTGAGACCCGCTGCTGCATGCCGCCGGACAGCTCGTGCGGGAGGCGCTTCTCGAAGCCGCCCAGCCCGGCCATCTCCAGCAGCGCCCGGGCCCGGTCGCGGTGCTTCGCCCGGCTCCAGCCGAAGATCTCCACCGGCAGCAGCACGTTGTCGAGCACCGTGCGCCACGGCAGCAGCGCCGGCCGTTGGAACAGCATGGCGACGTCCTGGCGCGGCTTCGTGATCGGCGTGCCGGCGACGGTGATCTCCCCGGCGGTGGCCGGCAGCAGGCCGGCGATCATCCGCAGCAGAGTGGACTTTCCGCAGCCGGACCGGCCGAGGACGGCGACGAACTCACCCTCGGCGACGTCGAGGTCGATGCCGCGCAACGCCTCCACCCGCCCTGAGCGGCCGTCGAAGGTGCGGGACACCCCGGACAGTCGGATCATCCGCCGGCTCCCTTCCCACGTCGTCCGAATGCGAATCGGGCTAGCGTAGCGGGGCTCGTCCGGTCGTTCGGTCCGGGGTGGACGTCAACTCACCCCCGTTATGCACGTTCGTTTCCGTTCCGCAACCCGGACGGTTGCTGCGCGTCATCTGGCTTCTCGTACTCTGTTGCGCGCGAAGAGTCCCCTCGCGACGGTCCAGTCGGCCCATCCCCCCTGCCGACCCCGTCGGACCCACGACCCGACCGGCGAAGATGCCCAGGTCGGAAAGGACATGGTGCACTGATGAGAAGGTTGACCCGCACAGTCGCCGCGGCGGCGCTGGCGACCGCCCTCGCCCTCGTCGGCGGCTGCAGCAGCGACTCGGACAAGTCCGAGAGCAGCGGCGGTACCGGCGGGACGCTGGAGAAGGTGACCTACCTCACCTCGTTCGGCAACTTCGGCCGTGACTCCTACGCCTGGGTGGCGAAGGACAAGGGCTTCTTCAAGGAGGCCGGCTTCGACGTCGACATCAAGCCGGGCCAGGGCACCGGCTCGGTCATCCAGACCATCACCGGCGGTCAGGCCGACTTCGGCCCGATCGACCTGACCGGTGGCATCCTCCAGCTCGGCAACGGCCAGGCGAAGGACTTCGTGGCGGTGGCCGCGATCCAGCAGCGCACCATGGCCGCCATCGTCACGGTCGAGGGCAAGAACATCGCCACGCCGAAGGACCTGGAGGGCAAGAAGCTCGCCGACACCCCGACCTCCGTCGTGCGCAACCTCTTCCCCACGTACGCGCGGCTGGCCGGCATCGACAACAGCAAGGTGACCTGGGTCAACGGTGAGGCGCAGGGCCTGATCGGCATGCTCGGCTCCGGCTCGGTGGACGGCATCGGCCAGTTCGTCGTCGGCCAGCCCACCGTCGAGGTGGTGACCAAGAAGAAGCCGGTCGTGCTGCCGTACAGCAACGTGATGCAGGACCTCTACGGCAACGCGCTGATCACCTCCTCGAAGATCGCCAAGGAGAAGCCGGAGATGGTGAAGAAGTTCACCGCCGCGCTGCTCAAGGGCCTGGAGTACGCGTTGGAGCACCCGGACGAGGCGGGCGAGATCCTGAAGAAGAACGTGCCGGCCGCCGTCCCGGCCGCGTCCGCCGCCGAGCTTCGGCTGATGGCCGCGTACGTCCGGTCGAGCAACTCCGGCACCGCGATCGGCACGCTGGACAGTGGCCGGGTGGCCAAGAGCATCGCGCTGCTCCAGGGCGCGGGCGCGCTGAAGCAGAACCTCACCCCCGACCAGATCATCAACTTCGACCTCGCGCCGAAGGCCTGACCTGTCGCTCGGACCAACGGGGGTGCGCCCGCCGGGACATCCGGTGGGCGCACCCCCTTCGCGCGCCGGTCGTGCCGACCGGCCGGACAAGGAGGACACGTTGACGCAGTTGACCGAGGCCCGGCCGGGAGCGCCGGTGGAGCCGGCGCGCGCCCGGCGCGGTCGGGGCGTACCCCCGGCGGCGGTCGGCCTGCCGGTGCTCGGGCTGGTCATCGCGGTGGCCGCTTGGTGGCTGGTCACGTCCGTGCTGCACCTGGTGCACCCGGTCGCGCTGCCGCCGCCGCAGGCGGTGGCCCGTTCGCTCGCCGCCACCACCGATGTGCTGCTGCCCGCCCTGGGGATCACCACCTGGATGACGCTCTCGGGTTTCCTGCTCTCGTCGGTCGTCGGCGTGCTGATCGGGATGGCCCTGGCCGCGTCCCGCCGGGTGGAGCGGATGTTCGCGCCGCTGCTGGTGGCGGTGAACGCGGTCCCGAAGATCGCTTTCGGCCCGCTGCTCGTGGTGGCCGTGGGCTTCGGTCAGAAACCCATCCTGACCATGGTGTTCCTGCTCTGCTTCTTCCCGATCGTGCTCTCCACCGCCACCGGGTTGACCACCACCCCGGCCGACCTGGCGGAGCTGGGCCGGTCGCTGAACGCCTCCTGGTGGCAGTCGTTCCGCAAGGTGCGCCTGCCGGCCGCACTGCCGCAGATCTTCGTCGGCCTCAAGGTGGCCATGCCGCTGGCCGCGATCGGTGCCGTGATCGGGGAGTTCTACTCGGACCGTCCCGGCCTCGGCTACCAGATCCTCCAGTACAACGGCGTGGGCGACACGGCGACCGCGTGGGCGGCCATCATGCTGGTGGCGCTGATGAGCATCGTGCTCTACGCGGCCCTGAGCGCGATCGAGCGGTTCGCCCTCCCGTGGGTGCGCGCCACCACCTCCGCCCGCTGACCGTCGACCGAGAACCCGACGTCGACCGAGGACTCCGACAGATCGACCTCACCCAAGGTCGGCGCCCGACCACGACAGGTGTGGCCCCACCGCAACCGGCGCAGGGATCAAGCCTGACCGCCCGGAGCCGGTTGCGGTGGGGCCACACCCCACGGTGACCCCTAGCCGGCGAGCCGCCACCGACCCCCACGCGCCACCAGCGTCGTCAGCGCCTGCGGCATCAACCCGGAGTGATTGTCCGGCGTCATCCGGATCGGGCCGGACAGGCCGTCGAGCTGCGAGGTCTCCAGCACGTCGCGCAGCGCGTCCCGGTCCACCTTCCCCCGCTCGCCGCCGGCCCGCTGCTCGGCGTCCGCGATGAGCTGGACCGCGTCGGCGGCGAACGAGGAGAAGCCGTTGTAGCCGCCGAACCGGGCGGTGTAGTCCTGGAACCACTGCCGTCGGGCGGCCTTGGCCGGGGTGGTGGCGATGACGTCGTCGATCACCATCGTCTGGGTGAAGATCAGCGTGGCCAGCTCGGTGGAGCGGGCCGACGGGCCGAGGAACAGCTCGCCGGCGGCCGAGGCGTCGAAGAAGAGCGACCCGCGGTAGTTGCGCTGCCGGGCGGTGGTGGCGGCCAGCGTCGCCTGCTCCGGGGGCGTCCAGAGGATCAGGGCCTGCGGCTTCTTGTCGACCAGGTCGTCGATCTGCGCGCTCACGTCGGTGTCGGTGGTCCGCACCGCCTCGGCGGCGACCAGCTTCACCGACGTCTTGCCGAACTCGCGGCGCAGCGCGGCGACGCCTTCCTGGCCGTACCCGTCGGCGCTGTGCAGCACCGCCACCTTCCGGATGTTGCGCCGGGTCAGCTCGGTGGTGAGGGCCGCCGCGCTGTCCACCGCGTTCGGGGCCAGCTTGAAGACGTACCGGCGCTGGTCGACCGGGTCCGTGACCGCGCCGGCGGAAGCGAGCGCGATGGTCGGAATGCGCTTGTCGCTGATCGTGCGCGCCGCGCCGACGGCGCATTCGTTGCAGCCGCCCATGATGACGGCGCTCACCTGTGCGTCGCCGCTGAAATCATTGATGTTGCGCAAGGATTCGGCCGCGTCCGAGCGGTTGTCCTTGACCCTCAGTTCGATCTTCCGGCCGCCCAGCACGCCGGAGGCGTTCATCTGGTCCACCTTCAGTTCCAGCGCCCGCTGGTACACCTTGCCGATCGGCGCGGAAGCGCCGGAGAGTTCGAGGTCGGCGGCGATCACGATGGGGCTGGTGTCCTGCGGTTCCCCGCCGATCCCGCAGCCGGTGAGCGTGGTGGCCAGCACGGCCGATGCGAGCACCGTGATGCTCGCGGAGCGGATGGGGCTCAACTCAGTCCTCCAGGGTGCGGCGCGGGCCGTCGCCCGATCACCGCCGCTTGTCCGTCCTCAGTGGAGGAACGGGATTGGGGTGCCGTACGGTGTGCGCGAAGCTTGCAAAACCTTGCCAATGCCGGGCCCTGTGGTCAAGCGGGGATGCCGGATGCCGTTTCGGGACGGTCATCCCACATGCTGGGGAAACGAAACGTTAACTGACAATTACTGCTCAGATGCGCTTGGCCACTCTGGAGTGACATCCCCTGTTCAGGGGGTTGGAGAAAAGAAGGTATTAGGTGACCGGATCACGGGTTGAGTCCACACCGACCGTTTCCTACCTCACCGCGGCTTCCCAAAAAGGATCTCGTCTGATGAAATCTCGGCCGTGCCGCGCGTGGCGCTGGCCGCTGCACCAGGCACGGGTCAGCGGGTCACGCGTGGAAGAAACGACGGAGGCGATGTCGTGAGCACCGGACCTACGACCCTGCCCGGGAGCCCCAGCGCCGAACAGCGGAATCGGCGGCGGCGTCTACCTCGGCTGCGTGACGCGCGGATCCGCTCCAAGCTCGCCCTCATCCTGGTCGTTCCGGTGGCGGCTGTCATCGCACTGGCAACTATCCGACTTATTTCGGTGGGCCAGGGCGCGTACGAGGCGGACCAGGTCCGGGCGCTGACCGCGGTCTCGGTCGACGTCTCGGCGCTCACCCAGGACCTGCACAAGGAACGGATGGCGGCAGCCGCCTTCCTGGCCGACACGAACCAGAAGCCGGACGACTACAACCTGCGGGTCCGTCGCACCGACGAGCGCATCGCGGCCTACCGGGAGGAGCGCGGCACGCTCGGCGACGTGCCGGCCGCGGTCCGGGACCGGCTGAAGGTGATCGACGACCACCTGGAGACGCTGAACGGCACCCGCCAGGAGGTGCTCGACCGCCTCCAGATGCCGGTGGCCGAGGCGAGCCTGCGCTACGGCATCGTCCTCGACGACCTCGTCGCGTACGGCGACACGCTGGCCCAGCAGCCCGGCGCGGAGAGCCTCGCCGACGCCCGCCGCGCGGTGGCCGCGTTCGCCCACGCCAAGGCCGAGGTGGCGGAGGAACAGGCGGTCGTGTTCACCGCGCTCGCGGTCGGCAACCGGATCGACGAGGAGCAGTTCTCCTCGTTCGTGGCCACGCTGACCGGCCAGCAGGAGGCCCTGCTCTCGTTCTCCCGGGCCGCCGCTCCGGAGCAGCGGGGCCTGGTGGACCGCACCGTCTCCGGTGACGCCGTCCAGCTCGCCGACCGGGTCGCGGCCGACCTGTCCCGGTCCATCGGCAAGCCCGCGCTGGTCACCCGCGACGAGGCGTCCGCCGCCATCGGCGCGGTCGACGACCTGATGCGGTGGGCGGAGATCCAGCTCCTCGACGAGCTGCTCGCCGACGCCGACGCGGTCCGCACCGACGTGATCCGGCAGGCGTTCGTGGAGAGCCTGCTCGTGCTGCTGACGCTGGCCGTCGCCGTGACGCTCGCCGTGGTGCTCGCCCGCTCGCTCAACGACTCGCTGCGTCGGCTCCGTGAGGGCGCGCTCTCCGTGGCCAACCACGACCTGCCGGACGCGGTGAGCCGGCTCCAGAACGTCAACGCCATCGGTGACGGTGGCGTGGACGAGATCGTCCAGCAGGTGCGGGACCCGATCAAGCTGACCAACCGCGACGAGGTCGGCCAGGTGGCGGTGGCCTTCAACGTGGTCCACCGGGAGGCGGTCCGGGTGGCGGCCGAGCAGGCCGCGCTGCGGACCAGTGTCTCGGCGATGTTCCTCAACCTGGCCCGCCGCTCGCAGAGCCTGGTCGACCGGATGATCGGCGAGCTGGACGCGATCGAGCGCGGCGAGGAGGACCCGAAGCGGCTCGCCCAGCTCTTCGAGCTGGACCACCTGGCCACCCGGATGCGCCGCAACGACGAGAACCTGCTGGTCCTGGCCGGCGCCGACTCGGCCGTGCCGCGCCGCGACGACGCGCTCCTGGTCGACGTGCTGCGCGCCGCCCAGTCCGAGGTGGAGCTCTACAACCGGATCGAGTTCGGCACCGTGGACATCGACATCTCGGTGGCCGCGCAAGCCGTCAACGACGTGGTCCGTCTGGTCGCGGAGCTGCTCGACAACGCCACCCGGTTCTCGCCGCCGAACACCGTGGTGGTGGCCGACGGCCGGCGGATCCGTGACTACGTGCTGATCCAGGTGGAGGACCGGGGCCTCGGCCTCACCGACGACCAGCTCGACTCGCTCAACCGGCGGTTGGCCGCGCCGCCGACCGTCGACGTGGCCGCGTTCCGGCTGATGGGTCTGGCCGTGGTCAGCCGGCTCGCCTCCCGCCACGGGATCCGGGTCGAGCTGCGCCGCAACGTCGAGGGTGGCACGGTCGCCCAGGTCACGCTGCCGAACTCGACGGTGGTGCTGCCGGCCAACCGGGGCCAGGCCCCGCTGACCCGGCCGCGCCAGCCGCTCGCCGTCGAGCAGTCGCCGCTCAGCCAGGTCGGTGCCGCCGACGCGCTGGCCGGTGCCGGTCGGGGCGGCACCGCCACCCTGGCCGACCAGTGGCGCAGCACGGTCACCCCGCCACCCGCGCGGTGGCAGGCGCCCGCCGACGCGCGGGACACCGCGCCGGCCGTGCAGTTCGGCGGCCTGCCCGGCACGCTGCCTCCGGTGCCCGCCGCCGCCCCGGTCGCCGCCGCGCCGGCCCCGGAGACGGGCTGGTCGGCGGGAGGCCCGACGGTCGCGTACCCGGCTCTCGAACCGCTGCCCAAGCGGACGCCGAACGGTGAGACGGCGACGACGACCAACCCCGCGCCGTCGGCCTTCCAGGCGTTCGCCGCCGCGCCGCCGGTGGAGGCCACCCCGGCCGCGCCGGTGGTGGCCCGACCGGACCGGCCGGCCGAGGCGCCGATATTCCGGGAGATGGAGGCGGTCTGGTTCCGCTCGCACGGAGAGGACGAGACCACCATCTTCACCCGCCCCCGGTTCGACGAGCCGCCACCCGCCGCGGCGCAGGCCGCCCCGGCGCAGGCCGCCCCGGCGCAGCCCGCCGCGTCGGCCCGGCCGCCGCTGCCCACCCGAACCCCGGGGGCCCAGGCTTCGGGGCTGAGCACACCGCCCGCGTACAGCCCGCCGGCGGCCCCGTCCACACCGCCCGCCCCGTCCACACCGCCCGCCGCGGCGGTGCCGCCCGCGCCCGCGCCGGAGCCCGCGCCGGCTCCGCCGATCGACCCGGAGGCGTGGCGGACGGCGGCCGACGACGGTTGGTCCCGGGCCAGCCAGGCCGCGGAGCCCACGACCGGCGGCACGACCCGGTCCGGCCTGCCCAAGCGGGTGCCGCAGGCGCAGCTCGTGCCGGGCGGGATCGAACCGAAGAGCGGCCGGGACCGCAGCCGACGCACGCCGGACGAGGTACGGGGTCTGCTCTCCGCCTACCACCGTGGCGTCCAGCGGGGCCGCACGGCCGGCACCGATCTGAACAGCACCTCGACCAAGGAGACGAACCGATGAACAGGCCGGCGGCCATGCAGGACATGGGTTGGTTGCTCACCAACTTCGCCGACAGTGTGGCGGGTATCGCGCACGTGGTGGCGGTGTCCGCGGACGGGTTGCTCCTCGCCTCCTCCCGGGATCTGCCCCAGGACCGGGCCGACCAGCTCGCCGCGATCACCTCCGGCGTGGTCAGCCTCACCGAGGGCGCGGCGCGGATGTTCAGCGCCGGCGGCGTGTTGCAGACCGTGATCGAGATGGACAGTGGCTATCTCTTCCTGATGTCCATCAGCGACGGCTCGTCGATGGCCGTGCTCGCGGCCCGTAGCTGTGACGTCGGGCAGGTCGGCTACGAGATGGCGTTGCTGGTGGAGCGGGTCGGTCAGGCGCTGGTGCCGCTGCCGCGGGACGCCGTCCGTTCCTGACGCTCTGTTGACCTGGTGATCCGGAGCCGGTCCGGCTCCGTACGAGGGGAGGTGATCGCGAGATGGAACCGCGACGTGATCCGCGTGGCGCGTTGGTGCGACCGTACGCGGTCACCCGCGGCCGCACCGAGCCGTTGCAGAACATCGCGCTCGAGGCGGTCCTGTCGAGCACGGCCACCCAGTCCGCCGAGGCGCGGTTCGCCGGGCACGACAAATACCGCATCTCCTCGGTCTGTGAAGGCCGGGCACAGTCGCTGGCGGAAATCGCCGCTTACACCCGGATGCCGCTGGGCGTCACCCGGGTGCTGGTCGCCGACATGGTGGCCGAGGGCCTGCTGACGCTACACAGTGCCGCTCCCGCGACGGGCTTCGCGGCGCGGATGAACCTGCTTGGAAGGGTGCTAAGTGGACTTCGCGAACTATGACCCCGACGGGGCGAGCCGCGGCCGGGAGATCATCTCCGCGAAGATCGTGATCGCGGGTGGCTTCGGGGTGGGTAAGACCACCCTGGTCGGGGCGATCTCCGAGATCCAGCCGCTGACCACCGAGGCGTTGATGACAGCGGCCGGCGTGGGCATCGACGACTCGTCGAAGGTGCCGGGCAAGGAGACCACCACGGTCGCCATGGACTTCGGCCGCATCACCATGGCCGAGGACCTGATCCTCTATCTGTTCGGGACGCCGGGTCAGACCCGCTTCTGGTTCATGTGGGACGAGATCATCCGGGGCGCGGTGGGCGCGGCGGTGCTGGTGGACACGCGCCGGATCACCGACGCGTTCGCGCCGCTGGACTACTTCGAGAACCGCAAGCTGCCGTACGTGGTGGCGCTGAACCGGTTCGACGACGCGCCGCACTACGAACTGGAGGAGGTCCGGGAGGCGCTCGCCATCTCGCCGGACGTCCCACTGGTGATGTGCGACGCGCGGCACCGGGACTCGGTCAAGCAGGTGCTGGTGACAGTGGTCGAGCACGCCATGCTCCGGCTCCAGGCCGAGCACGGCTATCCGGCCTCGGTGGGCTGACCCGGCGCGTCGCACTTCGGGTACTTCGCCGCTGAACTGGGAAAACTTAGGATCCCCCCGAGCATCGTCACGCTGTGTGAAGAAGTTTTCACGGCGGGTTCGGAGGAGAGGGGATTCGATGCGCACAGTCAGAGGCGTCACGGCGCTGGCCGCCGGCGTCGTGCTCGGCGTCGGCCTGGTGGGGGCGCCCGCCCAGGCGGCGGTGACGGACGACACGACCCGGGCCAACACGCTGCGGGCCATGCGGGGCGAGGCGTTCGCCCACGCCAGTTACCTGGCGTACGGGGCGGAGGCGGCACGCAACGACCACGACGGCATCGCCAAGCTGTTCACGGCCACCGCCGCCACCGAGCTGAACGAGCACTTCACGGAGGAAGCGGCGCTGATCGACTTCGTCGGCTCCGACGAGGCGAACCTGCGCGACTCGATCGCCGGCGAGTGGCACGAGGCCACCGTGGTCTACCCGGGCTACGCCCGGCAGGCCCGCCGGGACCGCTGCCCGCAGGCCGCGCGGTTGTTCCAGGAGTTGGCGGCCGACGAGGCGCGGCACGCCGCCCGGTTCCGGCTGGCCCAGTACGCGACCACGCACCCGGGCTCCGGGGTGGGGGTCCCCACCGGCGAGCCGGTCCCGCCGGTGCCGATCACCGCCGGTGAGCCGGTCTGCTCCGGCGCGACGCAGGACAACCTGGAGGCGACGACGCGCGGCGAGGCGTTCGCGTACGCGAAGTACACGCTCTACGCCCGGCACGCCCGCGACGGCGGTCGGCTTCGCCTGGCCCAGCTCTGGGAGAACACCGCCGGTCAGGAACTCGGCGAGCACTTCAGCGAGGCGGCCACGCTCGCCGGCCTGGTCCACGGCGACGCGGTGAACCTCCGCACGGCGATCGACGGCGAGCTCTACGAGGCGACCACCATGTACCCGTCCTTCTCCCGGCAGGCGGCCTCGGTCGGCGAGGACGAGGCGGCCGACCTGTTCGCCGAGATCGCCCACGACGAGGCCGGGCACGCCTCGGCGTTCCTGCTCGCCCTGGTCGACCTGGAGGTCGGCGGCGCGGGCGGGGCACGCGACGCCCGCCGGAGCTGAGCCGGCTCAGTCCACCCGGAGGCGGTAGCCGCGCTTCACGACGGTCTGCACCACCCGGGGCGCCCGCAGCCCCACCCGCAGCCGGGCCACCGCCATCTCGACGGCGTGTTCGTCAGCGCCCCGGGGCAGCGTGCGCAGCAGCGCGGTGCGGGAGAGCACCTTCCCGGGCGACGCGGCCAGCGCCCGCAGCACGGCCATCGGGGCCGGCGCCAACTGGCGCAGCTCCCCGTCCACCACCGCGGCGTGACCGCGCAACGTGAGCACGTGCCCCGCCGCCTTCACCGAGACCGTGCGGCGGGGCAACTCCTCGACGATGGTCCGGACCAGCGCGCCGAGCCGGGCCCGGCTCGGCGCGCTGACCGGCACCCCGCGCCGCACCAGCGGTTCGGCGGTGACCGTGCCCACGCACCCGGCCAGCACGTCGCCGCGCAACGCCGCCAGCACCGTCTCGGTCCGGTCCCCGGCGGCCCGCAGCAGCGCCTCGGCCGCCGGGGCGGAGGTGAACGTGACGGCGTCGACCAGCCGGCCGGCGACCAGGTCGATGAGCCGGTGCAGCGGCGCCGGGTCGGCCGGTGGCGCCCACCGGTAGACCGGCACCTCGATCACCGTGGCCCCGGCCGCGACCAGCGCCTCGGTGCACTCCGGCTGCCGGTCGCCGTGCAGTTGCAGCGCCACCACCTGGCCGGCCACGCCGCGCCGGACCAGGTGCTCGACCACCTCGTCGCAGGACTCCGAGGCGGGCGACCAGTGCTCACGCAGCCCGGCCGCGCGGATCGCCCCGGTCGCCTTCGGCCCGCGGGACACCACGTACGCCCGGGTGAGCGTGTCCCGCAGCGGCTCGGCCAGCCCCCAGCCCTCGGCCGCCTCCAGCCAGCCCCGCATCCCGATGCCGGTGTTGGCCATCAGCACGTCCGGCGGGTGTGCCAGGCAGGCCCGGGTCGCCTCGCGCAGGTCGGTGTCGTCGGCAAGCGGCACGATCCGCAGCGCCGGGGCGAGCACCACCCGGGCGCCACGCCGCTGGAACAACGCGGCCAGCTCGTCGCGCCGCCGGTCCGCGGTGACCCCGATGGTGAAGCCCGCCAGTTCGTCCCGCATTCACTCCTCCTGCCGCAGCCGCACCTCGACCAGGCCGTCCCGGCAGCGCACCGGGTGCCGCCGCAGCGTCACCCCGGGCAGGTCCAGGCAGTGCCCGGTGGTGAGGTCGTACACCTGCTTGTGCAGGGGGGAGGCGAGCGTCGGCACCCCGCCCCGGCTGCCCACCAGGCCCCGCGACATCACGTACGCGCCGCCGACCGGGTCCAGGTTGTCCACCGCGAACAGCCCGCCGACGGTGCGGAAGAGCGCGACCTGCACGCCGTCCACGAGCGCCGCCACGCCCCGGTCGAGGTCGAGCCGGTCCAGCGGGCAGACCGGCGTCCAGCCCAGCGTCACGGTCGGGCTCATCGGCGTACCTCCGGCAGGCCCAGCACGACGGGCTGCCGCCGGCCCTCCCCGCCCGGTGGCGCACCGCGCGCCGGCACCGGCTGCCCCCGCTCCACCGCGAAGGTGATGGACGGGTCCGGCACGTCCGGCGCGTTGACGAACGAGGTGAAGCGGCGCAGCCGTTCCGGGTCCTCCAGCACGTCCCGCCACTCGTCGGAGTACCCGTCGACGTGCCGGGCCATCGCCGCGTCGAGGTCGGCGCAGAGCCCCAGCGCGTCGTCCACCAGCACCGACCGGAGGTGGTCGAGGCCGCCGTCCATGGCCTCGATCCAGGCGGCCGTCCGCTGCAGGCGATCCGCGGTGCGCACGTAGTACATGAGGAACCGGTCGATGAGTGTGACCAGCTCCTCGGTGCTCAGGTCGGTGGCGAACAGGTCGGCGTGCCGGGGCCGGAAGCCGCCGTTGCCGCCGACGTACAGGTTCCACCCGGTCTCGGTGGCGATGACGCCGAAGTCCTTGCCGCGCGCCTCGGCGCACTCCCGGGCGCAGCCGGAGACCGCCGACTTCAGCTTGTGCGGCGCGCGCAGGCCCCGGTAGCGCAGCTCCAACGCGATGGCCAGCCCGACCGAGTCCTGCACGCCGTACCGGCACCAGGTGTCCCCGACGCAGGACTTCACCGTGCGCAGCGCCTTGCCGTACGCGTGCCCGGACTCGAAGCCGGCGTCGACCAGCCGACGCCAGATCTGCGGGAGCTGGTCGACCCGCGCGCCGAACAGGTCGATCCGCTGCCCGCCGGTGATCTTGGTGTAGAGGTGGAAGTCCCGCGCCACCTCGCCGATCGCGATCAGCTTCTCCGGGGTGATCTCCCCGCCGGGGATCCGGGGCACCACCGAGTAGCTGCCGTCGCGTTGCAGGTTGGCCAGGAAGTGGTCGTTGGTGTCCTGGAGGGACGCCGCCTCGCCGTCGAGCACGTGCCCGGTGCCCAGCGAGGCGAGGATCGAGGCCACCACCGGCTTGCAGATGTCGCAGCCGCGTCCGCGCCCGTGCTCGGCGACCAACCGGGAGAACGTGCCGATGCCCCGCACCCGGACCAGGTCGAACAGCTCCTGTCGGCTCAGGTCGAAGTGCTCGCAGAGCGCGGTGGACTGCCGCACCCCGGCGGCGTCCAGCAACTGCTTCAGCATCGGCACGCAGGAGCCGCAGCTCGTGCCGGCCCGGGTGCACGCCTTCAGCGCCGGCACGTCGGTCGCCCCGCCGGCGATCGCCGCGTCCAGGTCGGCCCGGGTCACCGCGTTGCAGGAGCAGACCTGCGCGGCGGCGGGCAGCGCGCCGGCCCCGGCCCCCGGGCCGCCGGCCGGGGCCAGCAGCGCCAGCGGGGGACCGGGCAGCGGGCCGCCGACGCTCGCCCGCAACGTCGGGTAGGCGCTCGCGTCGCCGACCAGCACGCCGCCGAGCAGCGTCCGCGCGTCGTCGGAGAGGACCAGCTTCGCGTACGAGCGGGTGGCCGGGTCGGTGTACGTCACGTCGAGGCAGCCGGCGGTGACGCCGTGCGCGTCGCCGAACGAGGCCACGTCCACGCCGAGCAGCTTCAGCTTGGTCGCGGTGTCCGCCCCGGGGAACGTGGCCGCGCCACCGAGCAGCCGGTCGGCGACCACCTCGGCGGTCGCGTACCCGGGCGCGACCAGACCGTGGCAGACGCCCTCCACCGCCGCGCACTCGCCGACCGCCCAGATCCGCTCGTCGGCGGTCCGGCACGCCGCGTCCACAAGCACCCCGCCGCGCGGGCCCAGCGGCAGCCCGGCGGCGCGGGCCAGCTCGTCCCGGGGCCGGATCCCGGCCGCGACCACCACCAGCTCCGCGTCGACCGTGCGGCCGTCCGCGAGGTCCAGCGCGGCCACCGTGCCGTCCGGGCCGGGGCGCAGCGCCGTGGTGGCCACCCCGAGGTACGGGGTGACGTCCAGCTCCTCCACGTAGCGCCGCAGCATCGCCCCGCCGGCGTCGTCCACCTGCACCGGCATCAGCCGGGGCGCGAACTCGACCACGCTGGTGGCGAGCCCCAGCAGGCGCAGCGCGTTGGCCGCCTCCAGGCCGAGCAGGCCGCCGCCGATCACCGCGCCGGTCCGCCGGCCCCCGGCGTGTGCCCGGATCGCGGCCAGGTCGTCGAGTGTCCGGTAGACGAAGACGCCCGGCAGGTCGGTGCCGTCGACCGGCGGGACGAACGCGTACGAGCCGGTGGCCAGCACCAACGCGTCGTACGGGTGCTCTCCGGTCGCCGTGGTCACCACCCGTCGCGCCCGGTCCACGCCGGTGGCCGGCTCGCCCAGCCGCAGCTCCACGCCGTCGTCGGGGGTGTGCAGGCTCAACTCGTCCGCGTCGACGCCGTCGAAGACCGCCGAGAGCCGCACCCGGTCGTACGCCGGGCGCCGCTCCTCGGCCAACACGGTGATCCGCCACCGCCCGTCCCGGTCGCGGGCCCGCAGCGCCTCCACGAAGCGCTGCCCGACCATCCCGTTGCCGACCACCACCAGCCTGCTGATCCGCTCGCTTCGCTCGCTCATGACACCTGCACCGCCTCCCGATCCGCATCCGTCTCGCGTACCTCGTCGGTTGTCGGCGGGTCCGCCTCGGCGAGCCAGGCGGCGATGCCGGTCACCGCGTCCCGGCAGCCGCCACAACCGGTGGCGGCCCTGGTCGCCGCGGACAGCGCCGCGACGCTCCGGGCGCCGGCCCGCCAGCCCGCCACCAGCGCGCCCCTGGTCACGTCGTTGCACCGGCACACGACGGCCGCGTCCGGCATCAGCGCCGGGGACGCGGCCGGCTCGGCCGGTGCGCCGACCGCGCGGCCGAGCAGCAGCGCGCGCCGGTCCGCCGGCACCGGTGCGCCCCGGTCGAAGAGCTGCACCACGGTGCCGACCGCCGGGTTGTCGCCGAGCAGGATCGCGCCGGTCAGCCGCTCGTCGCGGATCCGCAACCGGGCGTACGTGCCGCGGGCCGGGTCGGCGAACGTCAGCTCCTCGACCGGGCCGGTCCCGTCCGGGTCGCCGGTCCCGGCCAGGTCGCCCATCGCGGCCAGGTCGATCCCGGCCGCCTTCAGCCGGGTCACCGTCGGTCGGGGCCGGTAGCGGGCCGCCTCGTCGTCCCCGGTCAGCACGTCGGCCACCACCCGCGCCTGCGTCCAGGCGGGCGCCACCAGCCCGGTCAGCGTCCCGTCGTGCTGGGCGCAGTCGCCCACCGCCGAGATGCGCGGGTCGCTGGTCCGCATCCGGTCGTCCACCACCACGCCCCGGTCGACGGCGAGCCCGGCCGCCCGGGCCAGCGCGGTGTCCGGGCGTACGCCGCAGCAGAGCACCAGCAGGTCGGCCGCGAGCGGCTCCCCGTCGGCCAGGTGGAGCCGGACGCCGTCGGCGTCGGCGGTCACCCGGGTCGCCGGCACGCCGAGCCGGGCCCGGACGCCGAGCCCGGTCAGGGTGCCCGCGAGGACCGCCCCGGCGACCGGGTCGAGCTGCCGTTCCATCAGGTGCCCGTGCGGGTGGACCACCGTCACGTCGAGGCCCCGGGCGGCGAGGCCCCGGGCCGCCTCCAGCCCGAGCAGCCCGCCGCCGAGCACCAGGGCGCGACGCGCGTCCCGGGCGACGGCGAGGATCCGTCGGCAGTCGGCGAGCGTGCGGAACGGGACCACCCGGCCGGGCAACGGGTCGAGCCCGGGCAGCGGTGGCACCACGGCCCGGCTGCCGGTGGCCAGCACCAGATGGTCGTAGCCGTACCGGCCGCCGTCGGCGGTGCGGACCTCGCGGGCCGTCCGGTCGACGGCGGAGACCGGCGAGCCGGTCCGTACGTCCACCCGCGGACCGAGCGCCTCGACCAGCTCCACGTCCGGCTCGCCGATCTTCCCGGTGAGCAGTGTGGAGAGCATGATCCGGTTGTACGCCCGGTGCGGCTCCGCCCCGAGCACGGTGATCCGGCGGTCCCCGCCCCGCGCGTGCAGCTCGGCGGCGAGCCGGGCCCCGGCCATGCCGTACCCGACCACGACGATGCGCCCGGTCATGCCCGCTCCACCCGGACCGCGCAGATCTTGAACTCGGGCATCCCGGAGACCGGGTCGAGCGCGTCGTTGGTGACCGAGTTGGCGCGGGCCGCGCCGGGCCAGTGGAACGGGGCGAAGACGGTGTCCGGCCGGATCGCCGGGCTGAGCCGGGCCGGCGCGCGCAGCTCGCCCCGGCGGGAGACCACCCGCACCGGCGTCCCGTCGGTCACGCCGAGTCGGGCGGCCAGGTCGGGGTGCAGCTCGACGAAGCCGCCCGGCGCGGCCCGGCGCAGCGCGGCGACCCGTCGGGTCTGCGTGCCGGACTGGTACTGCGCCAGCACCCGGCCGGTGGTGAAGTGCAGCGGATATTCGGCGCAGACCGGCTCGGCGGCCGGGCGGTGGGTCACCGGGTGGAACCGGGCCCGGCCGTCCGGGGTGGGGAACCGGTCGGCGAAGAGGCGGGGCCGGTCCGGTCCGTCCACGTCCGGGCAGGGCCAGAACACGCCCTCGTCGGCGTCGATCCGGTCCCAGGTGATCCCGGCGTAGTCGGCCGGGCCGCCGGCCGAGGCGCGGCGCAGCTCCTCGAACACCGTCCGCGGGTCGGTCGGCAGCGGTGCGCCGTCGGTCAGGCGGGCGGCCAGCGCGGCGAGGATCTCCAGGTCGGTGCGGACGCCGGCGGGTGGCGGGCGGAACGCGCGCCGGCGCAGCACCCGTCCCTCCAGGTTGGTCATCGTGCCGTCCTCCTCGGCCCACTGGGTCACCGGCAGCACGACATCGGCCAGCTCGGCCGTCTCCGAGCGGAGCAGGTCGGCGACCACGAGCAGGTCGAGGTCGCGCAGCCGGGACTCGATCCGGGCCGCGCGGGGCGCGGAGACGACCGGGTTGGAGCCGAACACCAGCAGCGCCCTCGGCCCGGACGGGGTGCCGAGCGAGTCGAGCAGTTGGTAGGCGGGCACCCCGGGGCCGGGCAGCGTCGCCGGGTCGACGCCCCACACGCCGGCCACGTGCTCCCGGGCCGCCGGGTCGTCGATCCGCCGGTAGCCGGGGAGCTGGTCGGCCTTCTGCCCGTGCTCGCGTCCGCCCTGCCCGTTGCCCTGCCCGGTCAGGCAGCCGTAGCCGGAGCCGGGTCGGCCGGGCAGGCCGAGCGCGAGCGCCAGGTTGATGAAGGCGGTGACCGTGTCGACGCCCTTGGCGTGCTGCTCGGCCCCCCGGGCGGTGAGGATGATCGCGCGGTCCGCGCCGGCCAGCGCGCGGGCGGCGGCCTCCAGGTCGGCCACCGGCACGCCGGAGAGGCGCTCCACCTCCGCCGGCCAGCAGCCGGCGACGGTGCGTCGGACCTCGTCGAACCCGGTGGTACGCGCCGCGACGTACGCCCGGTCGACGAGGCCCTCGGTGAGCGCGATGTGCAGCAGCGCGTTGGCCACCGCCAGGTCGGTGCCGGGCAGCGGTTGCAGGTGCAGGTCGGCCTGGCGGGCGGTGGCGGTGGCCCGGGGGTCGATCACGATCAGCCGGCCGCCGCGCGCCCGCTGGTCGGCGACGTGCCGCATCAGCGGCGGCATGGTCTCGGCCGGGTTCGCGCCGACGAGCAGCAGCGTGTCCGCCCGGGCCAGGTCGGCGAGCGGGAACGGCAGGCCCCGGTCGACGCCGAAGGCGCGGTTGCCGGCCGCGGCGGCCGACGACATGCACCAGCGTCCGTTGTAGTCGATGTGCCGGGTGCGCAGCGTCACCCGGGCGAACCGGCCCAGCGCGTACGCCTTCTCGTTGGTCAGCCCGCCGCCGCCGAAGACCGCGACCGCGTCCGGGCCGTACCGGTCGCGGACCGCGTGCAGGCCGGCGGCGACCCGGTCGAGCGCCTCGTCCCAGCCCGCCGGGCGCAGCTCGCCGCCGGGCCGGTCGCGCAGCAGCGGCGTGGTGAGCCGCTCCGGGTGGTCGAGCAGTTCGGCGGCGGTCCAGCCCTTCTGGCACAGCCCGCCCCGGTTGGTGGGGAAGTCCCGGGCGCCGACCTCGACGCCGTCGCCGGCACCGCGCAGCACCATGCCGCACTGCAACGCGCAGTACGGGCAGTGCGTGGCCGCCTCCCGGGGGAGCACCCCCGATCGCGTCGCCACGCGTGCACCGTCTGTCATGTCGGAAAAGCGTGCCGCCGGGCAGTTTCCGGCCCGGGTCCCTTCTGTTTCGGTCCTGTCAAGAGCGCCTCACACCGCACGGGGCTGACGGAACGGATCGACTGGTCTAGAATGTGAGAAAAATATCCCACTAAATGGGAGGCAGATGTGCGTGTGACGGAGGCTTTCGACGCCGTGGCCGGCCGCTACGACGAGGCCCGACGCCGGCTGGTGCCCTGCTTCGACGCGTTCTACGGCACCGCGATCGAGGTGGCCGCGCCGCCGCTGCGGGCCGCGCTGGCCGCCGGGCGTACCCCCGAGGTGCTGGATCTCGGCGCGGGCACCGGCCTGCTCTCCCTGCTGCTGTCCGCGGCGGTCCCCGGCGTCCGGCTGACGCTTGTCGACGGCGCGCCCGCCATGCTCGCGGTCGCCACCGGCCACCTGACCGCCCGCGGGGTGCCGCACCGCACGGTCCACGCCGACCTGGCCGACCCGCTGCCCGCCGGCCGCTACGACGCGGTGGTCTCCGCGCTGGCCATCCACCACCTCGACGACGACGGCAAGCGGGCGCTCTACCGCCGGGCGGCGGACGCGCTCGCGCCCGGCGGCGTGTTCGTCAACGCGGAGCAGGTGGCCGGCCCCACCCCGGCGCTGGACCGGCGCTACGACGAGGTGTGGACGGCGCGGATCACCGAGTTGGGCTCCGGCGCCGACGAGATCGCCGCCTCCCGGGAACGGATGCGCTACGACCGGCCGGCCACCGTGGCCGACCAGTGTCGCTGGCTCGGCGAGGCCGGCCTGGCGGACGTGGACTGCTTCTTCAAGGAGTGGCGCTTCGCGGTCTTCGGCGGCCACCGCCCGCGGTGACCCCGGTGTCCGGTTCCCCGGTCCGCGCGAGTGGGGATGACTGGCGGTCATACCGGTGGGTAGGCTGCCTGGCATGACCGCCAAGGTGACACTGTCGTTCTCCGACGAGACCATCGAGGAGGCGCGCCGGTTCGCCAAGCGGGAAGGGCTCTCCCTCTCCGCCTGGATGGACCGGGCCGCCCGGGAGAAGGCGCTGCGCGAGGTCTTCACCGCGCACGCCGCCGCGGTCACCCGGGCCGGCCTGGACCTGGAGTCCGCCGCCCTGGCCGACGCCCAGGAGGCCGCGATGGTCGACGACGCCCTGTTCGGCGGCGGGCGTCCGCGTGCTGCGTAGGGGCGAGGTCTGGCGCATCTCCGGCGCCCGGGAACGGTACGGCCTGGTCATCAGCTCCGACGTCTACAACGCCACCGACGTGCCGATCGTGATCGTCGCCGAGGTGGTCGAGGAGTCGCTGCTGCGCGACTCGCCGCTCGCGGTGCGCACGGGCGGCTTCGTGGTGATGCCCGACCGGCTCTCCGCGCCGATGAAGAAGTGGTTCACCGAGTGCGTGGACGTGGCGGACGCCGAGACCATGCAGCGGGTCGGCCGGGCGCTGCGGATCCTCCAGGAGCTGTGACGATCTCACCGCCGTGGTCCGGCGGACGTGCGGTCTCCGTTTCCGGCCCGACGCGCGCAGGGCACCCCGGGGAAACCGCCCGTCCCTAGCGTCCTCCTCGTCACCGACGAGGAGGAGTCGCCGTGAGCACGCTCGCTTCAGCCCCGACCCCGACCGCGCCCCCGGCGCCGGCCGCCACCGGCCGCCCGGGACCGATCACCGACTGGCGTCCGGAGGATCCGGCGTTCTGGGCCGCGGGCGGCGCCCGGACAGCCCGACGCAACCTGTGGGTGTCGATCTTCGCCGAGCACGTCGGCTTCTCGGTGTGGAGCCTCTGGTCGGTGACCGTGCTCTTCCTCGGCCCCGGCTACGGCATCGACCCGGCCGGGAAGTTCCTGCTCACCGCCGTGCCGGCCGCGTTGGGCGCGGTGCTGCGGCTGCCGTACACGCTGGCGGTGGCCCGGTTCGGCGGCCGGAACTGGACCATCGTCAGCGTGTTGCTGCTGCTGGTGCCGGCGGTGCCGATGGCGGTGCTGATCCGGCCCGGCGTGTCGTACGCCACGCTGATGGTGCTGGCCTGCCTGTCCGGCGTGGGCGGCGGCAACTTCGCCTCCTCGATGGCGAACATCAACCTGTTCTTCCCGGACCGGCTCAAGGGGCGGGCGCTCGGGCTCAACGCCGGCGGCGGCAACCTCGGCGTACCGGCGGTGCAGCTCGTCGGGCTGGCGGTGCTGGCCACTGCGGGGGCCGCGTACCCCTGGCTCGTGCCGGCCGTCTACCTGCCGCTGATCGTGCTCGCCGCGCTGGCCGCGGCGCGGTGGTTGGACAACGTCCCGGGGGCGCGCAACGAGCCGGGCGCGCTGCGCGCGGCGGCCCGCGACCCGCACACCTGGGTGATGTCGCTGCTCTACGTCGGCACGTTCGGCTCGTTCATCGGCTTCGGCTTCGCCTTCGGCCAGGTGCTTCAGCTCCAGTTCGCCGACCGGTTCCCGACCCCGGTCGACGCCGCCTGGCTGACCTTCCTCGGGCCGCTGGTCGGCTCGCTGGTCCGGCCGCTCGGCGGCCAGCTCGCCGACCGGCTCGGTGGGGCGCGCGTCACGTTCTGGAACTTCGTCGCGATGGCCGGCGGCGCCGGGCTGGTGCTGTACGCCGCCCGGGACCGGTCCTTCCCGCTCTACCTGGCCGGCTTCCTGGCGCTGTTCGTGTTCTCCGGCATCGGCAACGGCTCGACGTACAAGATGATCCCGGCGATCTTCCGGGCCCGGGCCGTCACCGAGGCCGAGCTGACCGGGGACCGGGAGGCGGCGCAGCGGCGGGCGCGGCGTCTGGCCGGCGCGCTGATCGGCATCGCCGGCGCGGTGGGCGCGTCCGGCGGGGTGCTGGTGAACGTGGCGTTCCGGCAGTCGTTCCTGACCTCCGGCACCGCCGACGCCGCCTACCTGGCGTTCGTCGGCTGGTACGCGTTGTGCTTCCTGGTGACCTGGGCGGTGTACCTGCGACCGGGGCCGGGTACGCTGGCCGGCGTGTGACAGGCGCCACGCGCAGGCGCAGGCCGAGGGCGGGGCGACCCCGTTTTGACCTGCCACCGGGCAGCCGGGTATCGTTGCCTGCTGTTGTACGACATTCTTAGGCGTGCCGCATCAGGTACGCTTGGTCGTTCGTGCGCGCTGGTTCGACTGGGAAGCCCCGGTTACCTCGGCGCGCGACCCCAGACCGACGACGAGACAAGGTAGACCTGTGCGTACGTACAGCCCGAAGCCGGGTGAGATCGAGCGTCAGTGGCACGTCATCGACGCCTCTGATGTCGTGCTGGGCCGCCTGGCGACCCACGCCGCCACGCTGCTGCGTGGCAAGCACAAGCCGACTTTCGCGCCGCACGTCGACACGGGCGACTTCGTCGTCATCGTGAACGCGGGCAAGGTCGCGCTGACCGGCAACAAGCGCCAGACCAAGGTCGCTTACCGCCACTCCGGTTACCCGGGTGGTCTGAAGCGGGTCGGCTACGACGAGCTGCTCACCAAGCGGCCCGAGCGGGCCATCGAGCTGGCCGTGAAGGGCATGCTCCCGCACAACAAGCTGGGCCGTCAGATTCTCAAGAAGCTGAAGGTCTACGCCGGTGCCGAGCACCCGCACGGCGCGCAGCAGCCGGCGCCGTTCGAGATCAAGCAGATCGCGCAGTGAGCGCGGGCGAAGGAAGCAGCATGACCGACATCACCGAGACCGAGGTCGCCCCCGAGGCCACCGAGGCGCCGGCGCCCGTCGCGCGCGCGCCCCGCGGTGACCGCCCGATCCAGACCGTGGGCCGTCGCAAGGAAGCCATCGTCCGGGTCCGGATCATTCCGGGCAGCGGCAAGATCACCTGCAACGGCCGCGACCTCGAGGCCTACTTCCCGAGCAAGGTGCACCAGCAGCTCATCAAGGACCCGCTGGTCACCGCCGAGAAGCCCGAGATGTTCGACGTGATCGCCAACCTGCGGGGCGGCGGCACCACCGGCCAGGCCGGCGCGCTGCGGCTCGCCATCGCCCGGGCGCTGATCGTCAACGAGCCCGATGACCGTCCGGCCCTGAAGAAGGCCGGCTTCCTGACTCGTGACGCCCGGGTCAAGGAGAGCAAGAAGTACGGCCTCAAGAAGGCCCGTAAGGCTCCCCAGTACTCGAAGCGCTGATCACCACCAGCGTCTTGTACTTCTGACGGACGGCCGGGTCCGCCTCCCTTCTGCGGGGGCGGCCCGGCCGTTCCGTGTTTCTCTCCTCAACGGCAGTTCCACGGAGGTTGGCGGGTATGGGCCGGTTGTTCGGCACGGACGGCGTACGCGGGCGGGCGAACGCGGATCTCACCCCGGAGTTGGCGCTGGCGGTCGCGGTGGCCGCGGCCCACACACTGGCCGAGACCGACCGGAGTCATCCGCCGCTCGCGGTGGTGGGCCGGGACACCCGGGCCAGCGGCGAGATGCTGGAGGCGGCGGTGGTCGCCGGCCTGACCAGCGCCGGCGCCAACGTGGTGCGGGTGGGTGTGCTGCCCACCCCGGCGGTGGCGTTCCTCACCGCCGAGATCAAGGCCGACCTGGGCGTGATGCTCTCCGCCTCGCACAACCCGATGCCGGACAACGGCATCAAACTCTTCGCCGCCGGCGGGCACAAGCTGCCCGACGAGATCGAGATGCGGATCGAGGCGGCCGTCGAGGCGAACGCCACCACCGCCTGGGACCGGCCGGTCGGCGCCGGGGTCGGCCGGGTGAACGACCTGCTCGACGGGGCCGACCACTACGTCCAGCACCTGGTCGGCACCGTGCCGCACCGGCTCGACGGGATCAAGGTCGTGGTGGACTGCGCCAACGGCGCGGCGGCCGAGGTGGCCCCGGTGGCCTACCAGGAGGCCGGCGCCGAGGTCATCGCCATCCACGCCGAGCCGGACGGCCTCAACATCAACGACGGGTGCGGCTCCAACCACCTCGATGCGGTGCGCGCCGCAGTGGTCGAGCACGGCGCGCACCTCGGCCTCGCCCACGACGGCGACGCCGACCGCTGTGTCGCGGTCAGCGCCGACGGCGCGGAGGTCGACGGCGACCAGGTGATGGCGATCCTCGCGCTGGCCATGCGGGACGCCGGCGAGCTGACCCAGGACACCCTGGTCGCCACCGTGATGAGCAACCTCGGCCTGCGGCTGGCCATGTCCGCGCACGGCATCCGGCTGGTCGAGACCAAGGTCGGTGACCGGTACGTGCTGGAGGAGCTGCGCGCCTCCGGTCTGGCGCTGGGCGGTGAGCAGAGCGGCCACATCGTGCTGCCCGCGTTCGCCACCACCGGCGACGGCGTGCTCACCGGCCTGCACCTGATGGCCCGGATGGCGGCCACCGGCACCTCCCTGGCCGAGCTGGCCGCCGTGGTCACCAAGCTGCCCCAGGTGCTGATCAACGTGCCGGTGGGCGACCGGACCGTGGGTGCCGCCGCGCCGGCCGTCCGCGCCGAGGTCGAACGGGCCGAGGCCGAGCTGGGCGAGACCGGCCGGGTGCTGCTGCGCCCGTCCGGCACCGAGCCGCTGGTGCGGGTGATGGTCGAGGCGGCCACCGAGGACACCGCGCGCGCGGTCGCCGAGCGCATCGCCGAGCACGTCCGCACCGCCAGCCCGGTCGCCTGACCGGGCCGGCCGCGTAGTCGCCTGACCGGGCCGGCCCGGGTACCGCGGGGTCGGCGCCGCAGCCCGGGTCGCGTGACGGGCCGGCGGCCGGTCAGAGCCGCAGCCGGGTGGCCCGGTCGAACGTGTCGGCCGGGTCCTCGCCGTCGGTGAGGTCGACGTCCTCGACGATCCGGCCGTCGCCGAGCCGGATCAACCGGTCGCACCGGGCGGCGACGGCCCGCTCGTGCGTGGCCAGCAGGATCGTCATGGTGTGCTGTTCCCGCAGGCCGAGCAGCAGGTCGAGGATCTGCGCGCCGGTGGTGGAGTCCAGGTTGCCGGTGGGCTCGTCGGCCAGCAGCAGCCGGGGCCGGCCCATCAGCGCCCGGGCGATGGCGACCCGCTGCTGCTGACCGCCGGAGAGCTGGGCCGGCAGCGCCCGCTCCCGACCGGCCAGCCCGACGGCCGCCAGCAGCTCCCGGGCCCGGCCCGGGTGGTCGGCGCGACCGGCCCGCAGCGGCAGCACCGGGGCGATCACGTTGTCCAGCACGGTCAGCGCCGGCAGCAGGTGGTAGCGCTGGAAGACGAAGCCGACCCGCTGCCGGTAGCGGGCCAGCGCGGCCCGGCGCAGCGCGGTGACCTCGACGTCGTCCACCGTCAGCCGGCCCCGGTCGGCCCGCTCGATGGCGCCGATCAGGTGCAGCAGGGTGGACTTGCCGGAGCCGCTCGGCCCGGTCAGCGCCACCACCGAACCGCCCGCGATCTCCAGGGAGACGTCGTCGACGGCGGTGAGTCGCTCGGTGCCGGCGCCGAACGCGCGGACCAGCCCCTCCGCCCGCACGGTGCTTCCGGTGCTCGGTTCCATTGTCACTCCTCGGCCAGTAGTCGCGCGGTGGGCAGGCGGCGCAGCAGTCCGGCCGGGACGAGCGCCGCGAGACAGGTGAGCAGCACCCCGGCCAGGGCGACCAGGGCCGCGACGGTCACCAGGGCGGCCGGCACGTCACCGACCAACCAGGCCGCGCCAGCCAGGCCGAGCCCGGCGCCGGCGGTCGCGCCCAGCCCACCGAGGAACAGCGCCTGGTAGCCGATCAGACGGGCCAGCGCGCCGTCGGTCCAGCCGGTGGCCCGCAGCGTGGCCAACTCGGTGGCCCGGTCCCGGACGTCCAGGTAGAGCACGTCGGCGACGGCGGCGGCGCCGAGCAGCACGGTGGCCACCGCGGCGAGGGTGTCCGCGCCGCGCACGCTCAACGACACGGTGTCGCCGAGCAGGCTGCCGACGACCGCGCCGCGGAACGCGTAGCCGACGGCGCCCACCACTGTGAGCGCGGCCACGCCGATGGCGAGCGCGGCGGCGCCGAGCAGCGTGCGCCCGGGGACGCGGGCCAGGTTGACCAGTGCCATCCCGGCGACGGTGCGGGACCGGCGGGCCCGGAACGTGCCGGCCACCGGTGGGCGCAGCGCGGCGGCCGGGTGGGCGCGCGCGGCCCGCAGCGCGGGTGCCAGGCCCGCGACCAGCGCCAGCAGCAGGGCCACCGGTACGGCGAGCAGCGCCCGCCGCCAGTCGACGTCGATGTCGAGGGCGTGGCCGAGCGGGACGGCCAGGCCGACCGCGAGCAGCCCGGCGACCAGGCCGAGCGCGGCGACCTCGCCGAGCACGAGCGCGCCGATGCGACGCGCCGGCCAGCCGAGGCAGGCCAGGACCGCCAGCTCGGACCGGCGGTCCCGGACGGCGGCGGTGACCGCGTTGCCGAGGAAGAGCGCGCAGACCACCAGCACCAGCGCGAACAGCAGGGCGCTCTTGCGGTCGACCGCGCGGGTGATGACCGAGGCGACGCCGAGGGCCGACCAGTTCTCGGTCAGCCGCAGGTCGGGGCGGCCGAACGCGCCGGCCGGCAGTTCGACGGTCTGCGGGGCGGGGGAGGAGCCGAGCGTGATGTCCACGTCGAGGCCGGTGGTGGTGGCGATCTTCTCGGCTATCAGCCGGACCCGCTCGGCGGACCGCTCGCTCCAACCGTCCACGTAGGCCACCCGGACCCGGATTGCGCTGATCGGCGCGGTGCGCTGCGGGCTGCTGCCGGCCGAGAGCAGCCCGGGCACGCTGGACAGGCTGGTGAGCAGCAGCGGCGGCGCGGACAGGTAGCCGGCCGGGTTGCCGCTCGGCTCCAGGGGCTGCCCGCCCAACGCCGCGCGGCTGCGGTCGTCGGCCCCGTCGGCGCGCGGCGGCTCGTACGTCTCCAGCGGCACCCTGCCCAGGTCGCTGAAGCCGGTCAGTCTCTCCGGGTCGAAGAGCCCCACGGCCTGCCACTGCCGGGCGTCCCGGTCGCCACGACCCAACCGGAGCTGGGTCAGCGGCCGGTAGCCGGTGTCCTCGCTGAGCCACGGTCGGGGCAGCGTGACCAGATCCTGCGAGTCGCCGTACACGGCCGGGTCGGCGGGCGCCGGGCGGACCCGCAGCGCGCCGTCGGGCAGCCGGTCGTAGCCGGCCTGCCCCGGCTGCACGACGACCTGCAACTGGCCGTGGCAGCAGGTACGCGGACCGAGCCCGGCGGCGAGTTGGGCCCGGTAGGCGCTCAGCGCGTCCCGTTGCGTGCCGCCGGCCGGGGTGGCCGGTACGCCGCGCAGCCGTTCGGCCAGCTCCCGGGGCGGCACGCCGGCGATGGTGCGGTCCAGCGGCACGCGGGTGTAGCTGGCCCGGATCGCGCCGTCGAGGAACGGGCGGCTGGTGGCGAGCACCGGCAGCGTCCGGCTGGACAGGCCGCGCCCGCGGGTCACCACCGTGGTGTCGGTGGCGGTGAGCGGCCGGCCGGTGACCACCGCGTCGTCGAGGCCGACCAGTTTCTGCTCGGCGTCGGGGTCGACGGCGGCGAGCAGGAACGGCACGGTCAGGCGCACCGTCACGGTCACGCGGGGAACCGGAACGGCGGGAGCGTCGAGGTTGGTGACGCCCTCGGTCGCCGGCCGCTCGAAGCGCCCACCGGGCAGCATCCGGAACGTCTCCACCTTCCACAGTTGCCGTTCGCTGACGTCCCGCAGCCCGTTCGACTGCTCGACGCGCAGGTCGCAGAGGGGCGCGGTACGCCCACCCGGCAGCACCTCCCGGGGCAGCAGCCCGCAGTCGTTGGTGTCGTACGTCCGCCCGTCGGTGTAGCGCACCGCGTCCGGGTAGTACTCGTCGCCGATGACCGGGTAGCGCAGCGGATGCGTGGTGACGTACACGTAGGTGGGCTGGGCCGGCGCGCGGCTCAGGCCGCGCTCGGCGAGGAACTCGCGGTCGATGCGGATGAGCTGCCGGTCCAGCGCGGGGTCGACGGCCGCGGTGACGTCGAGCGGCATCTCGATCGACGTGGTGGAGTAGCCGAGCATGGCGATCGGGGCGGCGACGTCCACCCCCTCGACGGCCCGGACCCGGTCGTACTGCGCGGGGGTGATGCCGCCGTAGCTGCCGGAGAGATAGTTGGGCCGGACCAGGCCGCGCTCCGCCTCCAACGGCGTGCGCGTCCCCTGCGGACGGACCAGGATGTCGTAGGCGGCCCGGGTGTCGCGCTCCACGGTGCCGGTCACGGCCAGCCGGGAGGTGGTGGTGGCGCCGGTCAGCACCACGAACCCGGTGGTGGCCACCAGCACGCCGACCAGCAGCGCCACCGAGCGGCCGGCCCGACCGCGCAGTTGACCCCAGATGAACCCGACCATCGCGCCTCCCCGTGTGCTGAGCACACTCTGCGCGATACATTGTGACAATGCAAGGCCCCGCCCGGGGCACCCGCCCGGAACCGGATCGGAGAAGACGGTGGCGATCCAGCACGCGGTCCTGGCCCTGCTCGCCCGCGGCCCCAGCTACGGCTACGAACTGAAGAGCGCGTTCGAGGCGGCGGTCGGGCCGCAGTGGGGCCCGCTCAACATCGGGCACCTCTACCAGATCCTCGACCGGCTCTCCCGCGACGGCCTGGTGGTGGCCGAGCGGCAGCCCCAACCGGTCAAGCCCGACCGGGTGGTCTACGAGATCACCGCCGACGGCCGCGCCGAGCTCGACCGCTGGCTGACCGCCCCCAGCCCGCGCAGCGGCGGCTTCCGGGACGACTTCTTCCTCAAGGTGACCGCCGCCGCCCGGTCCGGCCGGGCCGACACCGTCCGGACCGTGCTGGCCAACCAGCGCGGCCACCTCATGCGGGAGCTGCGCAACCTCGACGGGTTACGCCGGCAGGCCGACGACCCGGTGGTCCGGCTGCTGCTCTCGGCCGCCGGCCGGCACGTCGAGGCGGACCTGGCCTTCGTCGACGACGCCGAGGCGGCGCTGCTCGCCGACGGCGGCGCCACGCTCACCGGCCTCGCCGCCGCGCCCCCGGCCGCCTGGTCCGGCCCGTCCGGCGAGGGCGCCGGCCCGGCGCGGGCGGCCGGCTAGCTCCGGGCCGGGGGCGGCGGGGTCAGCAGGTGGGCAGGCGGCGCAGGAAACGGGCGGCCAGCTCGCGTACGCCGTCGGCGTCCAGCTCCAGCGCCGGCCCGGCGATCGTCACCTCGGCCAGCGCCATCCCGGGCACCGCACTGTCCCGCCAGCCACCGACGAACCACGCCCGCTCCTGCTCGGCCAGCGCCAGGTTGGCCGCGTCCAGTGCCGCCGCCGGATACGGCAGCCAGAACCGGAACTGGTGGGTGTGCGGCGGCGCCGGATGCACCCGGGCGCCCGGCAGGGCGGCCAGCGCCTCCGCCACCACCGTCGCGTGCCGCACGTACCCGCCCAGCCGGGGCAGCTCCCGCTGGAGGCCGATGAGCGCGGCGAGCGCCGCCGGCCACTGCTGGAACAGCGTGCCGCCGTACCGGTGCCGCCAGGCGCGCGCGTACCCGACCAGCTCCGCGTCACCGGCCAGCGCCGCGCCGGAGTGACCGCCGAGGGACTTGTAGAACGAGACGTACGTGCTGTCGGCGAGCGCCGCGATCTCGGCCGCCGAGTGGCCCAGGTGGACCGTCGACTCCCAGATCCGGGCGCCGTCGACGTGCACCCGCGCGCCCCGCGCCCGGGCCGCCGCCACGACCGCGACCAGCTCGTCCCAGGTGGGCAGCACGAACCCGGCGTCGCGCAGCGGCAACTCCAGGAAGAGCGTGCCGATCGGCTCGTCGAGCGCCGCCACCTCCTCGGCCGTCGGGTTGCGCGGCGCGGCCGTGGTGTGCACCGCCCGCACGCCGGCGAGCAGCGCGTACGCGTCGCGCTCGTGCAGCAGCGGATGGCTGAGCGGGTGCAGGCCGACAGCGGCCCGGCCGGTCAGCTCCGCGCCGTGGCGCATGGCCACCTGCTGGGCCATCGTGCCGGTGGGGAAGAACGCCACCGCCGCCACGCCGAGCAGCTCCGCGACCCGCTGCTCCAGCTCCGCGACCGGGCCGCCCTCGCCGTAGACGTCGGGCAGGTCGTCACCGGCCGTCGCGGCGAGCGCGGCCACCTGCTCCCGCACCGACTCCGGGCGTACGCCGGAGAGCATCGTGCCGCAGCCGCGCTGGGCCGCGAGCCGGCGCAGCCGCTCGGCGTACCCGTCGCCCATCAGTGCTCCCGGAGCCGACGCAGTCGGGTCACCGCCTCGGCCAGCACCTCCGGCCGCTTGCAGAACGCGAACCGGACCAGCCGGCGACCGGCCGCCGTGTCGTCGTAGAACACCTGCGTCGGCACCGCCACCACGCCGCACCGCTCCGGCAGGGCCCGGCAGAACTCCACCCCGTCCCGGCCGCCGAGCGGAGTGACGTCGGCGGTGACGAAGTACGTCCCCTCCGGCGCGAGCACGCCGAACCCGGCGTCGGCCAGCCCGGCGACCAGTTGGTCCCGGCGGCGTTGCAGGTCGTCCCGGAAGCCGGTGAAGTACGCGTCCGGCAGGCCGAGCGCCACCGCCACGGCCGGCTGCAACGGGCCGGCGTTGACGAACGTGAGGAACTGCTTCACCCGCAGCACGGCGGCGACCAGTGACGCCGGGCCGCTCACCCAGCCCACCTTCCAGCCGGTGCAGGAGAACGTCTTGCCGGCCGAGGAGACCCGCAGCGTCCGCTCCCGCATGCCGGGCAGCGTGGCCAGCGGCAGGTGCGCCGCGGCGGCGTCGGTGAAGACGAGATGCTCGTAGACCTCGTCGGTGACCGCGTACGTGCCGTGCTCCCGGCACAGCTCGGCGACCAGGGCCAGCTCGTCGGCGGTGAAGACCTTCCCGGTCGGGTTGTGCGGCGAGTTCAGCAGCACCAACCGGGTCCGCGGCCCGAACGCGGCACGCAGCTCGGCCGGGTCGAAGGCGTACCGGCCGTCGGCGCCGGGTCGCAGCGTCACCGGGCGGCGGACCGCCCCGGCCAGCGCGATCGAGGCGGCGTACGAGTCGTAGTACGGCTCGAAGCAGACCACCTCGTCACCGGCCTCGCAGAGCGCGAGGATGCTCGCCGCGACCGCCTCGGTCGCGCCGGCCGCCACCACGACCTCGCCGTCCGGGTCGTACTCCAGGTTCCAGAACCGGCGTTGGTGCGCCGCGACGGCCGCGCGCAACGCGGGGATCCCCGGCCCCGGCGGATACTGGTTGTGGCCGGTGCGCAGCGCCTCCGCGGCGGCGGCGAGCATCTCCGGCGGGCCGTCCGTGTCGGGGAAGCCCTGCCCCAGGTTGACCGCGCCGGTGCGCACGGCCAGCGCGGACATCTCGGCGAAGATGGTGGTGCCGAACGGCCGCATCCGGGCCACCAGCGGATCGGTCGTCGTCACGGCGGCCAGCCTACGGCCCGCCGCCGGACCCTCACCACCCGAAGCAGGTCGCGCCGTATTCTCCCGAGTTCCGCGAGACGACCTTGCCGTTGATGCTGATCCGGCAGCTCACCTCGCCGGACTCGGCCGGGGTCGCGATCACCTGCACCCGCTCGCGGTCGTTCGCGGTGAACCGCAGCCGCCAGGGCGCGTCCACGTCGTCGAGCTGGAGGAAGTTGGCGTCCGCGTCGTAGAACTGCACGTACACCTGGTCGGCCCCGGTCACCTCGTAGACGACGGTGAACCGGCCGGGCCCGCCGGAGGGCGTGGTGACCGGGACGGCCGGCGTCGGGGTCGGTTCGTCGGTGAACCCGTCGGGCTCGCCCGGCCCGTCGATGAACGGCCGCTCGTAGGGCTCGCCGGCGTTGCTCCTCCCGTCGGTGAGACCGCCGAGCACGCCCAGGCCGACGCAGCCGCAGACGGCCAGCACCAGCGCGACGACCAGGGTGATCACCAGCCCGATCGCCCAGCCCGCGTTCGACCGGCGCGGCGCCCCACCGGGGTACGCGTACGGCGGCGGGTAGGGCCCGGGCGGGTACGCGGCCGGCGGGTAGCCCGCCGCCGGGTACGACCCGGGCGGGTAGGCGGCCGGTGGGTAGGGCCCCGGCGGGTACGCGGTCGACGGCTGGTCCGGCGCCCCCGGCTCACCCGGGTGGTGTGGATGGTGTGGACCGTTCGGGTCGCCCGGGTGGTGCGGACCGCCCGGTGGTGCGGCGGCCGGGCCGTCGGGCGGTGAGCCGTGCCCGCTGCCGGGGTGGGGCGGCGCGGCGGAGGCGGGCGGTGCCCACGGGTTCGGGTCCCACGCCGGCGGCGACCACGGCGAGAGCGGGGCCCAGGGCTGCGGCGCGGCGAGCGCGTCCGGTGGCGTCCAGGAGGCGGGCTCTGCGGCACCCGGCGTCGCGGTCGGGTCGACCGGAGCGGGGGTCGGCTCGGGACTGGGGGTCGTCTCGGACATCGGCTCAGCTCACAGGGGTACGGCGCGGACGACCGCGGAGGGTGGACCGGGGCTGCCGCCCGGGCCCCTCAATGTAGGGCGCGGCGGCCATCCACGCGGCCCGCCCCGGCCGGCACCCGAGATCGTGGTACGTCGGGGAGTGGATCACTCACGTACCGTGGCGGTTTGTCCGGTTGGCGGCCTCCGCTGACCGGTTCGCTCAAGCTCAGTGATCGTTGAGCCGCCTTCCGCGCACGCGCGATGAGCGAAACTCGGCTAGGCTGCGGACCATGTGTGGAATCGTGGGTTACGCCGGTGCGCGCCCGGCGCTCGGCATCGTGCTCGACGGACTGCGGCGGCTGGAATACCGCGGCTACGACTCGGCCGGCGTCGCGGTGGTCTGCGACGACGAGCTGCTGACCGAGAAGAAGGCCGGCAAGCTGGCCAACCTGGAGAAGGTGCTCTCCGAGCGGGCCGCCGACAACCCCGAGGACTGCGCCGCCAGCCCGATCGGCATCGGCGACGGCACCACCGGCATCGGCCACACCCGGTGGGCCACGCACGGCGGGCCGACCGACCGCAACGCGCACCCGCACGTCTCCCCGGACGGGCGGGTCGCGGTGATCCACAACGGCATCATCGAGAACTTCGCGAAGCTGCGCACCGAGCTGGAGGACGAGGGCGTCGAGTTTGCCAGCGACACCGACACCGAGTGCGCGGCGCACCTGATCGCCCGCGCGTTGGCCGACCTGCGCGCGGCCGGTGAGACCGACACCCCGCAGTTGCTCGCCGCCGCCATGCGGGTGGTCTGCGAGCGCCTCGAGGGCGCGTTCACGCTGCTCGCCGTGGATGCCGCCATCCCCGGCGCGGTGGTCGGCGCCCGGCGTAACTCGCCCCTGGTGGTGGGTCGCGGCGACGGCGAGAACTACCTGGCCAGCGACGTGGCCGCGTTCATCGAGCACACCCGGGACGCGGTCGAGCTGGGCCAGGACCAGATCGTCCTGATCACGCCGGAGAGCATCGAGATCACCGACTTCGCCGGCCAGCCCGCGGCCGGCAAGGACTTCCACATCGACTGGGACTCGTCGGCCGCCGAGAAGGGTGGCTACGACTGGTTCATGCTCAAGGAGATCGAGGAGCAGCCGCAGGCCATCGCCGACACGCTGCTCGGCCGGCTCACCGAGAGCGGCGAGATCGCCCTCGACGAGGTCCGCCTCAGCGAGCAGGACCTGCGCGACGTCGACAAGATCTTCATCGTCGCCTGCGGCACCGCGTACCACGCCGGTCTGGTCGCCAAGTACGCCATCGAGCACTGGACCCGGATCCCCTGCGAGGTCGAGCTGGCCAGTGAGTTCCGGTACCGCGACCCGGTGCTGGACCGGTCCACGCTGATCGTGGTGATCTCGCAGTCCGGCGAGACCATGGACACGCTGATGGCGCTGCGTCACGCCAAGGAGCAGAAGGCCCGGGTGCTGGCCGTCTGCAACACCAACGGCTCGACCATCCCGCGCGAGTCGGACGCGGTGCTCTACACCCACGGCGGCCCGGAGATCGCGGTCGCCTCCACGAAGGCGTTCCTCACCCAGGTCGTGGCCTGCTACCTGATCGGCCTGCACCTGGCGCAGGTGCGGGGCATCAAGTTCGCCGACGAGGTGGGCGCGGTGGTGGCCCAGCTCCAGGAGATGCCGGGCAAGCTGCGTGAGCTGCTCGACCGGATCGAGCCGGTGCGCGAGCTGGCCCGTGAGTTGAAGTCCGAGCCGACCGTGCTGTTCATCGGCCGGCACGTGGGTTACCCGGTGGCGCTGGAGGGCGCGCTGAAGCTCAAGGAGCTGGCGTACATGCACGCCGAGGGCTTCGCCGCCGGTGAGCTGAAGCACGGCCCGATCGCGCTGATCGACAAGGGCACTCCGGTGATCTGCATCGTGCCGTCGCCGGTCGGCCGGGGCATGCTGCACGACAAGGTCGTCTCCAACATCCAGGAGGTGCGCGCCCGGGGCGCCCGCACCATCGTGATCGCGGAGGAGGGCGACCAGGCGGTGGTCCGCTACGCCGACCACCTGATCTACGTGCCGCGTACGCCGACGCTGCTGGCGCCGCTGGTGACCACCGTGCCGCTCCAGGTGCTCGCCGCGGAGATCGCCGCCGCCCGCGGGCACGACGTCGACCAGCCGCGGAACCTGGCCAAGTCGGTCACGGTCGAGTAGCCGACCCGCCTCCGCCACGGCCCCTCCGCCCCACACCGGAGGGGCCGTGGCGTCTTCCCGCCCCGAACCCGCACCCGTCGCCTGCCGCCCGCCGCCTGCCGTTGGCCGTTCCGACCGGCCCGCCCGCGCCACGGCGTCCGCTCATTGGCCCAGCACGATCCGGGCCATCCCGTCCAGGGCCGGATTGTCGGCGTCCCAGTAGCCGGTGTGGCCGTGCCGCCCGCTTGGGAAGCGCCGGCCGCCGAAGCCCGGCGCGCTCGGATCGGCGCCGAACCAGAGCCGCTCGCGGTGCCGGTCGTGTGCGGCCAGCACCGGGCCGAGCGGCGTACCGGCCAGCACGGCGCGACGGGCCAGCTCGTCCGGCGGGTGGGCCAGCCGGATCACGTCGTCGGGCGCGGTCGACGCCCAGACCTGGCCGGCCGGCATCCGCAGCTCGGCCGCGTGGTCGACGCCGACGCCGGGTGAGCCGACGAAGACCAGCGCGTCGGCGCCCAGCCCGTGGTCGCGGGCGGCGGTGCCGACGACAAGCGAGCCGTAGCTGTGCCCGAGCACGGTCTGCCGGGCCGGCGGCCCGTCGTGGGTGGCCCGCAGCCCTTCCTGGAACCGGTGCAGCGCCGGGCCGGCGGCCTCCGCCGGCCGGGTGCCGGACGCCTCGGGGAGGAAGTCCGGCGCGTCGTAGTCCAGCCAGAGGACCGCCGCGGCCTCCTCGCCCGGCCCGATCGCCGCGCACCTCTCGAGCACCCGGGCGGCCCGGCCCAACTCGGCCGGGGCGTCCGCGAGGTCGGCGGTCATCCCGGGGACGTACGTCAGCACCGCGCCGGCCCGGTCCGGGTTGCCGAGCGCCACCACCGCCCGACCGTCCCCGGCGGGGTCGAGCCCCAGCAGGTACGCCCGCGGCGCCCCCGACGTGGCCAGCCGCTCGGCCAGCCCGTCCAGGCCGCGCAGCGCCGCCTCGACCCCGGCCAGCCGGGCCCGCCGGGCCACCTCCGCCGGGCCGGCCGGCAGCGGTCGCCGCAGCGCGAGGCGGCGCGCGAGCAACTCCTCCCGCCGGTCGGCCAGCAGCAGCCGGTTGGCCTGGTCGCGGGCGGTCACCGGCACGCCGTCGAGGTGGCCGACCCGGCCCGGCTCGTGCCCGACCAGCCACCGCCGCTCGGCCGGGCTCAGGCCGGCCCACCAGCGGCTCACCTCGGCCGGACCGGCGCCGGGCCCCGGTCGCCAGGCGGGCGGCACGCTGACCCAGCCGGTCACCGCCGCGGTGGCGACCTCCGCCAGCCGGTCGGCCGCCTCCCGGTCCGCCGCGCCGGCCAGCGCGAGCGCGTCCCGGATTCCGGCCTGCGCCCGCACCACGGCGGGGCCGGTCCGGGTGACGGGCCGGGCGGGATCCGGCCGGACCGTGCCGGAGCGGTCCACCCGCAGGCCGCCGCTCTCGGCGCGGACCACCTCGGCGTCGAGGCGGGCCTTCGCCGCGCCCACCCGGCTGGCGAACTCGGCGAGTGTCTGGTCGACCTCGACCAGCGCGGGCAGCACCTCGGTCAACGAGGTGCGCAGCTCACCGAGACGCCGTTGCGCGGCCGTCGAGGCCGCGCCGGACCAGCCGGGCCGGAGCGTGTCGGCTCGGGCGGCCAGCCCGGCGGCCCGGTGCCGCACCGGCCCGGCGAGCCCTCGCCAGGCCGCCCCGGTGGCGAGCCAGGCGCCCGGCTCGGCGCGCCAGAGCTGCGCGTAGCCGACCGGACCCGGGTCGGACCGGCGATCTCGTGCGGTGGCTGCCCGCCGAGGTGCGGGAGTTCCTCGGGCGTGGGTGGCTCCCGCCGGGTGCGGACGGGTGCCGGCCGGGCGCGGGCCCCGGGCGGCGCCCGCCGGTCCCGGGCCCCGGATGGCGCCCGCCGGGCGTAGGCGGCGACGCGTCTCGCCGCCGGTCACCGGGCGCCGTCCGGAGCGGCGCCGGCCGGAACCGGGCGGACGGGGAGGCCGGCCGCGCTCCGGGTGAGGCGGCGGGCGGCCCGGTCGTCCACCGCCTCGTAGCCGTCCGCGCCGCCGCGCAGCGCCTCGGCGGTGGTGGCCACCCGGGCCGCGAGCGCGCCGGACCAGCGGCGCAGCGCGGCGTCCAGCTCGTCGAGCGCCGCGTCGGCCCGCCAGCCGTCCGGTGGCGGCGGCACCGGCCCCGGCACCCCGCCCGGCCCGTACGCCAGCCGGTGCGCGTCGTCGGTCAGCTCCCGGGCCACCGCGCGCAGCAGCTCCGGATCGACGCTGAACGGCTCCTCGACCACGACGACCTCCCACCCCCGCCGAGCCCATCGGCCGGGCCCGGACAGCGGGGACGTTAGGCCGGTGGGAGCCGTCCGCGTCGGCCCTGTGGACAACGTCCCCGGTTGTCCACAGGGCTGTCCCGGCGCCCCGTCCGGCCCGCGCGCCGCCGGTAGGGTGAGGCCGTGATCGCAGCCGACGGGAACGAACGGGGCGGGACGGCATGAGACCGGTGTGGCGGGTCGCGGATGTTCGCGCGGCGGAGGCGGGGCTGATGGCGACCCTTCCGTCCGGCGCGCTGATGCAGCGGGCGGCGGCCGGGCTGGCCCGCCGTTGCGCGCTGCTGCTGGCCGACCGGGGCGGCGTCTACGGCGCCCGGGTGCTGCTGCTCGTCGGTTCCGGTGACAACGGCGGCGACGCGCTCTTCGCGGGGGCGCGCCTGGCCCGCCGGGGCGCGGCGGTCGCCGCCCTGCTGCTCACCCCGGAGCGCGCCCATGGCGACGGCCTGGCCGCGCTGCGTGCCGCCGGTGGGCAGGTGGTCGACCGGCCACCCGCCGGGGTCGACCTGGTGCTCGACGGCATCGTGGGCATCGGTGGCGCCGGTGGGCTGCGGGAGACCGCCGACCAGCTCGCCGCGAGCCTGATCGAGCACCGGGGTCGGGACGGCACGCGGGCCACCGTGGTCGCGGTGGACGTGCCGAGCGGCGTCGCGGTCGACACCGGCCACGTCCCGCTTACCGACGCCGGCCGGCCGCGCGCGGTCCACGCCGACGTGACGGTGGCGTTCGGCGCGCTCAAGCCGGCTCTGGTGGTCGGCCCGGCCGCCGCGCTGGCCGGGCAGGTCGACCTGGTCGACATCGGGCTCACCCCGTGGCTGCGCGGGTCCCCGGCGCTGGGGGTGACCGAGTGGTCCGACGTGGCCGCCTGGTGGCCGGCGCTGGGTGCCGCGTCGGAGAAGTACTCCCGCGGGGTGGTCGGGGTGGCGACCGGTTCCGCCACCTATCCGGGTGCGGCGGTGCTCTCGGTCGGCGGCGCGCTGGCCGGTCCCGCCGGCCTGGTCCGCTACGCCGGCGGCGCCCGGGCCGAGGTGGTGCACCAGCACCCGTCCGTGATCGCCACCGACCGGGTCGCCGACGCCGGCCGGGTGCAGGCCTGGGTCTGCGGCTCCGGGCTCGGCACCGGTGACGCGTCCGCCGCCGAGTTGCGCGCGGTGCTGGCCACGTCGGTGCCGGTGGTGCTGGACGCCGACGCGCTGACGCTGCTGGTCGACGGCAAGCTGGCCGATCGGCTGCGCGGGCGGGACGCCCCGATCGTGGTGACCCCGCACGACCGGGAGTACGCCCGGCTCTGTGGCGAGATGCCCGGAGCGGACCGGGTCGCCGCGGCGCTGCGGCTGGCCGCCTGGATGAACGCGGTGGTGCTGCTCAAGGGGGACCGGACGATCGTCGGCACGCCCGACGGCCGGGCGTACGTGAACCCGACCGGCACCCCGGCGCTTGCCACCGGCGGCACCGGCGACGTGCTGGCCGGGTTGCTCGGCTCGCTGCTCGCGGCCGGTCTGGCCCCCGAACGGGCGGCCGCCGCCGCGGCGTACCTGCACGGGCTGGCCGGCCGGGAGGCGGCCCGCGGCGGCCCGGTGACCGCGCCCGACGTGGCCGCCGCGCTGCGCCCGGTCCTCGCCCGCCTGGCCTGATCCGGGTGCCGGCGCTGGCCGGGCGGCGGCGCTGGCCGCGCGGCTCCCGACCACGATGATCACCGGCGGAAGTAGGCTGGGGGCATGTGGCAGTCGGAGGTGCGCGTCGATCTCGACGCGATCCGGGAGAACGTGGCCCGGCTCAAAGCCGGCACCAGCGCCGAGCTGATGGCGGTGGTCAAGGCCGACGGGTACGGGCACGGCATGGCGCCGGCGGCCCGCGCGGCGCTCGACGCCGGGGCGGACCAGCTCGGCGTCTGCACCCTGGACGAGGCGCTCCGGCTGCGTCAGGAGGGGATCACCGCGCCGGTGCTGGCCTGGCTGCTCGATCCGGGCCTGCCGCTGCACGACGGGATCACCGTCGGGGTCGACCTGGGCTGCGCCAGCCTGAGCCAGCTCGACGAGATGATCGAGGCAAGCCGGCGGGCGGACCGCCCGGCCCGGCTGCACCTGAAGATCGACACCGGGCTGTCCCGGGGCGGGGCCACCGTCGCCGACTGGCCGGCGTTGCTGGAGGCCGCCGCGAAGGCCCAGGCCGACGGCCTGGTCGAGGTGGTCGGCGTGTGGAGCCACTTCGTGTACGCGGACTCGCCCGGCCACCCCACCACGGATCGCCAGCTCGCCGTCTTCCGGGAAGGGCTGGAGATGGTCACGCGGGCCGGCCTGCGGCCCCGGTACCGGCACCTGGCCAACTCGGCGGCCACGCTCACCCGGCCGGACACCCACTTCGACCTGGTCCGTCCCGGCATCGCGGTCTACGGTCTGTCGCCGATCGCGGGCGAGCAGTTCGGCCTGCGCCCGGCGATGACCGCCCGGGCCCGGGTGATGCTGACCAAGCGGGTGCCGGCCGGCACCGGCGTCTCCTACGGCCACACCTACCTCACCGAGGCGGAGAGCAACCTGGCCGTGGTGCCGCTCGGCTACGCCGACGGGGTGCCCCGGCACGCCTCGAACACCGGTCCGGTGCTGCTCGGCGGCGAGCGGCGGACCATCTCGGGGCGGGTGTGCATGGACCAGTTCGTGGTCGACTGCGGCAACGACGAGGTGGCCGCCGGCGACGTGGTGACGCTGTTCGGCAGTGGCGCGGCCGGTGAGCCCACCGCCGACGACTGGGCCGAGGCGGTCGGCACCATCAACTACGAGATCGTCACCCGGTTCGGCGGTGTGCGGGTGCCCCGCGTCTACGACGGCGAGAAGCCATGAGCCAGCGGCTGCGGGTGCCGCGTCCGCGAGGCGCCGCGGGGAAGGTCGCCGGGCTGGTCGGCGCCGCCGTCGGGGTGGCCGCCGCCGGGCTCGCGGCGGGCGTGGTCAGCGAGCGGGTGCTGGTCCGCCGGCTCAAGAACGACCCCACCGACCGGTACGCGCACGAGGTCTTCGGGCGGCAGCGCCACGACGAGGCGTACCGGCTGGAGATGCCGGACGGCACCGACATCCACGTGGAGGTGGTCGAGCCGACCCGGCCGGTCGCCGGGCACCCGACCGTGGTGCTTGTGCACGGCTTCTGCCTGGACATGGGCACGTTCCACTTCCAGCGCAAGCTGCTCGCCGAGCGGGGCGACTACCGGGTGGTGGCGTACGACCAGCCGGGACACGGCCGGTCCGGGCGGCTGGAGACCGGTGAGTACGACCTGACCGCGCTGGGCCGCACGTTGCGCCGGGTGCTCGACGAGGTGGTCCCGGAGGGGCCGCTGGTGCTGATCGGGCACTCGATGGGCGGCATGACGATCATGGCGTTGGCCGAGCTGTACCCGGAGCTGTTCGGCGACCGGGTGGTCGGCACCGTGCTGATGGCCACCTCCGGTGGTCTGGCGGCGGAGACGAAGCTGGTGGCGCCGGCGCTGCTCGGTCGCGTGGGCGCGCCGGTGCTCTACATGATGAGCAACGCCACCCGGTACGGCGGCACGGTGATCGACAAGGCCCGCAAGTCGACCTCGAACGTGGCCTGGCTGCTCACCCGCAAGTACGGGTTCGGCACCCCGAAGCCCAGCCCCGCCCTGGTGTCGTACGTGGAGACGATGAACTCCCGCACCTCGGCCGACACGGTCACCCGTTACCTGCGGACGCTGGCCACGCACTCGCGGTTCCCGGCGCTCGCCGCGCTGGCCGGCACGCCGGTGCTGGTGATCGTGGGGGACAAGGACATGATCACGCCGGTGACGCACTCGGAGGAGATCGTCCGGCGGCTGCCGGAGGCCGAGTTCGTGAAGATCCACGACAGCGGGCACGTGGTGATGCTGGAGCACGCCGACGAGGTCAACGCGGCGCTGGAGCGGTTCCTGGAGTCGGTGACCGGGTGACTGTGGTGGTGGAGCTGCGGACCCTCGACGACACCCACGGGTTCGGGCGGCGGCTGGCCGGCGTGCTGCGCGCCGGTGACCTGCTGCTGCTCAGCGGTCCGCTGGGGGCCGGCAAGACCGCGCTGACCCAGGGCGTCGGCGCCGGCCTGGGCGTACGCGGCGACATCACGTCGCCCACCTTCGTCATCGCCCGCGTGCACCGGCCGGACCCGGCGCGGGGCGGCCGGGTGACGCTGGTGCACGCCGACGCGTACCGGTTGGGGGAGTCCGCCGATCCGCGCGCCGAGATCGACGACCTCGACCTGGACGCCTCGGTGGACGAGGCGGTGACCGTGGTGGAGTGGGGCGAGGGGATGGTCGAGCAGTTGGTCGACGCGCACCTTCGGGTCCGCATCGACCGGCGGGACGACGACACGCGGGTGGTCACGCTGGAGCCGGTGGGCGGCGACTGGGCGGCCCGGCTGGCGACCCTCGGCTGAGCGCTGTCGTACCCGCTGCCTAGAGTCCCGGGGACGACTGCGAAAGGTTGCCGATGCCCGACGACGTTCCCGCCCTCGACCTGTTGGCGCTCCTGCCCGAGCCGTGGCGGGAGGCGCTCACCCCGCACCTCGACCCGGCCCGCACCGCGGCGTTGGCCGACTTCGTCGCCCGGGAGTACGCGACCGCAACGGTCTTTCCCCCGCTGGCGGACCTGTTCTCCGCCTACCGGTTGTGCGGGCCGGCGGAGACCCGGGTGCTCATCCTCGGGCAGGACCCCTACCACAAGGCGGGGCAGGCGCACGGGTTGAGCTTCAGCGTGCGGGAGGGCGTGGCGGTGCCGCCGTCGCTGCGCAACGTCTTCAAGGAGCTGGGCGAGGACCTGGGCGTGCCGAAGCCGCGCAGCGGCAACCTCGACGGCTGGGCCGCCCAGGGTGTGCTGCTGCTCAACTCGGTGCTCACGGTCCGCCAGGCCACCCCCGGCTCGCACGCCAACCGGGGCTGGGAGGAGTTCACCGACGCCACCATCCGGGCCCTCGACGCGCTCGACCAGCGGGTGGTCTTCCTGCTGTGGGGCGGCTACGCGCGTAAGAAGGCGGCGCTGGTCACGAATCCGCGGCACGTGGTGCTGGAGGCCGGGCACCCGAGCCCGATGAACCCGCGCGGCTTCCTGGGCAGCCGGCCGTTCAGCGCGGCCAACAAGGCGCTCGCCGACGCCGGTCTGCCCACCGTCGACTGGGAACGCTCAGCCGGCTGACCCGCCGGCGCGGTCGGCTGTGCTGGCCGCTCCTGCTGTGCTGGCCGCTCCTGCTGCGCCGGCCGCCAGGCGTTGCCGGTGCCGGCGCAGCAGCTCGGCCGCGCGCCGGTCGGCCACCTCCACCTGGACCAGCGGCTCGACCGGGTAGGTGCGCCCACCCAGCCGCACCTCGATCGGCTCGGGCAGCTCCTCGACCATCCGGGCCCGCAGCTCGCCGTGGCGGGTCCGCCAGCGGTGCTCGCCCGGCTCCTCGGGCTCGTGGCGCACGCCGCCCCACTCCTCCCAGCGGGCGTTCCACCGCTGCGCGAGCGCCCGAGACAGGAACGCGGTGAACGAGGGGGAGTCCCGCCACCGCACGGCGATCTCGACCGCCTCCACCGGTATCGGCGCGCCCTGCACCATGGCCGCCGTGCTGCCGGCCAGCACGTGGGGCAGGTCGCCGAGCGCGTCGACCAGGCGGTCCAGCCCGAGGCGATCGAGCCGCTCGACCGGGTCGCTGCCGGCCAGCTCGTCGAGCGCCGCGTCCAGGTGGCTGTCGAGCGGCTCGGCCTCGATCCGTAGCTGCCGGTCGAGTGCGGCGAGGAGACGCTCCACGGTGGTCAGGCCGGGTAGCCGGTCGCCTCGTTCGATCCGGGCGATGGCGGCCTGGCTCAGCCCGGCGCGGGCGGCCAGTGCCTGCTGGGTGAGCCCGGCCCGGTCGCGTTCGTGCCGCAGCGTGCGGGCGATCTGGTGGGCCAGGTGACTCTCCGTCATCCCGGCAGGGTGGCATGTCGCGGCGGAGCGATATACCGCTGGGTCATATTTATGACTCTTAGGTATATCGCTGCACCGCACGGTGTTCCCTCCGGATGCTACCGTCCGTGACGGCATGCGGTGGGCGGCCCACGTCTGGGGACGGGCTAGGCTGGCTTACCGTGCTCGTACTCGTGGTGGACTCCTCGACGCCCGCGGTGACCGCGGCGCTGGCCGAGGTCTCGGCGGACGGCGTCGTGCTGCGCGCGTCCCGGTGCACGGTCGACGCCCGGGCCCACGGCGAGCTGCTCGCGCCGCAGGTCGACGCGGCGCTCGCCGACGTGGGCGCGCGCCCGGCCGACCTGGGCGCGATCGTCGCCGGGCTCGGCCCCGGCCCGTTCACCGGGCTGCGGGTGGGGCTGGTCACCGCCGCCACCATGGCCCAGGTGCTCGGCGTCCCCACGTACGGCGTCTGCTCGCTGGACGGCCTCGGCCACGCCGCCGCCGCGGGCGAGCTGGTGCTGGCGGCGAGCGACGCGCGGCGGCGCGAGGTCTACTGGGCCGTCTACGACGGCGCCGGACGGCGCGTCGCCGGCCCGGACGTGGCCGCCCCGGCGGTCGTCGCCGAGCGGGCGCGCGACCTGGCGGTCACCGTCGCGGTCGGCGACGGCGCCCAGCGGTACGCGGACGTGCTCGGCCTGCCGGTGCGGGCCGAGCCGCGCTACCCGGACCCGCTGGCGCTGGCCCGACTCGCCGCCGAGCGGATCCGCGCGGATGCCCCGGGTGAGGCGCTCACCCCGCTCTACCTGCGCCGCCCGGACGCGGTGGCGGCCACCGGCCACAAGCCGGTCCTGCGATGAGGCTGAGCCGGTTCCGCTGGTGGCACGTCGACGAGGTGCTGCCCATCGAGGCGGACCTGTTCGGCGCCGAGCAGTGGTCCCCGGGCATGTTCTGGAACGAACTCGCCAACGGCCACTTCTACCTGGTCGCCGTCGACGACGACGGCACGGTGGCCGGCTACGCCGGGTTGGCCGCGGCCCCGCCCGACGAGGCGTGGGTGCAGAACATCGCGGTCCGCCGGGACGCCCAACGCCGGGGCGTGGGCCGGCTGCTGCTGGAGGCGCTGCTCGCCGAGGCGGCCCGGCGCGGCATCCGCAGCACGCTGCTGGAGGTCGCCGCCGACAACGCCCCCGCGCAGCGGCTCTACGCCACGTACGGCTTCGAGCCGATCGGCGTGCGGCGCGGCTACTACCAACCGAGCAACACCGACGCGCTGGTCATGCAGCGCCACGAGGACTGAACGCGGATGGCTGACGAACCCCTGATCCTCGGCATCGAGACGTCCTGCGACGAGACCGGTGTGGGCATCGTGCGCGGGCACACGCTGCTCGCCGACGCGCTGGCCTCCAGCGTCGAGGAGCACGCCCGGTTCGGCGGGGTGGTGCCCGAGGTGGCCAGCCGGGCCCACCTGGAGGCGATCGTGCCCACCATGGACCGGGCGTTGCGCGAGGCCGGCGTCACCATCGCCGACATCGACGCCATCGCGGTCACCTCCGGTCCGGGTCTGGCCGGCGCGCTGCTCGTCGGCGTCGCCGCCGCCAAGGGGTACGCGGTGGCCGCGGAGAAGCCGGTGTACGGGGTGAACCACCTGGCCGCGCACGTGGCCGTGGACACGCTGGAGCACGGCCCGCTGCCCGAGCCGGCGATCGCGTTGCTGGTCTCCGGCGGGCACTCCTCGCTGCTGCGCGTCGACGACCTGGCCCGGGGCGTGGTGCCGCTCGGCGCCACCATCGACGACGCGGCCGGGGAGGCGTTCGACAAGGTGGCGCGGCTACTCGGACTGCCGTTCCCCGGTGGCCCGTACATCGACCGGGAGGCGCGGGCCGGCGACCCGGCGTCGATCGCCTTCCCGCGCGGGCTGACCGCCGCGAAGGACCTGGTCGGCCACCGGTTCGACTTCTCCTTCTCCGGCCTGAAGACGGCGGTGGCCCGCTGGGTGGAGGCGCGGCAGCGGGCCGGCGAGCCGGTGCCGGTGGCCGACGTGGCGGCGTCCTTCCAGGAGGCGGTCTGCGACGTGCTGGTCGGCAAGGCGCTGGACGCCTGCCGCAGCAGCGGGATCGACACGCTGGTGATCGGCGGCGGGGTGGCGGCCAACTCCCGGCTGCGGGCGATGGCCGAGCAGCGGGCCGCGAAGCACGGCGTCCGGGTGCGTACGCCCCGGCCGAAGCTCTGCACGGACAACGGCGCGATGGTGGCGGCGCTCGGCTCGCACCTGGTCGCCGCGGGCGTCGCCCCGAGCCGGCTGGACCTGCCGGCCGACTCGGCCATGCCGCTGACCGTGGTCAGCGTCTGACCGGGGAGGAAACCGACATGATCGTCCGGATGTGGGAGGCGAAGGCCGAGCCGTACGGCTTCGCCGAGCTGATCACCTGGGTGTGCGAGACCGCGCTGCCCGAGTTCGAGCACGACCCGATGCACGTCGGCAGCGAGGTGTTCTCCTCCACCGACCACCGGCTGGTGGTCATCTCGAAGTGGCGCAGCAACCCCCGGGAGTTGCCCGAACCGCCCACGCGCCTGGTCGCCCGCCCACCGCACAGCTGGGACTTCACCGAGGTCGACCGCTAGGCGACGGTCGTCACGGCGCCCGGAAACTGGTTGGCGTCCGGGACCGGCCGCCACCTAGCGTCGGTGGGTCATGCGCTTCTCACCGGCCGGCGACCCCGGCACCCCCGACGCGCGGTCCGCCACCCGTTACCTGGTGTGGCTCGCCGGGCGACATCCCGTGTACTTCGGCGGCGGCCTGACGCTCGGCGTGATCTGGATGCTGGCCCAGGCGCTGGTGCCGGCCGCGATCGGCCGGGCCGTGGAGGCCGGGCTCGCCCAGCGCGACCCGGACGCGTTGGTGCGCTGGAGCCTCGCCCTGCTCGGGCTGGGGCTGGTCCAGGCCGGCGCCGGCATTCTGCGGCACCGCTGCGCGGTGCACAACTGGCTCGGCGCCGCGTACCGCACGGTGCAGGTAACCGTGGACGCCACCAACCGGCTCGGCGCCGCGCTGCCGCGCCGAGTCGCCGCCGGCGAGGTGGTGAGCATCGGCACGTCCGACATCGAGCACATCGGCAGCGCGATCGACATCACCGCCCGGGGCGTCGGGGCGGTGGTCGGCATCGTCACCGTCGCCGTCATCCTGCTCACCGCGTCGCTGCCGCTCGGGTTGGTGGTGGTGCTCGGCGTGCCGCTGCTGATGGCGCTCGTCGCGCTGCTGATCCGGCCGCTGCACCGGCAGCAGGCGGCGTACCGGGAATCGACCGGCCGGCTCACCGCGCGCGCCGCGGACATCGTCTCCGGCCTGCGGGTGCTGCGCGGCGTGGGCGGGGAGCCGGTGCTGGCCGCCCGCTACCGGGAACGGTCGCAGGCGTTGCGCGCCGACGGCCTGCGGGTGGCCCGGGTGGAGTCGCTGCTCCAGGCCGCCCAGATCCTGCTGCCCGGTGTGTTCGTGGTGCTGGTGACCTGGCTCGGCGCCCGGTTCGCGTTGCGCGGCGAGATCAGCGCCGGTGAGCTGGTGTCCTTCTACGGCTACACCGCGTTCCTGGTCAGCCCGCTGCGCAACCTCACCGAGGCGGCCGACAAACTCACCCGGGGGCACGTCGCGGCCCGCCGGGTGGTCCGGCTGCTGCGGCTCGCGCCGGAGTTCACCGACCCGGCCCAGCCGGTGCCGGTGCCGTCCGGGCCGGGCGAGTTGGTGGACGCGCGCTCCGGGCTGGTGCTGCGGCCGGGCCGGCTCACCGCGCTGGCCGCCGCCGAACCGCAGGACGCGGCCGAGATCGCCGACCGCCTCGGCCGGTACGCCGACGGGGACGTGACGCTGCACGGCGTACCGCTGCGGGACGTGGCACTGGCGACGGTGCGGGAGCGGATCCTGGTGGCCGACAACGACGCGCAGCTGTTCAGCGGCGTGCTCCGCACGGAGCTGGACCCGCACGACCGGGCGGACCGCGCCACGGTCGAGGCGGCGTTGGCCGCGGCCAGCGCGGCGGACATCGTCGAGGCGCTGCCCGGCGGCCTGGACGGCGCGGTCGCCGAGCGGGGCCGGGAGTTCTCCGGCGGACAGCGGCAGCGCCTGCGGCTGGCCCGCGCGCTGGTCGCCGACCCGGAGACGCTGATCCTGGTCGAGCCCACCAGCGCGGTGGACGCGCACACCGAGGCGCGCGTCGCCGACCGGCTGGCCGCGGCCCGGTCCGGCCGCACCACGCTGGTCTGCACCACCAGCCCGCTGGTGCTCGGACGCGCCGAGCACGTGGTCTTCGTGGAGGACGGCAAGGTCGTCGCCGAGGGCCGGCACGAGGAACTGCTCGCCGCCGAGCCCCGGTACGCGGCCACGGTGAGCCGGGAGGAGGACCGATGAGCAACGCGCTGCCCGTCGCCGACGCCGCGCAGGTCCGCCGGTACGTGCGGGAGCTGGTCCGCCGGCACCCGCGTGGCCTGGCCGCCGTGCTCGGCCTGCACGCGCTCGCCGCGGCGGCCGGGCTGGTCACCCCGCGCCTGCTCGGCGACCTGGTCGAGGGCATCTCCCGGGGCGTGGCCGCCACCACCGTGGACCGGGTGGTGGCCGCCATCGCCGCGTTCGTGGTGGTGCAGTCGGTGCTGGTCCGGTTCGCGCACCTGGCCTCGGCCCGGCTCGGCGAGCGGGTCCTCGCCGAGCTGCGGGAGGAGTTCGTCGACCGGGTGCTGGCGCTGCCGCTGTCCACCGTGGAGCGGGCCGGCACCGGTGACCTGCTCACCCGCACCTCCCGCGACGTGTCGGCACTGTCACGGACGGTTCGGTTCGCCGGGCCGGAGACGCTGATCGCGGCCCTGACCGTGCTGCTGATCCTCGGCGCGCTGGTGCTGACCGGGCCGCTGCTGGCGCTGCCCAGCCTGCTCGCGGTGCCGGTGCTCTGGGCCGGCACCCGGTGGTACCTGCGCCGCGCGCCGGCCGGCTACCTGCGGGAGAACGCCGCCTACTCGGACATCACCGACGGGATCAGCGAGACGGTCGAGGGGGCGCGGACCACCGAGGCGCTGCGCCAGGCGGCCCGCCGCCGGGCCCGCGGCGACGCCGACATCAGCCGCTCGTACGCGGCCGAGCGGTACACGCTGTACCTGCGGACCGTGTTCTGGCCGGTGGCCGAGTTCGGCTACCTGGTGCCGATGGTGGCCACGCTGCTGATCGGCGGCTGGTTCCACCTGAAGGGCTGGGCCAGCCTGGGCCAGGTCACCGCCGCCACGCTCTACGCCCAGCAGCTCACCGACCCGATCGAACGGCTGCTCGGCTGGCTGGACGAGTTCCAGGTGGGCGGCGCCTCGCTGGCCCGGCTGCTCGGCGTGGCCGTCGAGCCGGACGAGCGCTCCCCGGCGCCCGTCGCGTCGCGCCGGCCGACCACCGAGGGTCGGCTCGCCGCGCACGACGTCCGGTACGCGTACCGCGCCGGCCACGACGTGCTGCACGGCGTGACGCTGGTGCCCCGACCGGGGGAGCGGCTGGCCATGGTGGGCCCGTCCGGGGCGGGCAAGTCCACGCTGGGTCGGCTGCTGGCCGGCGTGCACACCCCGTCGGCCGGTGCGGTGACCGTCGACGGTCGACCCCTCGCCGAACTGCCCCTGGACGAGCTGCGTACCCACGTCGCGCTGGTCAGCCAGGAGCACCACGTGTTCATCGGCACGCTCGCCGACAACGTGGCGATGGTCCGGCCGGCCGCCGACCGGGCGGCGGTACGCGCCGCGCTGGCCGCGGTCGACGCGCTGGACTGGGCGGAGGCGCTGCCGGCGGGGCTGGAGACGAGCGTGGGGGCCGGCGGGCATCCGCTCACCCCGGCGCAGTCGCAGCAGCTCGCGCTGGCTCGGCTGGTGCTCGCCGACCCGCACACGCTGGTGCTGGACGAGGCCACCTCGCTGATCGACCCGCGGGCCGCCCGCGCGCTGGAGCGGTCGCTGGCCGCGGTGCTGCACGGACGGACCGTGATCGCCATCGCGCACCGGCTGTTCTCCGCACACGACGCGGACCGGGTGGCGGTGGTGTCCGACGGCCGAATCACCGAGCTGGGCCCGCACGACGACCTGGTCGCCGCCAACGGCTCGTACGCCGCCCTCTGGCGCTCCTGGCACGGATAAGGAGGGGCCCCCTCCTAACGCCTGGCGTATAGGAAGGGGCCCCGCTTACGCCCGTCAGGCGCGACGCATCAGCCGCCAGGTCGTGTACCCGCCGGTGCCCAGCGCGAGCAGGAAGACCGCCCACACGATCCCGGTGCCCACCTGGAGCCCGCCTCCGCTGGACGCGTTGGCCTGGGCGGCGGCGACCAGCGAGTCGCTCTGCGCGGCCGGCAGCGCGGGCGGCGGCAACTGCTGCCAGCGGACCAGCCCGGTGCTCTCCAGCATGGTCATGTGGTCGTTGACGAACTTGTTGGCGTCCTCGGCCAGCTTGCGTACGACCGGGTCCTTGGTGCTCGCGCGCACCGCCCCGATCACCGGGAAGATGTTGCCGTGGGCGACCCGGAGCCGGGTGACGAAGATCTGGTCGAACTGCGCGCCGCTGGCGTTCTGCATCTCGGTCAGCCAACCCTTCTGCTGGGTCGTCGGGTCCGTCGGCAGCACCGCCCCCAGCTTGTTCGCCGCCTCGACCACCAGTTGGTCCAGGACACCGTGCTGGCGGGCGATCTCCGCGCCGACCTCCCGTACCCGGGGGGACTGGCCCTTCTCGGCGGCCATCGTGCCGGCCGGCATCTCCCAGAGCCCGGCGAGTCGGACGCCGTTGAGCAGCGTCATGTCCGCGGCGTTCATCTGCACCCCGGGATTGGGGGCGGCCAGGGCCGCGCCGGGAAGAACGCCGATCCCCGCGCCGATCGCGACGAGCAGCAGGGTCACCCGGTGCGCCAGCCGGCGACGTGCGGATTCCAGCGATGCCATGGTTGCGGTGCCTCCTCGGTCCGGACCGGTACGCGGGGTCGCGGGACGGCCGAGCCCACCGGCCGCCCGTCCGCACGTTGGTACGGATCACCGGGCCGATCAGTTCAGCGGGTCGGCCAGGAGGCGTTCGAAGGCCAGCTCGGCGGCGCCGACCAGGGCCGCGTCGTCGCCGAGTTCCGGGGTACGCAGCCGCACGTGCTCCAGGCAGGCGGGCAGCCCGTTGCGGTTGAGCCGGCTGCGCACCTGGGCGGCGGCGGCCAGGTAGAGGTCACGCATGGTGCCGCCGAAGAGGACCATCTCCGGGTTGAAGATGTTGACCAGGTTGGCCACGCCGAAGCCGAGCCAGTCGCCGGCCTGCCGTACCGCGCTCTGCGCGCGGGCGTCCCCGCGGTCGGCCGCGTCGAAGACGCTCAGCAGCGCCTCCCGGCCGCGCGCCTCGGCCCGGCCGGCGGCCCGCAGCAGCCCGTGCTCGCCGATCTCGGTCTCCCAGCAGCCGTACCGGCCGCAGTCGCAGCGCGCCCCGTCGCGGACCACCACCATGTGGCCGACCTCGCCGCCGTAGCCGCCGTGCCCGGTCAGTCGCCGGCCACCGGCGATGATGCCGGCGCCCACGCCGACGTCGCCGTACAGGTAGAGGACGTTGTCGCACCCGGTGGCCGCGCCGCGGGCGTGCTCGGCGAACGCGGCCACGTCGGCGACGTTGCCCACCGTGATGGGGACGTCGATGCCCAGCTCGGCGGCGAGCGCCGCGCCGATCGGCTCGTCCACCCAGCCGGTGGTGGGGCTGAGCCGCACCAGCCCGTCGTCGCGGCGCACCATGCCGCAGACCGCCACTCCGGCGCCGACGCAGAACGAGCCGGCCGGCACCGCCTGGTGCATATCCTTGACGGCGCCGGCCAGCAGCGGGGCGGCCTCGCCGGCGACCAGGTTGCGCGGCCGGTCCAGCTCCCGGCGGTCGAGCACCTCACCGCCGAGGCCGACCCGCGCGGCTCGCAGCCGGTCCACCTCGACGCTGTACGCGTACGCGTAGACCCGTCCCGACTCGGGCCGGACGACGAGTGACGGTCGTCCGGCCCGGCCGGTCTCCTTCGGCGTCCCCTCGCTGACCAGACCGGCGCCGGCCAGGTCGGCGGTCAGCGCGCCGATGGTGCTGCGGTTGAGCCCGAGCGCGGTGGTCAGCTCCGCGCGCGTGGTGGCCCCGTGCACGTGCACGTAGCGGAGCAATGCGCCCAGGTTCTGCCGTCGGATCTCGTCCTGGCTGGGACCCGCGCGCATTGCCACTGCCATGGTGTGTCCGTACCCCGGGGTCAGCGCGTGCCGGTGGCGGCGGCCCGCCGCCTCGACAGCGCGTCGATGGTCGCCGCGGCGAGCAGCACCACGCCGGTGACCACGAACTTGACGCCCGAGCTGTATCCCATCAGTCCCATACCGTTGTCGATCACCGCGACCACCGCGCCACCGAGCACGGCGTCGAGGACCCGGCCCTTGCCGCCGAAGAGGCTGGTGCCGCCGATCACCGCCGCGCCGACGGCGTACAGCAGCACGTTACTGCCACCGGTGTTGGGGTCGACCGAGTTGGCCCGGCTGGCCGCCACGATGCCGCCGATGGCGGCCATCCCGGAGCAGATGACGAAGACCGAGATGCGGATCTTGTCCACGTTGATGCCGGCCCGGCGGGCGGCCTCGGCGTTGCCGCCGACCGCGTAGATGTGCCGGCCGTAACTGGTGCGCTGGAGCACGAACGTCCAGACGACCAGCAGCAGCGCGATGATCGGCACCACGATCGGCACGCCCTTGAGCGAGACCACCAGCACGTTGCGGCTGCGCTCCAGGTTCAGCACGTAGACCGCGACGCCGAGCACCACGGCGAGCCCGCCGATCCGCGCGGCCACCACCGCGATCGGGTCGGTGAGCAGGCCCCGGGCGGACCGGTTGCGGTGCCGCAGGAGCTGCACGGCCGCGTACCCGGCGATGGCCAGCGCGGCCAGCGCCCAGCCCAGCACCGGGGAGATGTTGCGGTTGGCGATCGCCACCAGCACGTCGTCGCGGACCGCGATGTTCGCGCCCTCGTCCATCAGCGTCAGCACGACGCCCTGGAACGCCAGGAAGCCGGCGAGCGTCACCACGAACGACGGGATGCCGACCTTCGCGACCAGCAGGCCGAGCACGACGCCGATGACCACGCCGGTGACGACGGCGGCCAGCACCGCCACGTACCAGGGGTAGCCGAGCACGGTGACGGTGTTGGCCAGGATCGCCGCGCAGACGCCGCTGGCGAACCCGGCGGAGAGGTCGATCTCGCCGAGCAGCAGCACGAAGACCAGACCCATCGCGATCAGCGTGACCGCGGCGCCCTGGGTGAACAGGTTGGCGAGGTTGCCGGCCGTGAAGAACGACGGGCGGGCGATCGAGAAGCCCACCGCGAGCACGACCAGCATGACCACGGCGGGCAGCGCGCCGATGTCGCCGCCGCGTACCCGGCGCCAGTAGTTGTTCACGTGGCTGCCCACGGTCGGCGCCGGGGCGGCGCCGGCCGGGCCTTCCTTCTTCACGACGGTGGCGGTCATCGGACGGCTCCTGGGGTGGTGTCGGCGGGCGCGGCGCCGGTGCCGTTGCTGCCCGGTTCGCCGGCGAGGCCGAGGCCGCCGGAGCGGCCGGCGGTGATCAGCTCGACCACCTGCGAGTGGGTGATGTCGGTGGTCTTCACCTGGGCGACCATCTGGCCGAGGTAGAGCGCCGCGATCCGGTCGGAGACGGCGAAGACGTCGTTCATGTTGTGCGAGATGAGCACCACGGCCAGGCCGTTGTCGGCCAGCCGGCGGACCAGCTCCAGCACCTGGGCGGTCTGCGCGACGCCGAGCGCGGCGGTCGGCTCGTCCAGGATGACCAGCCGGCTGTTCCAGAGCACCGCCTTGGCGATGGCCACCGTCTGCCGCTGACCGCCGGAGAGGCTGGACACGTGCTGGCGCAGCGACTTCACGGTGCGGACGCTGAGGCCGGCGAGCGTCTCGGCGGCCATCTGCTCCATGGTCGGCTCGTCGAGCACGATGCCGCTGCGCTTCTCCCGGCCGAGGAACATGTTCTGCACGATGTCGAGGTTGTCGCAGAGTGCCAGGTCCTGGTAGACGACCTCGATCCCGAGCGCGGCGGCGTCCCGAGGGCTGCTGATGCTCACCGGTCGGCCGTCGAAGAGGAACTCGCCGGCGTCGGTGGGGTAGATGCCGCTGATGCACTTGACCAGGGTCGACTTGCCGGCGCCGTTGTCGCCGACCAGCGCGGTCACCTCGCCGGGGTGCGCGGCGAAGGCGACGTCACGCAGCACCTGGACGGGACCGAAGCTCTTGTCGATCCCGCGTAGCTCCAGCAGGGGGGTTGCGGACACGGGGGTCTCCTTTGGGCGGAGGGAGGTCTCGGATCCCGTCCGGCGTGGACGCCGCCCGGCGCGGGAGTCGTCCCGTGCCGGGCGGCGCCGCCTGAGGCGGGGTGGGTCAGCTCACGCCGGCGTCGGTGCAGAGCTTGGTGAACGCACCGGTGCAGAGCTCGTCCTTGGTGATGTAGCCGTCGGCCACGACGTCCTTGACGCTGTCCTTGTAGATGGCCTTCGGCTCCAGCAGCACGGCCGGGACGTCCCGGTTGCCCTCCGGGTCCTTGACGGTCTGGCCGGTGTCCTTCCGCTCGCCCTTGGCGAGTGCGATGGCCAGCTCGGAGGCGGCGTCCGCCTCCTTCTTGACGGCCTTGTAGACGGTCATGCACTGGTCACCGGCGAGGATGTTCTGCAGACCCTCCTTGGTGGCGTCCTGACCGGTCACCGGGACCTTGCCGTTGAGCTTGTTCTTCTTCAGCACCGAGATGGCCGCGTTGCCGAGACCGTCGTTGGCGGCCAGCACACCGTCGATCTTGCCGTTGGCCTTGGTGAGCTGCTGCTCGAAGATGGTGGCGGCCTGCGCGTTGTCCCACGCCGGCACCGAGTCGTCGGCGACCTTGGTGTACTCCTTCGAGTCGAACTTCGGCTTGAGCACCGAGTCGTACCCGTTCTTGAACAGGGTGGCGTTGTTGTCGGTCGGCGAGCCGTTGAGGTACGCGATCGACGGGTTCTTGGCGCCCTTGTCGGTCAGGCACTTGCTCAGGCCCTCGCCCTGGAGCTTGCCGACGGCCTCGTTGTCGAAGCTGACGTAGTACTGGGCGGAGCCGCCCAGGGTCAGCCGGTCGTAGTCGATCGTGGCGACGCCCTGCGACTTGGCCTTGTCGAGCACGGCCTTGCCGGTGCCGGAGTCCAGGTTGACGATCATCAGCACGTTGACGCCGTTGGTGATCATCTGGTCGGCGATGGTCTGGAACGCGGTCTTGTCGTTCTGCGCGTTCTGGATGTCGGACTCGACGCCGGCCGCGTCGAACGCCGCCTTGAGGAACTTGCGGTCCGCGCCCTCCCAGCGGGCGGAGGACTTGCTGTCCGGCAGGATCACGCCGATCTTCGGCTTCTTGTCGTTCGAACCGCCGGCCTTGTCGGAGGAATCGCCGCTGTCTCCACAGGCGGCCATGCTGCCGGTCGCGAGGAGACTGACGGCCGCGAAGGTGAGGAAGCCCTTGCGCATGTGCACGGGTCCTTTCGGGGGGTGGGGGAGTTGTTGACGGTGTTTTGTTGTGTCCGGCAACGTATTCCGCGCTTCCCGCGCTCCGCAAGAGTGCCGAGGTCAGAAGTTTGTTGGCGGCGGTAACAATTCAGCAACGCGGTTGTCACCTGGCGGACACCGGCTGCGGAAACGCTCCCAGCGTCCGGTTCAGCCGGCCGCGATCGGGGCGGTCACGGCCCGGTCAGCGCCACCGGATCGGCCGGTGCGAGTTGCACCTGGAGGCCGCGGCGACCGGCCGAGACGTACTGGTCAGCAGCACGATCGCCGGAGTGCCCTGTCCCGCCGTGAGCGTCAAGCTAGCCCGACCGCCGCCCGTCGGCGAGCCGGAACGGGCCGCTCAGCCGGAGGCCGGGCGGCCGATCAGCACGGTGGGCGCGCCGGCCACCCGGGTCAGCACCAGGCTGGCCGCCTCGTCGCCGGCCAGGCGCAGGTCACGGCGCAGCTTCTCCGGCTCCAGCGCCGAACCCCGCTTCAGGATCTCCACCCGGCCGACCCGGCGCTCCCGCAGCAGGGCGCGCAGCCGCTTCAGCGAGAACGGCAGCACGTCGGCGATCTCCAGGCAGCGGGCGAACGGGGTGGGGTGTGCCGTGTCCGCGTACAGGTAGGCGATCGACGGGTCGGCGAGCGTGGCGTCCAGGTCGGCGGCCAGCTCCGCGACCAGGTGCGCGCGTACCACCGCCGAATCGGGGTCGTACAAGAACCGCCGCACCGCGCCCACCTCCGCCTCGTCGGCGCCGCTGCCGGTGAGGTGGTGAGAGGGGGCCCCGTCTCTACCGGAGGCGTTAGGAGGGGGCCCCTCCTTCTCCCGGAGCAGGGTGGCGCGGCGGGGGACGCCGGCCAGCGGGCCGCACCAGAGGGCGGCCTCCACCAGGTCGCCGTCGACGCTCACCCACTCCGCCTCGGCGCCGGCCGGGATCAGCGCGTGGTCCAGGCCGGGCGCCACCTTGACCACGGTGCGCGGCACGCGTGCGGCCAGCCCGGTGACGAAGTCCCACGGCGGCGAGTAGGCGTTCGGGTCGAAGATGCGCCGCCCGGTGCCGGCCCGCCGCCGCGCCGGGTCGCAGAACACCCCGTCGACCCGGGTCACGTCGAACGCGGTGGCGTCGCCGCACTCGACAGTGACCAGTCCGGCCAGCCCGGCGGCCTCGGCGTTCGCGGCGGCCATCGCGGCGGTGACCGGGTCGGCCTCCACCGCGTACACCCGGATGCCGGCGCGGGCCGCGGCGAGCGCGTCGGCGCCCAGCCCGCACCCGAGGTCGGCAAGCGTGGTCACGCCCGCGGCGCGCAGCCGGGCCGCCCGCCGGTCGGCGACCGCCCGGCGGGTGGCCTGCTCCAGCCCGGGGCGGGTGAGGAACATCCGGGCCGCCGCCGTGCCGAACTTGCCGACCGCCCGGCGGCGCAGCTCCGCCTGGGTCAGCGCCGCCGCCGCGAGCCCGCTCGGGATCCCGGCCGAGCGCAGCGCGGCGGCCGCCGCCAGCGGGTCGCCGCCGGCCACCCGCTCCGCCGCGGCGAGCGCGGCCGACCCCTCGGGGGTACGCAGCGCGGTGAGCTGGTCGAGATCCATCCGCCCATTCTCCCGACCCGCCCCGGAGGCGACACGACGGGCGACGCGCTGGCACTCTCCTTGACGGAGTGCTAGCCGAGGAATAACCTGCGATTAGCACTCTCACCCTGAGGGTGCCAACGCCCGGGCCCGGTGCCCGAGCGTTGAACGCCAGGCGGACCGGCACCCGCGACGACGGCCCCGCCCGGTGGCATGTGGCAGATTGACGCCGGTCGGCGTGTCGACCGGCAACGACACCAAGTACCCCAGGAGGGTATGCCCGTGACTACCGCGACCAAGGTTGCGATCAAGCCGCTCGAGGACCGCATCGTGGTGCAGGCGAACGAGGCCGAGACCACCACCGCCTCGGGCATCGTGATCCCCGACACCGCCAAGGAGAAGCCGCAGGAGGGCACCGTCCTCGCTGTCGGCCCGGGCCGGATCGACGACAAGGGCAACCGCGTGCCGGTCGACGTGAAGGTCGGCGACACCGTCCTCTACTCGAAGTACGGCGGCACCGAGGTCAAGTACGCCGGCGAGGAGTACCTGGTGCTCTCCGCCCGCGACGTCCTCGCGGTCATCGAGAAGTAAGCAACCGATCAGTGTCGTTGCCCCGGTCCGGCTCGCCGGGCCGGGGCAACGTCGCTTCGAAGGGATACTGATGGCAAAGATCCTGAGCTTCTCGGATGACGCCCGGCACCTGCTCGAGCACGGTGTCAACGCCCTCGCGAACGCGGTCAAGGTCACCCTCGGCCCGCGCGGGCGCAACGTCGTCCTGGACAAGAAGTTCGGTGCACCCACGATCACCAACGACGGCGTGACCATCGCCAAGGAGATCGAGCTCACCAACCCGTACGAGAACCTCGGTGCGCAGCTGGTCAAGGAGGTGGCGACCAAGACCAACGACATCGCCGGCGACGGGACCACCACCGCCACCGTGCTGGCCCAGGCCATGGTCCGGGAGGGCCTGCGCAACGTGGCCGCCGGCACCAACCCGACCGGCCTGAAGCGGGGCATCGACGCGGCGGCCGCCAAGGTCTCCGAGGCGCTGCTCGGCAAGGCCGTCGAGGTCGCCAGCAAGGAGTCGATCGCGCACGTCGCGACCATCTCCGCGCAGGACGCCACGATCGGCGAGCTGATCGCCGAGGCGATGGAGCGGGTCGGCCGCGACGGTGTGATCACCGTCGAGGAGGGCTCCGCGCTCACCACCGAGCTGGAGGTGACCGAGGGTCTCCAGTTCGACAAGGGCTTCATCTCGCCGAACTTCGTCACCGACGTGGAGGGGCAGGAGGCGGTCCTGGAGGACCCGTACATCCTGATCACCACGCAGAAGATCTCGGCCATCGAGGAGCTGCTGCCGCTGCTGGAGAAGGTCCTCCAGAACAGCAAGCCGCTGCTCATCATCGCCGAGGACGTCGAGGGTCAGGCGCTGTCCACGCTGGTGGTCAACGCCATCCGCAAGACCGTCAAGGTCTGCGCGGTGAAGGCCCCCGGGTTCGGCGACCGTCGCAAGGCGATGTTGCAGGACATGGCGATCCTGACCGGCGCCGAGCTGGTCGCCCCGGAGCTGGGCTACAAGCTCGACCAGGTCGGCCTGGAGGTGCTCGGCACCGCCCGCCGCGTCGTGGTCGACAAGGAGAACACCACCGTCGTCGACGGCGGCGGCCAGTCCGCCGAGGTCGCCGACCGGGTCGCCCAGATCCGCAAGGAGATCGAGGCCTCGGACTCCGAGTGGGACCGGGAGAAGCTGGCCGAGCGGCTGGCGAAGCTCTCCGGCGGCATCGCGGTGATCAAGGTCGGCGCGGCCACCGAGGTCGAGATGAAGGAGCGCAAGCACCGCATCGAGGACGCCATCGCCGCGACCAAGGCCGCGGTCGAGGAGGGTACGGTCCCGGGCGGCGGCGCCGCGCTGGCCCAGATCCTGCCGGTGCTCGACGACGACCTGGGCTTCACCGGTGAGGAGAAGGTCGGCGTCTCGATCGTGCGCAAGGCGCTCGTCGAGCCGCTGCGCTGGATCGCCCAGAACGCCGGCCACGACGGTTACGTGGTGGTGCAGAAGGTCGTCGGCCAGGAGTGGGGCCACGGCCTCGACGCCGCCACCGGCGAGTACGTCGACCTGGCCAAGTCCGGCATCCTCGACCCGGTGAAGGTGACCCGGAACGCGGTCTCCAACGCCGCGTCGATCGCCGGCCTGCTGCTCACCACCGAGGGTCTGGTCGTGGAGAAGCCGGCCGAGGCGGAGTCGGCCGCCGGCGGTGGCCACGGCCACGGCCACGGCCATGGCCACGGCCACCAGCACGGCCCGGGCTTCTGACCCGAGGAGTACGCCCGACGTCAGGGCACACCGCCGAGCCGGCGGTGTGCCCTGACGCCTGTTCGGGCCGCTGACGGCCCGGCCGTATCGCTTACGGAACGCTGACGGAATTGGCGGCCGGCCCGACCGGTCGACCAGACTGGGTCGGGTGAGCACGATCTCCCGCCGCCACGCGGCAGTGTCCGGTGTCGTCGCCGCCGTGGTGGCGCTCGGCGTCGCCGAGCCGGTGGCCGTCCTGACCGGTCCCCGGTCCGCCCCGCTGATCGCCGTCGGCGGCCTCGTGGTCGACCTGGTGCCCGAGCCGCTCAAGCAGTTCGCCATCGACGTCTTCGGCACGTACGACAAGATCGCCCTGCTGGTCGGGACGGCGCTGCTGCTGGCCGGTTTCGCGGCGCTGCTCGGCCTGGCGGCGGCCCGACGGCTGGTGGTCGGCCTGGCCGGCATCGCCGCGTTCGCCGTGCTCGGTGTCGTCGCCGCGCTGACCCGGGCCGGCGCGGACGGGTTCGACGCGCTGCCCGCCCTGGCCGGCGGCGCGCTCGGCGGGCTCACGCTCTGGGCCTTCGTGGCCGGCCCGCTGCGACCGGACCGCGGCCCGGCGGCCACCCTGCCGCAGTCTCCGGTGGCCGCCGCGCTCGCGCGTGAGGAGGACAACCCGGGCGGTTGGGAGCCGCTGGAGCGCGGGGACCTGGAGTCGCGGCGCCGGTTCCTGCGCGGCGCCGGCCTGCTGACCGGGGCCGCGGCGGTGGCCGGGCTGGGTGGGCACTGGCTCGCCGGGCGGCGGGGCGTCTCGGCCGCCCGGCAGGCGGTGACACTGCCCGCGCCGGCGGCGCCCGCCTCGCCGGTGCCGGCCGGCGCGGACCTGTCCCTGCCCCGGCTCGCCCCCTACGTCACGCCGAACCGGGAGTTCTACCGGATCGACACGGCGCTGGTGGTGCCGCAGGTGGACCCGGTCACCTGGAAGCTGCGCATCCACGGCCGGGTCCGTAACCCGATCGAGTTGAGCTTCGACGACCTGCTGGCCCGGCCGATGGTGGAGCGCTACGTGACGCTGGCCTGCGTCTCCAACGAGGTGGGCGGCGACCTGATCGGCAACGCCCGCTGGCTCGGCGTGCCGCTCAGGGAACTGCTGGACGAGGCAGACCCGGAGGAGGGCGCGGACCAGGTGGTCGGGCGCGCGGTCGACGGCTGGACCTGCGGCACCCCCACGTCGGTGTTGCGCGACGGCCGGGACGCGCTGCTCGCGGTCGGGATGAACGGCGAGCCGCTGCCGATCGAGCACGGCTTCCCGGTCCGCATGGTGGTGCCCGGCCTCTACGGGTACGTCTCGGCGTGCAAGTGGCTGACCGAGCTGGAGCTGACCAGCTTCGCCGACTTCGACGCGTACTGGGTGCCGCGCGGCTGGTCCGCCCAGGGCCCGGTCAAGACGCAGTCCCGGATCGACACGCCCCGCGCCCGCAGCCGTCCGGCCGCCGGCCCGGTGACGGTCGCCGGGGTGGCGTGGGCGCAGCACCGGGGCGTCCGCCGCGTCGAGGTACGCGTCGACGACGGCCCCTGGCGGGAGGCGACGCTGGCCCCGGCCGTGTCGTCGGACACCTGGGTCCAGTGGTCGTGGCGCTGGGACGCCACCCCGGGCGAGCACCGCCTCCAGGTGCGCGCCACCGACGCGGCCGGCGAGACGCAGCCGGAGCAGCGCAGCCCGGTGGCCCCGGACGGCGCGACCGGTTGGCACACCGTCCCGGTGACCGTCGGCTGAAACCGCTCGCCGCCGGGTCGCTGCGGGGACGCCGAGCAGCCGGCGTCTGCTCGCACTCGCCTTTCGAGCTGATAGCAGAAACGACTCACCCGACCGCCGGCCGGCGGCGGACAGCCGTCGCCTGGTTCCCGGTGGTCGGGGGCGGACTCGCTGCCCGCCTGAGTCGTTTCTGCCATCAGCTCGAAAGGCGTCGAAGAGGAACCTGTTCAGCGGGTCGGGCCGGGAGGTGGGGCGGCCGACACCACGACACGACGCCGCGCCCCGGAGGTGCGGGGCGCGGCGTCGAGGAAGTGCGCGGGTCAGGCGACCTTGCGCTGGTCCGGAACGGCGGTCTTGTGCGGGCGGCCGAGGCGGGCCTCGAGACGGGCGATGTCGACCCGGGCCTGCCGGCGGTCGGCCAGGTCCTCCCAGCCGAGGGCGAGCAGCCGCAGCCGCTCGGACTCGCTGAAGCCGCCCCAGACGCCGTACGGCTCGCGGACGGCGAGGGCGTGCGCGGCGCACTCGGCGCGCACCGGGCAGGCGCGGCAGACCGTCTTCGCGCCGGTCTCGCGGCGCTGGCGGGACGAGCCGCGCTCGCCGTCGGGGTGGAAGAACTGGGCGCTGTCGCGGCCCCGGCACGCGCCGAGCCGCTGCCAGTCCCAGAGGTCGACGATGGGTCCAGGCAGCCTACGTACGTTCGACATCAGCACCCCTCCTCCCGCGCGGCACCGCGGAGAATGTTGTGGCCAGCTACCGGGCGGCGGTCCGCGCGGGATGCCGGTTCCGGATGAAGCAGTCGGTACCCGAGCTGTCCCCGGCTCACACATCTGTGATCGAAAACCTCGGACACTCGGTGGCATATGCCCTATCTGTCGGAAAAGTTCGGATGATTGCTCGGAACCCCCTCCCGACCCGACCCGCACGTGGTCTGCTCTGAGTCGGAGAGGAGACCACAGTGCGAAGCGTTCTGATCTGCGTTCGGACCCCACTGGCAGCCCAGCATCTGACCTCCGCGGCAGCGCGGCTCGGGCTGGCCGGCGCCGTCCGGACGGCTGTCTCCGATCCCGAGGTGATGTTGCGGCTCGCCGAGCGTCCGGTCGACGTCGTGCTGGCCGACACCGCCCTGACCCGGCCGGACAGCGCCGGGTTCGTGCGGCGGGTGCTCGCCCGCGCCCCCCAGGCCGCGGTGCTGCTGCTCGGCGCCGAGGAGTCGGAGTCGGCGGCGGCCACCATCAGTGCCGGGGCGCGGGGCCTGATCCAGAACGCCGACCACGACCTGACCAGCGCGGTGGCCAAGGCGCTACTGCTGCTCTCCGCCCCGGGACGGGCGAACCGGCACCGGGTGGCCGACACCGCCCGGGACGCGGCGGCGGTCGGCGGGCCGACCCGGCCGGCGGCGCCGGGGCGTACCCCGGGGGGCCCGGGCTGGCCGGCGACGGACCCCGCGGGCCTGCCCACGATGGTGCCGGTCCAGCGTGGCGAGGACGCCAACGACCCGGCGGCCGAGGGGGCGGAGACGCCCCCGCCCGGCGCCGGCCAGCGCCCGGCACGGACCCCGCGCAGCGCGGTCGGGCTCACCGAGCGCGAGCTTCAGGTGCTGCTCGGCATGGCGGAGGGCAAGAGCAACGCGGAGATCGGGCGGGAGTTGTTCGTCTCCGAGGACACCGTCAAGACGCACGCCCGGCGGCTGTTCCGCAAGCTCGGCGCGCGGGACCGGGCGCACGCCGTGGCCGCCGGTTTTCGGGCCGGCCTGGTCGCCTGAGCCCGGCCGGGTTCACTCCGACGCGGCGTCGTCCGTGCCCTCGGTGAGCGTGTCGTGCACGCCGTCCGCGTAGCCGCGGGCGTAGTCCCAGCTCACGTAGTGGTCGGGGTCGGGGTCGTAGGCCGGCTCGTGCACCCGGGGACGCCCGGAGTTCAGCAGGTGGCGCAGGTTGCCCCGGAGCAGGTCCCAGTCGAAGTAGTGCGGCTCGCGGCAGTCCTCGCACTCGATCACCAGGCCGCGCACCCCGATCGGCTGGAGCAGGGCCTGGTAGATCTCCAGATCGGCCAGATCCTCCAGCACGTCCTGGCGCTCGACCTCGGTCAGCGGGTCGAGCGCGTCCTCCTCGCCGGAGTCGTGCAGGCCGGCAGCCGGATCGGCCGGGTCGCCGTTGAACGGGTCGATGGGCTCGTCGTGCACCCCCTCACCGTAGACCCCGCGCCGCCGGAAAGCCCGCCCCCCGTCCCGCTGTGGCCCGGCCTACCCCGGGCCCGCCGCTGCCCGGGGCGGACCGGGCCAATGGGTACGATGAGGCGACGCGCCGTCACACCGGTGCGCGCCGGCGTCCGCGCGCGCCGCCTCGCTGCAGCCCGTTCGACCAGCTCAGGGGAGCAATCGTGGAGAATTCGCCCAGCACCGAGAACCCGGCCGGCCCCGACGGCGGCGAGTTGGGCGGTCATCTGCCCGAGTTGCCGGCCGGTTCCGCCCGGGTGGTGCCGCTCGGGCTGACCTTCGACGACGTGCTCCTCCAGCCGGGCGAGTCGGACGTGGTGCCCAGCCGGGTGAACACCCGCACCCGGCTCACCCGCAACATCGAGCTGACCGTGCCGCTGCTCTCCAGCGCGATGGACACCGTCACCGAGGGCCGGATGGCGATCGCCATGGCCCGGCAGGGCGGCATCGGCGTGCTGCACCGCAACCTCTCCGTCGAGGACCAGGCGCTCCAGGTCGACCTGGTCAAGCGCTCCGAGTCCGGCATGATCACTAACCCGGTGACCGCCAGCCCGGACGACACGCTCCGCGACGTCGACGCGCTCTGCGGCCGTTACCGCATCTCCGGCGTGCCGGTGGTCGACGGGCAGGGCCAGCTCGTCGGCATCGTGACCAACCGCGACATGCGCTTCGTCTCCGACCCGGCCACGCCGGTCCGCGACATCATGACCCGCACCCCGCTGATCACCGCGCCGGTCGGCGTGAGCAAGGACGACGCGCTCGACCTGCTGCGCCGCCACAAGGTGGAGAAGCTGCCGATCGTGGACGGCACCGGCGCGTTGCGGGGCCTGATCACGGTCAAGGACTTCACCAAGAGCGAGCAGTACCCGAACGCCACCAAGGACGAGGCGGGCCGACTCCGGGTCGCCGCCGCGGTCGGCGTGGGCGAGGACGGCTACAAGCGGGCCCGCGCGCTCGTCGACGCCGGCGTCGACGTGGTCATCGTGGACACCGCGCACGGTCACCAGCGGGCCGTGCTGGAGATGGTCGCCCGGCTCAAGCGGGACGTGACCATCGACATCGTGGGCGGCAACATCGCCACGTACGCGGGCGCGAAGGCGCTCGTCGAGGCCGGCGCGGACGGCGTCAAGGTGGGCGTGGGGCCGGGCGCCATCTGCACCACCCGGATCGTGGCCGGGGTGGGCGTGCCGCAGGTCACCGCGATCATGGAGGCGGCCCGGGCCGCCCGGCCGGCCGGCGTGCCGGTGATCGGCGACGGCGGCATCCAGTATTCCGGCGACATCGCCAAGGCGCTGGTGGCCGGCGCCGACACGGTGATGCTCGGCAGCCTGCTGGCCGGCTGCGAGGAGAGCCCCGGCGAGCTGATCTTCATCAACGGCAAGCAGTACAAGGCGTACCGGGGGATGGGCTCGCTCGGCGCGATGCAGTCGCGCGGTCAGGGCAAGTCGTACTCCAAGGACCGCTACTTCCAGCAGGACGTGATGGCCGAGGACAAGCTGGTCCCCGAGGGCGTCGAGGGCCAGGTGCCCTACCGGGGCCCGCTCGCCCAGGTCGCCCACCAGCTCACCGGCGGCCTGCGCGCCGCCATGGGCTACGTGGGCGCCGAGAGCATCCCGGAGCTGCACCGGCGTGGCCAGCTCATCCGGATCACCGCGGCGGGGCTGAAGGAGAGCCACCCGCACGACATCCAGATGACCGTCGAGGCACCCAACTACCACTCCCGCTGACCTCTCCCTCCACCCCCGAACACACCTGGAGTCCCCATGCGTGACGTGGTCGAGATCGGGCTGGGCAAGACCGCGCAGCGCGGTTACCACCTGGACGACATCGCCATCGTGCCGAGCCGCCGCACCCGGGACGTCGACGACGTCTCCACCGCGTGGCAGCTCGACGCCTACCCGTTCGGCATCCCCTGCGTCGCGCACCCCTCGGACGCGACCATGAGCCCGGCCTCCGCGGTGCGCCTCGGCCAGCTGGGCGGCCTCGGTGTGCTCAACGTCGAGGGCCTCTGGACCCGCTACGAGAACCCGGCCAAGATCCTGGAGGAGCTGGCCGGCCTCGGCGAGGACGCCCGGGCCACCAAGCGGCTCCAGGAGGTCTACGCCGAGCCGATCCGCCCCGACCTGATCGCCGAGCGGGTCCGCGAGCTGCGCGAGGGCGGCGGCACGGTGGCCGTCCGGGTCTCGCCGCAGCACACCCTGGCGCTGGCCCCGGTGATCCTGGACGCCGGCGTGGACATCCTGGTCATCCAGGGCACCCTGGTCTCCGCCGAGCACGTCTCCACCACCGACGAGCCGCTGAACCTCAAGGAGTTCATCGCCGACCTCGACCTGCCGGTCATCGTCGGTGGCTGCACCGACTACAAGACCGCGCTGCACCTGATGCGTACCGGCGCGGCCGGCGTGATCGTGGGCATCGGCGGCGACGACTGGTCGACCACCGAGTCGGTGCTCGGCATCCGGGTGCCGATGGCCACCGCGATCGCCGACGCCGCCGCGGCCCGCCGGGACTACCTGGACGAGACCGGTGGCCGGTACGTCCACCTGATTGCCGACGGCGACATGCAGACCTCCGGCGACATCGCCAAGGCGCTCGGCTGCGGCGCGGACGCGGTGATGCTCGGCGAGCCGCTCTCGCTCTGCGAGGAGGCCCCGGCCGGCGGCGCCTGGTGGCACTCGGCGGCCAGCCACCCGTCGCTGCCCCGGGGCGCGTTCGAGGTGGCCGGCGAGCCGATCGGCTCGATGGAGCGGCTGCTGTTCGGCCCGGCCGACGAGCCGGACGGGCAGCTCAACCTCTTCGGCGGCCTGCGCCGCGCGATGGCGAAGTGCGGCTACCGCGACCTCAAGGAGTTCCAGAAGGTCGGCCTGGTCCTGGACCGCTGAGCAGGCATTCGAAAGGGATCGGGACGATGACGCGGCGCCGCGGACGACGAGGTTTCGGGCTGCTGGCCTGCGGGACGCTGCTGCTGGCCGGCTGCGGACCCACCGAACCGGACCGGGGCGCCGCGACGACCGCGCCCGGTCCCACGGCCGCCCGGAGCTTCGCGCCCGGCGCGGCCGGCGTCGGCGACAGCTACTTCCCGAGCTACGGCAACGGCGGCTACGACGTCGCGAACTACGCCATCAAGGTGCGCTACGACCCGGAGACGGACAAGCTCACCGGGACCACCACGGTGCGGGCCACCGCGACCGCCGACCTGTCCGCGTTCAACCTGGACCTGGCCGGGCTGACCGTCCGCTCGGTCACCGTGGACGGCGCCGCCGCCCGGCACGCCCGCACCGACGACGAACTGGTCGTCACGCCGGCCACCGGGCTCACCACCGGCAACGGCTTCGTCACCGAGATCCGGTACGACGGCAAGCCGACGCCGCTGCGTACCGAGGCGCTCGGCGAGGGCGGTTGGTTGCACACCGCCGACGGGGCGATCGCGCTCGGCCAGCCGGAGTCGGCGAGCACCTGGTTCCCGGTCAACGACCACCCGTCGGACAAGGCCACCTACGACGTCGAGATCACCGTGCCGAAGGGGCTGACGGCGGTCGGCAACGGCGTGCCGAAGGGGAGGTCGACGGCCGGCGACTGGACCACCTGGCGCTGGTCGGAGGCCTCGCCGATGGCCAGTTACCTGACCACCGTGGCGATCGGGAAGTTCCGGGTCACCACCGCCGAGCACAAGGGCCGGCCGGTCTTCAGCGCGGTCACCACGCAGTTGCCCGAGGGCGCGCCGGACCGCTCGATCGCCCGTACCGTCGAGGTCGCCGACTACCTGGAGAGCCTGTTCGGGCCGTACCCGTTCGACGCGTACGGGGGTGTGGTGGTCGCCGACTCCCGGATCCGGTACGCGCTGGAGACGCAGAGCCGGCCGGTCTACTCGGCCGGCTTCTTCCGGCAGGGCGACAACACCGAGGTGGTGGCGCACGAACTGGCCCACCAGTGGTACGGCGACAGCGTCTCCATCCAGCGCTGGCAGGACATCTGGCTCAACGAGGGCCTGGCCACGTACGCCGAGTGGCTCTGGGTCGAGCACAGCGGGTCCTCGACCGTGCAGCGGACGTTCGAGCAGAAGTACGCGGGCGCCTCCGCCCAGGTGTGGCGGACGCCGCCGGGCCGGCCGGGGGTGGAGAACCTGTTCGGCGGCTCGGTCTACGACCGGGGTGCGATGACCGTGCACGCGCTGCGGATCGCGGTGGGCGACACGAAGTTCTTCAGCATCCTGCGGACCTGGGCGGCCGAGCGGAAGAACGGCAACGCCACCACCGCGGACTTCGTGGCGCTGGCGGAGCGGGTGGCCGGGAAGCAGCTCGACAAGGTGTTCGACCCGTGGCTGTTCGGCACCGAGCGCCCGCCGCTGCCGAAAGCCAGGTGAGGCGCGTCAGGTCTGGACGCGCAGCGACGGGTGGGCGGCCAGGAACGCGTCGGCCTTGCCACCGCGCAACGCGGTGAGGAAGTCGCGGCCCAGCGGCTGGAGTTGCTCGCCGCGGTACGCGCCGCCGCTGCCCACCCCGGTGCCGGGGAGCCCGACCAGCGTGATCCGGTCCGTCGGCATCCCGCCCAGCGCGTACGCGAAGTCGACAAGCTTCCGGCCGCCGCCGACGTACACCAGGGTTTTGCCGAGCGCGGCGACGACCTGCTCGACCCGCTGCGGGTCGCGGGCCGTGCCCTGGTCGAGGAGCTTGCCGGCGAGCGCGCGGAGCAGTTGCTGCTGGTGCCGCTGCCGGGTGTAGTCGCCACCGGCGGTGTAGCGCTGCCGCGCGTAGTCGAGCGCCTGCCAGCCGACCAGGTGCCGCTGGCCCTTCTGGTAGACCATCTGCGGCCCGGTGTACCCGCCGCCGCCCAGCGGGCGCATCTTCCCGTCCGGCCGGCGGTGCCGGGAGGCGACCTTCTGGTCGACGTAGAGGTCGACGCCACCGAGCGTGTCCACCAACTTGTCGAAGCCGCCGAACGTGATCACCGCGCCGGCGTCGATGCGCAGCCCGGTGTAGCGGGCGACCGTGGCCCGCAGCAGGTCGTACCCCTGGGCGGTGCTGGGGTGGGCCTTGTCGCCGGGCACCCGGCTGCCGTAGCTCATCGCATGGGTGAGCTTGGTCTTCCCGCCCGGGTAGCGGGCCTTCGGGTAGGCGGGGATGTCGACCACCAGGTCGCGGGGGAGCGAGAACAGGTACGCCCGGTCCAGCCCGGCGGGCACGTGCAGCACCAGCACGGCGTCGGCGTGCGGCTCCCAGCCGGGGATGCTGACCCGGGTGTCCACGCCGACGAGCATCAGGTTGAGCGGGCCGGTCAGGTCGGCGCCGGGCGGCGGGGTGGGGCTGGCGGTGGTCGGCGCCGGCGTGGGCGTGCCGGGCGGCGAGGTGGCCGGCGCGGCGGCCGGGGTCGGCGTGTGGTGCCCGGTCAGTCGGGTGGCCGCCACCGCCCCACCGGCGACCAGCAATGCCGCCACCAGGGCGACCAGGCCCAGCAGGCGTCGTCTCGTCACGCGTTCTTTCCTCTCCCCGTGTGTTCGACGCCTCCGGGGGCGCCGACGGTTGCACCGGCGGCCGGAAGCGCTCTGCATGATCTGCGAAAAACGCGTGCTGGCGCCATAGCTACCCGTCGGTAATGATGCCTTCATGCGCTACGACGTGGTCGTCATCGGTTCGGGTTTCGGCGGCAGCGTCACCGCGCTGCGGCTGGCCGAGAAGGGCTACTCGGTGGGCGTCCTGGAGGCCGGCCGCCGCTTCGCCGACGAGGAGTTCCCGCGTACGTCCTGGCAGGCGCGACGCTTCCTGTGGGCGCCGCGACTCGGCTGCTTCGGGCTGCAACGGATCACGCTGCTCCGTTCCGCCGACCGGAAGGCCGGCGGCGGCGTGCTGGTGCTCTCCGGCGCCGGGGTGGGCGGCGGCTCGCTGGTCTACGCGAACACGCTCTACGAGCCGCTGGACGCGTTCTACGCCGACCCGCAGTGGCGGGACATCACCGACTGGCGCGACGAGTTGGCCCGCCACTACGACCAGGCGAAGCGGATGCTCGGCGTGACCACGTACCCGATCGACACCGGCGCGGACCGGGCCATGCGGGCGGTGGCCGAGCGGATGGGCGTGGCGCACACGTTCCACCCGACGCCGGTCGGCGTGCACATCGGCCGCCCGGGCCAGCGGGTGCCCGACCCGTACTTCGGTGGGGTGGGGCCGGAGCGCACCGGGTGCAGCCACTGCGGGGCGTGCATGACCGGCTGCCGGCACGGCGCGAAGAACACGCTTGTCAAGAACTACCTCTGGCTGGCCGAGCGGCTCGGCGTGCAGGTCCACCCGCTGACCACGGTGACCGCGGTACGCCCCGACCCGGCCGGCGGCTACGCGGTGCACACCGCGCGTACCGGGGCCTGGCTGCGCAAGCGCCGCGCGGTGATCCACGCCGACCAGGTGGTCTTCGCGGCCGGCGCGCTCGGCACCCAGCGGCTGCTGCACGAGATGAAGGCGACCGGCGCGCTGCCGGCGCTCTCGCCCCGGCTGGGCGAGCTGACCCGGACCAACTCGGAGGCGATCCTCGGCGCCTCGGTAAGTTCGGGCGCGGCCCGGCGGCGCGGTCTGGACTTCTCGGCGGGGGTGGCGATCACCAGCTCGTTCCACCCCGATCCGCAGACCCACATCGAGCCGGTCCGTTACGGCAAGGGCTCCAACGCGATGGGCCTGCTCCAGTCGCTGCTGGTCGACGGCGGTCCGCACCGGGTCCGGCGGTGGCTGGGCAGCATCGTCCGGCAGCCGGGGCTGGCGGCCCGGATGCTGTCCGTCCGCGGCTGGTCCGAGCGGACCGTGATCGCGCTTGTCATGCAGTCGGTCGACAACTCGCTCACCACCCGCTGGCGGGGCCGCCGGCTGGTCAGCGGCCCGGGTCACGGCGCGGCCAACCCGACCTGGATCCCGGCCGGCAACGAGGCGGTCCGGCTGCTCGCCGAGGAGATCGACGGCACGCCCGGCGGCGCGGTGACCGAGCCGTTCAACATCCCGATGACCGCCCACATCCTCGGCGGCGCGGTGATCGGCGCCACCCCGGCCGACGGCGTCGTGGACCCCTGGCACCGGGTGTACGGCCATCCGGGGCTGCACGTGGTGGACGGCGCGGCGGTCTCGGCGAACCTGGGCGTCAACCCGTCGCTGACGATCACCGCGCAGGCGGAGCGGGCCATGTCGTTCTGGCCCAACAAGGGCGACCCGGACCCCCGCCCCGCCCCCGGTTCCCCGTACACCCGCACACCCCCCGTCCCCCCGCGCACCCCCGCCGTCCCCCCGCACGCCCCCGCCGCGTTGCGGTGAAAGGAGGGGCCCCTTCTTAACGCCTCCGGTAGAGGCGGGGCCCCTTCTTAACACCCGTCGAGCGACGCACCGCCGGGGCGCGTCCGCGCGGCCGGTGACTGTCGGTAGGCTTTGCGCACATGAGCACGCCTCGCCCCGTCCTCGTGGTGGACTTCGGAGCCCAGTACGCCCAGCTCATCGCGCGCCGCGTCCGCGAGGCGAAGGTCTACTCGGAGATCGTCCCGCATTCCATGCCGGTGTCCGAGATGCTGGCGAAGAACCCGGCCGCGATCATCCTGTCCGGCGGCCCGTCCAGCGTCTACGCCCCGGGCGCCCCGCAGATCGACGCCGGGATGTTCGACACCGACGTGCCGGTCTTCGGCATCTGCTACGGCTTCCAGGCGATGGCCCAGGCGCTCGGCGGCACTGTCTCGCGCACCGGCAACCGGGAGTACGGCGGCACCCCGCTGCGCCCGCGCCTGACCGAGCCCGGTGTGCTGCTCCGCGACCTGCCGGCCGACCTGCCGGTGTGGATGAGCCACGGCGACTGCGTGACCGAGGCGCCGGCCGGCTTCACGGTGACCGCCGAGTCGGCGGGCGCCCCGGTGGCCGCGTTCGAGGACCTGGCCGGTCGCCGGGCCGGCGTGCAGTTCCACCCCGAGGTGGGGCACACCGCGCACGGGCAGGAGATGCTGACCCGCTTCCTGTACGACATCGCCGGCGTGGCCCCGACCTGGACGCCGGAGAACATCATCGACGAGCAGGTCGCCCGGATCCGCGAGCAGGTCGGTGACAAGGAGGTCATCTGTGGCCTGTCCGGCGGGGTCGACTCGGCGGTCGCGGCGGCGCTCGTGCACCGGGCCGTGGGCGACCAGCTCACCTGCGTCTTCGTCGACCACGGGCTGCTGCGGGCCGGCGAGGCCGAGCAGGTGGAGAAGGACTACGTGGCGGCGACCGGGATCAGGCTCAAGGTGGTCGACGCGCGGGAGCGGTTCCTCGGCGCGCTCGCCGGGGTGACCGATCCGGAACAGAAGCGGAAGATCATCGGCCGCGAGTTCATCCGGGTGTTCGAGGCCGCCGCCCGGGAGATCGCCGCCCACGGTGACGTGGAGTTCCTCGTGCAGGGCACGCTCTACCCGGACGTGGTGGAGTCCGGCGGCGGCACCGGCACCGCCAACATCAAGAGCCACCACAACGTCGGCGGCCTGCCCGAGGACCTGAAGTTCTCCCTGGTCGAGCCGCTGCGCACGCTGTTCAAGGACGAGGTCCGCACGATCGGCCTGGAGCTGGGCCTGCCCGAGGCGATGGTCTGGCGGCACCCGTTCCCCGGCCCGGGCCTGGCCATCCGGATCATCGGCGCGGTCGACGAGGAGCGCCTCGCCGTGCTCCGCAAGGCCGACCTGATCGCCCGGCAGGAGCTGACCGCCGCCGGCCTGGACCGGGGCGTCTGGCAGTTCCCGGTGGTGCTGCTGGCCGACGTGCGCAGCGTCGGCGTGCAGGGCGACGGACGCACCTACGGGCATCCGGTGGTGCTGCGCCCGGTCTCCAGCGAGGACGCGATGACCGCCGACTGGTCCCGGCTGCCCTACGAGGTGGTGGCCCGGATCTCCACCCGGATCACCAACGAGGTCGCCGAGGTCAACCGCGTGGTGCTGGACGTGACCAGCAAGCCGCCGGGCACCATCGAGTGGGAGTGACGCCGGGTCAGGCGGCGGGCGGCGGCCCGGCCTGCGGCCCCGGCCCGGCCGGCGGGACCGGCGGCCAGCCGGGCGCGGTGCCCGGCGGGTGCGGCCAGGCGGGCGCGCCGGCCGGCTCCTCCGGCATCAGGAACCACATGATCGGGTACGCGAGCGCGGCCAGCCCGCCGGTGAGCACGGTGGTGACCGCGAAGGCCACCCGGACCAGCGTGGGGTCGACGGCGAAGTAGCGACCGAGGCCGCTGGCCACGCCGGCGATCATGCGGTCGCTGACCGGCCGGCGGAGCTGCTTGTACGGGGGCTGGAAGGGGTTCGTGGACGTCATGGGTCCACGGTTGCGCGGCGGACGGTGGGCGACCTCGGTGACCGCCCGGACACCTACCCTGACCTGTCCCTGAGGCGCCAGCAGAGAGTCAGGAATCTGACTCTTTTCGATGGAGGTAACGGCCGCCGGGGAGAATTTGCTCCCGTGACCACCTCGCTGGAGCCGCTGCGCAGGATCGCGGCATACGCAGTTTGTGCTGATTCGAACGGCCGAGTGTTGCTGGTCCGCGCATCGGAGCGCTCCGGCACCCCCGGCACCTGGTCGCTCCCCGGAGGGGCGGTCGACCACGGTGAGGACCCCAAGCACACAGTCGTCCGGGAGACCGCGACCGAGACCGGGCTCTCCGTCGCCGTCGCCGGCCTCCAGGACGTGCTGGCCGACATGCGGGCGTTGCCCGAGCGGCACATCACGATCCACACCGACCGCCTGCTCTACACCGTGTCGGTGCGGGGCGGGACGCTCACCGAGCGGGTCGACCGCCCCACCGACCTGGCCCGCTGGTTCACCCTCGACGAGGCCCGCGGGCTGCCGCTGCGGTCGTTCACCGCGCGTGCCCTGGGGCTGCCCACCTCCTCGCACGACGTGGTGCCGGAGGAGGTCCCCGAGTTCCCCTCGTTCTACGCCGTCCCCGGCCCGGACGGGCTGCACCGGGCGCAGCGCTTCGCCGCGTACGCGGTGGTGACCGACCCGGAGGAGCGGGTGCTGCTGACCCGTGTCTCCGACGGCTATCCGGGCGCCGGCTGCTGGCACCTGCCCGGCGGCGGCACCGACTACGGCGAGCAGCCCGCCGCGGCGCTGATCCGGGAGCTGGTCGAGGAGACCGGGCAGACCGGTCGCCTGGTCGAGCTGCTCGGAGTGGCCAGCCACCGGGACGCCGCCTCGCTCGGCCCGGAGGGCTACCCGATCGACTGGCACGGCGTCCGCGCCTTCTACCGGGTGGTCGTGGACAAGCCCGCCCCGCCCACCGTGGCGGACGTCGGCGGTTCCACGTGCGAGGCCCGCTGGTTCCGGCGCGAGGAACTCGGCGCCCTCCCCACCGACCGCCTCACCGAGGTCACCGCCGAAGCCGTCCAGGCCGCCCACCTGCTCTGACCCCACCCACCCCACCCACCGCCCTCCCGCTTCGGTGATCATGAGGTTGCTGGGACGAAATGTCCGTCCCGGGGCCGCTAACCTCATGATCGACGCTGGAACGGGCCGGGAGGGGTGCGGGGTGGAGCGGTGGCGGCGGGTGGGGGCGTACGGGGTTCTCCGGGACAAGGCGGGGCGGGTGCTGCTCGCGCGGGGGGCGGCCGGGGGCCCGTACCCGGGGGTGTGGCAGTTGCCCGGCGGTGCGGTCGAGCACGCCGAGCACCCGGCCGACGCCGTGGTACGCGGGTTCGCCGCGGAGACCGGGCTGACCGTGGCGGTCGGCGCGGTCCGCGCCGCGGTCGCCGACGTGGCCCTCTCCCACGCCGACGCGGTGGCGGTGCACACCGACCGGCTGGTCTTCGAGGTCGAGGCCCGGGGCGGAGGGCCGCGGCCCGAGCCGGCCGGCGGCAGCGACGGGCTGGGCTGGTTCACCCCGGACGAGGCCGCGGACCGGCTGCTGATGCCGTTCACCGCCGAACTGCTCGGCCTGCCCGTGTCGCCGCTGCCGGCCGACCTGCCCCGGGCGCTGCCGGCCGCGCCGGCCACCGACCGCCGGCAGCGTTTCGCCGCGTACGGGCTGGTCACCGACCCGGACGACCGGGTGCTGCTCACCATGATCGCCCCCGGCTATCCGGGCGCCGGCAAGTGGCACCTGCCCGGCGGCGGCACCGACCACGGCGAGCAGCCGGCTGCCGGGCTGCTCCGTGAGCTGGTCGAGGAGGCCGGTCAACTGGGCCGCGTGGTCGAGTTGCTGGCGGTGGACAACCTGCACACGCCCGCCGCGCTCGGCCCGGAGGGCCGCCCGCTGGACTGGCACGGCATCCGGGTGATCTACCGGGTCCGGGTGGACGCGCCGACCGAGGCGGTGGTCACCGAACTGGCCGGCGGTTCCACCGCCCGGGCCGCCTGGTTCACCCGACCGCAGGTGGCCGGTCTGTCGATGACCGAGGTGGCGGTCCGGGCCACCCGGCGCGGAGTGAGCTGAACCGCTCACCGAGCCGCCCTGGGCCACCTCCGGTACAGTCAGGAAGAGGGATGACGGAGAGAAAAGGGCGTTGCGGCCCGAGATGGGAATAACTGAGCGGTTAGTGCGGTTGAGGCAGATATAAGTACCGCCGGCAGCTATCGCCAAGCCCCCGTCCCCTGTGCAATGGTGTACTCCGCAAATGGGCTGCCGGGCCCGAAAGGTCCGGCACGAGACAGCCGGACACCCGCCCCGATGTGGGCGGCCAGCCGATCCGGTGATGGAGGAAACGTGCCGAGAGCCCCATGGCGCCGGCGTCGTACTACTGACAGTCCGCGCCCCGCAGGGCGTCGCTGGGCGGGCCGCTTGCGCCGCAGCAGCACGTTCGCCCGCCAGGTGCTGTTGGTCCGGGTGGGCCGCCGGGACGGCCTGGCCGGCCCCGGGACGGACCTGGTCACCCGCGACCGCCGCTACGCCGACCGCCAGCGTCTCCGCTACGGCCGCTTCGACGCCGACGTCGAAGCGGTACGCCCGATCAGCCCGGCGCTCCCCCCGGCCGCGCCGGTCGACGAGTCCCCGGCCATGTCGATCCCGCTGCTGCCCGGCGAGCGCACCGCCGCCCGGCGCGCCAAGTTCGCGCTGGTCAACGCGTGCACCCTGAGCAGCCTCATGCTCGGCATGCTGGCCATCTTCCTGGCCATGCAGGGCGAGGTGCGGCTCGCCGCGGTCTGCCTGATCGCGTGTGTCGCGTTCGACGGCCTCGACGGCGCCCTGGCCCGCAAGCTCGGCGTGGCCAGCCCGTTCGGCGCGCAGATGGACTCGCTTGCCGACATGTGCTCGTTCGGCCTCGCCGCGCCGGTGGTGGTCTACGCCTCGCTGGCCGGCTCGGTGCCGCCGGCCGCCGCGGCGGTCGCCTGCGCCCTGGTCGCGGCGTGCGCGGCCATCCGGCTCGCCCGGTTCAACGTCTCGCCGAAGGACGGCCGGTTCTTCTGCGGCGTGCCGACCACGATGGCGGCGATGGTGCTCGCCCTGACCGTGGCGATCGGGGTGCCGGTCCCCGGCCTGGTCATGGTCGCCGGGGTGGCGCTGCTCGCCTTCGCGATGGTGTCCAGCTTCCCCTACGCCAAGCTCGCCCGGCTGCTGAAGCTGCCGCCGTGGCTCTGGGTGGCTCCGGTGGTCGGCGCGCTCGTCGACATCCGGCTCACCTTCGCCCTCGTGGTGGTGGGCTACCTGGCCAGCGGTCCGCTGCTCTGGCTGCACCAGCGCCGCGACGCCTGACACGCGTCACGTAACGCCGAAAGGGGCGCCGCTCGCGAGAGCGGCGCCCCTATCCGTACGTCGCGGGCGGGTCAGCGCCAGCGGGCGATGACCGTCGACCCGCCGATCACCTTGTCACCGGGGCCGACCAGCGGGTCCGCGGCGTCGACCGGCAGGTAGACGTCGGTGCGCGAGCCGAACCGGATCAGACCGAGGCGCTCGCCCTTCGCCAGCAGCGAGCCGACCGGTGCCCGCTGCACGATACGGCGCGCGATCAGGCCGGTGCGCTGCGCCACGATCACCGTGCCGTGGTCGGTGTCCAACACCGTGTACGCCGCCACGTTGTGCTCGGCGTCCGGCTTCATGGCGTTGACGAAACCACCGTCGGCGACGAAGTAGTCGACCACCTTGCCGGCCACCGGAGCCCGGTTGACGTGCACGTCCAGCACCGACAGGAAGACCGCGACCCGCAGCCACTCGCCGTCGCCGAAGCGCTCGTCGGTGAGCCGCTGCACGGACAGGACCTGGCCGTCCGCGGAGGCGACCACGGCCGACGGGTCCTCCGGGACGTCCCGCTGCGGGTCCCGGAAGAACGCGGCCACCGGCGCCGCGGCCAACGCCGGCACCAGCCAGAGCTTGGACTTCGGCCGTGCGGCCCGGGCCAGGGCGGCCAGGCCGAGCGTGATGCCGGCGGCGGCCACCCCGTTGGAGTCGATGTGCATCCGCCGGGTCACCGGCACGCTCGACGGCCGGTACGCCGGCGACAGCGAGGCCGCCAGCGCGGCCGGCGCCGGGGTGAGGCGCAGGTGGTGCACGCGGACCGGCGGGGAGTTGCGCAGCACCACGTCGGTGCGGACGCCGTGCAGCACGCCCTGCCGCTCCAGCTCGGGGCCGGCGCCCTCGGTGCGGAACAGCGGCGCGGCGACGCTGAGCACCGCGCCGTCGGCCAGGTACTTGGACAGGCCGTCCACCGCCGCACGGGCCTCCTCGGCGGTGCCGGTGAACGGCTCGGCGACGAACACCACCGCGGCGGCCTCCGCCTCGGTGAGCGTGTCGACCACGCGTACCCGGTCGGCGACCCAGCGGCCCTGGGCCGTCACGTGCTCGCGGAGCGCCGCCGCCGCGGCGCCCTCCGCCGGCACCACGACCAGCCGGTCGCCCGGGAGCAGCGCCTCGATCGCCGCGGCCAGCACCGCGGACTCCGGGGTCGCGCCGACCAGCAGTCCGGTCTTGGGGTCGTTACGCCGGGCGAACTCGCTGACGAGCGTGCGGGCGGCGCGCTCGCCGACGCGGACCGCACCGGACGGACCGGTGACACGCACGGCGGGGGACTGGGTCATGTCGGACGAGCTCCTGACGCGGTAGGGACGGACGGGGACCGCTACGGCGACGCGACCGGCCGGCCGGGGCGGAACGGGAGCTCCGGGCGTGGTCGGGGCGGCCCGGACCGGACGGCGGGGTCTCCCTCGACCCAGCATAGGCCGCGCCCGCGGGCCGCCGCACCGACGCGGTCAGGCCGGCGGCTCCCCGGGGGTACGCCGTCCGGCCGGTGGCGCGCCGGCCCCCGGGTCGACCGCGGGCAGCTCGCGGGTGGCCGGCCCGGACCGGTCCTCCGGTTCGGCGGTGGCCGGTTCCCCGGTCGCCGGTCCGGCCGCTGACCGGCCCGGCCCGTGCTCGGCCGGCAGGTCCTCCCGGGCCGGCGCCGGCACCTCGGTCACCGCGTCGGTGGCCCACTCGTCGGCCCGCTCGGCAGCCGGGCCGTCGCCGGCCGGGGTGCCGTCCCGGTACGGCGCGGCCACCGTCGTCTCCGCCCCGCCCGGCTGCCCGGACCGGTCGGGCTGAGCGGGAGCCGCCGGCCGGTCCGGGCCGCGGACCGAGCGCAGCGCGCCGACCAGGCCGAGCAACCCGATCACGACCAGCCCGCCGGCCAGGAACCAGCCCACCGGCGGCACGTCCAGCCCGAGGATCCGGGCCAGCAGCCACCAGAGGGCGAGCCCGAGGAAGACAAGTCCGAAGGCGAACGACACGATGTCCGTACGGTGGGCCTTCACCGGGTCACCTCCAGATTGCCGGCGTTCACGTGGACGTAGAGACGCAGCTTGCCCCCGCCGGGGCCGTCCGCGCCGGCGTCGGTGCTCTCCCAGCGGCGACCGCTGAGCCCGCCGGTGTGCCGGCCGAAGACGGTGGCGTCGCCGGCGTTCACGTCGGCCACCGTGGTCACGTCCACGTTCGCCGGCACGACCACCGTCGCGTTGCCGAGGTTCACGTCCACGGTCACCTGGATGTCCTGCTTGTCGAAGTCGATGGCCCGTAGGTCGAGCACCGCGTCACCGAGGTTGTTCTCGTACCGGTCGGCCAGGTCGCGGCGGTCGGTCGGGGCCCAGGTGACGTTGCCGTCGATGCCGCGAACCCGGTCGTAGGACTCGGCGACGGTGGCGACGCCGAGCGCCGCCGCCGTCACCAGACCGAGAGCGATCAGCCAGCGGGCGCGGCCGAACCAGGTGCCCACGAGCAGCCCCAGGCCGATGGTGGCCAGCGCCGCGGCGAAGTAGCCGGCCGCGCTGACCGGGAACACGCCGAGCAGGTCGAGCATCGCCACCAGGCCCAGCGCCAGGAAGATCAGCGAGAACGTGATCGCACCGAGCGGGGAGCGTTCCCTCGGCCGCTTCGGCGGGCGGGGCGGTCGGACCGGCGCCGGGGCGGGGGGCGACCCGGCGTACGGGCCGTGCGGGGCGAACGGCGGACGGTAGCCGCCCGGCGGCAGCGGCGCGCCCACCGGGGCGGGCGGGGGCACGGCGGTCGGCCCGCCGAGCGGCGCGCCGGTGGTCGGCGCGGCGGGCCAGCTCGGGGCCGCGCCGGGGGCCGCCCCGGTGCCGGTGTCGCCGGCCGGTGACGTCACCGTGGGCAACGCGGCGGTCACCGGCTCGGACCGGGCCGGTCGGGTGCCGGCCGCGGCGGGCCAACCCGGGGCGGGCAGCGGCGCGGTCGGGTAGCCGATCCCGGCACCGGTGACCGGTGCGGGCGGGTAGCCGGGTCGGGCGGGACCGGGCGGCGTGGCCGGGTAGCCGGGGAACGGGGCAGCCGGGTAGCCGGGTTCGGCGTGGACGGGCGGGTAGCCGGGTTCCGCGTCCGCGTGCGGTGCGGCGGGGTGGCCCGGCCCGGTCGGGGCGGACGCGGTGACCGGGTCGCCCGCCGCGGGCCGGGCGGCCGGTGCGGAGCCGGCCCCGGGCGGGCCGGCCGGCCACCCCGGCGTGACCTCGACCGGTTCGTCGGTCCGGTACGCGGCGCCGGCTCCGGCCGGCGGCGGGTACCCGGCGGGTCCGGCCGGCCACGGCGGGACGGGCGGCGGCGGCCCGGATCCGGCGGGCGGACCGGCCCAGGAGGCAGCCGGTGGCGCGGGGACCGGCCCGCCGGACGGCGGCACCGGACCGGGGTACGCGCCGGCCCGGGGCACGGGCCCCCGCTGGTCGCGGTTGAGCATCAGCGCGCCGCCGATCAGGATCACGGCGCCGAGCAGGATGGCCCGGAAGCCGTCGGTGACGACGTACGCGAAGCCGACCGCGACCACGATGCCGAGCACGATGACGGTGACCGGGGACATGCTGGAGCGGCCCCGGCCGAGCATCGACTCCACGGGTGAGGCGGTGTCGCCCTCCCCGGGGATGATCAGCCACGCGGCGACGTAGACCAGGATGCCGATGCCGCCGAAGAAGCCGAGCACGGCCAGCAGGACGCGCCACAGCACCGGGTCGGTGTTGGTGGCCCGGCCGATGGCGGCGCACACCCCGGCCAGGTAGCGGCCCTCCCGGGGGCGGACCAGCCCGTACCGGGTGGTGAAGCCGGCGGCGCCGGGCGGTGGGGCGTACCCGCCGGGGGGTGGCTCGGCGAACGGCGCGCCGTCGCCGGGCGGCGGGGGCGTGTCGTCGGCGGTGGGGGCCGGCCCCGGCGGGGGCGGCGGTGGAACGTCCTGTGCTGCCGCCCAGGGGCGGGGCGGACGGGCAGCGTCCTCGGTCATGCCTCCGATAGTGCTGCCCCGGCTGCCCGGACGACCTCCGGAACCGACCCTGACCCCACCCTGAGATCCCCCGGCGGGGAATGTCCGGGGCGTCCCCGTGGTCCGGGGCGTTCCGATCGTGTGACGATCGGGTCGTCGGCCGCCGCCGGCACCTCGCGCCGAACCGGGAGTCCGAAGATCAGCAGCACCGTCACGCCGCATCCCCCGCGCCTCTACCGGGCCACCGAGCACCGGTTGGCGGCCGGGGTGGCCGCCGGCATCGCCGAGCACCTGGGCATCCCGGTGCTCCGGGTCCGGGTGGCGTTCATGGTGCTGCTCGGGCTCAGCGGGCTCGGGCTGCTGCTCTACGCCGCGTTCTGGGCGGTGGTCCCGCCCCGGCCCGGCGACACCGCCGTGCCGCCCCGCCGCGACCTCGCCCAGTTGCTGCCGTTCGTGGTGATCGGGTTGGGCGTGCTGCTGCTCCAGGTGGTCGCGTTCGACTCGGTCGGAGCGGCCGGCACCGCCGGCTGGCTGGTCGCGATCATCGCGGTCGGCGCCGGGGTCATCTGGCACCAGTCCGGCCCGGAACGTCGCCGGCAGTGGGGCGACTCGGCGGTGCCCTGGCTGGGCGCGGTGGTGGAGGAGAGCGACCGGCGGGCGTTCGTGCTCCGCTTCATCGGCGGCGGCGTGCTCGTCGCGGTCGGCATCATCGGCGTGGCCGCCGTCTACTCCCCGGCGCAGAACTTCGACGCGGTGCTCAACGGCGTCATCTTCGCGCTGGTCGGGCTGGCCGGCGTGGGCGTGGTGACCGGCCCGGTGCTGTGGCGCACCTGGAACCAGCTCCGGTCGGAGCGGGAGGGGCGGATCCGCGAGCAGGAGCGCGCCGAACTCGCTGCCATGGTGCACGACCAGGTGCTGCACACGCTCGCCCTGATCCAGCGCAACGCCGGCGACGTCAAGACCGTGCAGCGGCTGGCCCGGGGGCAGGAACGCTCACTGCGCAACTGGCTCTACAAGCCGGCCGCCTCGCCGACCGAGCGCTTCGCGGCCGCGCTGGAACAGGCCGCCGCCGAGGTGGAGGACACGTTCGCGATCACGGTCGAGGCGGTGGTGGTCGGCGACCGGGAGACCGACGAGCGGGTCGGCGCGCTCGTCGCGGCCACCCGGGAGGCGCTCGTCAACGCGGCGCGGCACGCCGGGGTGCAGACCGTGTCGCTCTACGCCGAGGTGGAGCCGGAGCAGGTAAGCGCGTTCGTGCGGGACCGGGGCAAGGGCTTCGACCCGGATACGGTGGAGAATCACCGGCACGGCGTCCGGGGTTCGATCATCGGCCGGATGCAGCGGCACGGCGGCCGGGCGGAGATCCGGTCCGAGCCGGGGGAGGGGACGGAGGTCCGGCTGATCCTGCCGATCAGCGGCTCCGGCTCCGGTGCCGGCTCCACGGCGGAAAGGGACAGGTGACCATGTCCGAGCAGGAACCGGTCGAGGGCGCGGCGCCGCGAGGGCCGCTGCGGGTGTTCCTCGTCGACGACCACGCCATGTTCCGGGCCGGCGTCCGCGCCGAGCTGGGCACCCGGGTCGAGGTCGTGGGCGAGGCCAGTTCGGTGGCGGAGGCGGTGGCCCGGATCGCGGTCACCCAGCCGGACGTGGTGCTGCTGGACGTGCACATGCCGGACGGGGGTGGCCGCGCCGTGCTGGAGGCGATGCGGCGTACCCACCCGCAGGTGAGGTTCCTGGCGCTGAGCGTCTCCGACGCGGCCGAGGACGTGATCGGGCTGATCCGGGCGGGCGCCCGGGGGTACGTGACGAAGACCATCTCGCCCGAGGAACTGACCGACGCGATCCGCCGGGTGGCCGACGGCGACGCGGTGTTCAGTCCGCGGCTGGCCGGGTTCGTGTTGGACGCGTTCGCCTCCCGGCCGGACGCGCCGGTCGCCGATCCCGAGCTGGATCAGCTCACCAACCGGGAGCGCGAGGTGCTGCGGCTGCTCGCCCGGGGGTACGCGTACAAGGAGATCGCCAAGGAGCTGTTCATCTCGATCAAGACGGTGGAGACGCACGTCTCCAACGTGTTGCGCAAGCTTCAGATGTCGAACCGCTACGAGCTGTCCCGCTGGGCCGCCGACCGTCGGCTGGTCTGATCGCCGGCAGCCTCGTCCACCTGGTCGGCGGGGGTGCCCGCACAGTCGACGAGGACCTCAGCCGTACGGGTAAAAACTGCGCGTACCCGGCGTTCGCTCGGGTGTTCCGCAGCGGGCCGCGGGCGGCCAGCGCGCCGGAGGTTCGGGGTGGTCTGGCTCGAGGTGGGCATGTCGTGCCTGGTCAGAGGCGTGTGATCCGCGCCGTTTGTGATCTTTTCTCAGGTATCAGCGACGTGGCGAGCAACTAACGGCTTGATAACGGCACCTTCACGGAAAGGGCCGGTGGGTGTCACAGTGGCAGCACCTCACCCCCCGGTGTGAGGCATCTCGTCGGGCCCGCCGACCACGGAACGCCGCTACCGCGCCGCCCCGTGGTCGTCGATCCTGCGTGATGTCCTCGTCGAAGGGTGTGGCGCCCGGCGGATCGGTACCCCAGGGGTGTCCCGATTTCCTCTGCGGTAAACCGGCGGCCTGTGGTTCGGGTCGTCGGCGGTGTCACCCCCCACACGTGCGTGAAACCCACGACGGAACCAGGTTAGAAAGAGGAGGCCCCTCGCAATGAGAGTCTCGAAGCGGGCGAGCGGCGCGCTCGCGGTGGGCGCGGCATTCGCGCTCGTCGCGTCCGGCTGCTCCAGCGGGAACAACGACGGTGGCGACACCGGCGCGAGCAAGGACGGCGCCATCGTCATCGACGGCACCCAGCCGGAGAACCCGCTGGTTCCGTCGAACACCACCGAGACCGGTGGCGGCAAGATCATCGACTGGGTCTGGAGCGGCCTGGTCGAGTACCCCAACAACGGTGGGGCGCCGCAGAACCTGCTCGCCGAGTCGATCGACACGAGCGACTCCAAGGTCTTCAAGATCAAGATCAAGCAGAACACCAAGTTCCACGACGGCAGCACGGTCAAGGCCGAGAGCTTCGTCAAGGCCTGGAACTGGGCGGCGTACGGGCCGAACGGCGCGCAGAACGCCTCCTTCTTCTCCGACATCCAGGGCTTCGGCGACGTCTACACCGAGGACCCGGACGGCCCGGACGGCCCGAAGAAGGCCCCGGAGCCGAAGGCCAAGGAGATGTCCGGCCTGAAGGTCGTCGACGACTGGAACTTCGAGGTCACGCTCTCCGCGCCGACCGCCGTGTTCCCGGTGAAGCTCGGCTACAGCGCCTTCATGCCGCTGCCGGACGCGTTCTTCGCCACCACCCCGGCGGAGTTCGGCAAGAAGCCGATCGGTAACGGCCCGGTCAAGCTCGTCTCCTGGCAGGACGACGTCGAGATCAAGCTGACTCGTTTCGACGACTACAGCCTGCGCGACAAGATGAAGATCAAGGACGTCACCGTCAAGATCTACCAGGACGACACGGCGGCCTACAACGACCTGCTCGCCAACAACCTGGACTTCCAGCAGCAGGTTCCGGTCTCGTCGCTGGCCGGTGACAAGTGGAAGACCGACCTGGGCGAGCGGGCGATCCAGACGACCGTTCCGTCGACCGGCATCATCGCCTTCCCGATCTACGACAAGCGCTTCACCAACCCGAAGCTGCGTAAGGCGATCTCGCTGTCCATCGACCGGCAGGCCGTCACCGACAAGATCTTCTTCGGTAACCGCAAGCCGGCCGACAGCTGGGCCAACCCGCTGACCCCGGGTGCCGAGCCGGGCAACTGCACCGCCTGCAAGTTCGACGTGGCCCAGGCCAAGCAGCTCCTCCAGGAGGCCGGTGGCTTCCAGGGCAAGCTGACCCTGTCGTACAACGCGGACGCCAGCCACAAGGAGTGGATGGAGGCCGTCGCCCAGCAGATCAAGACCAACCTGGGCATCGACGCGGTCGCCGTCGGCGTGCCGACCTTCGCGGTCTTCCGTGCCAACATCAACAACTACAAGATGACCGGCATGTACCGCGCCGGCTGGCAGCAGGACTACCCGGACGTCGAGAACTGGATCAACCCGCTCTACGTGACCGGCGGTTCCTCGAACGACGGCAAGTACAGCAACCCGCAGGTGGACGCCCTCGCCAAGGAGGCCTCCGCGGCCCCCAGCATCGAGGAGGCCCACAAGAAGTTCGCCGAGGCCGTCAAGCTGATCGACGAGGACGTCCCGACGATCCCGGTCTACTTCAGCGGCGAGCAGTCCGGCCACTCGGAGAAGATCAAGAAGCTGGAGCTGACCAACGTCGGCGAGCTCGACATCACCTCGGTCGAACTCTGATCCGAACGGTCTGACCCCGGGTCGGGCTCGCCTACCGGTGAGCCCGGCCCGGGGCCGTTCCGCGAGGGGGTGTACAACAAACCCCTCGCACGTTGTCGTCACCGCGTCGGGTGCCCGGCGCTCCCTGTCTGGAGGACCACCCCATGGGCCGTTATCTCTTGAGACGGCTGCTGCAACTCGTGCCGGTGTTCATCGGCACGACGTTCCTGATCTACTGGCTCGTCTGGTCGGTGCCCGGTGACCCCTTCGCCGGCAAGTGCGGCGACCGCGGTTGCCCGCCGAACTACCGGGCCATGATGACCGAGAAGTACCATCTCGACGACTCGATCTGGGTGCAGTACGCCAGCTACATGAAGAACCTGTTCCAGGGTGACTTCGGTATCACGTTCGGCGGTCGCGAGATCAGCGACATCATCGCCACGTCGTACCCGAACACCCTGAAGCTGGCGGTGGTCGCCCTCGCCATCGAGGCCGTGATCGGTCTCGGCGCGGGCATCCTGACCGGTCTGCGACGCAACGGTTTCCTGGACAACCTGGTCCTGGTCTCCACCCTGTTCCTGATCGCCCTGCCGGTCTTCGTCATCGGCTTCGTGCTGCAGTGGGTGCTCGGCGTCAAGTGGGGCATCATCAACCCGACCGTCTCCAACGAGATGCGGTTCAGCGAGCTGATCGTGCCCGGCTTCGTGCTCGGCAGCGCCTCGATGGCGTACATCGCCCGGGTGGCGCGCACGAGCATCGCCGAGAACCGGCGGGCCGACTACGTGCGTACCGCGATCGCCAAGGGCCTCCCGATGCGCCGGGTGGTCGGCGTGCACCTGCTCCGCAACTCGCTCATCCCGGTGGTCACGCTGCTCGGCACCGACCTCGGTGCGCTGATGGGTGGCGCGATCGTGACCGAGGGCATCTTCGGCATCAACGGCATCGGCCGGCAGGTGCTCCGCTCGATCGTCACCAAGGAGAGCGCTACCGTTGTCGGCATCGTGGTGGTGCTGGTGGTCGTCTACCTCGTGATGAACCTGCTGGTGGACCTGCTCTACGCCGCCCTCGACCCGAGGATCCGCTATGAGTGACGAGCGCCGCAGCGAACGAATCGTCCCAGCAGTCTGCGCGGGCAACCACGCCCGCGCCGAGCGCAGCGAGGTGCGGGCATGAGTGACCCGAGTACCGCGTCGATCGTGTCGACGCCGCCCGCGACCATGCCCACCGAGGCCGGGTCCGGTGCGCCCACCAACGCCGGCCTGCCGGAGAGCGCCAAGCAGCAGAAGCCGCGCGGCCTGCTCGGTGACGCCTGGCTCGACCTCCGTCGCAAGCCGCTGTTCTGGATCTCTGCCGCGTTCATCCTGCTCTTCATCGTGATGGCCGCGTTCCCGTCGCTGTTCACCTCCGGCGACGCGGTCAACGGCGCGTTGGAGCGCAGCCGGGTCGAGCCGTCGTCGTCGGCCTGGTTCGGCTACGACGTGCAGGGCCGCGACGTCTACTCCCGAGTCATCTACGGCGCCCGCGCGTCGATCGTGGTGGCCCTGGTGTCCACCATCCTCACGCTGCTGTTCGGCGGCGCGATGGGCATCATCGCCGGCTACCGCGGCGGCTGGGTGGACGCGGTGCTGTCCCGGGTCGCGGACATCTTCTTCGGCCTGCCGTTCGTGCTCGGCTCGATCGTCATCCTGACCACGTTCAACGGATCGGGCACCGACAACGGCGAGTGGACGATCATGGGGCTGGTCATCCTGTCCCTGAGCGTGCTGAGCTGGCCCGTGGTGATGCGGCTGATGCGCTCCTCGGTGCTCGCCACCAAGGAGGCCGACTACATCGTCGCGGCCCGCGCGCTGGGTGCCGGCACCGGCCGGATCATCCTGAAGCACCTGCTGCCCAACTGCCTGGCGCCGCTGCTGGTCTACGGCACGATCATGGTGGGCTCGTTCATCGGCGCGGAGGCCACGCTCTCCTTCCTGGGCATCGGCCTGAAGAGCCCGGTGGTCTCCTGGGGCATCATGATCAGCGAGGCGCAGAACTACATCCGGGTCTCGCCGTTCCTGCTGTTCTTCCCCTCCGCGTTCCTCGTCACCGCCGTGCTGAGCTTCGTGATGCTCGGCGAGGCGGTCCGCGAGGCCCTCGACCCGAAGCTCCGATAGGGGAACTGAGTTGTCCGACATTCTCGTGTCCGAGCAGTCCGCGGCCGGCGCCGACGGATCCGGCCGCCCCTCGGGCCGCCTGCTCGAGGTCGACGACCTGCGGGTCGAGTTCCGCACCCGGGACGGCGTCGCCAAGGTCATCAACGGTGTGACGTACCACGTCGACGCGGGGGAGACCCTCGCCGTGCTCGGCGAGTCCGGCTCCGGGAAGAGCGTCACCGCGCAGACGGTTATGGGCATCCTGGACACCCCGCCCGGGTTCGTCACCGGCGGCGAGGTCCGCTTCCACGGCAAGGACATGCTCAAGCAGTCCGCCGAGCAGCGGCGACGGATCCGTGGCGAGGGCATCGCCATGATCTTCCAGGACTCGCTCTCGGCCCTCAACCCGGTTTTCACCGTCGGCTTCCAGATCGCCGAGCAGTTCCGCATCCGGCGCGGCCTCAGCCGCTCGGACGCCAAGAAGCGCGCGATCGAGATGCTCGACCAGGTGAAGATCCCCAACGCCAAGGGTCGGTTCAGCAACTACCCGCACCAGTTCTCCGGCGGTATGCGGCAGCGCGCCATGATCGCGATGTCGATCGCGCTCGACCCGGAGGTGCTGATCGCCGACGAGCCGACCACCGCGCTGGACGTGACCGTGCAGGCCCAGATCATGGACCTGCTCGGCGAACTCCAGCGGGAACGGCAGATGGGCATGATCCTGATCACCCACGACCTCGGCGTGGTCGCCGACGTCGCGGACCGGATCGCGGTCATGTACGCCGGTCGGATCGTCGAGGAAGCCAACGTCTACGAGCTGTACGCCAAGCCGGCGCACCCGTACACGCTCGGCCTGCTCAACTCGATCCCGCGGATGGACGAGAAGGGGCAGGAGCTCCGGACCATCAAGGGGCTTCCGCCGAACCTGATGAACATCCCGCCGGGCTGCGCCTTCAACCCGCGCTGCCCGATGGCGCAGCCGGTGTGCCGGGAGAAGGTCCCGCCGCTGCTGCAACTGGGCCACGGCCGGGCCAGCGCCTGCCACTTCGCCGAGGAGCTCGTGAACCGTGACTGAGAACATCATCGAGGTTCGTGACCTGGTCAAGCACTACCCCGTGACCCAGGGTGTGGTGTTCAAGAAGACCATCGGTCACGTCAAGGCGGTCGACGGCGTCTCCTTCGAGCTGAAGGCCGGCGAGACGCTCGGCGTGGTCGGCGAGTCCGGCTGCGGCAAGTCGACGCTCGCCCGGGTGCTGATGAACCTGGAGAAGCCGACCGCCGGCCAGGTGCTCTACAAGGGCCAGGACATCTCCAAGCTCTCCGGTGGCGCGCTGCGGCGGCTGCGTCGGCAGATCCAGCTGGTGATGCAGGACCCGTACACCTCGCTGAACCCCCGGATGACTGTCGGTGACCTGATCGGCGAGCCGTTCGAGATCCACTCCGAGGTGGCTCCGCGCGGCAGCCGACGCGGCAAGGTCAAGGAACTGCTCGACCTGGTCGGCCTCAACCCGGAGCACATCAACCGGTACCCGCACCAGTTCTCCGGCGGTCAGCGGCAGCGCATCGGCATCGCCCGGGCGCTGGCGCTGCGGCCCGAGGTGATCGTCTGCGACGAACCGGTGTCGGCCCTGGACGTGTCCATCCAGGCCCAGGTGATGAACCTGCTGGAGAAGCTCCAGGCCGAGCTCGGTCTGTCGTACGTCTTCATCGCCCACGACCTGTCGGTCGTGCGCCACCTGTCGGACCGGGTCGCCGTCATGTACCTGGGCAAGATGGTGGAGGTCGGCACCGAGGACGAGATCTACGAGCGGCCGACCCACCCGTACACCCAGGCGCTGCTGTCGGCGGTGCCGGTGCCGGACCCGACCCTGCGGGAGAGCAAGGCGATCATCCGGCTCCAGGGTGACGTCCCCTCGCCGGTCAGCCCGCCCTCGGGCTGCCGGTTCCGCACCCGGTGCTGGAAGGCGCAGGACGTCTGCGCCCAGGACGTGCCGCTGCTGGAGATCCGGCCGGGCTCGGACCACCCGAGCGCCTGCCACTTCGCGGAGAAGCGGCAGATCGTCGTCACCCACGAGGTGGCCTGAACCAGACCGGACCGCCTGCCGACGTCAGCCCGACGCCGGCAGGCGGTTCGTCGTCTGTGGCGCGGGTCGGGTCACAGCGGGCCGCGGCCGGCGCGCAGCAGCAGAAGCGCGAGCTGAGTGCCGTCGGCGCCGAGTTCGGTACGGAACCGCTCCAGGATTTCCCGCTCGCGGGAGAGCACCAGCCGGGTGCCCCCGGCCGCCATCCGGGTCGCGCCGACCTCCTGGGACAGCGCCGCCCGTTCCTGCCAGAGCGCGATGAGCGTCCGATCGATCTCGTCGATCCGGCGCCGGATCTCACCGATCCGCTCGGCCGCCACCGAGTCGTCGGTGCCGGTCCGCGCCGCCGCGGCGCCGGTCGGGTCACCGCCGGCCTTCCGGTCGTGCCGCGCCAGGCCGCCGCTGGACTCCACCACGTCAGTCATCATCGTCGTCCCTCTCGGGGCTCGGACCCGGTACCCGGATCCCGGGACGGAAAAGCCCCGGGCTCGGGGAGCCCGGGGCTTTTCGTAGGTCTGATGTGATCAGGCGCGACCCACGGCTGCCGGACTCCCGGTGCCGTAGTAAAAAAAGCGCTTGTCGAACACGTCGTCGAGTATGCCGACCGGCGGGGCGGACGCGCAAGGAAACCGGTCAACAGGTGGGACGGGACGCGGTCCGGGGACCCGGGCGCGCGGACGGGGAAGTGTCCGGGCGACGGCATAGACTCGGGCTGCGATGCATCCTCTCTTCGACATTCCCGCGTCCCCGCCCGCGCCGGAGTCCCGGCCGACCCCGCCGCGCCGTTCCGGGGGCGCCCGGTCGGACCCGCAGGCCCTCCTCGACGGCCTGAACGGCCCGCAGCGGGACGCGGTGACCCACGCCGGCTCCCCGTTGCTGATCGTGGCCGGCGCCGGCTCGGGCAAGACGCGCGTGCTGACCAACCGGATCGCCTACCTGCTCGCCGCCCGGGACGCGCACCCCGGCGAGATCATCGCGATCACGTTCACCAACAAGGCCGCCGGCGAGATGAAGGAACGGGTGGCCGCGCTGGTCGGCCCGCGCGCCCGGATGATGTGGGTGTCGACGTTCCACTCGGCCTGTGTCCGGATCCTGCGGGCCGAGCACGAGCACGCCGGCCTCAAGTCGACGTTCTCCATCTACGACGCCGACGACTCCCGGCGACTGATGCAGATGGTCGCCCGCGAGCTGGACCTGGACCCGAAGCGCTACCCGGCGCGGGGTCTGGCGGCCCAGGTGTCCAACCTGAAGAACGAGCTGGTCGACCCGGAGGAGTTCGCCGGCCGGGCCAAGGGGCCGAACGAGCGGGCGCTGGCCGAGGCGTACGCGCTCTACCAGCGCCGGCTGCGCGAGGCCCACGCGCTGGACTTCGACGACCTGATCATGACCACCGTGCACCTGCTCCAGTCGCATCCGCACGTGGCGGAGAGCTACCGACGCCGGTTCCGGCACGTGCTCGTCGACGAGTACCAGGACACCAACCACGCCCAGTACGTCCTGATCAAGGAGCTGGTCTCCGGCACCGAGGGCATCCCACCGGCCGAGCTGTGCGTGGTGGGCGACGCCGACCAGTCGATCTACGCGTTCCGGGGCGCGACCATCCGCAACATCCTGGAGTTCGAGCGGGACTTCACCGACGCCCGCACCATCCTGCTGGAGCAGAACTACCGCTCGACCCAGACCATCCTCAACGCGGCCAACGCGGTCATCGACCGGAACACCTCACGCAAGCCCAAGCGGCTGTGGAGCGACGCCGGCGCGGGCGAGCAGATCGTCGGCTACGTGGCGGACACCGAGCACGCCGAGGCGGACTGGGTGGCCCGGGAGATCGACCGGCTGGTCGACGCCGGCGACACCCGGCCGGGCGACGTGGCGGTCTTCTACCGCACCAACGCCATGTCCCGGGTGTTCGAGGAGGTGTTCATCCGGGTCGGCCTGCCCTACAAGGTGGTCGGTGGGGTGCGCTTCTACGAGCGCAAGGAGGTCCGCGACGCGCTGGCCTACCTGCGGGCCGTGGTCAACGACGACGACACGGTCAGCCTGCGCCGGATCCTCAACACCCCCCGGCGGGGCATCGGCGAACGGGCCGAGGCCTGTGTCGAGGCGCTGGCCGCCCGGGACCGCATCTCGTTCGGCGCCGCGCTGCGCCGGGCGAAGGACGCGCCGGGGATCTCCACCCGGGCGGCCAACGGCATCGCCGAGTTCGTCGGGCTGCTCGACGCGGCCCGTGAGCTGACCGCCACCGGCACCCCGGAGGAGGTGCTGGAGGCGCTGCTGACCCGCTCGGGCTACCTGGCCGAGCTGGAGGAGAGCCTCGACCCGCAGGACGCCGGCCGGGTGGACAACCTCCAGGAGTTGGTGAGCGTCGCCCGGGAGTACACCGAGCGGATCGAGTCGCTGGGCGCGGACGACGAGCGGGCCACGCTGGCCGGCTTCCTGGAACAGGTGGCGCTGGTCGCCGACGCCGACGCGATTCCCTCCGACGACCCCGACCACCAGGGCGTGGTCACCCTGATGACGCTGCACACCGCCAAGGGGCTGGAGTTCCCGGTGGTCTTCCTGACCGGCCTGGAGGACGGCGTCTTCCCGCACCTGCGTTCGCTCGGCGACACCCGCGAGCTGGAGGAGGAGCGCCGGCTGGCGTACGTGGGCATCACCCGGGCCCGGCAGCGCCTCTACCTGTCCCGGGCGGTCACCCGGTCGGCCTGGGGTGCGCCGGCCTACAACCCACCGTCGCGGTTCCTGGAGGAGCTGCCGCCGGAGCTGGTGCGGTGGGAGCGCACCGAGGGCTCGTACACCTCGTGGGGTGGCGGCGGTGGTGGCGTCGGTGGCCGGGCGGACCGGATGTCCGGCGGCGGCCGGGGCGGCTTCACCGGCGGCACGCCCCGGGCCACCCAGCTCGCCAAGCGTCTCGGTGTGGACGCCAGCCGGCTGGCCACCGCGAGCGACCTGAAGCAGACGCCCAAGGTCTCGGTGGGCGACCGGGTCAACCACCAGCGCTACGGCCTGGGCCGGGTGCTGGCGGTGGAGGGTGCCGGGCCCGGTGCCCGGGCGCAGATCGACTTCGGCGAACAGACCATGTGGCTGGTGCTGCGGCACGCGCCGATCGACAAGCTCTGAGCGTCGAGGAGGCCCGGTCCGGTGTCGCACCGGCCGGGCCTCCTCGTCGTGCGGTGGCGGTCAGCAGGCCACGTCGACGCCGCGGGCGCGCAGGAACGGTGCCGGGTCGATCTGGTTCCACATCGCACCCTGGTGCACCTCGAAGTGCAGGTGCGGGCCGGTGGCGTCACCGGTGGCGCCCTCGTAGCCGATGACCTGACCGGCCTTGACCCGGTCGCCGACGTCGACGAGCAGCCGGCTCTGGTGGGCGTAGTGGGTCAGGTAGCCGTTGTGGTGGTCGACGAAGACGGAGTTGCCGTAGCCGTCGCCCACGTCGCCGGCCTTGACCACGGTGCCGGACGCGGCGGCCCGGATCGGGGTGCCGGCGGGCATGGCGAAGTCGATGCCGGCGTGCAGCGTGCCCCACCGTGGCCCGAAGCAGGAGGTGATGTCCGCGCCCCGCATCGGGATGACCCAGCTCGGCTTCGGCGCGGCCTTCTTCTTCGTCGGCTTCGGCTTCGGCTTCGGCGGCACGGACTGTTTCGGCTTCGGGCTGGTCGCGCTCGGGCTGGGGGACGGGCTGGCCGGCGTCGCGGGCGGGGTGACCGGGCGGAGCGACTCGCGGGACGACCGGTCGGCGCGGGCAGCGGCCTCGGCGCGGGCCCGCGCGTCGAAGTCGACCGCGGCCGGCGCCGACGCCGGACTGTCGTCGGTGGCGACCAGGACGCCGCCGAGGCCGAGACCGAGCAGGGCCAGCGCGCCGGTGACCAGGTACGCGGTCCGCCGTCCGGTCCGCCGGTGCCGGGCGGGGGCGGGGTCCGGGGTGGTGCCGTTCGGGATGGGACTGCTGTGCTGCACGGGAACCTTCACCAGTTGAGGGGCACGTGGACCTGGAAATACTGGTGTCGGTCTCCGAGCGCGCCGGTGGCGGGTTCGCGGCCCGGTCGGGTGCGTCGCCGGATCGTGTCCGCGATCGGGCCCGGCTGGGCGATTCACGACAAGCGCCGATCACCGGGTGTTGTGGGCCCGCTCACATCCTGCGGTGTGACGGGGCAGACATGCGCCCACGCGAAACCGCCCGGATCGTAGGATCCGGGCGGTCATCGGGCGGTGCGGAGCGTCAGGAGGCGGCTACGTCGCCGTAGAGTGCCTCGGTTTCGAGCTTGATGTCCACTCCGCGCTCCTGGAGGAACGTCACCGGGTCGCGCGGCTCGCCGTTGACATGCACCTCGAGGTGCAGGTGCGAGCCGTAGGAGTGGCCGGTGTTGCCGACCAGGCCGAGCTGGTCGCCGGCCTTGACCTTTTGGCCCTCCTTGACGGTGACCGCGGAGGAGTGGCCGTAGATGGCCTCGCTGCCGTCGGCGTGCTGGACGATCACGGCGTAGCCGTAGCCGCCGAACCAGCCGGCCTTGGTGACGGTGCCGGCGTGGACCGCCTTGTAGGGCGTGCCCTCCGGCGCGACCAGGTCGATGCCGGTGTGCAGCTTGCCCCAGCGCATGCCGTAGGGCGACTTGAAGTCGTAGCCGTGCAGGGGGAGGAGCCAGGGGTCCTGCTCGGTGGCGGCGGTGTCGCCACCCGACCGGTCGTCGCGGGTGGCGCGGTCGGCGCTGTCGGCGCGGGCCGCGGCGTCCTGGCTGGCGACCGAGGCCTGCCGGAGCTCGTCGAGGACGGACGGGCTGACGCTCTTGGCGTCGGGAAGGGCGTTCGCCCCGAGGGCGACGATGCCGGCGCCGACGAAGGCGGTCGTGACGACCGCCGCGTAGCGGCTCCGCGGGGGGGTGGGTACGCGGCGACGACCGCGATATCTATCGGGCTCAGACGACAGGCGCTGGCGCACGCACACCCTCCGTTGTCGGGGATCCGATGCGACCTCGGGCCGTTCGGTGAAGCTCTGCCGAACGTCCGGTGCCGCGTCGTCACCCGTCCGTGGACTTGATGACAACCGTGGACACGTTAGCCAACCGCCACTCCTGTCACAAGCCGAAGCGCCGAATCGGCGTTTCGTTATGTCCGTTTACATCCTGTCTTGTGTCATCTCGTGCCGCCGGTTGGATGGCGTGTCGACTGGCCTTTCGTCGCGGACCGTGACCGATCGGCGGAGGTGTCCGACTTCCGGCGCGCCCGGGTGGGCGGTATGGCGCAGCCCGGCTTCCCGCCCCCGGTCCGCCCGGGTTACCGTTCGTTCAGGTCAGCAGTGCCGGTGCCGGTGAAAGGTGTGCGCAGATGAGCTCTCGGATTCGGGTCGTCGTCGCCAAGCCCGGCCTGGACGGCCACGACCGCGGCGCGAAGGTCGTCGCCCGCGCGCTGCGGGACGCCGGCATGGAGGTCATCTACACCGGCCTGCACCAGACCCCCGAGCAGATCGTCGAGACGGCGATCCAGGAGGACGCGGACGCGGTCGGCCTCTCGGTGCTCTCCGGCGCGCACATGACGCTGTTCAAGCGCGTCGTCGAGCTGCTCACCGACCGCCAGGCGGCCGACATCGTGGTCTTCGGCGGCGGCATCATCCCGGAGGCCGACATCCCGGAGCTGGAGCGGCTCGGCGTCGCGAAGATCTTCACCCCGGGCGCCACCACCGGGTCGATCGTCGACTGGGTACGGGAGAACGTGGCCCAGCCGGTCGGCTGAATCCGGGCAGGGGGAGGGGCCGGACGCACCCCTCACACGCCCGGCCCCTCTATGCACGATGCCCCGCCGCCACCCCTCGACCGACAGGGCATCGGCCGCTCCCGTCATCGCGCTTGACCAGCGCTCCGACATCAGACTCAACGACGCCCCTGACCGGGGGTTACGCCCCGACGCGGACATCCCCCGGACGGCTGACACCGCGTCTCTCGTCGTGCGCTACCGCGACGACGGCTGTGCATTACCGCACACCCCGCACCCGCTCGGTTGCCGCCGGTTCCCATCTCGTTAGGCTGCGGCAAATGGCCTGTCTGTTCTGATGACAGGCGTCAAACTGATTTTCCAACGCTGGTGGCGGCGCGACGGCGCGCCGCGGAGACGGGACGGGACGCGCAATCGTGGACCTGTACGAGTACCAGGGGCGGGACCTGTTCGAGCGGCACGGTTTGCCCGTGCTCGCCGGCGGCGTCGCCACTACCCCGGAGGAGGCCCGCGCGATCGCCGAACGCCTCGGCGGCCGGGTGGTCGTCAAGGCGCAGGTGAAGGTCGGTGGCCGCGGCAAGGCCGGCGGCGTGAAGCTGGCCGAGGGCGCGGAGGAGACGGTGGCCCGCGCCACCGACATCCTCGGCATGGACATCAAGGGTCACACGGTCCACAAGGTCATGATCACGGTGACCGCGGACGTGGCCGAGGAGTACTACTTCTCGTACCTGCTCGACCGGGCGAACCGCACCTTCCTCTGCATCGCCAGCGTCGCCGGCGGCATGGACATCGAGGCGGTCGCCGCCGAGACCCCCGAGAAGGTCGTCAAGGCGCCGATCGACGCGAACACCGGCGTGGACGAGGCCAAGGCGCGGGAGATCGTCTCCGCGGCCGGCTTCCCGGCCGAGGTCGCCGACCAGATCGTCGACGTCGCGGTCGGGCTGTGGCAGGCGTTCGTCGCCGAGGACGCCACCCTGGTCGAGGTGAACCCGCTGGCCACCACGAAGGACGGCAAGCTGCTGCTCCTGGACGCCAAGATCACGCTGGACGAGAACGCCGGGTTCCGGCACCCGGACCACGAGGCCCTGGTCGACCAGGCGTCGGTGGACCCGCTGGAGCAGGCCGCCAAGGAGAAGGACCTCAACTACGTCAAGCTCGACGGCGAGGTCGGCATCATCGGCAACGGCGCGGGTCTGGTCATGTCCACGCTCGACGTGGTCGCGTACGCCGGGGAGCGGCACGGCGGCGTCAAGCCGGCCAACTTCCTCGACATCGGCGGCGGCGCGAGCGCCGAGGTGATGGCGAACGGCCTGGAGATCGTCCTCTCCGACCCGTCGGTGAAGAGCGTCTTCGTCAACGTCTTCGGCGGCATCACCGCCTGCGACGCGGTCGCCAACGGCATCGTGCAGGCACTGGCGCTGCTGGAGCAGCGCGGCGAGAAGGCCACCAAGCCGCTCGTGGTCCGCCTCGACGGCAACAACGCCGAGGAGGGCCGGGCCATCCTCGACGGCGCGGCGAACCCGCTCATCCAGCGGGTCGACACCATGGACGGCGCGGCCGAGCGGGCCGCCGAGCTGGCAGCGGCGGGGGTCTGACAATGGCTATCTGGCTGACCAAGGACTCCAAGGTCATCGTGCAGGGCATGACCGGTTCCGAGGGTTCCAAGCACACCCGGCGGATGCTCGCCGCCGGCACCACCGTGGTCGGCGGCGTGAACCCGCGCAAGGCCGGCACCACTGTCGACTTCGACGGCACCGAGCTGCCGGTCTTCGCCTCCGTCGCGGACGCGATGAAGGAGACCGGGGCCGACGTCACGGTCATCTTCGTGCCGCCGCAGTTCACCAAGGCCGCCGTGGTCGAGGCGATCGACGCCGGCATCGACCTGGCCGTGGTGATCACCGAGGGCGTGCCGGTGCACGACACCGCCGCGTTCTGGGCGTACAACGTGGCCAAGGGCGAGCGCACCCGGATCATCGGCCCGAACTGCCCCGGCATCGCCTCGCCGGGCGCCTCCAACGCCGGCATCATCCCGGCCGACATCACCGGCGTCGGCCGGATCGGCCTGGTCAGCAAGAGCGGCACGCTGACCTACCAGATGATGTACGAGCTGCGCGACATCGGCTTCTCCACCTGCGTCGGCATCGGCGGTGACCCGATCATCGGGACCACCCACATCGACGCGCTGGCCGCCTTCGAGGCGGACCCGGAGACCGACGCGATCGTCATGATCGGTGAGATCGGCGGCGACGCCGAGGAGCGGGCGGCCGAGTTCATCAAGGCCAACGTCACCAAGCCGGTGGTCGGCTACATCGCCGGCTTCACCGCCCCGCCCGGCAAGACCATGGGTCACGCCGGCGCGATCATCTCCGGTTCGGCCGGCACCGCCGACGCGAAGAAGGCGGCGCTGGAGGCGGTCGGCGTCAAGGTCGGCAAGACCCCGACCGAGACCGCCGAGCTGATGCGGGAGCTCATGTCCGGCCGCTGAGCGGTCAGCTGACACGGTGAGGGGGTCGACCGGTTCCGGTCGGCCCCCTCACGCTCAGCGGTACCAGTACGGGTAGTAGGAGCTGCCCCGGGCCCGCACGATGGCGCTGGCCACGATGTTGATCACACCGAACGCGATGGCCAGCCAGCCGAGCAGCTGCGACTTGCCGTTGCGGCGCGCGTCGCGGAGCGACAACCAGCCGAAGACGATTCCGAGGATGCCGCAGCAGAACAGGCCGAAGACGATGCCGAGGACGCCCCAGAGCGTGGTCCGGTCCCGACCGGCGGCCGGTGGCGGCGGTGGCGGCGGATACGGAGCGTTCACGGCTTCCTCCGAGCGGTCGGTGCCGCGACGGGAACGGTCGCGTCTCAAGCCGAGGCTAGACCGGATCACCGCCGCCGATCCGCGGGTTCGACGAACTCGCCACGGTCCCGGCCCGGTATCGGACTGCCGTCCTCTCCCGTGGCGTGCCAGAGTAGACGCGATGTCACGTGTCACCCCTGACCAGCCCCGCCGTCCGGCCGCCGGCCCCACCACCGGCGCCCGGCCGCGCGCCCGTGCCCGCCCCGCCGCACGCGTGCCCCCGCCCCGGGCGGGTGAGCCGTCGCGCAGCCGGGCCCCGCTGCCCGTGGCCGCCGGCGTGGCCGCGCTCTGGGCGGCGCTGACCTCCCTGCTGCCGGTCGTCGTCGTGCTCGGCCTCGCCCAGCTCACCGAGGACGCCGGGTCGCTCGGCGGCGCGCTGCGCGCCGGCCTGGCCGGCTGGCTGCTCGGGCACGGGGTGCCGTTGCAGACCGCCGCCGGGCCGCTCGGTCTGGCCCCGCTCGCGCTGAGCGTGCTGGTCGTCTGGCGGCTCACCCGGGCCGGGGTGCACGTCAGCCGGGCCGTGGGCGCGCGCGGCGCCGGCTCGCCCCGGCAGGCGCTCGCCGTCGCGGTCGCGGTCGCCGTGGGGTACGCGCTGCTCGGCACGATCGCCGCGGTGGCGGTCGGCGCGGGTGGCGTACGCGTCTCCCCGGTCATGACCGCCGTGACGTTCGCCGTGTTCGCCGCCCCGGCCGCACTCGTCGGCGCGCTGCGCACCACGGGCGTCTGGGCGCTGCTGGCCCGACGGTGCCCGCCGGTGGTGCGCGACGGGTTGCGGGCCGGGCTGGTCGCGGTGCTGCTGCTGCTCGGCGCGAGCGCCGGCGCGGCCGGGCTGGCGGTGGCCACCGGTGGTGGCGACGCGGCCGACATGATCGGCGCGTACCGGACCGGGGTGGCCGGGCAGGCGGGCATCACGCTGGTCAGCCTCGCGTACACGCCGAACGCCACCGCCTGGTCGGCCAGCTACCTGCTCGGTCCCGGGTTCGCCGTCGGCACGGACACCGCGGTCCGCACCAGTGAGGTGTCGGTGGGCGCGCTGCCGGCCGTGCCGTTGCTGGCCGGCCTGCCGCGTGGCCCGGTGGACGGGCTGGGCACCGGCCTGCTCGCGGTGCCGGTGCTGGCCGCGATGGCGGCCGGCTGGCTGCTGGCCCGGCGGCTGCTGCGCACGGCGGCCGAGGACCGGGCCGAGGTCCGCTGGCCGGAGCTGCTGGTCCCGGCCGTGCTCGCCGGCCCGGTCGCCGGGGTGTTGCTGGGCCTGCTCGCGGCGGCCTCGGGCGGGTCGCTCGGCGGTGGCCGGCTGGCCGAGATCGGCCCGGCGCCCTGGCCGGTGACCGCCGTGGCCACGCTGGTGATCGCCGTGGGCGCGGTGCTCGGCGCCGCCGCCACCCGCACCCTCACCACCCGGTCCGCCCCGCCCACGCCCCGGCCCGCCCCGACCCCGCGCTGACGGCTCGGGTCCTCGCCATCCGGATCGACGGGTGGACGTGACGAAGGGGCGCCCGGCCGCAGCCGGACGCCCCTTCGTCGGAGCCGGTCAGGAACCGAAGTTGTTCATGTTGATCGCGGCGCCGGCGATGGCGCTGATGATCCCGAGGACCACTCCGATGCCACCGCAGATCAGGGCGACCTTGGCCTGGCCCGGGTTGCTGGCCTCGCCGGCCTGGACCTTCTTCTGGCCCAGCACGCCGAGCACCACACCGGCGATGCCGGCGGGGACGCCCAGCAGTGGGCAGCAGAGGCCGAGCACGATCGAGGCGATGCCGACGATCATGCCGATCAGGCCCATGGTGTTGTTCTGGCCCTGGCCCTTGCCGGGGCCGGCCGGGTAGCCGGCGGCCGGGTACTGCGGCGCGGCGCCGTACGGCTGCTGCGCGTACGGGTCCTGACCGTAGGGCTGGCCCGAGGTCGGCTGGCCGTAGGGCTGACCCGAGGTGGGCTGGCCGTAGGGCTGGCCGGAGGTCGGCTGGCCGTAGTCCGGCTGCTGCCCGTACTGCGGCTGCTGCCCGTAGTCCGGCTGCTGGCCGTACTGCGGCTGCTGGCCGTACTGCGGGGGCTGCGGTGGCTGACCGTACGGGTCGTGCGGCTGGGCGGTCGGGTCCTGGTTCGGCTGCTGGCCGTACGGGTCCTGTCCGGGGTGTCCGGGCTGCATGTCGGGAAACTCCTCAGTTGGTGGGCTGTCGGTCAGTTCGTGCCGGTGCTGCCGCCGACGAGACCCGCCAGGCCACCGAACAGGCAACACACCACAATGATGCCGATCCAGACCAGGCCGACGATCAGGGCCCACTTGGACCACTTCCTGGACTCGGCGGCGGCGGCCTGCGCACCGGCGTAGTCGCCCTGCTGGATCAGCGGGTTGACCTTGGAAGCGTTGATGATCGCCGGGATCGCGAGCGGCCAGAACAGGAAGATCGCGACGATGGACATCGTCATGTTGTTGTCGATCTGCGACGGCTGCTGCTGGGGATATCCGGGCTGCATGGGGGTGGCTCCTCGGGCCGGCGGCACGGCGCGTGCCGGGTACTCGTTCGGGGGTGCGGGTCGGGCGTACGCCGGACACCGGGCGACCGGCAGCGTACCGCGAGCCCACTACCTCCGGAGATCATCCGACAGGCCGCCGCCCGACAGCCGGACCGCCCGACCTGCCCGATAGGGTGGCCGCGTGACCGAGCCCGCGTCCGTCGCCCGCCTCGTCGTCCTTGTCTCCGGCTCCGGCAGCAACCTCCAGGCGTTGCTGGAGGCCGCCACCGACCCCGGCTACGGGGCCCGGGTGGTGGCCGTGGGCGCCGACCGCGACGGGATAGCCGGCCTGGACCGGGCCGCCGCGGCCGGCGTGCCGTCCTTCGTCGAGCGGGTCAAGGACCACCCCACCCGGGCCGACTGGGACAAGGCGCTCACGGCCCGGGTCGCCGAGCACCGGCCCGACCTGGTGATCAGCGCCGGCTTCCTCAAGCTGGTCGGCCCGGAGTTCCTCACCGCGTTCGGTGACCGCTACCTGAACACGCACAACACGTTGTTGCCGGCGTTCCCCGGCATCCACGGCCCCCGCGACGCGCTGGCGTACGGCGTGAAGGTCACCGGGGCCACGCTGTTCTTCGTCGACGCCGGGATGGACACCGGCCCGATCGTCGCCCAGGTCGCCGTACCGGTGCTCGACGACGACGACGAGGAGACGCTCACCGAGCGCATCAAGTCCGCCGAGCGGCGCCAGCTCGTCGAGCAGGTCGGCCGCCTGGTCCGTGAAGGTTGGACGATCACCGGCAGAAAGGTCACCGTTCCGTGAGCACCCATGACGACGCCCGTCGCCCGATCCGGCGCGCGTTGGTCAGCGTCTACGACAAGACCGGCCTGGTCGAGCTGGCCCGCGCCCTGCACGAGTCCGGCGTGGAGATCGTGTCGACCGGCAGCACCGCGTCGACGATCTCCGGCGCCGGGGTGCCGGTCACCCCGGTCGAGCAGGTCACCGGCTTCCCGGAGATCCTCGACGGCCGGGTGAAGACGCTGCACCCGAAGATCCACGGCGGCCTCCTCGCCGACCTGCGCAAGGACTCGCACGCCACCCAGCTCGACGAGCACGGCATCGCCGGGATCGACCTGCTGGTCTCCAACCTCTACCCGTTCCAGGCCACGGCCGCCTCCGGCGCCGACGCCGACGAGTGCGTGGAGCAGATCGACATCGGCGGTCCGGCGATGGTGCGGGCCGCCGCGAAGAACCACGCCTCGGTCGCGGTGGTGACCGACCCGGCCGCGTACCCGGCGGTGGTGGCCGCGCTCGCCGACGGTGGGTTCACCCTGGCCCGGCGTCGTGCGCTGGCGGCCCGGGCGTTCGCCGACATCGCCGACTACGACGTGGCGGTGGCCGACTGGTTCGCCACCACGGTGGCCCCGGCCGAGGACGGCTGGCCGGAGTTCGCCGGGTTGGCGCTGCGCCGCCAGGCCGTGCTGCGCTACGGCGAGAACCCGCACCAGGCGGCGGCGCTCTACACCGACCCGGGTGCCCCGGCCGGGCTGGCCCAGGCCGAGCAGTTGCACGGCAAGGAGATGTCCTACAACAACTACGTCGACGCGGACGCCGCGTGGCGGGCCGCGCACGACTTCGCGGACCAGCCGGCGGTGGCGATCATCAAGCACGCCAATCCGTGCGGCATCGCGGTCGGCGCGGACGTGGCCGAGGCGCACCGCAAGGCGCACGCCTGCGACCCGGTCTCCGCGTTCGGCGGCGTGATCGCGGTCAACCGGCCGGTGAGCGTGGAGTTGGCCGGCCAGGTCGCGGAGATCTTCACCGAGGTGCTGGTGGCGCCCGGCTTCGACGAGGGCGCGCTGGAGTTGCTGCGGGCCAAGAAGAACATCCGGCTGCTGCGGGCGCCCGCGTTCGCCAGCCGGCCGGCGGAGTGGCGGCAGGTCAGCGGCGGCGTGCTGGTGCAGATGCGGGACGCGGTCGACGCGCCCGGCGACGACCCGTCCGGTTGGACGCTGGCCACCGGCGACCCGGCCGACGAGGCGACGCTGCGCGACCTCGCGTTCGCCTGGCGGGCGGTGCGCGCGGTGAAGAGCAACGCGATCCTGCTGGCCCGCGACGGCGCCACCGTCGGCGTCGGGATGGGCCAGGTCAACCGCGTCGACTCGGCGCGGCTGGCGGTCAGCCGGGCCGGCGACGAGCGGGCCCGCGGCTCGGTCTGCGCCTCGGACGCGTTCTTCCCGTTCGCCGACGGCCCGCAGATCCTCATCGACGCCGGTATTCGGGCGATCGTGCAGCCCGGGGGCTCGATCCGCGACGAGGAGACCATCGCGGCCTGCAAGGCGGCCGGCGTGACGATGTACCTCACCGGCACCCGCCACTTCTTCCACTAGGTCTGTCCCGCACGGGTTGCACCTTGCCGCCGATTACCGTGCGTAGCCGCGGCGGAGGGACAATCAGATCTGCGCGGTATACCTCAGAGGCATATTTATGACTCTGAGGTATACCGCTTCAGACACCATTGGTGCCCCTGCCCCGACACGCCGAGGGCTGGGGGCGAAACGCGCCGGCCCCGGGTGGCCCGCCGCCGCGCGTCGTTGCCGGCCCTGCGGGCGGTTGCTAGCGTGTGCCGGCGACGATCGATCGACCGTCTCCACTGTCCGTGAGCCCCGGCAGGTGTGCCATGCGCGTGCGCGACCGGTTGACCGCCGTCGTCGTCACACTGGCGTTCGTCCTGGCCGCGCTCGGCCTCTCCGTCGTCGGCGCGCACACCCTCGACCCGTCCGTCGTCGGCGGGAACGCCGTCGGGCCGGCTGCCGTCGTACCCGCCTCGGGGTGCCGGGCCGGGCCGGTCGCGTCGCTCGGCGCGTACCCGCAACGGCGGTGCGCGGAGCTGTCCGGCGGGTGGTGGGGTGACCGGCGCGGCGGCCTCGCCTACGGCGACGGGCCGGACGAACCGCTCCCGACCGCGCCCCCGAGCGTCGCCGGCCCGGTGGTGTCGGCGCGGCTCGCGCCGGGACACCGGTCACCGGCCCGGCCGCTGCCGCCGCGTGGCGCGCTGGCCGCGCGGGCGCCGCCCACCGCCTGAGTCGCGCCGGAGCCTGCCGCGCCGGAGCCTGCCGCGTCGACCCGGCGGTTCCACCGCGCGCTGCCGTCGCCCACGGGGGCGCCCCTCACGCACCCCGTCCACGTCCCGCTGCGGCCCCGCCCCTCCTTCCTCCGGGGGACGGGGCCTCAGACGTCCGGGCGCACCTCGGCGAAGTGGCAGGCGCTGGGGTGTGGGTCGGCGGCGCGGGGCACGGTCTGCGGGTCCTGGACGGCGCAGACCTCCTCCGCCTTCCAGCACCGGGTGCGGAACCGGCAGCCCGACGGCGGGTCGGCCGGGCTGGGCACGTCGCCGCTGAGCCGGATGATCGTCCGGCGGTCGCGGGCCTCCGGGTCGGGCACCGGCACCGCCGAGAGCAACGCCTGGGTGTACGGGTGGGTGGCGCGCTGGTAGATCTGCTCCTCGGTGCCGATCTCCACGATCCGGCCCAGGTACATCACCGCCACCCGGTCGCAGATGTGCCGGACCACGGACAGGTCGTGCGCGATGAAGATGTACGACAACCCGAACTCGTCCTGGAGCTGCGCCAACAGGTTGATCACCTGGGCCTGGATGGAGACGTCCAGCGCCGACACCGGCTCGTCGCAGACGATGATCTCCGGGCGCAACGCGAGCGCGCGGGCGATGCCGATGCGCTGCCGCTGGCCGCCGGAGAACTGGTGCGGGTAGCGGTTCACGTGCTCCGGGTTGAGCCCGACCACGTCCAGCAGCTCCTGCACCCGCTGCCGCCGGCTGCCCTTCGGCGCGGCGTCCGGGTGGATCGCGAACGGCTCGCCGACGATGTCGCCGACCGTCATCCGCGGGTTCAACGAGGTGTACGGGTCCTGCATCACCATCTGCATGTTCCGCCGCAGCCGCCGCAGCTCCCCGCCGGACGCCCGGAACAGGTCCCGCCCCTCCAGCGTGGCCCGGCCGGCGGTCGGCGTCTCCAGCCGCATCAGCAGCCGGGCCAGCGTGGACTTGCCGCAGCCGGACTCGCCGACCACGCCGAGCGTCTCGCCCCGGCGCAGCTCGAAGCTCACCCCGTCGACCGCCCGCACCGCGCCGATCTGCCGTTTGAACAGCACGCCCTGGGTGATCGGGAAGTGCTTGACCAGCTCGTCGACGGCGAGGACGGTCTCGCCGCGAACCTTGGCCGGGCTAGCGGGCGCGGTCATCGTGGACCTCCTGCGCGAAGTGGCACGCGCTGGTCCGGCCGTCGCCGAGCACCAGGTCGTGCGGCACCTCGTCGACACAGACCTGCTGCGCGTACGGGCAGCGGGGGTGGAACGGGCAGCCGGGCGGGATCCGCATCAGGTTCGGCGGCAGCCCCGGGATGGTCGACAGCGCCTGCCCGCGCACGTCGAGCCGGGGGATCGACTCCAGCAACCCCTTGGTGTACGGGTGGGCCGGCGCCCGGTACAGCGAACGCACGTCGGCGTGCTCGATGATCCGGCCGGCGTACATGACCGCGATCCGGTCCGCCACGCCGGCGACCACGCCGAGGTCGTGGGTGATCAGGATGAGCGCCATGCCGAGGTCCCGGCGCAGGTCGGCCAGGAGGTCCATGATCTGCGCCTGCACGGTGACGTCGAGCGCGGTGGTGGGCTCGTCGGCGATCAGCACCTTCGGGTCCAGCGCCAGCGCCATGGCGATCATGACGCGTTGCCGCATCCCGCCGGAGAACTGGTGGGGGTAGTCGCCGAGCCGCTTCGCCGCGGCCGGGATGCGGACCAGGTCCATCAGCTCGACCGTGCGGCGGCGCGCGGCGGCGCGGGACAGTCCGGCCCGCTGCCGCAGCGACTCGCCGATCTGCCAGCCGACCGGGAAGACCGGGTTCAGCGCGGACAGCGCGTCCTGGAAGATCATCGCGATCTCTGTGCCCCGGACCTGCCGGCGTTCCTCCTCCGACCGGGTGAGCAGGTCCCGCCCCCGGTAGCGGATCTGACCGCCCCGCACGTACGCGGGCGGGGTGTCCAGGATGCCCATGATCGCCTGGGCGGTGACCGACTTGCCGGAGCCCGACTCGCCGAGCACGGCAAGCGTCTCGCCGGCGTCCAGGTGGTACGTCACCCCGTTGATCACCCGGGCCACGCCCTCCCGGGTGCGGAACTCGACGTGCAGGTCCCGCACCTCCAGCAGGTGCCCCTCGGGCGGGGTGGGGGAGGCCGGCGTGGGCCGGATCGCGGACTCGGTCATGGGGAACTCACCGCAGCTTCGGGTCGAAGGCGTCGCGGACCGCGTCGCCGAGCATGATGAACGCGAGCACTGTCAACGCGAGGAAGACCGACGGCACGATCAGCGGCGTGGCCGACTCGCGCATGTGCACCCGGCCGGCGTCGATGTCGATTCCCCAGGAGACGGTCGGCGCCTTCAGCCCGATGCCGAGGAAGCTCAGCGTCGCCTCGGCCGCGATGAACGACCCGAGCGCGATGGTGAGCACCACGATGGCCGGCGCGAGCGCGTTCGGCAGGATGTGCCGCCACATGATCCGGCCGTCGCCGGCCCCGAGCATCCGGGCCGCGGCCACGTAGTCCTGCTCCCGGGCGGTGATCACCGAGGAGCGCACCACGCGGGCCGCGGTGGTCCAGCCGAGCAGCGCCAGCACCAGGATGACCGCGAACAGGCGTACCGTCTCGCCGCTGGTGCTCACGCGCTTGAGCAGCACGATCGCGGCCAGCAGCAGCGGGATGCCGAGCACGATGTCGATCACCCGGGAGAGCACCGCGTCGACCCAGCCGCCGAAGAAGCCGGCGAGCATGCCGACGACCAGCGCGATCACCCCGGTGATCACCGCGGAGAACGCGCCCACCAGCAGCGAGGCCCGGGCGCCGTAGACCGCTCGGGCGAACGTGTCGCAGCCCTGGAAGTCGTACCCGAAGATGGCCCCGCCGGACGGTCCGGCGTGCTGCCGGGAGAGCACGCAGTCGCGCGGGTCGTTGGACGTGAACAGCCCGGGCGCGACGGCCATCGCGGCGACCAGCACGACCAGCAGCAGGCTGACCCAGAAGACCGGGTTGCGGCGCAGGTCGCGCCAGGCGTCGCCGGCCAGGCTGCGGGACCTGCCGGGTCGGCCGGCCCGGTCCGGGGTGCCGGGCTCGCCGGAGACGCCGCGCCGCGCCGACTGGTCCTCCGTCGCCGCCACCGTCTCGAAGTCACTCATATCTGATCCTCGGGTCGAGTACGGCGTAGAGCACGTCCACCACCAGGTTGGACAGCAGGTAGACCACGACGAGCACGCTGACGATGCCCACCACCAGCGGGCCGTCCTCGGTGCGGATGCCGCGGAACAGGTTGAAGCCGACGCCGGGGATGTTGAACACGCCCTCGGTGATGATCGCGCCGCTCATCAGGTTGCCCAGCTCGACGCCGAGGAACGTGACCACCGGGATGAGCGAGTTGCGCAGCACGTGCACGCCGACGATCCGGCGACGCACCAGGCCCTTCGACCGGGCGGTGCGGACGTAGTCGGCGCGCAGGTTCTCGGTCACCGAGGTCCGGGTCAGCCGCAGCGCGGTGGCCAGCGACAGCGAGCCGAGCACGATGCCGGGCAGCAGCAGAGCCCGGAACGAGGGCTGGGCGCCCGCGGTGGGCGGGAAGATCGGCCAGCGTACGCCGAGGAAGTACTGTGCCAGCGGGGCCAGCACGATGGTGGGGATGCCGAGCACCAGCAGCGTGAGCACCAGCGTGGCGTGGTCGAAGACGCCGGAGCGGCGGATGGCCGCGATGACGCCGGCGGTGACCCCGAAGATTACGGTCACGGCCAGCGCGATAAGCGCCAGTTTCACGGTGACCGGCCAGGCGGCGGCCAGGATGTCGCCGATCTGCCGGCCGGTGAGCGACTGGCCGAGGTCACCGCGGAGCAGGCCGCCGAGATAGTTCAGGTAGCGGTAGAAGAAGCCGCCGACCCCGGTCGCGTCCAGGTGGTACTTCTCGGTCAGGTAGGCGCGTTGGGCGGCGGTGACCGGCCGTTCCCCGGCGAGCGCCTGGATCGGGTCGCCCTGCCCGGCGAACATCAACGCGTAGACGATCAGCGTGGTCCCGAAGAACGCGAGGACCATCTGGAGCAGTCGCCGCAGGATGAACCGGAACATGCCTGCGAGTCTGCCGAAGATGGGGCAAATGCGTGCCAATGCCAAGGCCGGGCCACCCGGTGGGGGTGGCCCGGCCCTGTCGGGGGTGGGTCAGGCGCGTTCGATCTTCAGCAGGTCCACCCGGTCGAAGAGGTCCACGTGGACGTTCTTGACCTTGGTGGAGTGGCCGAAGTTGTTCTGCCCGTACCGCAGCGGGATCACCGGCAGGTCCTGCGCGAGCAGGTCCTCCGCCGCCTGGTACTTCTTGACCGCCTCGTCCGCGTTCGCCGCGCGGGCGCCTTCGGCGAGCAGCTTGTCGAACTCCGGGTTCGAGTAGCCGTAGTAGTTCGACGAGCCGTTGGTGCTGTACAGCGGGCCGAGGTAGTTCTCCATGGACGGGTAGTCCATCACCCAGCCCATCCGGAACAGGCCCACCGACTGCTTCTGCTTGAGCTTGGTCAGCAGGTCGGCGAACTTCGGCTCGGCGTTGCCCACGCACTCCACGCCCAGGTTGGCCTTGAGCTGGTTGCAGGTGGCGTCGATCCAGTCCTTGTGGCCGCCGTCGCCGTTGTAGGACAGCTCGATCTTCTTCGGGCCGCCCGCGGCCTCGTACATCGCCTTGGCCTTGACCGGGTCGAACGCGCCGGCGGTGCCGATGGTGTTCTCCCGGTAGCCGGCGACCACCGGCGAGACGAACGAGCGCGCCGGCTGCTGCGAGTCCTTGAAGATCGACTTGGTGATCTCGTCCCGGTCGATCGCCATCGAGATGGCCTTGCGCACCTCGGGCTTGCTGAACTCCTTCTGGAACGTCGGGAACGCCAGCACCTGGAGCGACGAGGCCGGGCTCTGCTGGAACCGGTCGCCGAGGTCGGTGGCGGCGGTCGACAGGTTCTCGGTCGGGATCGTCTTGATCACGTCGAGGTTGTCCGACAGCACGTCCGCGTACGCGGCGGTCGGCTGCTGGTAGATCCGGAACTCGACGCCGCCGACCTTGGGCTGCTGGCCCGGGAACGCGTCGTAGCGCTCCACCTCGACCTTGGCGTCGTGCTGCCAGGAGCCCTTCATCTTGAACGGGCCCTGACCGATCGGCGTCTGCTCGTACCCCTCGGCCAGCACGCCCGGCGCGGAGAACGCGGCCTTCGGCAGCGGGTAGAACGCGGTGTAGCCGAGCATGGTCTTGAAGTCCACGTACGGCTCGGTGAGCGTCACGGTGAACGTCAGGTCGTCGACCTTCGACAGGCCGCTGAGCGTCTCCGCCTTCGGCTTCTCGCCCTGGAGGTCCTGGTAGCCGGCGATCTTCTCGAAGAAGTAGCTGGAGTTCTGGCCGTTCGGCGCGTACGCGCCGTAGTTCCAGGCGTCGAGGTAGTTGTCGGCGGTGACCTTCTCGCCGTTGTGGAACGTGTAGCCGGGCTTCAGCTTGATCGTCCAGACCTTGTTGTCCGACGACGTCACCGACTCGGCCGCCACCTCGTGCGGCTTGTTCGCCTCGTCGTAGTCGACGAGCGGGCTGAACAGTGCCGACAGCACCTGCGAGCCACTCGTCTCGTTGGTGTTGGTCGGCACCAGGTGCTGCGGCTCGGCGATCTCGATCCGCACGGCCGCGTCGGGGTCGCTTGCGCCGCCGCTTCCGCCGCCGGAGCCGCAGGCCGTCAGGCCCAGGGTCACCGCGAGCGGCAGAGCGGCCCAGGCCGCGAGCCTACGAACACGCATGGAGTCTCCTCATCTCCTCACGCTGCGCGGTCGGCCCGACGCTGGGTGACGCTGCGCAACGAGCCGTAACGGTAGGTCGCGCTGCGGCGGATCGACAACGGATGCGTTGCGAGCTGGTAACGGAACGTGCCGTCGAGTCCCGTTTCGTGGCCCGGATGACCACTCTCAGTGACGGAAACCACGTTGCGGAGCGTGGTCGGTGCCCGTCGTCGTCCGGCTCGCCGGGGAACGTGAGACGATCACGGCGTGACGGCGACGATCCTGGACGGCAAGGCCACCGCGGCGGAGATCAAGGACGAGCTGCGAGCGCGGGTGAAGGCGCTCGCCGAGCGCGGCATCACCCCCGGGCTCGGCACGGTCCTGGTCGGGGAGGACCCCGGCTCCCAGGCGTACGTCAACGGCAAGCACCGCGACTGCGCCGAGGTCGGCATCGCCTCGCTGCGCGTCACGCTGCCGGCCGACGCCACCCAGGAACAGCTCGACGCGGCACTGGCCGAGCTGAACGCGGATCCGGCCTGCCACGGCTACATCGTCCAGCTTCCGCTCCCGGCCCACCTGGACACCCAGCGGGCGCTGGAGTCGATCGACCCGGACAAGGACGCCGACGGCCTGCACCCGGTCAACCTGGGCCGGCTCGTGCTCGGCTACGACGCCCCGCTGCCCTGCACCCCGCGCGGCATCGTCGAGCTGCTGCGCCGGCACGACGTGCCGCTGCGCGGCGCGAACGTCGCGGTGGTCGGTCGGGGCAACACGGTCGGCCGCCCGCTCGGCCTGCTGCTCACCCGGCGCAGCGAGAACGCCACCGTCACGCTCTGCCACACCGGCACCCTGGACCTCGCCGGCCACACCCGCACCGCCGACATCGTCATCGTCGCGGCCGGCGTGCCGGGGCTGCTCACCGCCGACATGATCACCCCCGGCGCGACGGTGGTGGACGTCGGCATCACCCGGGTGATCGGCGACGACGGCAAGGGGCGCTACACCGGCGACATCGACCCCGAGGTGGCCGAGGTGGCCGGCAAGATGGTGCCGATGCCCGGCGGCGTCGGCCCGATGACCCGGGCGATGCTGCTCACCAACGTGGTCGAACGCGCCGAGCGGGATGCCTGACCACCCAGACAGGTCATAACCGTCCGCCCCTCGCCCGATCGGTGCCAGGATGGCTGATACGGTCCGGAAAACCGACTGGTATCAGGGAGTGGGACGACCATGGGTAAGAAGGTCACTGTCGTCGGGGCCGGCTTCTACGGCTCCACCACCGCACAGCGCCTGGCCGAGTACGACATCTTCGAGACCGTCGTGATCACCGACATCGTGGAGGGCAAGCCGGCGGGCCTCGCCCTCGACCTCAACCAGTCGCGGCCGGTCGAGGGCTTCGAGACCAAGCTCGTCGGCGTCACCACCGGCCCGAACGGCGAGGGCTACGAGGCCATCGAGGGCTCGGACGTCGTCGTCATCACCGCCGGCCTGGCCCGCAAGCCGGGCATGAGCCGGATGGACCTGCTGGAGACGAACGCCAAGATCGTCCGGCAGGTCTCCGAGAACGTCGCCAAGTACGCCCCGAACGCCGTCGTCATCGTGGTGTCGAACCCGCTCGACGAGATGACCGCGCTGGCCCAGATCGCCACCCAGTTCCCCAAGAACCGGGTGCTCGGCCAGGCCGGCATGCTCGACACCGCCCGGTTCACCAACTTCGTCGCCGAGGCGCTGAGCGTGCCGGTGAAGTCGGTCCGGACCCTGACGCTCGGCTCGCACGGCGACACCATGGTCCCGGTACCGTCGAAGAGCACCGTGAACGGCAAGCCGCTGCGCGACGTCATGCCGGCCGAGCAGATCGAGGAGCTGGTCGTCAAGACCCGCAACGGTGGCGCCGAGGTGGTCGCGCTGCTCAAGACCGGTTCCGCCTACTACGCGCCGTCCGCCGCCGCGGCCCGGATGGCGAAGGCCGTGGCCGAGGACTCCGGCGACGTGATGCCGGTCTGCGCCTGGGTCGACGGCGAGTACGGCATCTCCGGCGTCTACCTGGGCGTCGAGGCCGAGATCGGCGCCGAGGGCGTCAAGCGGGTCGTGGAGACCGAGCTGGACGCCGACGAGCTGGCCGCGCTGAAGGAGGCCGCCGAGGCCGTCCGCGCCAAGCAGGGCGACGTCGCCTCCATGTGACCTGAGCACCACCCGCCGCGAGGGGCGGCCGGCTTCCGCCGGCCGCCCCTCCCGCGTCCCACCCCCTCCCACCCCCCACCCACCCCCGCCCCACGCGCGCAGATTCACGGAAAATGTGGCCATTCTCCCCGGGAGAGCCACTCTTTCCGTGAATCTGCGCGCGGTGAGGGTGGGGGTGAGTGGTGGGGTCAGGGGTGGGGAGTGAAGGGGGCGCCCAGGTGGGGGGTGGCCAGGAGGAGTGGGGAGAGGGTCGACAGGACGCGCTCGCGGGTCCGGCCGGCCCCGGCCCGGTCCTCCTCGTGCACGTAGCACAGTGCCGGGTCGATCAACTGGATCGCGTGCACCAGCAGGTCGCCGGTGACCAGGAGACGCTCGTCGCCGGACTCCACCAGCACGGACTGGTGCCCGGGGGTGTGGCCGGGCGTGCTCAGCACGCGTACCCCCGGGGTGAGGTCGGTGTCGCCGTCGAGCACCCGCAGCCGGCCGTCGGCGCGCAACGGCCCGAGCAGCCGGGCCGGCAGTTCCGGGTGGAACAGCTCCAGCGCGTCCAGTTCGGCGCGCTGCACCACGTGGTCCGCATTGGGGAAGAGCGGGCCGGCCCAGCCCACGTGGTCGCTGTGCAGGTGGGTGAGGACGACCGTGCGGACGTCCGCCGGGTCGATGCCGGCGTCGGCCAGCTCGGCCGGCAGCCGGCCGGGCACCGGCGCCCAGCTCGCCGCCGGGGCGTCCGCCGGGCCGATGCCGGCGTCGACCAGGGTGACCGGCCCGTCACCGGTACGCAGCGCGAACGCGCGGAACGGCAGCCACCAGCCGCCGTCCGGCCCGACCGCGTCCGGGTCCCGCCGGTCCGCCTCGCGCCAGTTCGCCTCGGTGGCGTCGGGGAACGCCTCCTCGCGCGGCATGAAGAAGGGGCCCGCTCCGTCGAGCAGCGCGGTGATCGTGATGGACCCGAGCGTGTGCGTCAGCGGCATGCGGGAAGGGTGTCACCGCGAGGCCGGCTGGGTCACCTCCGAAGGTTTCCAGTACGCTCGTACTGCTTGAGCACGTGTCCCCCGAGAGGAGCGCCGGCCGATGGCGAAGATCAAGGTAAACAACCCGGTCGTGGAGATCGACGGCGACGAGATGACCCGGATCATCTGGAAGCAGATCCGGGAGCAGCTGATCCTGCCGTACCTCGACGTCGACCTGCACTACTACGACCTGTCGATCCAGTACCGCGACGAGACCGACGACCAGGTCACCGTCGACGCCGCCAACGCCATCAAGGAGCACGGCGTCGGCGTCAAGTGCGCCACCATCACCCCGGACGAGGCCCGGGTGGAGGAGTTCGGCCTGAAGAAGATGTGGCGGTCGCCGAACGGCACCATCCGCAACATCCTCGGCGGCGTGGTGTTCCGCGAGCCGATCATCATGTCGAACGTGCCGCGGCTCGTCCCGGGCTGGACCAAGCCGATCATCATCGGCCGGCACGCGCACGGCGACCAGTACAAGGCCACCGACTTCGTCGTCCCCGGCCCCGGCAAGGTCACCATCACGTACGCCCCGGCCGACGGCGGCGCGCCGATGGAGATGGAGGTCGCCAACTTCCCCGGCGGCGGCATCGCCATGGGCATGTACAACTTCGACGAGTCGATCCGGGACTTCGCCCGCGCCTCGTTCCGGTACGGCCTGGACCGCAACTACCCGGTCTACATGTCGACCAAGAACACCATCCTCAAGGCGTACGACGGCCGGTTCAAGGACATCTTCGCCGAGGTGTTCGAGGCCGAGTTCAAGGCCGAGTTCGACGCCGCCGGCCTGACCTACGAGCACCGGCTGATCGACGACATGGTCGCCGCCGCGCTCAAGTGGGAGGGCGGGTACGTCTGGGCCTGCAAGAACTACGACGGTGACGTGCAGTCCGACACCGTGGCGCAGGGCTTCGGCTCGCTCGGCCTGATGACCTCGGTGCTGCTCTCCCCGGACGGCCGTACCGTCGAGGCCGAGGCCGCCCACGGCACGGTCACCCGGCACTACCGGCAGTACCAGAAGGGCGAGAAGACCTCGACCAACCCGATCGCCTCGATCTACGCCTGGACCCGGGGCCTGGCCCACCGGGGCAAGCTGGACGGCACCCCGGCGGTCACCGAGTTCGCCAACACGCTGGAGCAGGTCATCGTGGAGACCGTCGAGGGCGGCCAGATGACCAAGGACCTCGCGCTGCTCATCTCGCGGGACGCCCCGTGGCTGACCACCGACGAGTTCATGAACGCGCTCGACGAGAACCTGGCCCGCAAGCTCGCGGCCTGAGCCTCCTCGCCGATCACGACGGAGCCCGCCGGTACGCGCCGGCGGGCTCCGTCATGTCCGTGCGTCGTCGTCCGTGCGTCCCTTCCCAGCGAGGGGCCCGGTCACCGGGCCCCCGGAGGGGTGCCAACAGGGGAGCCGACCTCTACCGGAGGCGTTAAGAAGGGGCCCCGCCTTTCACGCGGCGCGGAGGAGTTCGGCGGCCCGCTCGGGGGCGATGTCGTTGATGAAGACGCCCATGCCGGACTCCGAACCGGCCAGGTACTTCAGCTTGTCCTTGGCCCGGCGGACGGTGAACAGCTGTAGGTGCAGGTGCCCCAGCTCCCGGTCGACGCGCACCGGCGCCTGGTGCCACGCCGCGATGTACGGCATCGGCAGGTCGAACAGCCCGTCGAAGCGGCGCAGCAGGTCCAGGTAGAGCGGGCCGAAGGCGTCCCGCTCGGCGTCGTCGAGCGCCGGGATGTCCGGCACCGGCCGGTGCGGGGCCACGTGCACCTCGAACGGCCAGCGGGCCGCCGCCGGCACGTACGCGGTCCAGTGCTCGTTGCTGGTAACCACCCGGTCGCCGGCGGCGCGCTCGGCGGCCAGCACGTCGGCGTAGAGGTTGCCGCCGGTGCGCTCGGCGTGCCGGCGGGCGGCGGCCAGCATGCTCCGGGTCCGCGGCGTGACGAACGGGTACGCGTAGATCTGGCCGTGCGGGTGGTGCAGCGTCACCCCGATCTCCACGCCCCGGTTCTCGAACGGGAACACCTGCTCGACGCCGGGCAGCGCGCTCAGCGCGGTGGTGCGGTCGGCGAGCGCGTCCAGCACGGTCCGCACCCGGCCGGGGGAGAGGCGGGCGAACGAGGCGTTGTGGTCGTCGGTGAAGCAGACCACCTCGCACCGGCCGAGCCCGGGGCGCACCGGGGTGAACGGCGTGATCTCGGCCGGCTCCTCGGCGACCCGCTGGCTCAGCGACGGGAACCGGTTCTCGAAGACCACCACGTCGTAGTCCGGCGCCGGGATCTCGCTGTGCCGGTCGCCGCGCGACGGGCACAGCGGGCACTGGTCGGCCGGGGGCAGGAACGTGCGGGTCTGCCGGTGCACCGCCACCGCCACCCACTCGTCGGTCAGCGGGTCGTACCGCAGTTGCGAGGCGGGCGGCGGCGGGGGCAGGTCCCGCCGGTCCGGTTGGTCCCGCACCGCGTCGTCCCGCTCGTCGAAGTAGATCAGCTCCCGGCCGTCGGCCAGCTCGATCTGCGTACGCTTCACTCCGCTCCCTCCGTCGCGGGCACGGTCACCAGCTCACCCACCCGGTCCTCGAGTACCCCTCGCGCGTCGGGTGTCAACCGGTCGTCGGTGACCAGCACGTCCGCCGCGTCGAGGCCGACGATCGACGAGATGCCGACCGTGCCCCACTTGGTGTGGTCGGCGAGCACCACCAGCCCGTCGGCGGCGGCCACCAGCGCGCGGTTCGTGTCCGCCTCCATCAGGTTGGGCGTGGTGAACCCGGCCCGCTCGCTGATCCCGTGCACACCGAGGAAGAGCAGGTCCAGGTGGAGCGCGGCGATCGCGGCCACGGCCAGCGGGCCGACCAGCGCGTCCGACGGGGTGCGGACCCCGCCGGTGAGCACCACGGTCTGGTCCGGCCGGCCACCGACGTGCAGGATCTCGACCACCGGCAGCGAGTTGGTGACCACCGTCAGGCCGGGCACGTCCACCAGCCGGCGGGCCAGCGCGGCGGTGGTGGTGCCGGCGGAGAGCGCGATCGCGGCGCCGGGGCGGACCAGCCGCGCGGCGTGGTCGGCGATGGCGGCCTTCTCCGCGGCCTGGCGGACCGACTTGGCCCGGAAGCCGGGCTCGTCGGTCGAGCCGGGCCCGGCCAGCGTCGCCCCGCCGTGCACCTTGGCGAGCAGACCCTGGTCGTGCAGCGTTTCCAGGTCCCGCCGGATGGTCATGTCCGACACGCCGAACTCGGCGGCCAACTCGGTGACCCGGACCCCGCCGGCGGCGCGGACCCGCTCCAGGATGGCGGTCTGCCGCTGTCGCGCGAGCATCGCCGGCCACCTCCCGAGCTTCCCCACCGCGAACGCGGTCGAACGTGTTCCAACAAAGACGAACACTACCGGTCGGCGGGGGCGGACGCGACACCGCCGCCGTCCCGGGGCGGAACGGCGGCGGTCGGCGGATCCGTGCCGGTCAGGCCGGCTGCATGCGTGGCTCCACCCAGCCGGTCTCGGTGAGGTGCTCCAGCACCCGCTGGACCGCCTCCTCGACGGTCAGGTCCGAGGTGTCCACCACCAGATCGGCGTCGGTGGGCTCCTCGTACGGGTCGTCGATGCCGGTCATGCCGGTGAGCAGGCCGGCTCGGGCCCGGGCGTAGAGACCCTTGCGGTCGCGTTGCTCACAGACCGCCAGCGGCGTCGCCACGTGCACCAGCAGGAAACCCGCGCCGGCCGCCTGGGCCATCTCCCGGGCGGTCGACCGGGCCGACGCGTACGGCGCGATCGGGCAACAGATGCCGACCCCCCGGTGCCGGGCGATCTCGGCGGCCACCCAGCCGATCCGGCGCACGTTCAGGTCCCGGTCGGCCTTGCTGAAGCCCAGTCCGGCGGAGAGTTCCCGCCGTACCACGTCGCCGTCGAGCAGCGTGATCGTCCGGTCGCCCTGCTCCCGGAGCACGTCGGCGAGACTCCGGGCGATCGTCGACTTGCCCGAGCCGGAGAGGCCGGTCAGGAAGATCACCAGACCGCGGTGCCGCCGGGGCGGGCGGGCCCGGGCCAGCTCCCGCGCCACCGCGGGCGGGGTGTGCCACTCGGGCAGCGGGAAACCCCGGTCCAGCAGGTCGTCGATCTCGTGCTGGCCGAGCGCCAACCGGCGGTTGCGCGGCGGGATGTCCTCCCGCCAGCGCCACTGCCCGTCCCGGTTGTCGTACGCCAACTCGCGCGGCACCAGCACCCGCAGGCCGGCGCCGGAGAGCATGCCCTCGGTGGAGAGCAGATGGGTCACGCCGTACGCGGCGGCGACCCGCGCCCGCAGCAACGCGTCGCTGATCTCGTCGCTGCGCCGCGCCAGCGGCACCGCCACCAGCGTCGCCGGCGGCATCCGGTCGCGGGCCGCGAACACGCTGCGCACCAGCGCCTCGGCCGGCAGGCCACCGCTGGACTCCTCGCCCACCGGGATCAGCACCAGCAGGTGCGCGCCGAGCGTCCGGGCCGCGTGCGCGATCTGGGCCAACTGCGGGCGGTGCAACGCCCGGTCGGCGAAGACGCCGAGCACCCGGCCCGGCGGCAGCAGCCCGCGCACCTCGTCCGGGCCGCGTCGCAGCCGCTGGAACGGCCCGTGCCCGCCGTCGCCGAGCCGGCGTACCGCGCCGCCCACGCCGACCGTGCCCTCGCGGGCCGGCCAGACGTCGCTCACGTCCATGGCCGCCACCGGAGCGCCCTCGCCGTCGGTGAGCACCAGCGCCCGGCGCGCCGGGTCGGCCAGCTCCAGCCCGTCGGCGAGCGCCGCCGGCACCTGGAGCGTCACCGGCACCGGCCACGGGGTGCCGTCGGCGAGCCGGCCACGCCGGCCCAGCGAGGCCAGGTCCGCCCGGGTCATGAAACCGCTCAGCGGCGCGTACGCCCCGGTCAGCAACAACTCCAGATCAGCCAGCTCAGCGGGCCTTGGCGCGTACGACGGCGCATCCCGCAGCACATCCTCGGGCAGGATCCACCCGTTGCTCATCGAACCCCCAACTCGCCGGCCGGCACACAGTTTCGCAGCCCACCGGCGATCGGTCGAGAGCGCCACTCCACCTCCCGGCCACCCGCAGGTCGACCGGGTGTCGCCGGGCGGGATCAGCCGGCGGTCGTCAGCGCCGCCGCGCCGAACGAGACGGCGAACCGCTCGCACCAGATGGAGACGCTGGTCAGCCCGGTGAGATCGGTTCCGGCGGGGATCTCGTACGCCTGGTCGCCCCGGTTTCCCTTGAGCGGGCCGAGCGCCACGTGCCGCCCGTCGTCGAAGACCCGCCACCCGGACGGCCCGGTCCGAACCGGCTGGTCGGTCAGCCAGACCTGAAGATCCGGACCGTTCGAGGTGTCCAGCCCGACCAGTTCCAGCCGGTACCGCCCGTCGGCGGTGCGGACGATCCGGGCGGCGCCCCGGGTGGCGTGCTCGTGGCTGACGAACTCGCCGCCGCCGAGCAGCACCGGGCCGGCGGGCGTCGGCGACGGCGTGGCCGGACGCGACGGCACGGCCGACCCCGTGGACGGCATCGCGGACGGCACCGCCACCAGTTCCTCGTGCACCTCCGTGTCGGTGACCAGCTTCCAGGGCTGGAACCAGTACAGCGCGGTCGCCGCCCCGACCACGAGGACGGCGACGGCGATCCAGGTCAGCGGCGCACGCAGCAGACGCATCGGCATGCGTCGAGTGTCCCGGTGCCGGGCGCGGCGGGCACCGGTCCGGCCGCTTACGGAAGCCTTACCGGCGGTGTCCGGGCCGAATCAGGGACAACCCCGAGCGTTTCCCGGTGCAAAGGCGGGCCCGCGCTTCCTAGGCTGGCAGCGTGACACTGCTCGCGACCGAGTCGCTGACCAAGACGTACGGAGGCCGGGTCACCGCGTTGGCCGACCTCACCGTGTCGGTCGAGCCGGGGATCATCGGGCTGGTCGGCGCCAACGGCGCCGGCAAGTCCACCCTGATCAAGATCCTGCTGGGTCTGCTCCCGCCGACCAGCGGCCGGGTGCAGGTGCTCGGCCTCGACCCCACCACCGATCCGGCGCAGGTCCGCGCCCGGGTCGGCTACATGCCCGAGCACGACGCCCTCCCGCCGGACCTCTCCGCCGCCGAGCTGGTCACCCACCTGGGCCGGATGAGCGGGCTGCCGCGCACGGTGGCCCGGGAACGCGCCTCCGAGGCGCTGCGCCACGTCGGCCTGCACGAGGAGCGGCACCGGGCGGTCGGTGGCTACTCCACCGGCATGAAGCAGCGGGTCAAGCTCGCCCAGGCCCTGGTGCACGACCCCGACCTGCTGCTGCTCGACGAGCCCACCAACGGCCTCGACCCGGCCGGCCGGGACGCCATGCTGGCGCTCATCCACCGGATCGGCACCGAGTTCGGCATCTCGGTGGTGGTCTGCTCCCACCTGCTCGGCGAGGTGGAGCGGATCTGCGACACGCTCGTCGCCATCGACGGCGGCCGGCTGCTGCGCGCCGACCGGGTCGCCGCCATGACCACCGCCACCGACGTGCTCGCCGTCGAGGTGAGCGAGGGTACGGAGGAACTGGCCACCCGGCTCGCCGCGCTCGACCTGCCGGTGACCCGGGACGGGCGGCTGCTGCTCGTCCCGCTCGCCGACGACCACACCTACGACCTGATCCTCGGCGCGGTCGCCGAGCTGGACCTGCCGCTGCACCGGCTGGACCAGCGACGGCACCGGGTGGCCGAGCTCTTCGCCCCGAGGGAGCCCAGCCATGTCTGACGCGACAGGCGTCATCCACGACATCGGATACCAGCGCTACACCGGCCCTCGGCTGGGCCGGCGGCAGGTCTTCGGCGCGCTCTACGGGCACGGCGTGCGTACCGTCTTCGGGTTGGGCCGCAGCGCCAAGGCGAAGATCTTCCCCTGGCTGGTGGTGGCCGTGGTCACCGTGGTGGCCGCCGGGCTGACCGCGGTCCGCAGCCAGCTCGGCCAGGTGGTGCTGACGTACGCCCAGTTCGCCGACGCGATGAGCTGGCTGGTCATCTTCTTCGTCGCGGTGGCCGCGCCCGAGCTGGTCTCCCGCGACCTGCGCAGCGGCGTGCTCCCGCTCTACTTCTCCCGTCCGCTGCCCCGCGGCGACTACGCGCTGGCCAAGCTGGCGGCCCTGATGACCGCGCTCTGGCTGCTGCTCGGCGGTCCGCAGCTGGTGATGTTCCTCGGCGCCGCGTTCACCACCTCACGGGGCATGCGCGGGGTGTGGGACGAGCTGCTCGACCTGCTGCCCGGCCTGCTCTACGCCGGGCTGTGGGCGGTGGTCTTCGCCTCGATCGGCCTGCTGGTCGCGTCGCTGACCGGCAAGCGTGCCTTCGCCGCGGGCGGCATCGTCGCGGTGTTCCTGATGACCACGCCGGTGGTCGGCGTGCTGTCCATCATGCCCTCCCGGACGGTCAACGAGCTGGCGTTCCTCGCCTCCCCGTCGTCGCTCGTCAGTGGCGTGGGCACCTGGGCGCTGGGCGACCTGCTGACCCAGGGACAGGAGGGGGGCATCCCGATCGGCGGCTTCGGGCCGGTCTACGCGGTGGTCGCCGTCCTGCTGGTCGCCGCCTGCGTCAGCCTGCTGCTCCTGCGATACCGGAAGGTGGCCGCCCGATGACGGCGCTGCACACACAACCGGCGGCCGACGCGCCCGCCGCCACGGCAAGCACCCTCGACCTGGCCGGCGTCTCCCGCTGGTACGGCAACGTGGTGGCGGTCAACGACGTCACTATGCGGCTCGGCCCCGGGGTGACCGGCCTGCTCGGCCCGAACGGCGCCGGGAAGACCACGCTGCTGCACATGATGGCGGGGTTCCTCGCCCCGTCCCGGGGCGCGGTGACGCTGGACGGGGAGCCGACCTGGCGCAACCCGGGCGTCTACCGGCGACTCGGCCTGGTCAGCGAGCGGGAGGCGGTGCACACGTTCCTCAGCGCGTACGAGTTCGTGCTGGCCAGCGCGAAGTTGCACCGGCTGCCGGACCCGGAGGCGGCGGCCCGGCGGGCGATCGAGCTGGTCGAGCTGGAGGGCGCGCAGGGCCGCCGGATCGGCACCTACTCCAAGGGCATGCGGCAGCGCACCCGGGTGGCCGCCGCGCTGGTGCACGACCCGCAGGTGCTGCTGCTCGACGAGCCGTTCAACGGGATGGACCCGCGACAGCGGCTGCACATGATGGCGCTGCTGCACCGGCTCGGCGACGCCGGCCGGACCATCCTGTTCAGCTCGCACATCCTGGAGGAGGTCGAGCAGGTCTCCGGCACGGTCCAGGTGATGGTGGCCGGTCGGCTGGCCGCCTCCGGCGACTACCGCACCATCCGCCGCCTGATGACCAACCGGCCGCACGTCTTCGCGGTGCGCTCCACCGACGACCGGGCGCTGGCGGTGGCGCTGATGGCCGAGTCCTCGGTCTCCGGCGTCGAGCTGGGCCGCACCGGCCTGACCGTCAAGGCCGGCGACTACGGCGCGTTCACCCGGGCCCTGCCCCGGATCGCCCTCCGCCACGGCATCCGGGTCCGGCAGCTCCTGCCGGAGGACGAGTCGCTGGAGAGCGTCTTCTCGTATCTGGTGGAGGCCTGATGTCGACCGTTACCTGGATCACCGCCCGCGGCCTGTTCGGCCGGAGCCGGTTCCTCATGCTGTTGCCGTTGCCGCTGGTCCTGATCGGCCTGGCGGTGCTCTGCCGGTCGCTCGGGGTGGACCCGGGCGAGTGGGGGCCGCCGGTGCTGGTCGGCCTCGGCCTGGCCGTGGTGCTGCCGGTGGTGGCGCTGATCGTCGGCACCGGCGTGCTCGGCGCCGAGATCGACGACGGCACCGTGGTGCACATCCTCACCAAGCCGCTGCCCCGCTGGCAGATCGTGCTGCCGAAGCTCGCGGTGGCGGCCGGCGTCAGCGCGGTCACGGTCGCCGTCCCGCTCTACGTGGCCGGCGTGCTGGCCGACTCGGTACGCCTCGGCCTGGCCCTGGTCGCCGCGTCGGTGGCCGGCGCGTTGGCCTACTCGGCGCTGTTCCTGGCGCTCAGCCTGGTGAGCCGGCGGCCGGTGCTGCTCGGCCTGGTCTACGTGCTGATCTGGGAGGGGCTGCTCGGCCGGTTCGTCGACGGCACCAAGGTGCTCTCGGTCCAGCAGTGGGTGATCGCGTTGGCCGACCGCATCGCGCCGACCGCGTTGCTCGGCACCACCGTCTCGGTGCCGGTGGCGGCCGTGCTGACCGCCCTGGTGACGATCGGCTTCACCGCGCTGGCCGTAGACCGCCTCCGCTCGTTCAGCGTCGCCGGCGAGACGAGCTGAAAGGCCGGGCCCCCTGTTAACGCCTCCGGTATAGATGGGGCCCCCTCTCAACACCACGTGTTAAGAGGGGGCCCCTCCTTGCATCCCGGCCCGAGCGGGGTCAGAACGCGCAGGCGATGACCAGCTCGGGGGTGCGGTCGGGTAGCAGGTCGAGTTTGGCGATCCGCCCCGCCGCGCGCACGTCGTCGGCCACGGTGGTGAGCTGGTCGAGCAGGGCCGCCGGCCCGAGCGCCTCGGCCAGCGGCACGTCCGCCTTCATCGACAGCTTCCGCTCCGACTTGGCGCGGCGCACCTGCCCCAGCGCGTCGGCGGCCAGCCGCAGCAGCTCCGGGTCGCCGGGCGCGGCCAGCGCGCGGTCCACCTCGTACGTGGTCGGCCACGTCGCCCGGTGCACCGAGCCGTACCGCCACCAGGACCAGACCTCCTCGGTGACGAACGGCAGCACCGGCGCGAAGAGCCGCAACTGCACCGACAGCGCGGTGGCGAGCGCAGCCCGCCCCGAGTCGGCCGCCGGCCCCGCACCGTAGGCGCGTTCCTTCACCAACTCGATGTAGTCGTCGCAGAACCGCCAGAAGAACGCCTCGGTGGCCATCAGGGCGGCGGTGTGGTCGTACCCGTCGAGGGCCGACGTCGCGGCCCCGACCACGCCGGACAGTTCGGCGAGCATCGCGGTGTCGAGCGGTTCCGTCGCCGGGGCCCGCAGCGCGTCGGCGGCGCCCAGCCCCAACGCGAAGCGGGACGCGTTGAGCAGCTTGGTGGCCAGCCGGCGGCCCACCTTGACCTGGGCCGGGTCGAAGGCGAGGTCCATGCCCGGCTTGCCGTTGGCGGCCCAGTAGCGGACCGCGTCGGAGCCGTGCTCGGCGAGCAACCCCATCGGGGTGACCACGTTCCCCTTGGACTTGGACATCTTCTTGCGGTCCGGGTCGAGGATCCAGCCGGAGAGCACCGTCGTGCGCCAGGGCAGCACACCGTGTCCCAGGTGCGAGCGGGCCACGGTCGCGAACAGCCAGGTGCGGATGATGTCGTGTCCCTGCGGGCGCAGGTCCATCGGGAAGACCCGGGCGAACAGGTCCGGGTCGGTCTCCCACCCGCCGACGAGCTGCGGGGTCAGCGACGAGGTTGCCCAGGTGTCCAGCACGTCCGGATCGCCGGTGAAGCCTCCGGGCCGACCGCGCTGCGACTCGTCGAAACCGGGCGGCGGCTCGCTTGTCGGATCGATCGGCAATGTCGCCTCGTCCGGTGTGAGAGGGTGGGTCCAGTCCGGCTCGCCAGTGTCGTCGAGCCGGTACCACACCGGCACCGGCACGCCGAAGAACCGCTGCCGGCTGACCAGCCAGTCGCCGGTGAGGCCGCCCACCCAGTGCTCGTAGCGGTGCCGCATGTGCTCCGGCACCCAGCGCAACTCGCGCCCGCGGGCCAGCAGTTCGTCGCGCAGGTCGGCGTCCCGGCCGCCGTTGCGCAGGTACCACTGCCGGGTCGAGACGATCTCCAACGGCCGGTCGCCGCGCTCGTAGAACTTCACCGGGTGCGTGATCGGGCGCGGCTCGTCGACCAGGTCGCCGGCCTCGCCCAGCAGCTCCACCACCGCGCGCCGGGCGCCGTTGACGCTCTGCCCGGCCAGCGCCGCGTAGGGCGCCGCCGGCACGTCCGCCGGCGGCTCCGGCAGCAGCCGCCCGTCCCGGCCGATCACCACCCGGGTGTCCAGCCGCAGGTCGCGCCACCAGGTCACGTCCGTCAGGTCACCGAACGTGCAGACCATCGCGATGCCGGTGCCCTTGGCCGGGTCCGCCAGCGCGTGCGCGCGCACCGGCACCGCCACCCCGAAGACGGGGGTACGCACAGCGGTGCCGACCAGGTCCGCGTACCGCTCGTCGTCGGGGTGGCAGACCAGCGCCACGCAGGCCGGCAGCAACTCCGGCCGGGTGGTGTCGATCAGCACCTCGCGCCCGTCCGGCCCGGCGAACCGCAGCCGGTGGTACGCGCCGGGCCGGACCCGGTCCTCCAGCTCCGCCTGCGCGACCGCGGTGCCGAACCCGACGTCCCAGAGCGTCGGCGCCTCGGCCTGGTACGCCTCACCACGGGTCAGGTTGCGCAGGAACGCCCGCTGGCTGGCCGCCCGGGCCGCCGGCCCGATCGTGGTGTACGTCAACGACCAGTCCACGGAGAGGCCGAGCCGCCGCCACAGCGCCTCGAACGCCTGCTCGTCGGTCACGGTCAACGTCTCGCACAGCTCGATGAAGTTGCGTCGGGAGATCGCCGTCGGGTTCTTCCGGGCGTCAGCGCTCACCGGCGTGGCCGGCGGTCGCCAGTCCGGGTCGTACGGCAGCGTCGGGTCGGGGCGGACGCCGTAGACGTTCTGCACCCGGCGCTCGGTGGGCAGCCCGTTGTCGTCCCAGCCCATCGGGTAGAAGACGGTCCGCCCGCGCATCCGCTGGAACCGGGCCACGACGTCGGTGTGCGTGTACGAGAAGACGTGCCCCATGTGCAGCTCGCCCGACACGGTCGGCGGCGGGGTGTCGATGGAGTACACGTCCGCGCGTTCCTTCGTGCGGTCGAACGCGTACGTGCCGTCCGCCTGCCAGCGACGGGCCCAGCTCTCCTCGAGCCCGTCCAGGCTCGCACGCTCGGGGACCCCGGCACGCCCCGTCCTAGTCGTGTCACTCATCCGCCGATGGTAGGCACCCCCGTAAGCCCGCTCCACGCCTTTCCCTCGCCCCACACCCGTCGATCTTGCAGTATCTGCCCGGACACAAGCCACGGATGGGACATTCACCGGGCCCAAAGTGCAAGATCGACGGGGTGGGGGAGGGAAGGAGGGAGGGAGGGAGGGGAGGGGAGGGATGGCTAGAGCAGCGAGTCGCGCCACTGGCGGTGCAGGGCGGCGTAGCGGCCACCGGCGGCGGCCAGCTCGGCGGGGGGACCGTCCTCGACTATTCCGCCGGTGTCGAGCACCAGCACCCGGTCGGCGATCTCCACGGTGGAGAGCCGGTGGGCGATCACCAGCGCGGTGCGGTCGCACAGCACGTTCCGCAACGCGCGCTGCACCAGCCGCTCGGTCGGCACGTCCAGCGACGAGGTGGCCTCGTCGAGGATCAGCACCCGAGGGTCGGCCAGGAACGCCCGGGCGAACGCGACAAGTTGCCGCTGCCCGGCGGAGAGCCGGCCGCCACGCCGGTGCACGTCGGTGGCGTACCCGTCGGGCAGCGCGGCGATGAACTCGTGCGCGCCGATGGCCCGGGCGGCGGCGACCACGGCGGCGTCGTCGGCGTCCGGGCGGCCGAACCTGATGTTCTCCGCGACGGAACCGCTGAACAGGTGGGTCTCCTGGGTGACAAGCACCACCGCCCGGCGCAGTTCGGCGTCGGCCAGGTCGCGCAGGTCCACCCCGTCCAGATGGACCGAGCCGGCGTCCGGGTCGTGGAAGCGGGCCAGCAGCTTCGCCAGCGTGGACTTGCCGGCCCCGGTCGGCCCGATCAACGCCACGGTCTGCCCGGCCGGCACGGTCAGCTCCAGCCCGGACAGGATCGGCGTCTCCGGCCGGTAGCCGAAGGAGACCGAGCGGAAGACCACGGTGCCGCGCGGCGGCCCGGTGGGCAGCGGCGCCGGCCGCGCCGGCTCGGCCACCGCCGGGCGCTCGTCCAGCACCCCGGCCAGCTTCTCCAACGCCGCGGTCGCCGACTGGAGCGAGTTGTAGAACTGGCTCAGCTCCTCCATCGGCTCGAAGAACCGCCGCAGGTAGAGCAGGAACGCGGCGAGCACGCCGACCTCGGTGTCGCCGCCGAGCACCCGCCAGCCGCCGTACGCCAGCACCGTGGCGGCGGTGAGGTTGCCGATCAGCCGGATGCCCGGCGAGTAGATCGCGATCAGCCGGAACGCGCGCAGGCTGGCCCGCCGGTAGTCGTCGTTGACCGCGGCGAAGATGCGCTGGTTGCGGGGCTCGCGGCGGAACGCCTGCACGGCCCGGATTCCGCGCAGCGACTCGACGAAGTGCACGATGACCAGCGCCACCGCCTCCCGGGTGCGCCGGTACGCCCCGGCGGAGGCCCGCGCGAACCAGCGGGACAGCCCGAACAGGAACGGGAACGCGAACAGCGTGACCGCGGCCAGCGGGAGGTCCAGCCAGAGCAGGATGCCCGCCACCGACAGCACCGACAGCACGGCCATGACCAGACGGTCGATCCCGCCGTCGACCAGCTCGCCGATCGATTCCAGGTCGCTGGTCAGCCGGGACACCATCCGGCCGGACGTGTACCGCTCGTGGAAGCCGACGTCGAGGCGGAGGAAGTGCGCGTACACCCGCTGGCGCAGGTCGAGCAGGACGGCCTGGCCGATCCGGGCGGCGAGGGCGAGGAACGCGCGCCGGGCCGCGTACTCGACGGCGGTCGCCACGACGAACGCGGCGGCGACCGCGACCAGTGGCCCGGCGTCCCCGGTCCGCAGCGGCCCGATACCGCGGTCGATGCCGAGCATGACCAGGTACGGACCGGTCATCGCCGCCGCGTTCTGGGCCAGCAGCAGCGCCACGGCCAGCCCGAGCGGCGCCCGGTGCGGGTGGAGCAGCGTCCGCAGCAGGAGCCGGCTGCGGACGCGGAGCCGGGTCACCGCCGCCGGTGACGAGCCCTCCGCGCGGCTGCGGTCGGCGTCCGGGTCGGTGGCCCGGCCCCGCCACCGGGTCAGGTCGGCGTCCGGCGCGGTCACGACCGCACCAGGCCGACGCCGTCCGGCCGGCCCTCCGGCTCGGCGGAGAGCACCGCCCGGTACGCCGGCACCCCGGCCAGCATCGCGGAGTGGGTGCCGACGGCCACCACCCGACCGGCCTCCAGCAGCGCCACCCGGTCGGCCAGCGCCACGGTCGAGGGCCGGTGCACCACCAGCAGCGCCGTGGTGTCCCGCAGCACCCGGCGCAGCGCGGCCTCGACAAGCGCCTCGGTGTGCACGTCCAGCGCGGAGAGCGGGTCGTCGAGGACCAGCAGGGCGGGCCGGCCGAGCACCGCCCGGGCCAGCGCGAGCCGCTGCCGCTGCCCGCCGGAGAGCGACAGCCCCTGCTCACCGACCCGGGTGGCCAAGCCCCACGGCAGCTCGTACGCGAAGTCCGCCTGCGCCAGCGTCAGCGCGGCCCGGATCTCCTCCTCGCCGGCCTCGGGCCGGCCCAGGGTGAGATTTTCCCGGACCGACATGGAGAACAGCGTCGGCTCCTCGAAGGCCACCCCGACCAGCCGGCGCAGCGAGCTGAGGCGCAGGTCGCGTACGTCGTGCCCGTCGAGCGTGAGGCGGCCGCCGGTCACCTCGTGCAACCGGGGGACCAGCGAGAGCAACGTGCTCTTGCCGCACCCGGTGGCGCCGACCAGGGCGAGCGTCTCGCCCGGCTCGACGGTCAGGTCCAGGTCGTGCAGGACCGGGGCGGGCGCGCCGGGGTAGCGGAAGCTCACCCGCTCGAAGCGGAGCCGGCCGTGGATCTCCCCCCGGCCCAGCGACCGGGCGTGCGGGGCGTCCACGATGGCCGGCGGCGTGTCGAGCACCTCCTGGATCCGGTCGGCGGCGGTGGCGGCCTCCTGCCCGTTCGCGATGATCCAGCCGAGTGACTGCACCGGCCAGATCAGCATCAGCTGGAGGCTGACGAACGCGACCAGTTGCCCGATGGTGAGCGCGCCTCCGGCCACGGCGGCGGCGCCGGCCACCAGGACCGCGCCGAGCGTCAGGTTGGGCACCAGGTCGAACAGCGCGGAGGTGCGGGCCAGCAGGCGGGCCTTGCCGATCCCGGTGTCGTGCAGCCGGCGGGCGCCGGTGGCGAACCGGGCGGCCAGTTCCGGGCCCCGCCCGTACGCCCGCATGGTGCGCAGCCCCTGCGCGGTCTCCTCGACCAGCGTGGCCACGTCGCCCTGCTGGTCCTGCATGCGACGGGAGGCCGCGTGGTAGTGCCGGGCGAACCGCCGGCTGATCAGGAACAGCGGGACGGCGCTGGCCGCGACCAGCAGCCCCAGCCAGGGGTGCAGCCGGATCAGCAGCACCACCACGGCGGCGTAGGTGATCAGGTTGAGCATCAGGAAGAGCAGGCCGAAGGAGAGGAACCGGCGGATCACCGAGAGGTCGCTGGTGATCCGGGAGAGCAGTTGACCGGACTGCCAGCGGTCGTGGCAGCCGACCGGGAGCCGTTGCAGGTGCGCGTAGATGTCGGCCCGGATGGCCGCCTCCATGCCCACCGAGGAGGACGACTGCGTCCACCGCCGGATGAAGATCAGCACGGCTTCGGCGAGCCCGAGCAGCAACGCGAGCGCGCCGAGCCGGAGCAGGCCGGAGGCGTCGTGCCGGGCCACCGGCCCGTCCACCACCCGCTGCACCACCAGCGGGACGGCCAGGCTCGCCGCGGTCGCGGCCAGCGCGGCGACCAGCAGCCAGGCGAACTCCGTCGCGTACGGGCGCAGGTAGGGCCGCAGCCGCCAGAGGTTGTGCAGCGGCTGGGACCGGGCGTCGGTATGCGCCGCGGGGTTGCCGTCGCTGGGCGCGGGCACCAACCGACGGTAGCGGCCGGGTGCGTCGGCGCGGGGTCAGCTAGCCGTCACCCGTCCCTCATGCCCGAGAAGCCACTTTTTCACGTTCAGCCCCCAGCGGTAGCCACCGAGCGCGCCGTCGGTGCGCAACACCCGGTGGCAGGGCACGAAGAGCGCCGCGGCGTTGCGGGCACAGGCCGCCGCCGCGGCGCGGACCGCGGCCGGCCGGCCGGCCAGCGCGGCGAACCCGGTGTACGTCACCGGATCGCCCGGCTTCACGTCGCGCAGCACCCGCCAGGCGTGCGCCAGGAAGACGCCGTCGGTGTGCTGCTCCACCTCGACCGCGTCGATCGCGGTCAGGTCGCCGTCGAGGTAGGCCCGGACGGCCGCGGTCACCGGCCCGAGGTCGGCCCGCTCCCGCAGGTCACCGCGGAGGCTCGGGTGCGTCAACGGCACCAGGGTCGTCGGGTCGGCGGTGAAGCCGGCCGCACGCACCGCCCCGCCGGGCCCGGCGAGCACGCTCAGCGGCCCGGCGGGAGTGTCGATGACGGTGCTGTCCAGAGTGGTCATGCTGCTCTCCAGAGTCGGATCGTCGCGTACGACCGCCAGGGGCGCCAGCGGTCCGCGTACGCGGTCAGGGTCTTCGGGGTGTCGGGCAGGCCGAGCGCGGCTGCGCCGCGGCGGACGCCCAGGTCGGTGGCGAGGATGACGTCGGGGTCGCCGAGCGCGCGCATGGCCAGGTAACCGGCGGTCCATGGCCCGACGCCGGGCAGCGCGACCAGCCGCCGGACGGCCTCCTCCCGGTCGCCGCCCGCGTCCAGGTCCAGCTCCCCGTCGACGACGGCGCGGGCCAACGCCCGGATCGTCTCCCGCCGGGCCCCGGGCATGCGGAACGCCGGGTCCGGCGCGGCGAGCACCTCCGCCGCGCTCGGGAACGCCCGCAGGCCACCCGCTGCCCCGTCGTCGGCCCCGTCTTCGTCGGACCGGGTGGCGGCGATCAGGTGGGTGAGCGTGGTCCGGGCCGAGCGGAGCGAGACCTGCTGGGTGGTGACGGCGCGGACCGCGGTCTCGAAGCCGTCCACCGCGTGCGGGAGCCGGACGCCGGGCTCCGCCGCGACCGCCGGGGCCAGCGCCGGATCGTCGGCCAGGACGGCGTCCACCGCGACCGGGTCCGCGTCCAGGTCGAGCAGGCGGCGGCAGCGGGCCACCGCGGGTGCCACGTCGCGCATGTCGGCCAGCCGCAGCGTGGCGGCCACGTGCCCGCCGGCCGGGGTCAGCGCCGCGGTGCCGGGGCCGTGCGGCAGGCGCAGCCCGCGATGGTACGTCCGGTCGCGGACCTCCTCGATGCCGGGCAGCGCGCGCAGGGCGAGGAAGTCCAGCAGCGCGTCCGCGTGCAGGGGTGGCCGGTAGGCCAGTCGCAGCGTGATGGTGCCCGCCCCGCCGGCCGTCGGCCAGCCGCTCCGGCCGCCCCGCAGCTCGGACGGGGTGACGCCGAACACCTCGCGGACCGTGTCGTTGAACTGCCGCACGCTGCCGAACCCGGCGGCGAAGGCCACCTCGGCCAGGCCCAGCCCGGTGGTCTCGACCAGGATCCGGGCGGTCTGGGCACGCTGTGCCCGGGCCAGCGCCAGCGGGCCGGCGCCCAGCTCGGCCTGAAGCATGCGGTGCAGGTGCCGCTCGGTGTAGCCCAGCCGGGTGGCCAGCCCGGGGACGCCGTCCCGGTCGACCACGCCGTCGGCGATCAGCCGCATCGCGCGGCCGACCAGATCGGCCCGGACGTCCCACTGCGGGGAGCCCGGCGCGGCATCGGGCCGGCACCGGCGGCAGGCCCGCAGCCCGGCGCCCTGCGCGGCGGCGGCGGACGGGAAGAACCGGACATTCTGTCGCTTCGGCGTCGTCGCCGGGCAGGACGGTCGGCAGTAGATCCCGGTCGACGTGACGCCGGTGTAGAACCAGCCGTCGAACCGCGGGTCGCGGCTGTCGACGGCCCGGTAGCACCGCTCGAAGTCCAGCTCCATGCCCCGATCCTGCCTCCCGGACCGGCCGCTCGGCTGGCGGGATTCGGACCTGACGTGCGGCAGTCGCGCCAGCTCGGCGAGGTGGCGGTATCCCCGGCCCTCGGATACCGCCACCTCGGCGTAGTGGCGTGGATCTTGCCGGTGCGGCGGGGAAAGTGTCGTAAGTGGTCGGTACCGTCCCGCCACCAACTTCAGAAAAGGTGCGGGGCATGGCGAGCGTGGCCGGGCGGGGGCGAGCACCACTCGACACCGCGGTGGTGCAGGGCTTCTACGACCGGATGCGGGCGGTGGCGCCGGCCGCCTACGGCGCGATCGAACGGGACCGCGCCGACGACCCGACGCGGCCGTTCGCCGAGACCGCCTGCGGCCGGCTGGTGGGCTCGCTCGACGCGGCCGGCCTGCGCGCGCTCGGCATGTGGGCGCACCACTGGTGCATGCGCTTCTACGACGACGACACCCGGGTCGGCGTGCGGCTGGTCGGGGAGATCGCCGGCCGGCGCGGCCTCGGCTGGACCGCCGACGAGGTGCGCTGGCTGCTCGACCGGTCACACGAGGCCGGGCCCGCCGCCGGCCACCGGTTCACCCTGCCGCTCGCCGCCGCGGCGGAGTTGCCGTCCGGCGCGCTGCCCGAGGACGTTCCGGTCGACACGGTGCCCGCCGACTGGCGCCGGCTGCGAGCCGGCTGAGCGGCGGTCACGCCCCGAGCGTTTCGGTCCGGGAGCTGCCCGAGCACCATGGCGGCGACCGCCACCGCGAAGCCGGCGAGCTGGATCGGGCCGAGCGCCTGGCCGAGCACCAGCCAGCCGAGCGCCGCGGCGGTCAGCGGGCTGAGCGCGCCGAGCATCGACACCCGGGCCACCGGCAGCCGGGCCGCGCCCCGGAACCAGAGGGCGTACGCCAGCGCGGTGCCGACCAGCCCGAGCCACGCGTACCCGAGCAGGGCCGGCCCGTCCGGCGCGGGCGGCGCCCCCTCGACGACGACGGCGACCGGGGTGATCAGCAGGCCGCCGGCGACGAGCTGCCAGCTCGTGGCCGCGAGCGTGCCGACCCCGGGCGGGCGTCCCCAGCGGCGGGTGAGCACCAGTCCGGCGGCCATCGCGGCGGTGCCGGCCAGGCCGGCGGCGACGCCGAGCGGGTCGAGGCCGGCGCCCGGCCGCAGCGCCACCAGGGCGACGCCGGCCGGGGCGGCGACGGCGGCGAGCAGCGCCGCGCGGCCGGGCCGGTCCCGGAGCAGGGCGACCGTGAGCACCGCGACCAGCAGGGGCTGGGCCGCGCCGAGCACGGCCGCGGTGCCGCCGGGCAACCGGTAGGCGGCGACGAAGAGCAGCGGGAAGAACGCCCCGATGTTGAGCGTGCCGAGCAGGGCGGCCCGGCCCCACCAGATGCCGTGCGGTCGGCGGCGGGTCAGGGCGAGCAGCAGCAGGCCGGCCGGGAGGGCGCGGATCGCCCCGGCCCAGAGCGGCCGGTCGGCGGGCAGCAGCTCGGCGGTCACCAGGTAGGTGCTGCCCCAGGTGACGGGCGCGATCGCGGTGAGCGTGACATCGGTCCGGCGGGTCATGCCTGCCTCTTCTCACGGTGCTAAGTATCTTAGGGCTAAGCTACTTGGCGTCGAGTAAAAGCGGAAGGGCGACGTGCGGCACAATCGACAGCCGTGGCAGCGGACGAGGTGGACCTGATCGTCGAGCAGTGGCGTCGGGAACGGCCCGGCATGCGGCCCGAGCCGATGGCCGTCTTCGGCCGCATCTACCGGCTGTCCCGGCTGGTCGGCGACCGGCAGGAGCAGGTGTACGCCGGCTGGGGCATCGGTCGTGGCGAGTTCGACGTGCTCGCCGCGCTGCGCCGGTCCGGTCCGCCGTACACGCTGGCGCCGAAGGCGCTCACCGCCGCGCTGATGCTCACGTCCGGCGGGATGACCGGCCGGCTCGACCGGCTGGAACGCGCCGGGCTGGTCCGCCGCGCACCGGACCCGGGCGACCGGCGGGCGCTGCGGGTCAGCCTCACCGACGCCGGCCGGCAGATCGTCGAGGAGTCGGCGGAGGCCGGGCTGGAGGTGCAGCGGCGCATCCTCGACGCGCTGCCGCCCCCCGACCGGGAACGGCTGGCCGACCTGCTGCGCGCGCTGCTCGCCGCCGCCCAGACGACGGACGGGCCGCCGGACGGGGTGGCGGACGAGGCACAATGATCTCCACCGTCGCCGGCCGGAAGGACACCCATGCCCGCCACCGAACCGACCATCGTCGCCACCAGCATGGGCTACTTCAGTCGCCGGCGCGGCCCCTGGGACGCCCGGCCCAGCCAGCTCTTCGACCACATGGCCGAGCTGGCCGGCGCCGGTGACGCGCCCCGGGTCTGCTACCTCGGCCAGGCCGTCGGCGACCAGCCGACCGGCCTCACCGTGTTCTACGGCGCGTTCGCCGACACCCGGTTCCGCACGTCCCACCTGGCGCTGTACCCCATGCCCAACGTCGACGACATCCGCGCCCACCTGCTGGCGCAGGACGTCATCTGGGTCGGCGGCGGCAGCGTCGCCAACCTGTGCGCGGTGTGGCGGGTGCACGGCCTGCCGGAGATCCTGCACGAGTGCTGGCAGGCCGGCGTGGTGCTCGGCGGCGTCTCCGCCGGCTCGATCTGCTGGCACACCGGTGGCGCCACCGACAGCTACGGCCCGGAGCTGCGTCCGTTCACCGACGGGCTGGGCTGGCTCCCGTACGGCAACGGCGTGCACTACGACAGCGAGGAGCAGCGCCGGCCGCTGATGCACCGGCTGGTCGCCGACGGGACGCTGCCGACCAGTCACTGCACCGACGACGGCGTCGGGCTGATCTACCGGGGGACCCGGCTGGTCGAGGCGGTGGCGGACCGGCCGGACGTGGCCGCGTACGAGCTGGTGCGGGCCGACGACGGCACGGTGCGGGAGACCCGGATCGAGCCCCGCCTGCTGCCCGCCGGGTCGGACGACCGGCGGACCGCGTAAGCTGGCCCGTCGTGAGTCTCACCATCGGCATCGTCGGCCTGCCCAACGTGGGCAAGAGCACCCTGTTCAACGCGCTGACCAAGAACGACGTGCTCGCCGCGAACTACCCGTTCGCCACCATCGAGCCGAACGTCGGCGTGGTCGGGCTGCCCGACGAGCGCCTGGGCAAGCTGGCCGAGATCTTCTCCTCGCAGAAGGTGCTGCCCGCGCCGGTCTCGTTCGTCGACATCGCCGGCCTGGTCCGGGGCGCCTCGAAGGGGCAGGGCCGGGGCAACGCGTTCCTGGCCAACATCCGCGACGCCTCGGCGATCTGCCAGGTGGTGCGCGCGTTCTCCGACCCGAACGTGGTGCACGTCGACGGCAAGGTCTCGCCCGCCGACGACATCGAGACGATCAACACCGAGCTGATCCTGGCCGACATCCAGACGCTGGAGAAGGCGCTGCCGCGGCTGGAGAAGGAGGCCAAGCTCCGCAAGGACCGGGCCGCCGCCGTCGAGGCCGCGAAGAAGGCCGTCGAGGTGCTCGACAACGGCGTCACGCTGTACGCGGGCGCCGCCGCCGCGAAGGTCGAGTTGGAGCACCTGCGTGAGCTGCACCTGCTCACCACCAAGCCGTTCATCTACGTCTTCAACGTCGACGAGGCCGAGCTGGGCAACGCCGCGTTCCTCGACGAGTTGCGCGCCCTGGTCGCGCCCGCCGAGGCGGTCTTCATGGACGCCAAGATCGAGTCCGAGCTGGTGGACCTGCCCGAGGACGAGGCCCGCGAGCTGCTGGAGTCGATCGGGCAGTCCGAGCCGGGCCTGGACCAGTTGGTCCGGGTGGGCTTCCGGACGCTGGGGCTCCAGACGTACCTCACGGCCGGCCCCAAGGAGGCGCGGGCCTGGACCGTCCCGATCGGGGCGACCGCGCCGGAGGCCGCCGGGGTGATCCACAGCGACTTCCAGCGCGGCTTCATCAAGGCCGAGGTGGTCTCCTACGCCGACCTGGTCGCGGCCGGATCGATGGCGGCGGCGAAGGCCGCCGGCAAGGTCCGGATCGAGGGCAAGGAGTACGTCATGCAGGACGGCGACGTGGTGGAGTTCCGCTTCAACGTCTGACTCCGGCCCGTTCCGGTGTTCCCGCAGGGCGCGCCCGTGCTCGGGGCGCGAATAGCCCTGTCGCCGCGCGAGTCATGCCGCGCCGATCAGCAGGTGGCCGGTCGGGGAGTAGTCGATCTTCCAGTCGGTGTAGACGCCAAAGGTGCCATCCTGGGTGCAGCGGAGACCGACGCTGACCCACCGGACTTCACCATCGGCGCGCAGGGCGAACCCGACGGCGACCTGGAAGGCTTCGCCGCCGCATGGGCAGGCGCACTCCTCAGGGTCGGCGTCTTGCCAGTGGTCGGCACTGTCCGCGATCAAGGCGTAGTCGCCGCAGGTCAGGCACCGTGTTTGTGCGCACCCGTTCTCGTCGTCGGCGAGGACCGCGAAGGTCTTGCCGCCGCACCGTTGGCAGATCATCTCCTTGACCGGAGTCACCGGGTAGCCGCCGGGCTGGTACTCGCGCAGGTAGCCGGCGAGGTCGGTGACGTCGTCGCCGCGCCAGAATGTGCCGGTGGTGTCGATGGCCACCGGTGCAGCGTGCCCGATCTGGCTAGTGGTGTCGAGACCGATGTTGGCTATGCGGAGTACGTGAGCAGCCGGTAGGCGTCGGGCGAGGTAGCGCTTCAGGCAGCGCATGATCTCGGTCTTGGTCTTGCCTTCTGCGATGCGGCGGGTGACGTAGTCCTTCATGGGTTGGTGGCAGCACGTGCGAGCCGGTCCGAGATCCGCTTCAGCGTCCGGCCCCAGCCCGCCGGGATGGCCGGGTCGGTATGGCTGGCGCTGAATTCAGCGATCGCTGTACTGTCGTCGGATGGAGATCCTGACGCACGGGCATGTGCTGGCCCGGTTCGGCCATGCGTTGTCCGATCCGATCCGAGCGCGGTTGCTCCTGGCGCTGCGGGATGCTCCGGGCTATCCGGCGGAGCTGGCCGACCTGCTCGGGACGACTCGCCAGAACCTGTCCAACCACCTTGCCTGCCTGCGCGGCTGTGGTCTGGTCGTGGCGGTGCCCGAGGGGCGGCGGACCCGCTACGAGCTGACTGACGCGCGGCTGGCGCATGCTCTCGGTGACCTGCTGAACCTGGTGTTGACGGTAGATCCGACGATGTGCGCGGACGCCGACGAGAAGGGCTGCTGTTGATGTCCGCCCCTCTGCTACAGGTCCGATCCGGTGGCGGCGCGGCCCGTCGTGCGGTGCTCGCGCGACGGGTGCGTCTGCTGGTGGCGGCAACGATCACCTACAACGTGATCGAGGCGGTGGTGGCGATCACGGCCGGTGCTGCGGCCTCCTCCACCGCCCTGATCGGCTTCGGTCTGGACTCGGTGATCGAGGTTTCCTCCGCGGCGGCGGTGGCGTGGCAGTTCGCCGGCCGTGACCCCGAGGCGCGGGAGAAGACCGCACTGCGGATCATCGCGGTGTCGTTCTTCGCGCTGGCCGCGTACGTCACCGTGGGGTCGGTGCGGGCGCTGGCCGGCGGCGGAGAGGCCGAACACTCCACCGTCGGTCTGGTCCTGGCTGCCCTGTCCTTGCTGATCATGCCGGTGCTGTCCTACGCGCAGCGGCGGGCCGGGCGCGAGTTGGGCTCCCGATCAGCGGTGGCCGACTCCAAGCAGACCCTGCTCTGCACCTACCTGTCCGCCGTGCTGCTCGTCGGCCTGGGTCTCAACAGCCTCTTCGGCTGGTCCTGGGCCGATCCGCTCGCCGCGCTCGTCATCGCCGTGGTGGCGGTCAAGGAGGGGCGAGCGGCGTGGCGCGGGGACGCCTGCTGTGCGATGCCGGTCAACGGCTGGGCTCCACCTGCCGGTCAGCGTGACAGCGCCGACACCTGCGCGTGCGAACCTGGCTGTTCCTGCTGCTCAGGCGAGACGAAGTGATCTTCCAGCATCGCATGTTCCGCTTCGACGGCTGACCGTACGACGGGGCGAGAAGCAATACCCTGTCGATGCGTCAAGACGCGGGGCCTACCGTTGGCGGTGTGCCGCGCATCGAGCTGACCACTGACGTTCGGGCAGCGCCGGAAGCCGTCTTCGACGCCTGCCTCGACGTCGACACGCACACCGACTCCATGGGGAACAGCGCCGAACGGGCGGTCGCCGGTGTGACGACCGGCCGGTTGGCGGCCGGCGACACCGTGACGTGGGAAGCGCGGCACTTCGGCCTGCCGTGGCGGATGACGGTCCGGATCACCGACTGTCGACGACCGCACGGCTTCACGGACGAGCAGATCAGCGGCCCGTTCCACCGATGGCACCACGAGCACACGTTCACCCGGAACCCGGCTGACCGCGCGGCGACCGTCATGCGCGACGTCATCGACTTCACGGCACCGATGGGCCCCCTCGGTCGCCTGGTGGCCCACTTGATCCTGCGGCCGTACCTGCGACGCCTCATCGCCCGCCGTAACTCCTATCTCGCGGACACCCTGGCCCGGCCACAACGCCAAGCCGAGGGGGCGGAGTGAAACCGCCTGGCGGGGATCGGGTCAGCTCTTGCGGCCGGGCACCAACCCGGCCAGGTCGATCTTGATTGGGAACGGCATCGAACTGTGCAGCTCGTACCGATGGATTCCGGTCGGCGCGTACGACCGGGTGGGGCCGTCGATCTCGTACGTGTAGACCACTGGAGAGCCGTCCTCGTCCTCGATGCGCCAGTAGTTCGCGATCCCCGCTTCCGCGTACTTGCGCAGCTTGACGGTGCGGTCCCGGTGCGCCGACTCCGGTGAGACCACCTCGACCACCAACAGCGTCTCTTCGGGTGTGTAGAAGGTGCGGGACGGGTCGTAGGGCGCCGTTGTGACGAGAAGATCGGGCTCGGGGCGGTTCCATCGGTCGAGTCGAATCGTGATTTCCCGATCGACCTCGACGCCTGCCGGAGCCTGCTCGGTCAGGGCGATCACCAGTGCGGTGACCATCCGGGCGTGCCAGACCCGCTGAGGGGACATCATGAAGACAAGTGCTCCATCGATGAGTTCGGTGTGACGCGGCGCTTCGGCGAGCTTGTCCAGATCCTCGGAATACCAGCCTTCAGGGCGAGGTGGCCGCATCCACTCGGGCACCGCAGTCATGAGCCTCACGGTAGCACTCGGTGACGGGCCGACCTGCGCGCTCACGCGGTCGGCGCGTTCTTCGGGCAACCCCTCTCGGCGGTGCTCCGCGAGAGATCAAGAGCACGCCTCGGGTGCTGGCGACGACAGGAGAGGGTGGCGTGGCATCACGGTGATGCCACGCTGTGGATCGCTTCTGAGCAGGGTTGATGCGGGAATCAACGTGGGGCTCGTGCCATGGTGGCATCATTGGGGCTTGTGGTGGTGCCATGGGTGTGTCAGAGTGGTGCCATGGACTTGACCTCGTATGTGAGCAACCTCGGGCGGGAGTTCGCCACGCTCGCCGAAGCCGGCGGTGAAGAGTCGCGTGCGCTGGTCGAGCGCCTGACCGGGCCGCTGGAGTCGGCGATCCGGATGACGCTGCTGGACGCGCTGTCGGCCGCCGCCGACGAGATCACCCGGGAACTCGCCCCCGGCTCGGTGGAGGTGCGGCTGCGCGGCCGGGACCCGGAGTTCGTGGTGACCCCGCCGCCGGCCGAGCCGCTGCCGGCGGCGTCCGACCAGGGCGCGGCACCGGACATCGACCTGCCGATCAACGAGGACGGCCCGGTCGCCCGGATCAACGTACGCATGCCGGAGCAGCTCAAGGCCGCGGTCGAGGAGGCCGCCGCCGCCGAGGGGCGCTCGGTCAACGCCTGGCTGGTCCGGGCCGCCGCCGCCGGCCTGCCCAGAAGCGACCGGGAGCCGCGTCCCGAGCCACGCGGCGGCGGGAAGCGGTCCCAGCAACGTTTCACCGGCTGGGTGCACTGACCGCACCGCGCCACCCGGCTTTTCTCCTCACGTCCCCCTGACCTGCGGGGACGACTCACCGACCCAGGATGTGGGGACAACCATGCCTGTTTTCGACACACCCGAATCGATCTCCGTCACGATGGAACTCGGCGTCGCCGCTCTGCGGGTGGCCGCCGGCGACCGCGCCGACACCGTGGTGGAGGTCCGCCCGAGCAACGGCGACGACGAGTCCGACGTCCAGGCCGCCGCCCAGGTACGCGTCGAGCTCACCAACGGCACGCTCCACGTGACCGGCCCGAAGCGCACCTTCGACTTCTCGAAGAAGAGCAGGTCGGTGGATGTCTCGATCGAGCTGCCCAGCGACTCCCGGCTCGCCGCGCACCTGCTGCTGGGCGACGTGCACGCCACCGGCCGGCTCGGCGAGACCCGGGTGAAGACCACCGGCAACGTCCGGCTGGAGCGGACCGGGCCGTTGCGCCTGCACACCGGCGTCGGCCACGTCACCGTCGGCGACGTCACCGGCGACGCGGAGATCTCCACCGGCTCCGGCACGGTGCGGGTCGGCAACGTCGGGGGCGCCGTGGCGGTGAAGAACTCCAACGGCGACACCACGATCGACACGGCCACCGGTGACGTGCGGGTGCGTAATGCCAACGGTGCCATCGAGGTGGCGCACGCCGGCGCCGGCGTCGACGCGAAGACCTCCAACGGCGGCATCCGGGTCGCCGAGGTGACGCGCGGTTCGGTGGTGCTGGGCACCGCGATGGGCGACCTGGACATCGGCGTCGCGGCGGGCACCGCCGCGTGGCTGGAGGTCAACACCGGCTTCGGCCAGGTGCACAACCACCTGGAGAGCACCGCGCGGCCCGGCGGCACCGAGGAAACCGTCGAGGTACGCGGCCGGACCTCCTACGGCGACATCACCATCCACCGGTCCTGACGGAGGACACCATGACCACGTATCAGATCGCCGTGACCGGGCTCCGGAAGTCGTTCGGCGAGCACGTCGTGCTCGACGGCGTCGACCTGCGCGTACCCGAAGGCACGGTCTTCTCGCTGCTCGGCGCGAACGGCGCCGGGAAGACCACCACCGTGCGGATCCTGTCCACGCTCCTCGCCGCCGACGCGGGTGAGGTCCGGGTCGCCGGGCACGACCTCGCCCGCGAGCCGGACGCGGTACGCGCCGCGATCGGTGTCACCGGTCAGTTCTCCGCGGTGGACAAGCTGCTCACCGGCGAGGAGAACCTGCGGTTGATGGCGGACCTGCACCACCTGGCCCGCCACGAGGGCCGGCGGCGGGCCACCCGGCTGCTCGAACGGTTCGACCTGACCGGGGCGGCCGGGAAGCCGGCGTCGACCTACTCCGGGGGCATGCTGCGACGACTCGACCTGGCGATGACGCTGGTCGGCGACCCCCGGGTGATCTTCCTGGACGAGCCGACCACCGGGCTCGACCCGCGCAGCCGCCGGGACGTGTGGCAGATCGTCCGCGAGCTGGTGGCCGGCGGCGTGACCATCTTCCTGACCACCCAGTACCTGGCGGAGGCGGACGAGCTGGCCGACCGGATCGCGGTGCTCGACCACGGCCGGGTGGTCGCCGAGGGCACCCCCGAGGAGTTGAAGCGCCGCATTCCGGGCGGGCACGTGAGGCTGCGGTTCGCCGACCCGGCGGGCCTCGACGTGGCGGTACGCGTGCTCGACCGGGCCACCCGCGACACCGACGCGCTCACCCTGCGGGTGCCCGGCGACGGCAGCCTGCGGTCGCTGCGGTCGCTGATCGGCCGGCTCGACGACGGTGGCGTCGAGGTCGACGAGTTGTCCGTGCACACCCCCGACCTCGACGACGTCTTCCTCACCCTGACCGGCGGACCCACCGACACCCTGACCGGCGGACCCACCGACACCCGCACCGACCAGCCCTCCGATGGGAAGGTGACCACGCGATGAGCGTCTCCACCCACGCCGACCTCCGGTTCCACCCGCTGCGCGACTCGGTGACGATGCTGCGCCGCAACCTCCGGCGCATGCTGCGCTACCCGTCGATGACCGTGATGCTCATCGGGATGCCCGTGGTCTTCCTGCTGCTCTTCGTCTACGTGTTCGGCGGCACGCTGGGCGCCGGGCTCGGGAGCGGCGCCGGGGGGTCGACGGCCGGCGGTGGCGCGGCCGGTGCGGGGACCCGGGCCGCGTACGCCAACTACGTGGCGCCGGCGATCATCCTGATGACGGTGGCGGCCACGGTCCAGGGGACCGCCATCTCGATCGCGATGGACCTGACCGAGGGCATCATCGCCCGGTTCCGCACCATGCACATCGCCCGCGTCTCGGTGCTGACCGGACACGTCCTCGGCAGCATGATCCAGGCGGCGTTCAGCCTGGCCGTGGTGATCGGCGTGGCGCTGCTGGTCGGCTTCCGTCCCACCGCCGGGCCGGTCGGCTGGCTGGGCGCGGTCGGCCTGCTCGCGGCGGTGACGTTCGCGCTGGTCTGGCTGGCGGTCGCGCTCGGCCAGGTCAGCGAGAGCGTGGAGACCGCGAGCAACCTGCCGATGCCGCTGATCCTGCTGCCGTTCCTCGGCAGCGGGTTCGTGCCCACCGACTCGATGCCGGCCGGCCTGCGCTGGTTCGCCGAGTACCAGCCGTTCACCCCGATCATCGAGAGCCTGCGCGGCCTGCTGATGGGCACGCCGCTCGGCAACGACGGCTGGCTCGCGCTCGGCTGGTGCGCCGTCGTCGCGCTCGGCGGGTACCTCTGGTCCAGGCGGCTGTTCAACCGCGAGTCCCGCTAGCTGCGGCGCCCGCCCCCGGTCCGCGAGTCAGCGGATCCGGGGGCTGCGGCGTTCGATGAGCGTGACGTCCCGCCAGACGCCGTGGTGCCGGCCGATCCGCTCCCGGGTGCCGACCACCCGGAACCCGCGGGCCGCGTGCAGCGCCAGACTGGCGGTGTTCTCCGGGAACACGCCGGACTGGATGGTCCAGACGCCGGCCGCCTCGGTGGAGTCGATCAGCGCGTCCAGCAGCAGCCGGCCGACGCCGCGGCCCCGCGCCTCGGGATGCACGTAGACGGAGTGCTCGACCACCCCGGCGTATACGCAGCGGTCGGAGACCGCCGAGCAGGCCACCCAGCCGAGCAGCCGTCCGTCCGCGTCGAGCGCCACCCACCGGTGGTCGGGCAGCCGGCCGGCGGTGAACCGGGGCCACTCCGGCGGCTCGGTCTCGAACGTGGCGTCGCCCTCGGCGATGCCGAGGCGGTAGATCTCCAGCACCGCGTCGGCGTGCGAGTCGTCCATCACGACGACGGTCACTGTCATCGGCGAAGACGTTACCGGAGGCGGTAGACCGAGATGTGCGTACGGCTGTCCGCGTCGAACGGCGTCCGGTCCCAGTCGGCGTACCGCTCGGCGAGGTGGAGCCCGGCCCGCTCCGCCATCTCGTCGATCTGCTCCGGCCAGGCGTAGCGCATGGCGAACGGCTTGAGGTGCACGCCGTCGGCGTCGAACGTGATGGTCTGCCGCACGAACGTCTGCGCCGCCCGGTCGTACCGGTGCAGCCGGATGGTGGCCGAATCCTCGGTCACCTCCCGGACCTGGACCTGCTCGTCGCGGTCGAAGCCGGCCGGGTCGGGCACGAACGTCTCGATGACGAACGCGCCGCCGGGCGCCAGCACCCGCGCGACGTTGCGGAAGCACGCCGCCTGGCGCTCCGCGTCGACCAGGTTGAACAGCGTGTTGAAGACCAGGAACACCAGACGGTACGGCCCGGACACCGGGACGTCCGCCATGTCGCCGAGGGTGACCGGCAGGTGCTCGCCGCCCGGCTTGGCGCGGAGCTGAGCGACCATCTCCGGGGACGCCTCGACGCCCTCCACGGCCAGGCCGCGTGCGGCCAGCGGCAGGGCCACCCGGCCGGTGCCGACGGCGAGTTCGAGCACCGGGCCGTCTGCCGCCAGGGGCGCGAGGAAGTCGACCGCCGGCGTCGGGTCGGGATTGCCGGGGCTGTCGTAGTTCGCGGCCCAGAGTCGGCCGAACAGGCCGGGATCATCGAAGACGGACATTGCGTCAGCAGACCAGTGGTCGTCCCGGCACCACAACCGGATTACCGCCGTCAGCCGGCCCGCAGCGCGTCGTCCACGCCGGTCTCGTGCCGGCCGAGGTGCACCGGGTCCCGGCCGGAGAGCACGTCCACCGCGGCCTTCACGCTGGCGCCGTACTCCCGGGCGCTGCTGATCCGCCACTGCCGGGCGTACCGGCGGGCGCTGTCGTCGCCCACGCCGTCGGCCGTCACCCCGACCTGCCGGCAGAGCGCCACCGCGCGGGGCAGGTGGAACGACTGGGTGACCACGATGGCCCGCCGCACGCCGAAGATCCGCCGGGCCCGGACGCACGAGTCGTAGGTGTCGAAGCCGGCGTGGTCGAGCACCACCTTCTCCGCCGGCACACCCCGGTCGACCAGCCAGCGTCGCATCGCGTCCGGCTCGTCGTAGTCCCAGTCCATGTGGTCGCCGGAGACCAGTACCACAGTGACCGTGCCGGCCGCGTACAACTGCCGGGCGATCTCCAGCCGGGCGGCCAGGAACGGCGACGGCGTGCCGTCCGGCTCGACCTTGGCGCCGAGCACCAGCGCCACCGGCGCGTCCGGCACGTCGGCGACGGTGAACACGTGCCCCTCGGCGTCGCCGCGGACCCAGGCCACGCTGGCCGCCGTCGCCACCGCCAGCAGCACCGCGCCGGCGGCGCCGACCAGCAGCAGCCGGCGGATCAGGCGTACGGCCCGCCGGTGCCTGTCGGGCCAGGTGCGCCAGCGTGCCGTCAGCCCCCGCATGGCGGCGATTGTGCCAGGCCGCTCAGGAGATGTGGTGCAGGATGACGTTGTGCACGTGGTGGCTCTTCTCCGCGCCCCGGAACTCCACCTCGTAGGTGTGCGTGCCGACGTGCACGGCGATCGCCCCGGTGGAGAAGAACGAGCCACCCCAGGACTTGTTGCTCACCACGCTCACGCTGGTGATCTTCGAGTACGGGATGCTCGTGATGGCGTACCGCTTGCCGACGAACGAGCGGTCCTGGACGATCACGCGCCGGTCGGTGAGGCCGATGAAGCCGGTGCCGGTGCCGATCGCGTCGTAGACAGCGATGATCTGCTCCCCGGGCAGCAGCCCGCTCTGGATCTGCTGGAACTGTTCCTTGCGGTCGTACGTCGGACCAGACATGTCCTCGACGGTAGGGCAGGCGCGCCAGTGTTCAGGGCGCGGTGACCGCCCGGACCGCGTCCTCGATGCGTGCCGCGAGCAGCACCTCACCCTCGGTGAGCGGCTCGCCGTCGTCGTGCCCCAGCCTGATCCGGGTCCGCCCGGCCTGGCGACTGATCTCGGGGCGCAGTCTTAGCGCGTCGGCGACCACCGCCACCCGCTCGGTGAGCGCGGCGTGCTGGGTGTCGTCCAGGGCGAGCATGCGACTGAGCTGCTCGCCCTCGCGCGTCCACCCGGGCAGCAGGGCGAGCGCGTCGCTGAGGTAGTCGTGCTTCGCCCGGCTGCTGAACAGCACGCGCATCACCGCACCTCCCAGGCGTCGTTGCCGGCTTGTGGCCAAATCGTCGCCATCCCGTGTCCCAGTCGACGCCCTCTAGTCTGTCGTCGCACAGATGGTGTGTCCACGCCCACACTTCCGGGTTCTGCTGGCCTGATGGCCGACTCAGCTACCCAAACCGCCGATTGATCTGGCACGCTGGTGGTCCGTGCGGACCGAACGGGTTAGCGGAAATGGGCAGGCCGACCGGCGGGAGCCGAGGGTGGTCGTCGGAGCGGCGATCATCGTGGCCGGCCGGGTCCTCGCCTGCGAGCGCGCCGCGCCGCCCGAGGTGGCGGGGCGGTGGGAGTTCCCCGGCGGCAAGGTCGAGCCCGGGGAGACCGAGGTCGACGCGCTGACCCGGGAGTGCGCCGAGGAGTTGGGCGTCCGGGTCGCGGTCGGCCCAAGGGTCGGGCGGGACGTCCGGATGGCACACGGCCGGTCCGTCCTGCGGGTCTACGCGGCCCGCCTGCTGCACGGCGACCAGCCGACCGCGCTGGAACACGCCGAGCTGCGCTGGCTCTCCGCGACCGAGCTGGACACCGTCGAATGGCTGCCGGCCGACGTGCCGATCGTGCCCGCGCTGCGTCCGCTGCTCGCCAAGTCCTGAGCCGCGCCCGCCGCCGGCAGGAGCAGACCTGCCGAACCGGACGGTCGGCCGGAAACGGGACAGGGGCCGGCGGCGTGTGCCGCTGGCCCCCGTCATCGTCGCGCCGCTTGTCAGTGCTTCGGCTCGTCCTGCTGCGGGTGGGCGAAGTTGAGGTGCTCCGCCGGCAGCGGGAACTCCACGTCGTCGCCGAACGGCGACGGCGCGGCGGCCCGGTCGAAGGTCAGCTCGGTCAGCGGCAGCTTGCCGTTGGCGTCCACCGCCGGAGCGGTCGGGTGCGGCACCTCGCGCTGCCAGTTGACGCCCTGCTGGGCCTGGCGCTCGGCACCGCTGTCGTGCGAACCGCCGGCGTGCGAGTGCACCCCACGGTGAGCCGCGCCGGTGGTCACCGCACCGCTGGAATGCCCGCTGGTCGCGCTGGTCTGAGGCACCTGACCCCTCCGGAAGATCTTGTTACCGAGCCACACAAGGGGATCGTACCTGCGGTCCACGACCCGTTCCTTCATGGGGATGATCCCGTTGTCGGTGATCTTGATGTGCTCGGGGCAGACCTCGGTGCAGCACTTCGTGATGTTGCAGAACCCGAGCCCCATCTCGGACTGCGCGTACTCCTTGCGGTCGGTACGCGTGTCGAGCGGGTGCATGTCCAGCTCGGAGGCCCGGATGAAGAACCGAGGGCCGGAGAACGCCGGCTTGTTCTCGTCGTGGTCGCGGATCACGTGACAGACGTTCTGGCACAGGAAGCACTCGATGCACTTGCGGAACTCCTGCGAGCGCTCGACGTCGACCTGCTGCATCCGGTAGTCACCGGGCGCCACGTCGGCCGGCGGCGCGAACGCCGGGGTCTCCCGCGCCTTCTCGTAGTTGAAGGACACGTCGGTGACCAGGTCCCGGATCACCGGGAAGGTCCGCAGCGGCGTGACCGTGACGGTCTCCGTCTCCTCGAACGTCGACATCCGCGTCATGCAGCCCAGCCGCGGCTTGCCGTTGATCTCCATCGAGCAGGAGCCGCACTTGCCGGCCTTGCAGTTCCAGCGGCACGCCAGGTCCGGCGCCTCGGTGGCCTGGAGCCGGTGGATGACGTCGAGGACGACCTCGCCCTCGTTCACCTCGACCGCGTAGTCCTGGAGGTCGCCGCCGGTCTCGTCACCCCGCCAGATGCGGAACTGTCGCTTGCTTCCCATCAGCGCTCCTCCTCGGTGCGGGCGTCGAACTCGGCGAGCTCCTCGTCGGTCAGGTATTTCGACAGCTCGGCCCGGTCGAACAGCCCGATCAGCTCCGGCCGCATCGTCGGCAGCGGCTTGTGGGTCAGCCGGACCGCGTCGCCGTCGAGCGAGCAGACCAGGTTGACCCGCCGCCACTTCGGGTCCATCGCCGGATAGTCCTCCCGGGTGTGCCCGCCGCGCGACTCCTGCCGCTCCAGCGCCGCCTTCGCGGTGCACTCCGAGACCACGAGCATGTTGCGCAGGTCGAGCGCGAGGTGCCAGCCCGGGTTGTAGCGCCGGCCGCCGACCGCGCTCACCTTCGCCACCCGCTCCCGCAGCTCGGCCAGCCGGCCGAGCGCGTCGGCCAGCTCACCCTCCCGCCGGATGATGCCGACCAGGTCGCCCATCACCACCTGGAGATCCTGCTGGAGCTGGTACGGGTTCTCCCCGGTGTCGCGCTGCAACGGCGCCAGCGCCGTCTCCACCGCGGCCTCCACCGCCGCCACCGCCACCGCCGGGCGGGCGGTGAGCTGGTCGGCGTACGTCGCGGCGTGTCCGCCCGCCCGCTTGCCGAAGACCAGCAGGTCGGACAGGGAGTTGCCGCCGAGCCGGTTGGAGCCGTGCATGCCGCCGGAGACCTCACCGGCGGCGAAGAGGCCACGCACCGTGCCGGCCGCCGCGCCGGAATCCGGGTCCACCTCCACGCCACCCATCACGTAGTGACAGGTCGGGCCGACCTCCATCGGCTCCTTCGTGATGTCGACGTCGGCCAGCTCCTTGAACTGGTGGTACATCGACGGCAGTCGGCGCTGGATCTCCTCCGCCGACTTGCGGGAGGCGATGTCCAGGTAGACGCCGCCGGCCGGCGTACCCCGACCGGCCTTGACCTCGCTGTTGATCGCGCGGGCGACCTCGTCGCGGGGCAGCAGCTCCGGCGGACGGCGGTTGTTGTCCGGGTCGGTGTACCAGCGGTCCGCCTCGTCCTCCGTCTCCGCGTACTGCTTGCGGAAGACGTCCGGGACGTAGTCGAACATGAACCGCTTGCCGTCGGAGTTCTTCAGCACGCCGCCGTCGCCGCGCACCGACTCGGTGACCAGGATGCCCTTCACCGAGGGCGGCCAGACCATGCCGGTCGGGTGGAACTGGAGGAACTCCATGTTGATCAGCGTGGCCCCGGCGCGCAGCGCCAGCGCGTGGCCGTCCCCGGTGTACTCCCAGGAGTTCGAGGTGACCTTGTAGGACCGGCCGACGCCGCCGGTGGCCAGCACCACGGCCGGCGCCTCGAAGAGGATGAACTCGCCGGACTCCCGGTAGTAGCCGAACGCGCCGGCCACCCGGTCGCCGTCCAGCAGCAGCTCGGTGATCGTGGTCTCGGAGAACACCCGGATCCGGGCGTCGTAGCTGCCGAACTCGCGCTTGTCCTCCTGCTGGAGGGAGACGATCTTCTGCTGGAGCGTGCGGATCAGCTCCAAGCCGGTCCGGTCGCCGACGTGCGCCAGGCGCGGGTACTCGTGACCACCGAAGTTGCGCTGCGAGATCTTGCCGTCCTTGGTGCGGTCGAAGAGCGCACCGTACGTCTCCAGCTCCCAGATCCGCTGCGGCGACTCCTTGGCGTGCAGCTCGGCCATCCGGAAGTTGTTCAGGAACTTGCCGCCGCGCATGGTGTCCCGGAAGTGCACCTGCCAGTTGTCCCGCGAGTTCACGTTGCCCATGGCCGCCGCGGCGCCACCCTCGGCCATCACCGTATGCGCCTTGCCGAACAGCGACTTCGAGATGATCGCGGTCTTCTTGCCGGCCAACCGGGCCTCGATCGCCGCGCGCAGGCCGGCGCCGCCGGCCCCGATCACGACGACGTCGTAGTGGTGTCGTTCGATTCGCGTTTCAGTCATGTCAGGGGCCCTCAGTTGATGAACCGCAGGTCGTTGAACCAGCCGGCGGCGATCGCCATCACGTAGAAGTCGGTGAACGCCAGGGTGCCGAGCGTGATCCAGGCGAGCTGCATGTGCCGGACGTTCAACCAGGACACGCCGGTCCACGCCTTGTACCGCACCGGGTGCTTGGAGAAGTGCTTGAGCCGGCCACCGATGATGTGCCGGCAGGAGTGGCAGGAGATCGTGTACGCCCAGAGCATCACCACGTTGAGCAGCAGGACGATGTTGCCCAGACCGAAGCCGAAGCCCTCGGGGGAGTGGAAGGCGAGGACGGCGTCCCAGGTGTTGATCAGCGAGATGATCGCGGCGGCGTAGAAGAAGTAGCGGTGCAGGTTCTGCCCGAGCAGCGGGAACCGCGTCTCGCCGCTGTACGTCTGGTGCCCGTCCGGCACGGCGCAGGCCGGCGGCGACAGCCAGAACGACCGGTAGTACGCCTTGCGGTAGTAGTAGCAGGTCAGCCGGAACAGCAGCAGGAACGGCAGGGTCAGCGCCGCGTCCGGGATGATCCACCAGCCGGGCAGGAAGCTGCCGAAGTGCGAGGAGCCCTCGACGCACCGCTCGGTCACGCAGGGGGAGTAGAACGGGGTCAGGTAGTGGTACTGCTCCACCCAGTACCACTTGTGCATGAAGACCCGGACGGTCGCGTAGATGACCCAGGCGCTGAGCCCGACCACGGTGATCAGTGGGGCGAGCCACCATCGGTCGGTCCGCAACGTCTTCGCCGCGATGGCGGCACGTGCCCGCGCTCCCCGCGGCTGCGACCTCGGCCCCCTGGCCGACGTAGTTGTCATTCGAGTCATCTCCCTGACGTCACTGTCACGTCCTGCGCACGCGTGGAACCACGCCGGTGAACCGGCGCGGCTAAGTGACACACGTTACGCCGATCTTCACGGCCCGGCCGCGCAACGCAGTGTCCCGTGTGTCCCGCTGGTTGGAAAGACCCGGCTCATGATCAATATGTGCGGCGTCGCTCAGCCGGACGCACCGCCGGTGAAGTGCCACGACGACAGTCGCAGCGCCGGGCCCTCCCACCACGACCCGTCGGACCGGGCCGGCTGCCGGACCGGCCGCCGGCCCAGGCCGAGCACCCGGCCCGGCCCCACGGCACGCGGATAGGACTCGGTGAACCGGAAGTCGCGCACCGCCCGCACCGGTACGCCGTCCTCGACCAGCCAGACGCCGTTGCGGGTCAGGCCGGTGACCACGAGCTGCTTGGGGTCCAGCACCCGCGTGTACCAGAAGTCGCTGACCAGCAGCCCGCGCCGTACGCCGGCCACCAGGGCCGCCGTGTCCGGGTCACCCACCGCACCGGTCACGCCCGCGCCCACCGAACCGGCCGGGCCGTCGACGGTCGCCACCGGGGCGGCGTCCGCAGGCAGCAGGCGGAGATTGCTGGGGATCGGGCCGAACGTCGACCCGCCGGCCATGCCGTGCCCGGTGGACCCGGTGCCCGCCCCGGCGCCGCTGCGCCGGTCGTGCGCCACCGCCTCGGTGGTGCCGGCCCGCACCAGGGTGAGCGCCCGCCGGGGGGTGCCCTCCAGGTCGAACGGCAGCGTGGAGGCGTGCAGCGGGTCGTCCACCAGCGTCACCGCCGGGTCGAACTGGGCCGTGCCCGGCTCGGCGAAGGACTGGCGTTCGGCGTGTCGCTTGCCGTTGAAGCCGTACCAGGCGAGGTTCTGGAGCAGGTCGGCCACGGCGGCCGGTTCGAGCACCACCTCGTAGTGCCCCGGCGGCAGCTCGACCGGGTCGGCCGCGGCCCGCGCCTTGGCCGCCGCGCGGGCGCCGAGCGCACCGCCGTCCAGGTCGGCCAGGCGGTCCGCGCAGTGGCGGGCCACCCCGTCCGCGCCGCCGGCCCGGGCGATGCCGTCCATCGCCGCCTCGGCGGCCCGGCCCACCGCCGAGTGCCCGGCCGAGTTGGCGAACGCGGCGGACAGGTACAGGGTGCGGCAGTAACCGGCCGCCTCCAGCCCGTCGACCGCGTCCACGAACGCGCGGACCCGGGCGGCCCGCTCGTCGGGCGACGCGAACGCGGTGGCCTCGTCGACGGCGGGGCCGGTCGGCGTCGACGTCGGCGCGGTGAGGCCCGGCCAGGCCGGGTCGGGCGGCGCGAGGCGGGCCGCCGCCCGGGTGCGTTCGACAAGCGCGGTCAACCCGTCGGCGTCCACCCGGTTGCCGCCGCCCGCGGCGGTCCGGCCGTCGACGTGCAGCCGCAGCCGCACGGCGGTGCCGGTCTCGGCCACGTTCTGGTGGATGAACGAGTTGGCGAACCGGGTCAGCGCCAGATCGGACCGGGTCACCACCACCTCGGCCTCGGCACCCGGCCCGGCCGCGCGCCGGACCAGCTCCACCACCCGGGCGGCGAGATCCCGCTCGTCACTCATGGCGTGCCGACCGGGCATGCGCTCACGGCCCTCGCTCCGCTCGGTGCGTTCGCTCATGCCGTGCCGACCGGGCATGCGCTCACGGCCCTCGCTCCGCTCGGTGCGTTCGCTCATGCGCGTACCCCCACCCGCACGCCGCGGAACCGGGCCGGCGCGGCCGGGTGGCCGGTGTGCCCGATCTGGCCGGGCTGGCCCTTGCCGCAGTTGGGCGTGCCCCAGGCGACCGTCTCCGAGGAGAGCATGTCCATCGAGCGCCAGAAGACCGGCCCGATGCCGGTGTAGGTCGGGTTGCGCAGCATCCGGCCCCGGCGCCCCTGCTTCACCTCCCAGCCGACCTCGCAGCCGAACTGGAAGTTGAGCCGTTTGTCGTCGATCGACCAGGACCTGTTGATGTCCATCAGCACCCCGTCGTCGGTGGCCGCGATGATCTCGTCGAGCGTGTGCGGGCCAGGTTCCAGGCCCACGTTCGTCATCCGCACCATCGGCAGCCGGGCCCAGCCGTCGGCGCGTACGCTGCCGCCGTGGTCCAGGCCGGCGACGGCGGCCGAGTCCCGGCCGGCGAGCACCCCGACCCACCGCCCCTCGCGCACCGCGTCCCGTCGGACCGCAGGCGACCCCTCGTCGTCGAAGCCGAAGCTGCCGAGCGCGCCCGGGATGGTCGGGTCGATCGTCACGTTCATCAGCTCCGATCCGTAGCGCAGCGAGCCGAGCCGGGCCAGGTCGAGCCAGGACGTGCCGGCGAACGCCGCCTCCCAGCCGAGGATGCGGTCCAGCTCGATGGCGTGCCCGACCGACTCGTGGATCTGCAACGCGAGCTGCTCCCCGCCGAGGATCAGGTCGGTCTCGCTGGATGGGCACTCCGGCGCGGTGAGCAGCTCGCGGGACTCCTCGGCGACCCGGGCGGCGTGCGCGGCCAGGTCGAGCGCGGTGACCAGCTCCCAGCCGGTGGTGCCGTACTGCCCGCGGTAGCTCGGGTAGGACCGGCGCTGCGTCTCGCCGTCGCCGATCGAGGTGGCGGAGATGCCGCCGCCGCACTCGCGGATGTGCTGGTCGATCCGGTGGCCCTCGCTGGAGACGAACCACTTCGTGGTGTCCCAGATCTGGTAGAGCCCCTCGGCCAGGTCGGCCCCGTGCTCGCGCATCGTGGCGGTGGCGCCGACCAGCAGGTCGCCCTTGTCGGACAGCGGCACCCCGAGCGGGTCGACCGCGCACTCCGAGGCCCAGCTCGCCACCGCCGCCTCCACCGGCACCAGGTCGACCGGCGGGCCGGGGACCCGCGCGCTCGCGGCGGCGATCGCCGCGGCACGCCGGCCGGCGTCGCGGGCCGCGGCGTCGGACAGCTCGGGTACGGCGTGGAAGCCCCAGCCGGAGCCGACGAGCGCGCGCACCCCCAGGCCGATGCTCTCGTGCTGGGCCAGCTCCTCGATGTCGCCGTTGCGCGCCGACATCGACTCGTACCGGCGGTGCATCACCCGGGCGTCGGCGTAGCGGGCTCCCGCGTCGAGGGCGGCCTGCACGGCGGCGGTCGCCGCATCGAATCCCATGCGTCCGACCCTAGGCGAACACACCGACATCCGTCAGGCGAGCAGATCCTCCGGGCGGATCGTGGCACGCACGGGTCGGATCAGGTCCAGCGTGTCGCCTCTCTTCGCGACGGCGTGCTCGACATAGTGCGCGTCCTGGCGCCGGTAGAGGTGCATGGTCAACGTGTCCTGCTCGATCAGCAGGTACCACTCGATCTGCGCCGCGGCGTAGAAGTGCATCTTGAGCACCTTGTCGGTCGCCGCGTTGCTCGGCGAGATGACCTCGCAGACCAGACGCACATCACTGGCCTCTATCACCGGTACGCGTAGGTCGATGTCATTGGTGATGACCAGGTCGGGAATGGGAATCCGTCCCGGCCGCAGCCGTACGTTCACGGCTTCGAGCACGCGTAACCCGGCTTCCCGCGCCGGCATGCGGAGCATGGCGCGAAGTTCGCCGGAGATGTTCTGATGCAGCGGGGTGGGACCAGGGGTCACGTAGAGGCTCCAGTCGAAGAGTTCGACGCGTTGCTGCGTCTCCCCGAGAGAGAGGTACTCCTCTTCGGTCCACGGGCCGTCGTGGTCGAACACCGCCGCCGTCATGGCAAACCTCCACCTCGTGTCGGCCGGGATCGTCGTTCCTTCACCACGGATATCGTCGCACCTCTCGTGCGATGAGCAGATCACCACGGTGAGTCACGACTCACGAAGGTCCAGGTGAGGGCTGTTCAGGTCGGAAACCCAGTCGTTACGCTCTGACCGCTGACAGACCACTCGATGTAGCTTATTTTCGCCTCCAGAGGTTTCCTGTAGGTTCTCTTCATCACCGAAGGGGAGGCGGTCAATGGGCAGGTCGGAGGCGGTGCCGTCCGGGGAGCCGGACCGCCCGGAGGTGCCGGAGCAACGCTCCGGTGACGCGCCCTATCTCCAGGTCAGAGACCTGCGGGTGCGGTTCGACACCGAGGACGGCGTGGTCAGGGCCGTGGACGGGGTGTCGTTCGCCGTGGAGCGGGGTCGCACGCTCGGCATCGTGGGGGAGTCCGGTTCCGGCAAGAGCGTCACGTCGCTGGCGATCCTGGGACTGCACAGCACGTCCAAGCGGGCGACCGTCACCGGGGAGATCTCCGTCGGCGGGCGTCAGCTCGTCGGCCTGCCCGATGACGACGTGCGGCGACTGCGCGGCCGGGACATGGCGATGATCTTCCAGGATCCGTTGTCGGCGCTGCACCCGTACTACTCGGTGGGCAAGCAGATCGCGGAGGCGTACCGGGTGCACCACCCGAGGGCCGGGAAGCGGGAGGCCCGCAGCCGGGCCGTCGACATGCTGGACCGGGTCGGCATCCCGCAGCCGGCAAAGCGGTTCGAGCAGTACCCGCACGAGTTCTCCGGTGGGATGCGGCAGCGCGCGATGATCGCGATGGCGCTGGTCAACGACCCGGATCTGCTGATCGCCGACGAGCCGACCACGGCGTTGGACGTGACGGTGCAGGCGCAGATCCTGGACCTCCTCGCCGATCTGCAGGAGGAGTTCCGGTCGGCCATCATCCTGATCACGCACGATCTGGGCGTGGTCAGCCAGGTGGCGGACGACGTCCTCGTCATGTACGGCGGCCGGGCCGTGGAGCACGGCAGCGTGGCGCGGGTGTTGCGGACGCCGCAGCATCCGTACACCTGGGGGTTGTTGTCGAGCGTGCCGTCGCTGCACGGCGACGCCGACGCGGACCTGGTGCCGATCCCCGGCAATCCGCCGTCGCTGATCAATCTGCCGTCGGGGTGCGCGTTCCATCCTCGCTGCCGCTACGCCGGCGTCAACGGCGAGCGCTCTCGCACGGAGGTGCCCGCGCTCCGGGCGGCCGGGGAGGCGGGGCATCTGGTGGCCTGCCACCTGCCGGCCGAGGAGCGCACCCGGCTCTATCAGCAGGACATCGCCCAGGTGGGAGTGGCCCGATGAGCGCCGAGACCGAGCCGTTGTTGTCGGTGCGGGGGCTGACGAAGCATTTCCCGGTGCGGGACGGGTTGCGTGGCAGGGGGGCGGTGCGGGCGGTCGACG